>CAMCMZ010000123.1 GCA_945876185.1 Candidatus Kuenenia stuttgartensis | reverse complement strand
TACTCGCCCAGGAGCAAAATACCCTGCGCCACCCACAGCGCTGATGGCCATGTCCAACCACTCGTTGCTTCAACCCGCGGCGTAACGCCACTCACCGCGCTGGATGGGGCACGTTCACGCCGCGGCTTGAAGCAACGCTATGCATTTGCATAGAGTTACGGTGGCATCGAGAAAAATCCGGCAGATGGATTGTGCCGCGCCCGAGTTGTTCTCGCCGCAATCCGTTTGACGGTCAGGATGACCGCCGTGAGCCGGCGTATCAGGCTGCGGGGAAGAAGCCCCGACGCACCTCAACCGTCCCCATACCATCAACGGGGGATGGAGAACCACTCCAGACTTGCCCAGGGACTGACCGTCGTTCCGGTGCCTAACCCCGGGAAGGCCCCCAACATAGTTCCCGGGCATGTTCCCGGCAGCTTACCGCCGTGGGGGTGAGTGGCACGGTGTCGGATCGAGCCTTCGAGCCCGCCTGCCTGTGGCGAGGATCCAGGTCTGGCGCCTTCGCGACGAGGGCATGAACAATGCCCGGCATCCAGGCAGATCCAAACCGCATGCCCTGGCTGGGATCTCCCCGGCGTCGGAGTCTGGTTGGATGGCTACCTGCGGCGCGTGCGCGAGGCTCTGCTCGATGATCGCGATGATGCGGGCCAACGCCCAACCACGGATCTTGTTGCGCCAACAGCAAACGACCATCCCGTTCTGGCTCAGCCGGCGACCTCTGCGGACGATCCGATCATCTGACGCGGTCGAACAGTCATCCGCTATCAGTCCACCCCTTGCCATGGTCACCCACGGCACAGTCTCCCAGCCATGCCCGACCCCAATGTGCCCCGCGTTCAGCAGGTGACTGAAGATCGCGGGTTGAAGGCGTTCCTCACCGAATATCCTCATGAAACGTTGGAGTTCTTCGTCCCTGAACTCATGATCGAACGTGGCCGACCGGTCAGCATCGTCCCGGTCCAGCAGGAATTGCCGCTGCCCGACTTGGGCGATCCCAGCCGGTTCCTCGACCTGGCGCTGCTCGCCACCTGGGCCGACGGCACGCAGCAGGTGATTCTGCTTGTCGAACACTGGTCCGAAGCCCGCAAGGTCGAACGAGTGCGGGTGCTGTGGTACTACGCCGGGTTGCGCCTACGGCATCCCGACGCCGAGGTCTTCCCGGTCGTCTTCGTGACCGATCGTTCTTCCGCTGCGATCCCGAATCGCCTGCACAGCATCGTCGCAGATTTGCCGGTGCTCGACTTCAGGTACCGGGTGGTTCACATCACCGAGGCCGATCTGCCGCGCCTGCGCGGACTGCAAAACCGCGTCGCCGCGCTGTTTCAGGCCCTGGCAATCAAAGACGCGATCGAAGCCGCCGTTACGGCCGTCACGGCCATGGCGCACACACCTGGCCCGGTTGATGACCTGCGCCGCTACCTTGCCCTGGCACAGAAACTCGCCAACTTGCACGAAAGCCAGGAGCCACAGTTCCGCCAACGCCTGCGCGAGGAGCCGACCATGGGCAACGTCTTTGAAGACCTGATGACCGAAAGTGAAGCCAAGGGTGAAGCCAAGGCCGCCCAGGCCACCATCGCCACCATCCGTCGATTGGTTGCACGCGGAATCATGCCCGTTGATGTCGCTCGCGCCGAGATCGAAGAACTCATCGCCACCAAGGGCATTCCCGAAATCCTTGGCCGTGAGGCGCTCGGTCTTTTGGGCTGAATACGCAGCGCTTCGCCTGCGCGAGGAGCCGACCATGGGCAACGTCTTTGAAGACCTCATAATCGAAAGTGAAGCCAAGGGTGAGGCCAAGGGTGAGGCCAAGGCAGTTCAGGCCACGATTGCCACCATTCGTCGTCTGGTTGCGCATGGTGTCATGCCGATCGACGTCGCCCGCGCCGAGATCGAAGACCTCATCGTCACCAAGGCCATTCCCGAAGCCCTCGGCCGCGAGACGCTGGGGCTTCTGGGCTGATCTGGACTGGACTGAACTGAGTAGTTGTTCTACCCGCAATCCGATCATCACGCCGCTACCGTTCGATCCCCCATAGTTTTCCCCGCAAACAACGGACACCGATTCCGCACCCAATCCGCGCCGCGCCGGGCGGCTTCCGCCATCCGTGATGCTGCATGGCCCAAGGCCCCGCCGAGCATCGAGCGGCCGGTGGTCACGGTTGCGATCCAGTCATCCACTGACATGTCCAGCCGGGCCAGGATCGGACCAAGTTCAGGCGGGATCGCGCCGCGCTTGCCGGCTTTGATCAACCGGCCGGTCGCGTCGACCAGCGTCAAGTAGTCATCGACGGAAATCTTGGAATTGCCCAGCACTTCACCCGCGATGCAGCGGGCCATCGGGGTCAGCCAGAGGCCGGATTCCGGGTGTGCGCCGAACGTCGTCGCGGCTGGCGCGGCCGGCACGTCGCTGGCACCGGCGGTCGTCGCTACCGCACCGCCCGGTCCCGTGGTCAGACCGGCCTGGTCCAACACCACCTGCCGCACCGGCGCCGGTAAGGCCGCCGCGCGCTGCGCCACCCGGTGCCGCTGCCGCACCCGCACCCGCTCGTGCGCGCCCGTGTGCGTCGAGCGCTCCGGCCGGTCCGCGAGCTTCGCCCGGATCGGGTTGAGATCGACATAGGCCATGCACGCGATCAGCGCCGCCTGATCCAAAAGTGGCACCGACGTGAAACGTTCCTCCCAGAACGCCCCGGTGCAGCCATCCTCGGCGTTCGCGCGCCGCACGATGAATTCCTTCAGGCTTTTCATGAACCACGGCAGATCCGCCAAGCGCCGCCGGCGTTCGACCACCCACGCTGCGTCCTGCGCGCGCGTACCCACCTGAGCCGGATCTGGCTCGACTGCCGTCCCATCCGGCAGGACACGACCCCGACCCGGAAAGATCCGCATCCAGCGGAGCGCCACGTCAGCGGCCGACCAGGTCGCGGCAATCTCAGGAGCCATCCGCACCACCACATGAACATGATTCGACATCACCGCATACGCTGCCATCTCACACGCGAAGACCTCGGCCAGCAAGCGCAGGCGGTCCTCGACCCACACCTTGCGATGCGCCGCCTGATTCCCCGCCAGGAACGCCTTGCGCACGCACCGGCTGATGCCGTGCACCCAACCCGGGTTGCGGAGGTCGAGGAGGTATTTGCGGGCGATGGCCATGGGCGGAAGACTATGCGGCGAGAAGGGTTCTCAAGAATACGTGCGTGTCTGGTATTCTTTGTCGGCTGATTTTGCAAATTGATGGTGAAATCCAATGATTTTGCCCATTCACGAAGCAACCCCCGGCCATTTGGCCGGGGGTTGGATGGCTTTTGGACCTGATTCGGAGGGTCAGGGACTGCCTTGGGGGAAAGTCAGGGATTCCCT
>CAMCMZ010000122.1 GCA_945876185.1 Candidatus Kuenenia stuttgartensis | reverse complement strand
CTTCCGTTCAACCGCCCTACCGTCGGGATCTACATTTGAGACTTTGCTTCAACTTCAGTCGTCCCTACGGGACTGGCAACCTTCTTCTTACCCGTCCCGGGGTTGAAACCCCGGGCTAACCTCACAGCGTCCCTACGGGACGCACGTTTGCTCAAAATTCACTGTAATTTCCAGTTTTTTACGTCCCGTAGGGACGAGGTGAAGTTAGCCCGGGGTTTCAACCCCGGGTTTCACGACCATCGAGTCGAACCAGTCCCGTAGGGACGGCTGAAGATCTCCTTGGGGCTCATGGCCGAATCCCACGGATCAGGATTTCTGAATCTGCAATCTAGCCGCATTTCCCGGTTTCGTCTTCAGGTCAGGTCGATAGATTCCCAGCCCACCATCCCTGGAGTTTCCATGCCGCACGCCATCACCTGGTTCGACCTTCCCGTCGCCGAGCTCAATCGCGCCGTCGCGTTCTATTCCGCCGTCATCGGCCAGCCGGTCCGGATCGATGACCACGGAGGCTACAAGGTCGGGGTCTTCCCTGCCGCTGCGGGCGAGATCGCGGGCTGCCTGGTCGTGCGTCCGGGTTACAAGCCAGCGGGCGAAGGCTCGCTGCTCTATTTCAATGTCGCGGGCCGGCTTGATGCGGCCGTGACGGCAGTGACCGCCGCCGGCGGCCGGATCACCAAGGCCAAGCACCAGATCGGCCCCTGGGGTTGGCGCGTGCTGGCGACGGACACCGAAGGCAACGCCATCGCCCTGCACGCTCCGGCTTGAACGGTTCGAGGCCAGCCAGGCACCCCGGCGGCGCCTGGCCTCGGCTCGATCTCTGTCCAGGTTTTACCGGGCTTTCCGTTACTTTGCGGCGCTCTTGGCTCCGGCGGCCAGGAGCGCGCGGCCGGTTTCCAGGCAGCGCGCGAAGCCGCCCGGCACGAGTTGGCCTTCGGCATCGACGTAGCCGGGCTTGCCTGATTTGACCAGTTCCTGATGGCCGAGGACGACGCAGGCGCCATCGCGGAATTGCGGCCGGAAGCGTGGATCCATGCCCCAGGTGGTGGTCATCGGCTCCATCGCCGGGGTGTTGTGTTCAGTGCCGTCGCAGACCGGCCACTGGCGCTTGGCGCACTCGGCGAGGACTTCGGCGACGCGCTCGGCGTTGTTGCGGGCGGGGATCAGCTCGATCGCGTAGACGCCCCAGGCGGCGAGGCGATCGAAGAGCGCGGGGATGCTCTTTTCGCAGGCGGTGATCGGATTACCGAGCACGGGATAGACCGGGATGCCGCCGAGGGCGAGAAACGCCGCGCGCAGATCGGCGATGGTCGGGAACGCGGCGCGATCTTCAGCCACGTAGCAGGGTTTGCCGGACTTCAGCAACTGGTTGCGGATCTGGTTCTGCTGCGCCGGCGCATCGGCGACCGGGGCGACGCCGACGATCTTGGTGAAGATCTCTGCCATCGCGTCTTGCAGGCGCAGGCCTGAACCTGCCCCGGCGATGTCGTGGATGTGCTGGAGGCAGGCTGCGGCGACGTGGCGTTCGGTGGTCGAACCGTGCGGGGTCTGGCCGACCACGGTATCCCAGGAGGGGCCGGGCATGCCGAGGACCGCAGTGAAATGTTTGTCGAGGCGCTCGACCAAGCGTCGGTTCCGGCGTTCCTGTTCAGCGCGGATGGCGGTCAGCAGGCGGTCGGCCACCGGGGCGGAAAAGCGGGCGATGCCCTTGCCGCTGAAGTAGATCTTGCCCGGATTCGCCGGATCGTTGAAGAGTTCGCCAGCTTTTTCAGCGGCGGCGTCCATGCTGATGCATTCCAGGCAGAACAGCGCCGGCAATTTGGCGATGGTGGCGGCAGCGGCGAATTCGGGGCAGCCGGAGGTGGTAAAGAAGTCGTTGATGCCGAGCACCTCGATGCCGGATTCGACCCCGGCCCACACCGCTGCGCTTGGGCTGGCGAAGACCGAGAACGAATGGTTGGTGTGGACATGGGTGTTGGTTCCCGTCCTCGGGCCGGCCTGCCGGCGGGCGACGAGCGCGCGCAGCGCGGCGAGGCGGCGGTCCTGATCCGGGTTGGCGAGATCGAGGAGGGGGTCGGTCATGCACTTTCCTTGATGGGGGCGTCGTGGTCGTTGGCCAGTCCGGCCGGATAGGTGGCGCGGCGGCCCGGATCGGCCATGCGTTCGCGCACCAATTCGGCGGTGATGATGAATTCCTTGTTGGACTTCGCGCGATCCGGCAGGTCGAACATGAGATCCAGCATCACCGTCTCGATGATGGCGCGCAGCGCCCGGGCACCGGTCTTGCGCTCCATCGCCTTGTGGGCGATCGCGAGCAGGGCTTCGTCCGTAAAGCGCAGATCGACGCCCTCCATGGCGAACAGCGCCTTGAACTGCTTGACCAGGGCGTTGCGCGGCTGGGTGAGGATGCTCATCAGCGCTTCTTCGCTCAGCGGCTGCAAGGCGACGGTCACCGGCAGGCGGCCGATGAACTCGGGGATCAGGCCGTATTCGACGAGATCCTCGGGGATGGCCTGCGACAGCAGGCGCTGGTCCTCGTCGTCGACCTGGCCGGCGCCGATGCGGGCGTCGGGGTCAAGGTTGAATCCGACTTTGCGCTCACCGATGCGGCGGCCGATGATGTCGGACAGGCCACCGAAGGCGCCGCCACAGATGAAGAGGATGTTGGTGGTGTTGACCTGGATGTACTTCTGTTCCGGATGCTTGCGGCCGCCGCCGGGCGGGACGTTGGCGACGGTGCCTTCGACCAGCTTGAGCAGGGCCTGCTGCACGCCCTCGCCGCTGACATCGCGGGTGATCGAGACGTTGCCGGACGAGCGCCGGATCTTGTCGATCTCGTCGACGTAGACGATGCCGGTTTCAGCGCGGGCCACGTCGAAATCGCAGTTCTGCAAGAGGCGCAGGATGAGATTTTCCACGTCTTCACCCACGTAGCCGGCCTCGGTGAGCGAGGTCGCGTCGCCGATCGCGAAGGGCACGTTGAGCATCTTGGCGAGGCAGCGCGCGATCGCGGTCTTGCCGGAGCCGGTCGGGCCGAGCATCAGGATGTTGGATTTTTCCAGCTCCACGTCGCTCGCGGTCTTGTTGTGCTTGAGGCGCTTGTAGTGGTTGTAGACCGCGACCGCGATGGTGCGCTTCGCGTGTTCCTGGCCGATGATGTACTGGTCGAGGTGGGCCTTGATCTCGCCCGGCGAGGGCAGGCGGGCACCGCGCGCCGAGGTGCTATCGACCGGGGTGGTCGCCTTCTTGCCTTGATCCTTGAGCAAGGTCGCGCAGACGTCGACGCACTCATTGCAGATGAAGGTGCCGGGCGGCCCCGAGATCAGGCGTTCGACCTGATGCGTGGCGCGGCCGCAGAAGGAACAACTGTCGGGCGGCCCACCGGACTTGCGCGGCTTGGTCATGGCGGTCGGGATCCTAGCAGGGGTGTAGTGGACGGCGAGGGGGCAGGACGGGGACGGGTCGAAGGCGACGCCGGGTTCGCCCAGGTCGCCGGAAAAACCAAGGGATTGCGCTCAAACCGAGGTCGGTTTGGTCACCACCTTGTCGATGATGCCGTAGGCGCAGGCCTCGTCGGCGGTCATGTAATGATCGCGTTCGCTGTCGCGCTTGACCTTTTCAATCGGCTGGCCGGTCTGGGCGCTGACGATGCGGGTCAGTTCGTTCTTCAGGCGTACCAGTTCACGGGCCTGGATCTCGATGTCGGAAGCCTGGCCTTCGGTGCCGCCGAAGGGCTGGTGGATCATGATCCGGCTGTGCGGCAGGGCGAAACGTTTGCCCTTGGTGCCGGAGCCGAGCAGGAAGGCGCCCATGCTGGCGGCCTGGCCGACGCACACGGTCACCACGTCGCAGGTCAGGTACTGGATGGTGTCGTAGATCGCGAAGCCGGCGCTGATCGAGCCGCCGGGCGAGTT
>CAMCMZ010000121.1 GCA_945876185.1 Candidatus Kuenenia stuttgartensis | reverse complement strand
CTTCGCGCGCATCGTCGGCGCCGACGACCGCACCCTGCATGGATGGCGCACCAAGGTCGCGCGCGTGCGCAAACTCGAGATCCTGCTCGCCCCCTTGTCGCAGACCGCCCCGGTTCCTGCCGACGCCGAGGCCGCTGTGGCCGAATTGCGCTCGCTGGTCGGGGATTTCGCCGAGTCCCCCGCCTGGATCGCCAAGATCGCCCGAGTCCGGGCGCTCACGACCCGTTGCGCCACCGAATTGGGACTCGAGGCGGTGGTGCTCGCCGAGGGCGCAGGCGCCCGCCTCGACCAATTGGCCAACGAGATCAGCGCCACGCCCGAGATCGCGGCCTGGCGTCAGCGCCTGGGCGTCCTTTCCGGCCCCGGCAAACCGGCCTGGGCCGAATCGTATGCCACCGACCGGTTCGGTTCCCGCGCCATCTGGCGCCTAGCGACGCCGCATGGCGCCAGCATCAATGTGGCCTTCCGCTATGTTCCGCCGGGCACCTGCTGGATCGGCAGCGATCTCGCCGAGGCCGGGCGCGACAACGATGAGGACCGCTTCCACCTCCGCCTCACTCGCGGGCGTTGGCTGGCTGAAACCGAGACGACGCAGGAACTCTGGACCCTGATCACCGGCGCCAATCCCTCCGCCGACCAGGATCCGCAGCGGCCGGTGGAGCGAGTCTCGTGGACCGACGTACAGGCGTTCCTCGGCCTACTCCGCAAGCACTCCCCTGGCGTGCCCGCCCGCCTGCCCACCGAGGCGGAATGGGAATTCGCCTGCCGCGCCGGCGGCGATGATCCCCAATTCGCCTCCGGCAATCCTGACATCCTCGACCGCAAGGCCTGGTACCGTGGCAACAGCGGCGACCGCAGCCAACAAGTGGGGCGCAAACCGCGCAATGCCCTCGGACTGGGCGACATGCTCGGCAACGTCTGGGAATGGTGCGAAGACCGCTACGGCCAGCACCCCAGCGGCGAGGCCACCGACCCGGTCGGCAGCGAACGCGACACCCGCGTCGCCCGTGGCGGCGGCTGGTGCGATCGCGCCCGCATTCTGCGCGCCGCCAACCGGGTGTCCCTCGATCCCGGCACCCGCAGCGCCAGCCTGGGATTCCGCCTGGCCATCGACGCCGAGGCCACGACACCAAAACCATGACCCGTTCCCGATCGCAGGTACGGCCATGACCCATTGGTCGGAGCCCCTGTTTCGGGGCGTCACGCTCTCCGGTCGCCGGGTGGAGTGGCATCCTGCCGGCAGTCGGCCCAGCAATCCGCTGTGGGAACTGATCCCCACAATCCACGCCGTGCCTGACCTGCGGCGGGCCTGCCGGCACGATCACTGGTCTACCGGGGAATTGGCCCGCGTATTCCTGCGCCTGGTCGGCCACCTGCCGGAAACAGGCATGACGCGGGCGGCCCTCGAAACGTGGTTGGTCTCGCAAGTTGAACGGAAACGCCTGGTGGCGTGGGGTCGTGTCGCTTACCTGGAAGGCGACCTCAGTGAACAAGAAAAGAAGGATCCTTTACTGCGTCCGCAGATCTACCAGCAGTACGCCCGCGCCTGGAAAGTACCTCTGGGCGCGGCGGTACCGATTGCAGACATCCATGCCGCTTTGCTCACGAAGGCGAAGAACGCTCCGCAAAGCATTCCACCCCCCGTGATCGCGACCCCAGCGACCTGGAATAGCGCCCCCACGATCGAGGACGGGGTTTCGGACCGGTGTCCGGCGCGGAATTTCCGGTCGGAGAACTTGAAGACGGCGCATCCGAAGGTGAGGGAGTGGTTGGATAAACGCGACAAGGACAAAAAACGGCAGGAACAAACCCTCGGAGTCCGAGGCGGCGGGGGATTTCTGGCCACAACGACCCGAGTCGCACGATTGACCAAAGGCACCATACTCTATCGCTACTATGACGATGATTACTCACGTGAGGCCTTCAGCACCGGAGGCTGGTGGTGTACCGCTCTCGTTGCTGGTGATCCCCGGCAGACGCTGGCGCTGCCCACGAGCAACCGCGCCAACATGCTAGCCATCGCAGAAGTCGCCTTTGACACCGATGCCTTGACCGGAATCGGCGCGCCGCGTTGCAGCAACAAACCCGGTGGCCCCATCCAGTGGTTCATTGCTTATGGAGATCGACAAGAATGCGATGAGAACGACAAGGATGAAATGCTCAGACGCGGGGGGATTAAAACAGGCATCCTCGTGAAGCCAGGCACTAGAAAACCGATCGACACACTGCCCATGGAAACCGATGAAGACGAGGAACAACAATGACCGATTTGCATATCACGCGTGAAAACTTTGCCATTCACCTTCGCACAGCCTTCGTCAGGTGTAGACTTTTCATGCGCAGTCTTCCCCAGGGACACCCATTCCGAGCCCACGTTCAGGCCCGTTTCGCAGATTATTACGAAAAGTTTCTCTACATTGCAGACACCCGCGTAAACAACGTGGCCACGACAACCCACTACCGTCACGAACATTTCCTGGGACAACGCGATCTCGATTTTTTTATGGATTTAGATAGACACGAGGAAGGGCTTGCTCAATTAATGAATTATATCGATATCTACTGGGTCGACCACGATATCGACTGGGAATTGCCCTCTGATGGTCTCTTCGACGCGGACTCGCAGAAGGCCGTCGACTCAGCCAGGATGTGGGTGGCCGCTTACCGGAAAGCCATGGCAGAAAAACGGGCTCAACGCCAAAATCAGTCGCCCCAAACACCCACACACGACCACCTCGATTTGCCGCACGCACCGAATCCTTTCATGATGGATATGCAATGGAATGCGGCGCGTGAAGCGTACCGGGCACACACACCCGAACGCGACCAGTTGGCGGTGAAGATGGATGATCACGCGTGGTTGGCCACGGCGGCGGATCAGTATGTGATTCTCGGATTGTGTTCGTGGTTCCTGAAACGCACCTTCTATCATGGTCTACGGCCCAATCTGTGGCGCGGTAGCGATTGCTATTTCGATGCGCTCGTCCATGGGGCGCAACCGCATGCTTGGGACATCGAACGTTGGCTGCACATCGCCATCGCCTGCCGGCATGCCAAACTCGTCGACAAGCTCATCGCCCTGCGCGAAGAGGACTGGGACACCAACCGCATCCGCCCGGTGAACTGGCTCGTGACCCGCATCCGCATTCTGATGGATCTCTGGCGCGGTGACGATTCGCGTCTGGCCGTCCTGCGCGAAAACAGCCGGCTCGGCATCTTCGTCGACGTCGTGCCCGAGGAGCTCAAACCTGACCTGCCGCTCATGCGCAACTGGCACCACCTTGTGACCACCGTGATCGACCGCGATCCCCAGACCCTCACCCGGCTGCTGGAGGAACGGCAAACCCTGCGCATCGCGCACCTGCAAGCCGGCGGAACCATCGCCCCGACAGGCCTTGTCGACCTCGATGCCATCGCCCTCCTGCGCGTCGCCCGGCGTCGCGGCCTGACGGTGACCGTGACCAGTCCGTACCTGCCGGAGGAACTGATGCGGGATGGCGAGGAAATCCGCTGACACAAAGTTTGAATCGATCAGAAAGCTTTTCTCAGACAGGACTTGCATGCCTATTCCAGGATTACACAGACGGCATGAGGCCACTTATCCCAGGCATTGACCCGACCCGGGTCGAGATCACCATCCTCGTCCCCGAAATCAACCCCACTGACGGCCCACTGCCGCGATGCATCACCATTCATCCTGCCACAAAGGTTGCCGACCATGAAGATCCTTCTCCTGCTCCTCACCTGCGCCCTCGCCTCGGCGGCGGATCCGGCTTTCACGTTGGTGATCGATACGACCAAGCCGGGAACGACCGGCAATAACCAGTTCTTTCTGCCGTTGAACATTTCACTGGCCTACAATTTCACGGTTGATTGGGGTGATGGCAGTGTACCCCAAGTGGTCAACATGGCCGCAAGTCCGGTTTTCAATTTTCCCAATCCGACAAATTGCCCAACGCACACCTATGCAAATCCGGGAATCTACTCCGTCAAAATCACCGAAAATGTCACCGGAGGATTCCCGACCGTATACTTCATTAACCGTGGTAGAGTAGGGATGGCGCCGTCCTGACGGTCGCCATCCCCCTCTTCAAACCGGACTTGCAGATTTCCCGCATCCGGCTTTCCCGTTGGCTTCATGGGTCGGCTTTCGTGGTCGCGCCAGCGTGGATCGGCACGAAACCGAGGTCTTC
>CAMCMZ010000120.1 GCA_945876185.1 Candidatus Kuenenia stuttgartensis | reverse complement strand
TCAACCACGACGACCTCATGAAGGCCATGGCAGATGACATCGAAGATCTAGCAAGATATGCAGAAAAAAGGCGTCCGGGACGCAGCGAACCGCGAGCGTGCAAACATCCCTATGGGCGACCTTTGGCTAAGTGAACGCCATTGGGTGCTGACCCCTGGCCGGATTGTTAGATGGGCAGCAGAGTAGCTGTCGCTGAGCGGTATTATATTCCAGTCACTTGCGAGTCATTGGCCAGACGTTCCGACTATTGTCCGATCGTTCGCGATCGGATGATGCCACCATGCCCGATGACCAGGATCCGATTGCCATTGCCCTAACGGCCTTGCGCCCTCGAGGAGTATGCGCAGGTCTCGCTTCCCTTCGCTCGCCCTTCGCTCTGGTCGACGATCTGCAAACCGTGCCCATCCATTTCCATATGCTGATCCGTGGTACTGCATTCGTCGGTGACGGCAGCGGGGTTTTGCAGCGCATTTCCGCAGGCATGGCCGTGGTGGCCATCAATACCCCCATCGTCCTCATGGATAATCCCTGTCGCCATCCGATTCGCCTCATTGACCAGGTCCCAAACCTGACTGAATGGCACATGTGCATTGGCAAGGGCTCGCTTGAGACCTGTCTGATTTATTGCGGCGGCATAGATCTGACGCCAGGAGCCTTGCCGTTGTTTCTTAATGGATGGGATCGTTACGAGGTAATTGGTGCGGGAACATCCGGTCATGATCCCGTATTACAACAAATTCAGGTGGCCATCGCCCACGCGGCCCTACATTTTCGCAACGGCGTCTCAACCGTACTATCCCGCCTGAGCGAAGCCTGGTTTACGGCCTGGCTCCGTCATCATGTCGAGGGGAAATCGGGTCCGGATTGGATTACTGCCGCCAGCGATCCACAGATCGGCAAGGCCTTGCAGCGCATGCGTTGCGACCCCCATCTACCATGGACTGCCGGGGGACTTGCGGCCGAGGTTGGCATGTCGCGCACTTCATTTTGTCAGCGGTTTAACCACGTGGTTGGGGAACCCCCAATGGCCCATCTGGGCCGTTGGCGGGTACAGCGTGGTCTGACAGCCCTCGGTGCTGGACGATCTCTGGTCGATGCCGCATGTGACGCCGGTTACGCAGATGCCCCAGGATTTTGTCGTGCCACCAAACGCATCACGGGACACACACCCGGGCAATGGCTGGGAATGCAAGACCGGAAATGATCGAATTGGCTGGTGCCGGCGTGATCGTCAGCCGACTGCCACTGACGTTTTGTTTGATCGCAGACGGAATCCGTTGCTGGGTATCAGTTCCGGGCCCGACCCGTCATCCAATGACCGCCACAGCGGCCAGCGGCGAGGAACTGGACCTTTAGCTGACACCCTGCCTTGGGCCGACGCCCTGGATGGCGAAGGCTCCTCGCGAACCCCTTGTCGCCCCCGACGCACCCCGGACAACCCGGCCATGCCCGACCTGCCCCCCTCTTCAGCGCCATCAAACCCGAAGCCCGCCGGCGAACTGACCTTCCTCACCTTCCTGCGCGGACTGGCGAACGAGGCGCTGATCCAGTTCGGGGTCATCCCGCACCCGCTGACCGGAGTGCGCGAGGCCAACCTGCCCTACGCTCGCGCAACGATTCGCGTGTTGGAGCAGTTGCAGGAGAAAACCAAGAGAAATCTCACGGCCGAGGAGGACGACTACCTGCGCACCGTGCTCGACAGTCTGAACCAGCGTCTGGCCAAGATCGAGCCGGCGACGGCTGCGCCACAGCCGAGTTCCACGAAACCAGCACCGTGAAGTGGACGGCGTCCGCATGGCGCCCGCATCACTAACCCCTGCGCCGACCTGGCTCGCCTGCGCCACCGCGCTTCCGGCCCAGCTCGCGGTCCTGCGCCTGAGCGGTCCTGACGCCTGCGCCATCGCGCGCGCCGCCGGCCTGCCCAGCGATCGTCCTTGGCGGCTGGCCGTGGACGCATGGCCGTTGGCCGGCGGCTGCTGTCCGGTGCGGACGCTCACTGCTATCGCGCCGCGTTCGTACACCGGCTGCGACCTCGTCGAGATCCATCTGCCCGGCAGTCCGGATCTGGTCGAACTCGCGCTGGCCCGGCTGGTCGCGGTCGGGGCCACTTTAGCGCCGCCGGGCGCGTTCACGCGGCAGGCGCTGGCCAACGGCCGCTTGAGTCTGGATCAGGCCGAGGCCGTGCTGGCGCTGACCTCGGCTGGCGATGAACGCGCTGCCCGCCTCGCGCTCGACCGCCTGTCCGGCGAACTCGGGACGGAGGCGACCCGCGTCCGCGAGGAACTCCTCACCCTGCGCGCCCTGGTCGAGGCCGGCCTCGACTTCGCCGAAGAGGACGGCGTGTCCGCCTTTGACCGCGCTGAACTGGGCACCCGCCTGACTGCGCTCGCTGCCCGGCTAGCCCGCTGGATCACCGCCGCTGACGCGATCGGCACGACGCCGGTGGTCTGCCTGGTCGGTCCGGCGAATGCCGGGAAATCGGCGTTGTTCGCCCGCCTGACCGGAGCCACCGCCCTGGTCAGCCCGGTGCCCGGCACGACGCGCGATTGGCTGGAGGCGAGCTGGACTGTAGCCGGCAGGAGCGTTCGCCTGATCGACACCGCCGGCTGGCTGGACCGGGCCGAACGGGCGGCGGCAGACGCTAACGCGCTTGATCACGCCGCCATCGCTGCGGGGCGCAGCTCCACTGCCGGTGCCGCGCTGATCCTGGCATGTTCGGCCCCAGATGCCCCCCTCCCGCCTGATGCCGTGCTGCCACAGGGCGCGTTCGTCGTCGCCACCAAGAGCGATCTCGGCCACGCCGATGCACGGGCGATCTGCACGGTCTCAGCCACTACCGGCGCCGGACTCGACCGGCTGGCTGCCCTGGCCACCGAGCACCTTGGCGACTGTGCCAGCGGCGAACCGAGGCAGCAGCGGTTGCTCATCGCCTGCCGCGACCTGCTCCAGCGCCTCGGCGATCACCTGCCCGGCGACGAACTTCTGGCCGACGACCTGCGCCGGGCGGCGGCGCTGCTGGGGGATCTCATCGGCAAAGCGACCCCGGATGATGTGCTTGATGCGATCTTCGCGCGGTTCTGCATTGGGAAGTAAATCGGTGGTCCATCATCATCGGTTGCCGCAAAGACCGCCCCACGGTTGACCCTCATTGGATGTGTCCGATCTTGGCGAGCATGCGCCATCGCCGACATTTGCTCATCCTTACACTTTCCCTGATCTGTGGATCCTTGCTTGGCATGGAAGTGGACCTTCCGGCTCCGCTGGATGATGCGCTGGTGGCCAAGGGGAAACGACGTCATGAGGCCTATCAGCAGGCGATCCATGACCTGTATATCGGATCCTGGGAAAAGGTCGGCGATCATGGCGAATGGGATGACGAACTGCGGTCGCTATTTCCACCTATCGTGGAAGATCGACGTGGTGACCTGAAACACTACGATCGGATCAAAAAACTGATCCGCAAAGGCTGCTCGGATCCGGTGTTCAACATGCTGATTCTTCACCTTGGCGGTGCGCTCGATGGCGGAAATAACCGGTACAAAGCATTCTTCCGTGGTGTTGATGATATGATCAGACGCGATTATCCGGCAGTCCTGAAATTACGTTTCATGCTGCAAGCCCTCAACCGCAGCCATTTCTTCGGCGCCAATATGAAGCAACCGCGGGTACGCATGGTGGTCGATCGACTTCCCGGGGTGCTTAAGAGAGCAATCACAGAAAATGGGGCTGGAACCCCCCTTGCGTTCAGCACCCTGGCAATTTTCTCGAATAGTGGCTTCCATCTCAATCTCGACGTACTCAATGAAGTCCACGAGATTGTGATGAAAACGTCCACTGATCCCGACCTGGACAACTGGCAACGACATTGGCTGCTTGGGTGTTGGGGAACAAGTCTCAAGCAATGTGATGGCGTGATTCGTTCAATGATGGACAAGACCGAGTCGAAAACCTTGCCCCGACTCGCGCAGATGAACGAGTTAGCCGACAAATACCAATGGCACCTCCGTCAGGCGCTCGAGCTCGCGCCTGACGAACCCGCTCCAGCGATCGTGCTGCTCCGATACTCGGCCGATCTCAAAGGGGTTGAGGACATCGATCTCCTGATCCAGAGGATCTGGACCAACGATCCGACCCATCCCGCCTTTTGGCGGGCCTTTGCCGGGCTCACCTTTCTGGGCAAGAGCCGTCGCTGGAGTGGAAACCAGGATATCGCCCAATGGCATTGATTTAATTTCTAATAATTTTACAGGGTTCTTGCATACGGATGCAGCGGCTTTCGCCGGTAGCATCGTCCCAGTCTTTGCTTCAGCATCCATCGGATGACGGAGATGATCGCGGCATTCGCTCGTCGGATAAGCTC
>CAMCMZ010000119.1 GCA_945876185.1 Candidatus Kuenenia stuttgartensis | reverse complement strand
GCGTCGGCGCCGACCAGGCGCGCCCGGCCGGGTGGTGGAGTGGTTTCCAGGTAGCCGCTGACGTAGCGCGCCGGCACGCCTCGGCTGCGCAGGCAGCCGATCAGCACCTGGCTGAAGTCCTGGCAGACGCCTTTGCGCAGTTCGAGCGCATCCAGCACCGAGGTGCCGACGTTGGTTGCGCTGGGATCGTAGGCGAAGTCCGCATGGATGCGGTGGCTGAGATCGCGGGCGAGATCAAGCACCGGCCGGCCGGGCGCGCAACTGGCGGCGGCGTAGGCGTGCAGCTCGACCGCGCACGGGATGAGCGGCGAATCGCAGCGGAACTCGTCAGCGCAGGCGATGCGGCAGCTCGCGGTGCGGATCAAGGGGGAACGCTGGAATGGAGCATGAGCCCGACGGCGTGACCGCCTGAGCAGGAATCCCGATTCAGGCAGATCGCAGCCAGGCCTCGCGCCCGAAGGTGGGGGCGGTCATTCCCCGGCATCCCTCCTATCCCAAGGTCGCCTGCTCACCGGCCAGCAGGATCTCGATGACCTGCTCCGGGGTGGTCGCTTCGCGGAGACGGTCGGCGATGAAATCGCTGTTCTCTAGCATCGCGGCGATGGTGGCCTGGAGGCGCTGGTGGATCCTGGGCGCGCCTGCTGGACTGAGGAGGAGGAACACGAGCTGGGCCCGCTCGGTGCTCCCTTCGATGGCGATTCCCTGCGGCGCGTTGGCCATGACCACGATCGGCTTGTCCAATCCGGACAGGCGGGCATGCGGCATGGCGATGCCTTTGCCGAGGTAGGTTGCGGCGATTCGCTCGCGTTCCTGCACAGCCTTGCGGACCTGCTCGATCGGCAGCGGCAACGCATTCGCTGGCAGGCGGGCCAGGATGGCCGGGATCGCGTCCAGCAGGGACTTGGCCTGGATGCCGAGCACCACCCGGCTCGGGGTGATGGCATCTGCCACGCGCACCACCTCATCGCGCTCGAACTCATCGTTGATCGTGCCGACGATCTCCTCGAGAACGTCCTCCAACGATAGCAGGCCGGTCCATCGCCCCTCGTCATCCGACGCCAGGGCGACCCGGATGCGGCGACGCTGCATCTCTGAGAGAGTCTGCTCCAGCGAGGCGGACTCCTTGACGCTCAGGTAGGGACGCACCATGGCGGCGAGATCAGGGATGGCGCTGGCGTCGTCCTGGCGCAGCAGGATGTCCTTGAGGTGAACGATGCCGGATGGCTTCTCGGGGTCGTTGGTGATGAGCGGATAGCGCGAGTAGCGATGAGTGCGAATGGTATCGCGCGAGGTGCTCCACGGCTGGTCAGCATGCAGCACCTTCACCTGGCTGCGCGGTCGCATGGCGTCCTTCACCCGCAGTTCGCCGAGATCGAAGACGTTCTCGATGAACAGCAGGCGGCGGAAGGAGAGCAGGCCGTGGCTCTGCGACCGGTCGAGGATGATGCGCAACTCGTCCTCGCTGTGCTCGCCCTCATGCGCTGCGCCCGGGAAGCCGAGAAGACGCAGGAACAGCCAGGCCACCCGGTTGAGCACCCACAGGGGCAGGAAGAACAACGCATGGAAGATGCGCAGCGGCAGGGCCGACCACAAGGCCGCCTTGTCGGCGATGCGGATGGCGATGCTCTTCGGCACCAGTTCGCCGATGACGATATGCGAGCCGGAGATGACGATGAAGCTGAAACCGATGGCGATGATGGCGCTGGACAGCGAGCCGTCGCTGGCCCCGAACAGCTTGGCGCCGCGTTCGCCGACCATGCCCAGGGCGACGCTGGCCAGGGTGATGCCGACCTGGCAGACCGACAGGTATTCATCGAGCTTGCCGTGGATCTCCTGGAGCAGCCGGGCGCGGGGATGTCCGGCCTGGACCAGCTCCTCGATGCGCGAGGAACGGACCTTGACCACCGCGAACTCGGCCAGGACGAAGAAGCCGTTGAGGAGCAGGAGGAATGAACCGACAGCACCAAGGATGACGAGTTCAAGCATGCGCATCAGCCTGGCTCACGCTGCCCGCTGGCAACCGCGATCGCGTCGAGGTCTGCCCCAGACGCGCGGCCTCGTCTGCGACAGCACCAAGGTCTCGACCCCTGCCTGCCCGCAGGACTGCGGTTTCCGTGTTGCGGGGTGACCCAACGAGCTCAGATGGTGCCGGCCGGGACGGTAAAGCTGACGTCCTCGCGGGCCTGCTCCCCGTCGGGGTGGCGCAGCTCACGCGGGCGAAAGCCACCGCGGGGGCGTGGTCACCCCTGCGTCCGTCGCACTGTAGTCGCACCCGGCCCGACGCGGTCGTGCTCCCAGCGGGCGACCAGCCATGCGCTGCCAGGCGGGAAACGGGAGGTGAAGACGGGACGCTGGTGTTCTCGGTCTCAGGCTCGGCGCGGTCGTGCCAGCCTTCGCCATCAGGACCGCGATGCGCGATCGCCGCAAGGCCGGCAGCCAGCGTCCCTGGGTGGCGGCCGTCGGGGTGCCAGGATCCGATGAAGCCGCACATCAGCGCCGCCCCGAGGCGCTGCCCAGTTCGAGCACCGCCAGCAAGCCGTGGCCGCAGCCGAGTCCACGCTGGGCGTGGAACTCCAACTGCCGCAGGAGCAGTCCGAACTGCGGTTGCAGGAGGTTGGCCTCAGGATCGCCGGGGTCGAACCAGGCCAATCGTCTGGCCTGTTCGGCCAGGGCCTCCATGCCGGTAAGGAGGGCGAGCGGGATCGGTCCGCCGGCGGCGCACAGATCCGCGGCCCGGATCGGCTGCCGGCCGGCACCGAGATCATCGAACCAGTGCACCAGGACGTTCCAGGCACTGACGAAATCCACGAAAAAACCGTCCGCTTCCGCGTCCCCGGTCGCGGTTAGGCGATCCGCCTCGAGATCGATAGCATCCGAACGCTGGTTGAACTCGAACATCGCGTTCACCGCCCGGCGCAGCGGCTTCACTCCCGGGTGGAAGATACCCGTGTCGACATGCCGGCCGACCAGGACCGAGCGATCGACGAGGGTCAGGGCATGCTGCCGTTCGGCCACCCCCGGCACGGCGAGCAGGAACCGGCGCAGTTCCTCGCCGCGCCAATAGCGAACCCGGTAGTCGCGCTGTTGCTGCAGCCGGTCCGGCCACTCGGAAGCGGGATACATCCATACCATGTTGTACGGCTGCATACGCGCCGCCGCCGGATCCCGGCTGTAGTTCCAGTAGCACGGCCATTCCGCGCTGAACTGGCCATGCACATCGATGAGCAAGACGCAGGGCCCGTACGCATGGTCCACCACGTCCGCCACCATGGTGCGCAACTGCGTGTCATCGAGGTGAGACAGCGAGCCGTAACTGTTGTAGTACAGATCGAACGACGGATGGCCGGCCAGGAACGAACCCAGCTCGGCGAGGTCGCCCACCGCGAAGCTGAGCTGGGGCTTGCCGGCGCAACGCCGGCTGGCCTGCTCGATCATGTTCGGGCAGAGATCGATGCCGTGGTAGGCGGCCAGATCCTGCTCGTTGAGCAGATAGCGGCCCCAGGCGCGGTCGCCCCCGGCGGGGACCTGCAGCAGCAGATCCAGCCCCTCGCCCGCTCCGCACCCGAGATCGACTACCCGTAGCCCCCGTCCCTCATCTCGCGCCTGGCGACGCAGGCGCTCCAGGGCCGGCCGGATCGCGAAGCGGGTGATCTGGTCCTCCCAGATGCGCCGAACATTGTCGTATTTCCCCCACAGGCCCGAGGGCGCGTGGGCGTAATGGCCGTCCTGCACCAGACGCCCGTAGCCAGTGCGGTCCGGCAGGTCGACCCCGATCATGGCCGCCCCCAGGCCAGGCCGATACTGGTGCGCCGCCACGGCGGCAGGGGCCAGCCGATGGAGTGAGGAGGGGAATGAAGGGCGGAAAGAGGGAAGGAGGAGAGAAAGGTGAGGTCGGTCCGGCAGGGCCTGCCGGCAACCAGGGCGATCTTGGCCATGGCGTCTCCACGCGGCGTTCTGGGATCAGACGCGGCGCAGGACCATCCCGCGCCGGTTTACCAGTAGGCCGGCGGGTCGGCGTTGCCCCGGTTCAGACCTTCGTGCTTTTCGCGCAGCAGGCAGATCAGCGCGATCGAGGACAGTAGTTCCGTGCCTCGCGATGGACGCAGCTGCCCCAGCCTGGCGGGAGCGACGCTGCGTGCCGGACGGACCCGGCTGCGACGGGTGCGCACCGACACCACCTTCCGGAGCTTATGCGCGGGCGAGGGCATGCAGGCGTCTTGTAGATCACCCGCGCTGGAAAGGCAACCGAGGATTCTCGGAATGGCGACGCGGTCGACCGATTGGATCAGACACCAGGGCCTGCCCGTGCCGGATGCTCAGGGTCGATCTGCCGGCTGCGGCGCCCCGTGCCAACGCGCCCAGCCGCCGCCGGCCTGGAAAAGGGCGGCTACCCAAGCCGCTCCACATCTACCGACACTGACACCTCGGCCCGGCCGCCGCCGAGAACCATGCCCTTCACCGGGCTGACGTCGGCGAAGTCGCGGCCGATCGCGACGGTGATGTGGCGGTCCTCGGGGATGCAGTCGTTGGTGGGATCGAGATCGACCCAGCCGGCCTGGTCGCCGCACCAGACCTGGGCCCAGGCGTGGGTGGCGTCGGCGCCGACCAGGCGCGCCCGGCCGGGTGGTGGAGTGGTTTCCAGGTAGCCGCTGACGTAGCGCGCCGGCACGCCTCGGCTGCGCAGGCAGCCGATCAGCACCTGGCTGAAGTCCTGGCAGACGCCTTTGCGCAGTTCGAG
>CAMCMZ010000118.1 GCA_945876185.1 Candidatus Kuenenia stuttgartensis | reverse complement strand
CGTCAACCACGACGACCTCATGAAGGCCATGGCAGATGACATCGAAGATCTAGCAAGATATGCAGAAAAAAGGCGTCCGGGACGCAGCGAACCGCGAGCGTGCAAACATCCCTATGGGCGACCTTTGGCTAAGTGAACGCCATTGCCCGCGAGGGGCCTTCGCCCCTCGACCCCACGGTCGCTGGAAAGTTGAGACCGTGGGGAGGGGAAGTTTCGATCGCGGGGCTCATTGCCCGTATGGCGCGCTGACGCGCGCGGCATTGTTCCGGCGATTGTGAAGGGCCTTCTCTCTTAACTTACGCGGATTCCTGAACAGGTGAAGACCATGATGGATACTGCGCTTGCGGTGCTGATTGCCCGGGAATGGTTTTTCGGTATGGGTTGCGCATCACCACTGTTGTTGGGAATGAACCCGTGCGATTCCTGATCCTTTCCCTGCTCTTTGCCCAGTGTTGCTGTGGCGAAATCATGATGTTGGGTGTGGACATGGTTCCAGTCCCATTTAGTGAAGCGAAACAACGTCACCTTGATCCAAGTACAGGAATATTTGTGTTGGATGTCTACACGGGGAGTTCAGCGGACTTGTCTGGAATAAAAAAAGGCGACGTCATCTTGAAAGTCGACGGAATAGAAGTGTCGCGAATGATGTCGCTGAGGATCATCATGGCTACGAAATTCCAGGGAGATCCGATGACCGTCCTATTGGATCGCGAGGGGAGGACCATCGAACTAGAATGCATCGCGAAAAATATCGATTGGGACGGACCGGACGAACCCTTTGAGGATATTGACCAACAGTGCGAGGAGAATTACCGCCGTTGGGCAACGCTATCTTACCGGAAGTGGCTTGCTTGGTGGACGAAGCAAAACAGCACGACCAAGAGATAGTTATCTGGGATGGGAATAAACTGGATCCGGCCAGGGAGTAATTCCGCGTCCTTGATCGCCTTAATGATGTCTACTTCGCCCAAACGTCGATCGTGACGCGGTCTTCGCCCTGTTTGATCAGGGGGTAGGTCTTGCCGCTTTTGGCCACGGCCTTGTCGCCTTCGACGCGGACGATGTCGAAGTCGGCGATGCGCTTGGCTTCGGGGCCGTTGCCTATGCCTTTGCCACGGTAGGCCTGGTAGCGCCAGGTGGCCTTGCCATTCGGGCCGTTGCGGTCGACATCGGCGATGTCCCGATATTCAGCTCCTGGGTTCTCGGCGAGGAACTTGGTCTTGTCGGGTTCGATCGTGAAGCCAGGGCCGCCAGGAAAGGATGAAGTCAGCGGCTGCCACAGGGTGTCGCTGGTGCCGCGCGCCTGGTTGCCGGCGGCGTCCTTTTCGTCGCGGGTGGCGTTGGCAAGGAAGTAGTAGGGCGCGACCAGGAATAAGCCGAAGAGTAGGGTGAACAACAGGACCAGGAACCAGGCCCAGTGCACCGAGGCGACCTCGGCGCGGGCGCGGTTGGAGCGCACGCTGCGCCGGCTGTCGTTGGGTTCGCCCTGGTTCGGGCTGTCCTGCTGTGCGCCTTCGATCTCGGTTGTTACGCCGATCGACGAGGTAGTGCCGCCGACGTGGGTGTCCTCGACCGCGGTGACCACGGCGGTGTTGGAGTCGGTGAAGTTCAGGGCCGGCTTGGGAAGGGCGGCAGTGCCGGTCTTTTCCGGGGTCGCCTTGAGTTCGGCGGTCTTGCCGTCATCGAAGTTCACCACTTCCAGTTCGTCGCCGAAGGTGATCGAGTCCTCGCCGGACTTGCGTCCCGCCGCCTGGCCTGCGGCCGGCTGCGAGATGGTCTCGGAGGTGTCGTCGACGACCTTGCCGAGATCGATCTGGAGGTTGTCCGAGTCGCCGGTGAGGACGATGGTACCGTCGTCCTCTTTTCTCAGCTTCTCAACATCGTCCTGGTTGAGCAGCAGCTTGCCGCCGACACGCTGGGCTCGGATCGTGCCCTTGTTGATGTGCGCGATCAGGGTCGCTTCATCGCATTCCAGGATCTGCTTGGCTTCCTTGGATTCGATCATGTCGGCCATGGCTGGGGCTCCGGGGCCGGTGTGACGGGCGGATTGGCCCACCGGCGGAATGGCAACCCTAGGAAGCCTGCGATCGCCGGCATCCCAGCCGAGCCAGGGCCACCGCCGTCCGGCTCATACACCGTCCGGGTGGACGGACCTCCCGGTGATGGCGGCGAACCTGGGAAAAGTGCGGCCTGAGGGCACAGCGATTGCAGCGCCGATCCGCGCCTGAATCCTGCCAGCATGAGCCAGCTCAGCGCGTCCGACGCCCTCGACCTCGTCTGTCGGCCTGGTGGCATGGATGCTGGCGAATCGACGCAGCTGCTCGACCTGCTAATCAGCGGCGGGCTGGCCCCGGAACGATCTGCCGCGATCCTCGTCGCGTTGGCGAAACGCGGCGAAACAGCGGTCGAACTCGCGGCGTTCGTCACCGGCCTGCTGGCGCGCGCGATCCCGGTGCCGCTTGTCGGCGGCAGTCTCGACCCGGTCGGGACCGGCGGTTCCGGCCTGACCCGTTACAACGTCTCGACCACCGCCGCCTTCATCGCCGCCGCCGCCGGGGTGCCGATCGCCAAGCACGGCAATCGGGGTTCGGCGCGCAGCAACGGCAGCTTCGATTTCCTGGAGGCGCTCGGGGTCCCGTTCCAGCTGCCCCCGGACAAGCTCGCCCGGCTGCACGCTGACACCGGGGTCTGCTTTCTGTTCGCGCGCGCCTTCCATCCCGCCATCGCCGCCGCCGCCCCGGCGCGCAAACTCGCCGCCGCTGAGGTAAAACGCACGATATTCAACCTCGCCGGCCCGCTCGCGAATCCCGCCCGGCCGACCCGCCGGCTGATCGGCGCCTGCGATGAACGCATCGCCCGCCTGCTCGCCGAGACCATGGCCATCCTGCGCGTCGACGGCGCGGTGGTGGTAAGCGGCCATCCCGGCATCGACGAGGTGTCGGTCACCGGCGCGACCTTGGTGTGGGAGATCACCGCCGCCGGCCAGCACCACCGCGTCATCGCCCCCGCCGTGCACCACGGCATCCAGCACCAGGATCTGCCCGGCGGTGACGCGGCGACCAACGCGGCGCTGTTTCACGAACTCATCCACGGTCGCCTGGACGGGCCGCTGCTCGACATGGTCTTGGTCAACGCCGGCGTCGCGATCGATGCCTGGCATGGCCGGCTGATCTCCAGTGCAGGTGAAGGCTCGCGTCAGGCGCGTGACCTGGTCGCCAGTGGCGCAGTGGCGCGGGGCTTCAACCGTCACCGTGAAGCGGCGTTGGCCCTGAACGGCTGACGCGTCGGGCCGGTCGACAGCCGGCCGGTCGACCCTGGTCGACCAGGGCGGCTTGCAAAGTCGCATGCATTCGGATCCTGCGCAGCCCCCGGCGACCTGCCGGCAACCAACCGCTCGCGGAGCTCTCATGGCCATCAAGAAAGTCGGCATCATCCTCAACGGCGTCACCGGGCGCATGGGCACGAACCAGCACCTCGTGCGGTCAATCCTGGCGATCATGCGCCAGGGCGGGATCAAGGTCAGCGACGACCTGACCCTGATGCCGGATCCGATCCTGACCGGCCGCAACGCCAACAAGCTGCAAGCCCTTTCCGACAAGCATTCGTGCGAGAAGACCGGCAAGCTGAAGTTCTCGACCGAGGTCGACAAAGTCATCGCCGATCCAGCCTATCCCATCTTCTTCGACGCCTCCGGCACCCTGCAACGCGCCGGCTTCGTCGAGCAGGCGGTCAAGGCCAAGAAGGCCATCTACTGCGAGAAGCCCACCGCCGTCACCACCGCCGAGGCGCTGCGCCTGGCCAAGCTGGCCGAGGACGCGAAACTGAAGAACGGCGTGGTGCAGGACAAGCTCTGGCTGCCCGGCCTACGCAAGTTCCAGCTGCTGAAGGACCAGGGATTCTTCGGCAAGATCCTCAGCGTGCGTGGCGAGTTCGGCTACTGGGTCTTCGAAGGCACCGGCTTCGACCTGCCGGCGCAGCGCCCATCGTGGAACTACCGCGCCGAAGACGGCGGCGGCATGATCATCGACATGCACTGCCACTGGCGCTACGTGATCGACAACCTGTTCGGCAACGTGAAGGCCGTCAGCTGCCTCGCCGCGACTCACATCGACGAGCGCGTCGATGAACGCGGCAAGCGCTACCGCTGCACCGCCGACGATTCGGCCTACGCCACCTTCCAGCTCGACAACGGCGTGATCTGCCACTTCAACTCGTCATGGAACGTGCGCGTGCGCCGCGACGACCTGCTCACCCTGCAAGTCGACGGAACCAAGGGCTCGGCGATCATCGGCCTGCGCAAGGCCTGGATCCAGCACGCCGGTTCAACCCCCAAGCCGGTCTGGAACCCCGACATCGACCAGCCGATCAACTTCTTCGCCGGCTGGCAGGAAGTGCCGGACAACGCGGTCTACGACAACGCTTTCAAGATCCAGTGGGAGATGTTCATCCGCCACGTCTGCCTGGACGAGCCGTTCCGCTGGACCCTGCGCGAAGGCGCCAAGGGCGTGCAGCTCGCCGAGCTGTCGCTGCAGAGTTCCAAAGAACGCCGCTGGGTCGACGTGCTTTAAGTTTCGGGGCTCGCTGATGTTTCGGGGCTCTGCCCCGGGCCCCGCCAGGGCCTAGGGGCCCTGGACCCGCATTTGACCGGAAGGGCAGTAGGGCGCGTTCTTCCGTTGTACATCTGGTTGCCCAATCGGGCGGGAGGCGCTTCGCTTGGGTTTCGGGGCTCTGCCCCGGTCCCCGCCAGGGCCTGGGGGCCCTGGACCCGCACTTGCCCGGAAGGGCCGTAGGGCGCGTTCTTCCGTTGTACATCTGGTTGCCCAATCGGGCGGGAGGCACTTCGCTTGGGTTTCGGGGCTCTGGTGCGTCAGGCCAAGCCTGACCAACCTTGTCGATTGAAAGGATCGACCATGTAAAAGCCTGCAACATGTAGCTGACTTGGCGATCGTATCGGGTAACCGAACGGTCGAAGCCTGGGTTGGCGAACGATGCGAGCCGTAATGCG
>CAMCMZ010000117.1 GCA_945876185.1 Candidatus Kuenenia stuttgartensis | reverse complement strand
GCTCGCATCGTTCGCCAACCCAGGCTTCGACCGTTCGGTTACCCGATACGATCGCCAAGTCAGCTACATGTTGCAGGCTTTTACATGGTCGATCCTTTCAATCGACAAGGTTGGTCAGGCTTGGCCTGACGCACCAGAGATCACAAAGGACACAAAACAGGCATGGTTGTGCTGATTTCCGGTGGGTGAACTCCGTGAGGGTGGACGCCTCAATGCGGGGGATCCGCCCAGCGACCCAGCCATTCTCTGTGCCCTTTGTGCTCTTTGTGGCCATCTCCGGTTGTCCACTTGCCCGACGCTGCGGCGGGCCAGCCTGCGGCGCATGCGCTCAATCATTCTGCTGGCTTTCGCCTTCCTGCTTTGCGCCGCCTCGGCGGCTGAAGTCGAGGGTGATCCCAAGGGGTCGCTCATCGTGCGGCTCGATGGTGATATGCCGCTCAGGCCGCAGGCGATGTGGTTCGACGATGCCGGGTTGTCGCTGCACGCGGCGACGATGCGCCTGCGCGAGGCGCTCAAGGCGCCCGAGGCGACGATCGTGCTCGACCTGTCGAACGACTTCGGCGCCGGTACCGCCGCCTGCGAGGAACTCGCGGCCGTGCTGCGCGAACCGCATCCCGGCAAGAAGGTGATCTGCCTGCTTGACGAGGCCCGCGATGCGGCGTTGGCGGTGGCGGCGGCCTGCGACGAGGTGGTGATGCCGCCCGCCGGCATGCTGACCGTCGCCGGGCTCGACCTGTCGACGTGGTACGTCTCGGATGGTTTGGCGAAGCTCGGCGTGCGGTTCCACGCGGTGCAGAGCGGGGCCTGGAAATCGGCGCCCGAGATGTTCACCCGCAACGCGCCCAGCGAAGCGGCGAAGCAAGAGCATCAGGATCTCGCCGTCGCGCTTGCCCAGGCCCAGGACGGGCTGCTGACGCGCGGGTCGAAGCTCACCGTCGCCGGTCTGGCCGCAGCACGGGCCCAGGCGCCACAGACCTCCGCCATCGCGCTCAAGGCCGGCCTCGTCGATCGCTTAGCCGAACCGGGCGAATTCCGCGCCGCGCTGCCACAGCCGGTGCGCGAGCTCGACGGCAAGAAGAAGACGCCGGATCTGTCCAATTTTGCTGGGATCATGGCGTTCTGGGGTCAATTGCTGGAAGGCGAACACAGCGTCAAGGCGGAGAAAGCGGTCGCAGTGGTCGAGCTGGAAGGCGAGATCGTCGACGGCGACGGCAGCGAACCGGGCGAAAGCATCGCCGGCGTCGACACCGCCGAACTGCTCGACCGCCTTGCGGATGACAAGCTCATCGTCGCGGTGGTGCTGCGCATCAACTCGCCGGGCGGCAGCGCGTCGGCGTCAGATCGCATCCATCACGCGGTGCGACGCCTTGATGCGAAGAAGCCGGTGGTCGCCCTGTTCGACGCGGTGGCCGCGAGCGGTGGTTACTACATCGGCTGCGGCGCGCGCGAGGTGCTGGTCCACCGCGCCACCATCACCGGCTCGATCGGCGTCTTCGCGCTGATGCCTGATCTCACCGCCACCACCGGCCTGATGGGAATGAACCGCTTCCCGATCACCACCGCGCCGCGCGCCGATCTGCATCCCTTCGCGCCCTGGAGCGCCGACAAGGACGCCGCCCTGCGCACCGTGGTCGAGGACACCGATCGCCGTTTCCAGGCGATCGTGGCGACGAACCGCAAACTCGACGCTGCGGTGGTGAAGGATCTCGCCGGCGGCAAGGTCTACACCGGCACCCAGGCGGTCGACCGCAAGCTCGCTGACGGCTTCGGCAGCTTGATCAGCGCCGTCGCGCGCGCCCGCGCGCTCGCCAAGGAACCCAACCCGCTGCCGCTCGAACGCCTGCCGAAGCGCGGCGGACTTGCCGCCAAGCTTGGTTTGGCGCAGTCGTTCCTGCCCGCCCCGCTCGTTGGCCCGGTGCGCAGCCTGAACCGTTGGGCCCAGGTCGCGTTGCGGGGGCGGCCGCTTGTTTTGACGTGGGCGCAGATTCCGCGTTGATGGGGGCGTCATGCAAACCGCCGTGGAGATAGGGCCAAATTGATCGCCTAGACCTCATGGCGTGGGAGCGTATTCCAATTCCGTCAGCACCGGGAAATGGTCGCTCAGCCACAGATCCACGCCGTCCACGGTCAGGCGCAGATCGGTCTGGACGTGGGCTGAACGCACGCGCCAGGGAGTCTGCGGGGCAAGCCAAAGGTAGTCGATGCGCTGGTGCGGGTGGCGGCAATCCGAGGTGAAACCGGCACCATTGCTGCCGCTCTCGATCCAGCCGTCACGCCAGCCTGCGGCTCGTAACCGCCGCCACAGTGCAGACTCCGGCTTCGCATTGCAATCCGCCCCGATCACGTCCATGCCGGGAACCGCCAGCACGGCGTCGAGTTCAGCCAGGCGGGTTGCCTCGCGGTTGACGCCGCCCCAATCGGCACAGAGGTGCGTACAGGTGGTGGACAGCTCGTGCCCGGTAATGGTCACGGTCGCCGAACCCCAGTGGCGCTGAAAGCGCGGATCGTTGCCTGACCGGACGGCCGACGCCCGTTCCTGGATCCGGGAGAGTGGCTGCCGCGCCAGGATCGCACCGGGGAAACCGAAAGGGTAGTCAGGTCCGGCCTGGATCTGGGCCGAAAAAAACGCCACCTGCATCCCGGCCAGGCGAGCAATATCCCGCATGAACGGTTCTGGCGGGGCCTCCTGGATCAGGGCCACATCCACCTGCCAGAGGGTCAGCCGGTCGGCCAGGGCCGCGCACAGGGCCGGCGAGACCTCGGGAAACACCACTGGTCCGCCGGTGGTCAGCGGAAACCCGCGGCAGCCGAGGACGTTGAAGGTCAGGACGCGGATCGGCTTTGCGCCAGGATCCGGACTGCGGTCAGTGCAGCCGGCCAGGGCGATCAGCACGATCAGGGTCCGCAGAATCCGGCGGCGCAGGAAGCCGCTCGCAGATTGAGGCCGGTGCATCATGGAGGAGCCGGCACCGTCCCCGGATGCGCGGGCACGGTCAAGCCGAAGAATGGAGATCGCCCCGATCTCGCCGCTTCCGGCCCGATGGACCCCGCCTAGCGTACGCGACCCACGGAAAACGCCCATGTCCGACCCTGCCGCCGCGACTCCCGCCACGCCTGCCGTTCCTGCTGCCGCCGCCACCGGCCCCGCACCGATCGCCGCGCGCCGGCGCGCGCGCGAAGTACCCGAGGTGATGAAAAAGCTCGTCGCCCTATGCAAGAATCGCGGCTTCGTCTTCCAGTCGTCGGAAATCTACGGCGGGCTGAAGAGCGCCTACGACTACGGCCCGCTCGGCTGCGAGCTGAAGAAGAACATCATGGACGAGTGGTGGCGCGACATGGTCACCATGCGCGAGAACGTGGTCGGCATCGACGCCTCAATCATCATGCATCCCGAAGTCTGGCGCGCCTCCGGCCACGCCGCCGGCTTCGCCGATCCGCTGGTCGACTGCAAGGTCTCGCAGGAGCGTTTCCGCGCCGACAAGGCGCCGCGCCCGAACCCCGGGGACGCGCTGCCGATCACCGCGCCCGACAAGGGCGTGGCGAAGGACTGGGCGGACAAGATCCAGCGCCAGTTCGGAGTCGAGCTGGAGCGCGATGGGAATGTGCTGAATGGCCTTAAGGCGATCAGCGCGACCGAGTTCGGTTTCTTCCCCAAGGGCGCGAGCGCGCCGGCCAAGACGTTCCCGTATCGCGGTTACGTCTCGCCCACGTTCGGCTCGCCGTTTTTGACCGATGAAAAGCAGTTCAACCTGATGTTCCGCACCACGCTTGGTGCCGTCGATCCGATGCAGGAGGTCAGCACCGACCTCGCGGCGCTCACCGCCGAGGCTGATCTCGCCGCAGCGATCAAGGCCAAGTACGGCAAAGCGGCGCAGGACGGCGTCCTCGCCAAGGCGCTGGCCGAGTTCGCGACCACCAGCGACCGTGCCAAACTGCTGCGCGCGGTGATCGAACACCTGACCTCGCCCTCGCTGGCGTACCTCCGCCCCGAGACCGCCCAGGCGATGTTCGTCCAGTTCAAGAACGTGATGGATTCGTCGGGCATGAAGCCGCCGTTCGGCATCGCCCAGCGCGGCAAGTCGTTCCGCAACGAGGTGGTGGTCGAGCACTTCATCTTCCGCTCCTGCGAGTTCGAGCAGATGGAGATGGAATTCTTCTGCGAACCCGGCACCCAGAAGGAATGGATGTCCTATTGGAAGAAGGCGCGCGAGGACTGGTGGTTTCGCTACGCCAACTACACCGAGGACTTCAAGTTCCGTCAGCACGCCAAAGACGAGATGGCGTTCTACGCCGACGACTGCTACGACGTGGAATACCTGTATCCGTGGGGCTGGGGCGAACTCGAAGGCATCGCCAGCCGCACCGACTACGACCTGACCCAGCACGAGAACCGCTCCGGCCAGACCCTGCAGTACGTCGACCAGGAAAAAGCCGATCCGAAGACCGGTAAGAAACCGTGGAAGTACAAGCCGTTCGTGATCGAGCCGGCGGCCGGCGCGACCCGCGCGGTGCTGGTGTATCTGCTCGACGCCTACCACGAGGAAGACCGCCGCACCGCCGCCGGTGAACTGGAGACACGAACGGTGCTGAAATTGCACCCGCGCCTCGCGCCGATCAAATGCGCCGTGCTGCCGCTGGTGAAGAAGGACGGCATGCCGGAAAAAGCGCGCGAGATCCTCGCTGCGCTGCTGAAAGCCGGCATCAACGCCAAGTACGACGAGAAGAATTCGATCGGCAAACGTTACGCCAAGCACGACGAGATTGGCACGCCCTGGTGCCTGACTGTCGATGGCCAGACCCTGGTCGATGGCACCGTCACCATCCGCGACCGCGACACCACGATCCAGGAACGCATCCCCGCCGCCGAAGCGGTGGCGCGGGTGAAGGCGCGGCTGGAATTGTAGAAGCGGGAAAGATGGCCACAAAGAGCAGTAGAGTAGGGATGGCGCCGTCCTGACGGTCGCCATCCCCCTCTTCAAACCGGACTTGCAGATTTCCCGCATCCGGCTTTCCCGTTGGCTTCATGGGTCGGCTTTCGTGGTCGCGCCAGCGTGGATCGGCAC
>CAMCMZ010000116.1 GCA_945876185.1 Candidatus Kuenenia stuttgartensis | reverse complement strand
CGATCCGCCCTCGCCCAGCTCGTCGCCTCGGCCCTCGCCAGCCAGGGCCTGGGCGGGCACACCTTCGCGGCCATGACCGGCATTCCGGCCGAGCAACTCGATCTCGTGCTCGCCGGGCGCGTGCCTGCCGACGTGGCGATGCTCGACCGCATCGCCGATCGACTCGGCCTGGATCGCCGCATGCTGCGCGACGCCAGCGGCCTTGATCCCGGCTATCCCAACTCGATTCCGCCCACCGAACTCCAGGAGACCGACGTGACCGATCCCGAACAGAATCTCGCCCAGCTCGCTATCGAAGCGGTGCACACCGCCGGCGCGAGCATGGCCGCATTTGCCCGCGTCCATGGCATCCCGTACATCAGCCTGGCCCAGCTGATCAAAACCGGCGAGCCGCCGCGCCGCAAGTCGGCGCTCGACCCCCTGCAAAAAGCGCTCGGGCTGAACGACGACGAATTCGAGGCCGCGCTGGAAGCCAGCCGCGCCCAGCCGACGCCGGGGGTGACCCCGGAACCGGCCCAGGACGTGACGCCCCTTCAGGCCGCGCTGCTCAAGGTCGTGGCGGACCGCAAGATGACCATGAAGGCGTTCGCCGAGGCGGCGGATCTCAGTGTGCTCACCGCCGCGCGGCTGCTTAAACGCGGCGAACTACCGGGCCGCGCCACCACGCACGAAAAGCTGCGCAACCTGCTCGGCCTGACCGAGGCAGACTACCGCCGTCTGCTCGATGATTCGCGCGCCGCCATCGACGCGATGAACGCCACACCCACCGCCGCGCGGCCGGTCGAGGACGACGAAGTCCTGGCCCCCTCCGCCTCTGCCCATTCCGGCTCGCCCAGCACCGACGAACTGGTCGAACTGCTGGACCGGCTGAATCCACGCCAGCGCACCGCGCTGAAAGCATTCATCCTCACCCTGGTCTGAATCCGATCCCACCATCATGCCACGAAACCTCGATGGCATGGCAGTAGCGATCACCGGCGCGAGTTCCGGCATCGGCGCGGCGCTCGCGCGCGTGCTGGCCTACTCCGGCGCCCGCGTGTGCCTGGGCGCGCGCCGCCTCGACCGCTTACAAGCGCTGACGGTGGAACTCGGCCCAGCTCATCACGCGATTGCGGTTGATGTTTCCGATCCGGATCAGTGCCGTCGCTTCATCGCCGACGCGCACCAGCGGTTCGGCCGGCTCGACACGGTGGTCTGCAATGCCGGGTACGGCCTGCTGCGCCGAGTCGAAGATACCACGCCGGAAGACTGGCGGCAGATCCTGGCGGTGAACCTGCTCGGCACAGCCGCCTGTCTGCGCGCGGCGGTGCCGCTCCTGCGGGCGCAGCCGCTGCGCGACGGCTGGCGCGGGCAAATCATCGTCGTGTCCTCGATCCTCGCGCGCCGAGCCGCGCCCGATGTCGCCGCCTACTGCGCCACCAAGGCGGCGCAGTTGTCGCTGGCCGAATCCGCCCGGGTCGAATTGCATGCCGACCGCATCGCGGTGACCAGCGTCCATCCCATCGGCACCAGCACGGAATTTTTCACCACCAGCGAACAGGTGTCGGGCCGGCGCTATGCCTCCACCCCGGGGCCAATGCCGCAGCAGTCGCCGGAGCAGGTCGCCCGCGCCATCGCTGCGGCGATCCGCCGGCCTTGTGCGGAGGTCTGGCCGCACCGGCCCTCGCGCTGGCTCGCTGGCCTTGCCACGCTCTGCCCCGGCCTGGGCGACTGGGCGATGCGCCGGCACCGGCGGATCGCGGATCCCCGCTGAAACCTGGATGCGCTGGCGCGACCGCGATCCCTCAGGGCGAGAGAGCGAACCGGCATTTGCGCCGCGAGGGTTTCGGTGACATACTACGGCGTGAGTCGACTCCGCGTCCTGATCATCGATGATGCGCCGATCGTCCGCCGGATGCTCGGGCAGATCATCTCCACCGATTCCGAGCTGGAAGTCGTCGGCACCGCCGCCAACGGCCGCATCGCCATGTCGCGCATCGCCGCGCTCGATCCCGACGTGGTGATCGTCGACTGGCAGATGCCCGAGATGGACGGCGCCGAAACCGTGCGCCAGTTGCGCCAGGGCTGGCCGCATCTGCACCTGATCGCCTTCACCGCCCATCCCGAAGACGCCCTCGCCGCCGAACCGGCGCCCGACGCCGTGGTCACCAAGCCGGTCGCCGCCGGCAGCATGCAGGCGGTGATCGAGCACCTGCGCCGCGAACTGTTGCCGCGCGTGAAGGACGCCAAATCCGGCCACGCGGCCCAGGACAACATCCTTGCCGCCATCACCAGCACCCGGCCCGAGGCGGTGCTGGTCGCCTGCTCGGATCCCTCGCCTGCGACCCTGGGCCGCATGCTCTGCCAGCTCCCCACCACCTTCCCGGTGCCGATCATCGCGGTGCAGCAGATGCCCGCCGCCTGCCAGGGTATGTTCGTCGAACGCCTGGCGCGCCTCACCCGCCTGCCGGTGCGCGCGCTCGCCAACGGCGACGCCTTGCTGCCGGGCCAGGTCGGGATCGTCACCAATGACCAGGCCTGGATGCTGGTCCGTATGGGAAAAACCGTGCATCTGGGAGGTTTCCCGGTGCCGCCCGAAGTCGGCGCGCCGATGACCATCGATGTCCTGTTCAACACCGCGGTCGACGTCTGGAATGGGCGTTCACTCGCGCTGGTGCTGTCCGGTGTCGGCCAAGACGGACTGCGCGGTTGCCAGCGCCTGCATCAGGCCGGAGCCGAGGTCGTGGTCGCGACCGATGGGGTCAACGATCCTGACAGTCTGCCCGGCCTGGTCTGGCATGCCGGCCTGTCGCGCCTGCGCCAGGGTGTCGACCATCTCGGCGAGTTCCTCCTGGGCCGGCTTGGGATGCGCGTTCCCGCCGAAGCTGCCGCCGGTTGATCATGCCCGCAGTCCGACCCGTCATCTTGATGGTCGAAGATCACCCGGGCTTCCGCCGGATCTACCGCGAACTGCTGGAAAACGCCGGCTACGAACTGGTTGAGGCCGAAGACGGCGCGAGCGGTTACGAACTCGCCCGCATGCTGCGGCCCGACCTGATCCTGCTCGACCTGGTGATGCCGGTCTGCGATGGTTTTGAACTCTTGCATCGTCTGCGCGGCGATGAAGTCACCGCCGGCATCCCGGTCATCGTGTTCTCGGTGATGGGCGAACCTGACGACATTCAGCGTGCGTATCGCCTGGGCGCTGACGATTACACCGTGAAATGCCTGGATTCATCCGATGACGTGCTGGCCAAGATCGCCCGCCTGAGTTCGCCCGGGGTGCCTGACCGGGTGTGATTTCGCTCTGGCCGGCTAGCGTGCCGCCATGCGCCTGGAACTGGATCCGCTCGGCTGCGACGGCAACCGCGTGCCGGTGAACGTCGACGGTGTCGCTGCTTTTTCGCTGTGGAGCACCCGTCTGGATTGGATCTGCGCTGGCGAACCGCTGCGGGTGCAGATTCTTGCTGCCGAGGCATTGCCGTTGCCCGAATCCGAACCGAGCGAACCTGCACCGGGCGCAATCGCCCGCATCGCTGCCAGCCTCGCCGGCACGCGCGCGGTGGCGATCCTGCATCATCCCGGCCGCACCTTCAGCCCTGAACGCATCGCATTCGCGGAAGGCGCACGCATCTTCGCGCTGGGCGACGAAGCCGACGAACGCTGCTGGGATGCGATGCTCACGCGTGGCGTGCCGGTCTGGGGTTTGCGGGGGAAGGCCGTTTGCACTGTGGATCGGGCGGATGAACGCAGCGTCATCGGCGCCCTGATCTACGGCAATTTCCACGCCGAGGATGGACTCAGCCTCGATCGCATTGAGGAAACCCGCACCGGTGTCAGCTGGACCTGCGCTCGCGACGACGCCCAGGCAGAGGTCATCGCGCGCGGTGGATTTCCGATTTCACGTCAAGCCGGTGCGAGTGGACGCTGGACTGATCGCGGCGACGAAGGCTATGTCCGCATCAGCACGCGCGCCGGTGATTCTGTCGCTTTCACCCAACCACGCTTCATCGCACCCAGCGCCCGGCCGGTCCCGCATGCCCACTAGGTTGATCATCATCAAGCGCCGGGTTCCGAGCCAGAATAAGAGCCAATACACGCATTGGAGCCGCTACACCAAGGAACGCGACGCCTGGTTCCTGCTCATCCGCGCGCACCTGCCGCCGCTCGCCCAGCCGGTCACGGAACCGGTGCGCATCGCCCTGCGCAGCTACCGCACGCGGCTGGTCGACTTCGCCAATCTGGTTGGCGGCGCGAAACCGATCCCGGACGCGCTGCAGCGCCTGGGCTGGATCAAGGACGACAGCCCACGCTGGTTCTTCTGCGATTACCACCAGTTCCAGGTGCCCAAGGCCGACGAACGCACCGAGATCGAGTTCCTGCCCTGGGCTGGTGACCTTCCCGAGGGATTGGATCCCGATGTCTAAGCGACGGACGGAGGCGGCGACGCCACAGAAGGAACTGCTCGCCTGGTACCGCGTCCACGGCCGCGACCTGCCTTGGCGGCGCACCCGCGATCCGTACCGGGTGCTGGTCAGCGAGGTCATGCTGCAGCAGACCCAGGTCGACCGGGTGCTGCCGTTCTATCAGCGTTTCCTTGAGCTTTTCCCCGATGAAGCCGCACTCGCCACAGCTTCGACCGAAGCCATCCATCGGGCGTGGAAGGGTCTCGGCTATCCCAGCCGGGTCGAACGCCTACGCGCTGCCGTGCAGGCGGTGCTGGCGCGCGGCGGCTGGCCGGACGACGAAGCGGGCCTCATCGAACTGCCCGGCATCGGGCCGTACACCGCCGCATCGGTATCGGTGTTCGCCTTCGGCCGGGCGGTTGCGGTGGTCGACACCAACATCGCGCGCATCTACGCTAGGCGTGATGCCCTGCCGCTGCCGCTCGCCAAAGACGTGGTGTGGGCGCACGCCGGTCGCGAACTCGACCGCGATGAGCCCATCGCCAGTACCAATGCGCTCATGGATCTGGGCGCGACGATCTGTACTGCCCGCGTCGCCCACTGCGACCGCTGCCCCTGGGCGCACCGCTGCCGCGCGCGCGACCGGGCTGATCTTCAGCACGCGACCGCGAATCCGCTCAAGGTGCAGGCGGTGAAAGTGCGCTACGGCATGCAGACCATCGACCGCAGGCGCTCGCGCCAGCACATCGTGCTCGCACTCATCCACCACGAGGGGAAGTACCTAGCCGCACGTCGGCGCGAAACCGGAGACTGCGCCGGAATGTGGGAACTTCCAGGCGGCAAGCGCGAATCCGGTGAGACCGACCGCGTCGCCCTCGCACGCGAGGTGCGCGAGGAACTCGGCGC
>CAMCMZ010000115.1 GCA_945876185.1 Candidatus Kuenenia stuttgartensis | reverse complement strand
AGGCGGCCTGATCCTGGGCGACGCCACCGCCCGCGCCGAGGCCGAACTCGCCTTCGCGCGTCTCGACGCCGGTCTGCCGGTGCGCGGCGAGGTCGCGCATCTCGGCGGATTCGCTCTACTGGCTGCGGAATCCGCGCGGCAGGGCGGCTTGCGCCTGCCCGACGGCCTGATCCTACGCCTGCGCTCCGGCCTCGGCGACCTCAGCCTCGGCGACAAGAGCCATGGCGACCGCACCGGCCTGGCCGCGTTCATCGCCGGCATCGATGGCCGCCGCGCCGGCGGGCTGGACCCGCTCCTGAACGCGTTTGTGGGCCGCCCGCCCGCCGTCGATGGCAACGGCCGCATCGATCCGCTCGGATGGTTCTTCATCACCCTGGCCATGCGCGATGCCGGCGGACCCCGCTGGCTGGCCTGGTCGGGCAGACTTCAGACCGCCCTCGCCCAAGCGTTCACCCTCGATGGTGGCAATTCCCATGCCTCTGGGGCCCACGTCCCTGGCGCCAAGGTCGTCTGGGGCGATCTCGATCCCAAGGCTGGCGATGTTTTCGCGACCAGCCTGAGTCTGCTCAATCTCCAGGCTGCGTACCGGTACCTGCCGCTCGCCCGCTGAGGCGCCGGACAGAGGGCTGCCTCGGCAGGCGATGGCATGAGCGCCTGGGCAGTCGATGCTCCGGCCATGCGCGTCCTGGCCATCCTGTTGCTCTCAGTTCTGTCCGCTCAGTCGGCTCAGTCGGCCGGCGACGGCTCCGCCCCAAGCGCCTGGGCGATCGCGCCGTTCGCCGTGCTGCTGCTCGCCATCGCCGTGCTGCCGCTGGTCCAGGCGGCTTTCTGGCATCACTGGTACCCTTGGATCGCGATCGGCCTCGGTTCCGTCACGGCCGGGTATTACCTGATTGGGCTGAACGCCGCTGGGCCGATCATCCACGCCGGCTTCGAATACGCGGCGTTCATCACCTTGATCGCCTGCCTGTTCCTGTGCTCGGCCGGAGTGGTGCTGCGCCTGGGAATTAAGGGCACCCCCCTGACCAACGTCGCCTTCCTCGCCATAGGCGCCGTGGCCGCGAACGTCGTCGGCACCACCGGCGCTGCGATGCTGCTCATCCGGCCGTGGCTCAGGCTGAATGACGGTCGCCTGCGGCCCTACCACGTGGTTTTCTTCATCTTTCTGGTCGCCAACGTGGGCGGCGCACTGACCCCGATCGGCGATCCGCCGCTGCTGCTGGGCTATCTGCGCGGCATCCATTTCTGGCGTTTCGCTGAACTCAACTGGGCACCCTGGCTGGTCGCGATCGGGTCGCTGCTGGCGGTCTTCTGGGTCATCGATCGGCGCAACGGTGCGTTGGCCACCGCGCCGCCGCCGGGGCCGCGCATCCACCTGGCCGGCTGGCGCAACCTGGCGTTGCTCGCCCTCGCCCTGCCGTGCCTGTTCCTCGATCCCGGCCTTTTGCCAGGATTGCCCGCAATCGAGTATCACGGCCAACGGTTCTCCTGGCTGCGCGAAGTGCTACTCATCGCCATCGGCATCACCGCCTGGCTGATCACCCCGCGCGAGCGGCACGAGGCCAACCGCGCCCAGTTGGAACCGCTGCGCGAAGTCGGCCTGCTCTTCATAGGCATCTTCCTGACCATGGTGCCCGCGCTCGACCTCATCCGCATCGCGGCGCAGAGCGGATCGATCGCCGGGATGCCGCTCGATCCCTCGCTGTTCTACCTCGGCACCGGCGTGTTTTCGGCCCTGCTCGACAACGCGCCGACCTTCGTCGCCTTCCTCGCCGGCATCGAAGGTCGTTTCGGGCTGGATGCCCAGGCGATCGGGCTATCTACCGATCCCGTGGTCGCGCTATGCCTTGGCGCGGCGGCCTGCGCCTCGGTGTTCTGGGGTGCGATGACCTACATCGGCAACGGCCCGAATTTCATGGTCAAGGCCATCGTCGCCGAGACCCGCGATCGCGATGGCAAAGCGCTGGTCGTGCCGCCCGACTTCTTCTCATACATCTGGCGCTACAGCCTGCCGATCCTACTGCCGGTGCTGCTGCTTGTCTGGTTCTTGTTCTACCGTTGATCCATCACGATCGCCGGGCGGGCGATCTTCCGCTGGCCGAGCGCGAACCCAGCGGTAATCCGTGAACTCTGCCTCATCCACCCGGACCTGACTCCCATGCGCATCCTGATCGTCGAAGACGAAGACAGCATCCGCTCGGCCCTGACGCGCGGCCTCGCCCAGGCCGGGCACCAGGTCAGCGCCGCGCCCAGCCTGGCCTCGGCTCGGGCGGTGGTGGACGAACTCGGACCGGCACGCAGACCCGAGTGCGTGGTCAGCGACCTCAAACTGCCCGACGGCAGCGGCCTCGACTTCGCGCGCGAACTCGGCGCGCCATTCCTGCTCATGAGCGGCTACGCCACCTTCGATGATGCGGTCAGCGCCCTGCGCGCAGGTTGCTTGGATTTCTTCACCAAACCGGTGACCATCCGCGACATCCGCCGGGTCATCGAGACGCTCGCCAACCGCCCCACCGCCAACGTCGGACTGGAGATCATCGATCCCGAGGGCGGCGGCCTGCTCGTGACGGGCGGACGGCTGGAGCGCAGCGGCACCGTCGCAGGATTGGCGCGGTGGAACGATCCGGCTTCGGCCCAGACCGCGTGGGGCAGTCTCCTACCACTGCTGCCTGATGCAGCCGCGCGCCAGGTGGCGGCGGAACTCGTCCAGGCCGCGCCCGTGGGGCGTCTGGTGGTCAACCGGCGCGCTGAACGCACGCTCCTTTGGCTCGACGCTGCGGTCGACTGGGCCGTCCAACCCGATCGCCAGGGTTGGCTCGCCCGCCACAGTCACAGCGTGGTCAGCCAGGCCGGAACGCCGCCAGAGGCTGGCAACGGACTCGGCACCGTCGTGGTCGCCAAACCCGCCACGGCGACCGGATACCAGCCAGGAACCGTCTGGCAGGGCGAGGTGCTCTGGTCCACGACGTTGACAGAAGACTTCCCGGTCGATCTCAGCGCCACCGTCAGCCTGGGAACCTGGATCTACCCCTGGCTGCGCGAGCGTCCCGCGTTGCGTCTCGTCCGCGCCACCGCTGAGGTCCAGCGTGATCTCGACGCCGCCGGACTGCCCCTGCGCTGGGACGCCGGCGACGGCGTCGGGCGCGGGGAACGCGAGATGCTGCTCGGGTGAGGTCTTTGAACGCTTGAGCTGAACTCTTGCCATGGCTGGCCAACCGCCCGGAATTGCAGACCACATCGTGACTCTACACTCCTCCTGGCCACCAGGGAGGCAAACGGCGATGCCATGTACTACTGACGGACAACGACTTTTCGGGATCGCGGCATGACCGCCAGCGATCAAAACGTCCTCCTGACCCAGATGCCCGCTGGAGGTGAGGCCATTGGCAATGGTCGGCTCCGCGAACTCCTCGGCTGGAGCGAGGACCGCTACACCACGGCCCGCGATGCCCTGGTGACCCAGGGGCTGCTGGCCAAGGGTCAGGGACGCGGTGGGTCGGTGCGTCGGGTGCAGGCTGATCCAGGCGGATCGGCACCCCCGGCGGATGATACATCGACCGTCCCGGCAGCGGCAATTGAGACACCAGCGGCTGAGCGTCGAACGCAGCGCGAGCGGGCGACGGCAGCCTCGGCTAACCTTGGCTTCGAGGCCAAGCTCTGGCTCACTGCCGACAAGCTGCGCAACAACATGGACGCGGCAGAATACAAGCACGTCGTCCTGGGTCTGATCTTCCTGAAATATATCTCCGACGCCTTCGCTGAGCACCGCGCCAAGCTGGTTGCTGGCGAAGGTGACTTCGCCGGGGCTAACCCCGAGGACGCCGACGAATATCGTGCGTTCAATGTCTTTTGGGTGCCGACCGAGGCCCGCTGGCAGTTCCTGCAGGATCGCGCCAAGGATCCTGCCATCGGCAAGCTGGTGGATGACGCCATGGTCGCCATCGAGCGCGACAACCCGCGCCTGAAGGGTGTCCTACCCAAGGATTACGCCCGTCCGGCCCTGGATCAGCACCGCCTGGGCGAGCTCATCGACCTCGTCGGCACCATCGGCCTGGGGACGGCCGAGCACCGCGCCAAGGACATCCTCGGCCGGGTGTACGAGTATTTCCTCACCCAGTTTGCCTCCGCAGAAGGGAAGAACGGCGGCCAGTTCTACACCCCATCGTGCGTGGTGCGCCTGCTGGTGGAGATGCTGGCACCCTACAAGGGCCGCATCTATGACCCCTGCTGCGGTTCCGGTGGCATGTTCGTGCAGTCCGAGAAGTTCGTCCTGGCCCACGGCGGCAGGCTGGGCGACATCAGCATCTACGGCCAGGAATCCAACCCCACCACCCGTCGCCTGGCGGTGATGAACCTGGCCCTGCGCGGCATCGAGGCAGATTTCGGCCCCGAGCAGGCCGACACCTTCCGTCGCGATCTGCACCCCGATCTGCGCGCCGACTTCGTCCTCGCCAATCCGCCCTTCAACGATTCCGACTGGGCGCGCAAGGATGACGATGTGCGCTGGAAGTTCGGCATTCCACCCAAGGGCAACGCCAACTTCGCGTGGGTGCAGCACTTCATCCATCACCTGGCGCCGGCCGGCATGGCCGGCTTCGTCCTGGCCAATGGCAGCATGTCCTCGAACCAGTCAGGCGAGGGGGAGATCCGCAAGGCGATCATTGATGCCGACATGGTGGATTGCATGGTCGCCTTGCCGGGGCAGCTCTTCTATTCCACCCAGATTCCCGTGTGTCTGTGGTTCCTGACCCGCAACAAGAACGACGGCAAGCGGAGGGATCGGCGCGGGCAGACCCTATTCATCGATGCGCGCAAGCTGGGGGCGCTGGTGGATCGGGTGCATCGGGAACTAACGGATGCCGATATGGAGCGCATCGTCGCAACCTACCATGCGTGGCGGGGTGATCCTGGGAGCGCCAGGCACCAGCCTGGCTCGAACGGTGAACCGGCCGGGCTGGTGCCCGGCGCTCCCGGGGGCTACGCCGATGTCGCCGGTTTCTGCAAGTCAGCTACCGCTGCCGAGATCGCTGGGCATGGGTATGTGTTGACGCCGGGTCGTTTTGTTGGGGCTGAGGAGACCGAAGATGATGGCGAGCCGTTCGAGACGAAGATGATCCGCCTTGTTGCCGAATTGAATACCCAGTTTGCTGATTCCGAAACGCTGAAACAGGCCATCAAGGAAAACCTAACGAGGCTTGGCTATGGCGGGTGAAGCTTGGCCGCTCGCTCCCCTCGGTGAAATAACCGAGAACCTTGATGGTCGGCGTGTTCCTGTGAAGGAGATCGATAGGAAGCCTGGGCGCTATCCATATTATGGCGCATCGGGGATCGTTGATCATGTCGATGGCTATCTCTTCGATGGTGAATATTTGCTGATAGGTGAGGACGGTGAAAATCTGCGCACTCGCCAAACTCCGATTGCCTTCATGGCGACAGGTAAGTTTTGGGTCAACAACCATGCGCATATAGTGCGTGGCAATCACCATGCCGACACACGTTTTCTCGGCTATGTCCTGTCTCATACTAATCCTCTATCTATCGTATAGCAATTAACAAAACCCCGGCTAGCATGCTTTTCAGGAGCAATGCATGGCCCGTCTTCGCGCTTCATTCCCTTCGTCCCTGGCTCAGGAGGCTCGCTCGTTGTTGAACGGGGATCTTCGTC
>CAMCMZ010000114.1 GCA_945876185.1 Candidatus Kuenenia stuttgartensis | reverse complement strand
GACGAGGTCGACGTCGTCGAAGGCATGCAGTTCGACCGCGGCTACAGCAGCCCGAACTTCATCACCAATGCCGACAACCTCAGCGCCGAACTGGAAAACCCCTACATCCTCATCCACGAGAAGAAGATCTCGTCGGTGCAGGACATCGTTCCTTTGCTTGAAAAAGTGGCCAAAGCCAGCCGCTCGCTGGTGATCATCTCGGAAGACGTCGAGGGCGAGGCCCTGGCCACTCTGGTCGTCAACAACATGCGCAAGGTCCTGAAGTGCGTCGCCGTCAAGGCGCCCGGTTACGGCGACCGCCGCAAGGCCATGCTCGAAGACATCGCGGTGCTGACCAACGGCAAGGCGATCTTCGAAGACCTCGGCATCGACCTCAAGAACGTCGAGCTGTCCGACCTCGGCCAGGCCAAGTCGGTCAAGGTTGAAAAGGAATTCACCACGATCATCGAAGGCGCCGGCAAGCGCGCCGACGTCCAGGCCCGGATCAAGTCGATCCGCCGCGAGATCGAGGACACCAAGAGCGACTACGACCGCGAGAAGCTCCAGGAACGCCTGGCCAAGCTCGCCGGCGGCGTCGCCGTCATCAAGGTCGGCGCGGCAACCGAAGCTGCGATGAAGGAACGCAAGGACCGCGTCGACGACGCGCTCCACGCCACCCGCGCTGCGGTCGAAGAGGGCATCGTCGCCGGTGGCGGCACCGCCTACCTGCGCTGCCTCGACGCGATCGACAAGCTCGCTCTCAGCGGTGACGAAAAGGCCGGCGCCGACATCGTGCGCGCCGCGATCCAGCTGCCGACCATCACCATCGCCGCCAACGCGGGCAAAGATGGCCAGGTCATCGTCAACCGCGTGCTCAAGGAAAAGGGCAACAACGGCTACAACGCCAAGACCGACACCATCGAAGACCTGGTCAAGGCCGGCGTCATCGACCCGGTCAAGGTCTCGAAGAGCGCCCTGATCAACGCCGCCTCCGTCGCGACCCTGCTCCTCAACACCGAAGCCATGATCGCCGAGATCAAGGAACCGAAGAAGGACGCCGGCAAGAAGGGCGGCCACGGCGGCGACGATGATGAAATGGGCGGCGGAATGGGCGGCATGGGTGGAATGGGCGGCATGGGTGGGATGGGCGGGTTCTGAACCCGCCTGCGCGGCCCTGCCGCGCCGGCCACCAGACGCCGCACGACGTCTTCTTTGACTAAACCTTCAACTTCGACCTTCATCCTTCAACTTTCAACCAAACCACTCACCTTCAGCAAGGAATCATTCCCATGGCCAGCGCCAAGCCCGCTCCCAAGGTCACCATCAAGCCCCTCGACGACCGCATCGTGGTCACCCGGCTCGACGCCGAGTCGAAGACCACCGGCGGCATCCTCCTCCCCGAGAACGCCAAGGAAAAGCCGACCCAGGGCAAGGTCCTCGCGGTCGGACCCGGCAAGCTCCTCGACGACGGCACCCGCGCCAAGCCGGATGTCGCGGTCGGCGACCTTATCCTCTTCGGCAAGTACAGCGGCACTGAACTGACGGTCGATGGCGTTGAAGTCGTCATCCTGCGTGAGAACGACATCCTGGCGAAGATCGCCTGAGTCCGAACCCCACTCCAACACACAATAAACCAAGGAAAAACCTCCAATGGCTAAGCAGCTCCTCTTCGGCGAAGACGCCCGCCGCAAGATCCTCGCCGGCATCCAGATCCTCAACGACGCCGTCAAGGTCACGATGGGCCCGACCGGCAAGGTCGTGGTGATCGAGAAGTCCTACGGCGCCCCCAACGTCACCAAGGACGGCGTGACCGTCGCGAAGGAAGTCGAAGTCAAAGACCCCTTCGAGAACATGGGCGCGCAGATGGTGAAGGAGGTCGCCGAGAAGTCCTCCAAGGTCGCCGGCGACGGCACCACCACTGCCACCGTCCTCACCGAGGCGATCTACCGCGAGGGCCTCAAGGCCACCGCGAGCGGCGCCAACCCCACCGAGGTCAAGCGCGGCCTCGACAAGGCGGTAGAGGCAGCCGTCGAATCCCTGGCCAAGGTCTCGACCAAGGTCAAGGGCTCGAACGAGATCGCCCAGGTCGGCACCATCTCGGCCAACAACGACGAGGCGATCGGCAAGCTGCTCGCCGAGGCGATGGACAAGGTCGGTAAAGACGGCGTGATCACGGTCGAAGAGGCCAAGTCCACCGAGACCAAGCTCGAACTCGTCGAAGGCATGCAGTTCGACAAGGGCTACATCTCGCCCTACTTCGCCGCCGGCAGCGAGAGCCAGGAAGTGAACCTCGAGAAGCCCGCCATCCTGGTCTATGAAAAGAAGATCAGCAACCTGCGCGAATTCCTGCCGCTGTTGGAAAAAGTCGCCCAGGCCGGCCGGCCCCTGCTGGTCATCGCTGAGGAAGTCGAAGGCGAAGCCCTCGCCGCCCTGGTGGTCAACAAGCTGCGCGGCGTCCTGAACGTCTGCGCCGTCAAGGCCCCCGGCTTCGGCGATCGCCGCAAGGAAATGCTCAAGGACATCGCCATCCTCACCGGGGCGAAGTTCGTCGCCGAAGACCTCGGCGAGAAGCTGGAATCGATCGAGCTGACCGACCTCGGCAGCGCCAAGCAGGTGACCATCGAGAAGGAAAACACCACCATCATCGAAGGCGCCGGCAAGAAGGCTGACATCCAGGCCCGCATCGCCCAGATCAAGAATCAGGTCGAAGAGACCACCAGCGACTACGACCGCGAGAAGCTCCAGGAGCGCCTGGCCAAGCTCGCGGGCGGCGTGGCGGTGATCAACGTCGGCGCGGCGACCGAGCCCGAGATGAAAGAGAAGAAGGCCCGCATCGAAGACGCCTTGCACGCCACCCGGGCGGCGGTCGAAGAGGGCATCGTCCCCGGCGGCGGCGTCGCCCTGCTGCGCGCCAAGAAGGCGGTCGAGGAATGCGCCAAGACGCTCGAAGGCGACCAGCGCCTGGGCGCCGAGATCATCCTTCGCGCCATCGAAGCCCCGGCCAAGCAGATCGCCGAGAACAGCGGCCAGAACGGCGCCGTCGTGGTCGCCGAGATCATGGCCAGCAAGAACGTGAACTACGGCTACAACGCCCGCACCAAGGTCTACGAGGACCTGGTCAAGGCCGGCGTCGTCGACCCCACCAAGGTCGCCCGCGTCGCGCTGCAGAACGCGGCCTCGATCGCCGGTCTCATGCTGACCGTCGAATCGATGATCACCGACCTCAAGGATGACGACAAGCCGATCGCCGGCGCCGTCTACTGATCCCAGCGATCAGCCTCCTTGACTGATGGCTGAACGCGCACGGCCCGGGGCAGATGCCCCGGGCCGTTGCCGTTGGTGCGAAGCGCCTCACGGCAGGAACACCGATACCCCAACCGCCGTCACAACCGCCGCATATCGCGCGGCGGTACGCCCCAGCGGCGGCGGAAAACCCGCGAGAACCAGAACGGATCGCTGAATCCGACTGCGGCCGCAACGTCGGCCACGGCGGCGTCACCGCTTTGCAGGCGGCGGCGCGCCTCGACCAAACGAAGCTCCTGCAGGTGGGCCAGCGGTGCGCGGCCATAGGCGCGGCGGAAGGCGGCGGCGAGATGCGACGGACTCAATCCGGCCCGACGGGCCAGATCCTCGCGCGTGATCGGGCGGGCCATGGCAAGGCGCATCCACGATTCGAGCGCCGTTAGGGCTGGGGCGACCGGGTTCGCCACCTGGACCGGCTTGGATCGCAGCCGCTCAGCGACGGTGGCGGCAAGGGCCAGGCCGAGACCGGATAGGGTCGCATCGCGCCATGGGCCCGGCGATTCCGAGAAAGCGCGTTCGGCGACCTCCATCGCGGCGCGCAGGCCCAGATCACCATCGAGCAGGAGCGGGATCCGCGATTCCCCGCGCACACGGTGGGGCATCGTGGTGGTGGAGGAGCGCATCGAGTCCACGTCATCCGGGGCGAGGTGGACCCCGAGCAGGCGGAATGGCGTACTGCGATCTGCAACGTAGCGCCGAGGCATCTGCCAGGGGATGACTAGGACGCTGCCGGGTTCCAAAGCGCGGTTGCCATCTGGAAATTCCAAGCGACCGCCGCCGGCGCTGGCGGCCACCAGCATCACGGTGGCGCTGGCGTGGGTCTCGACCACCTCACCGGGGCGGAAGGGATAGAAGTTCGCCAGCACCACCCGGGGCGGGTGGGCGGTCAGTTCGGCGGCAGTCGTTTTCGACAGGTCCACGGCGTTGCCCCCATGTCTATCGGGGTGCCCGGGGGATAGAATGGCCGCCATGTCCACCGCTTTGAAAGCCGCTGTCGTGCCCCTGCACGAGAACCTCACCGCCGCCCAGGATCTGCCCGACAGCAGTCCGCTGCTCGCTGACCCAGTGCGCCTACGCGAACGCTACATGGCGGATGGATGCCTGCTTCTGCGCGGCCTGCTGCCCTCGGAACCGCTGCTCGCAGCCCGCACCGCCATCCTGAAGCTGGCGCGGGCGGCGGGTTGGCTCGATCCGACCTCGACCGACGACGAGGCCAAGGCCGCGTCGGGTCCACCCCCGGACCACATGACGGAATACATGCCGGTCTACCGCCGGATCGTCCGCCTGCCGGAATTCGAGCGCACCGCCGAGATCCCCGCCCTGGTCGCAGTGACGACGCTGTTGTTCCAAGCCCCGGTGCACATCCACCGCCGCCGCATCGGCCGGGTCATCTTCCCGCGAGCCGAACGCGACACCACCCAGCCGCACCAGGACTGGCATTACATCCGCGGTACGCCAGAGACCATCACCGCCTGGATCCCGACCGGCGACGTGCCACGCAGCCTGGGCGGCCTGGCGGTGGTACCCGCTTCACATCGGCTTGGTAAACTGGAACACATCCCGACCACCGGTGCCGGTGGCGCGGGCATCCCGCCGCAACGCGTGGCCGGCACCTGGAGCGGCGTCGACTACCGCCTGGGCGACGTGCTGCTCATGCACAGCCTGTGCATCCACGGTGGCCTGCCCAACCAAAGCACCGACCGTCTGCGTATCTCCTTCGACCATCGCTTTCAGCCCCTGGGATCTGACATTGATCCCGGATCACTCAAGCGCCACGACTATGGCGCCGGTGCCATAGAGGACGACACGCCATGACCTCCAACACCAACCCCGGCATCCACAAGGAACGCGTCCGCGCGTTCTTCGCCCGCAGCCACGCAGACCGGGTGCCCTTCAATTATTCCTCGAATCCCGGCATCGACGGCCGCTTGAAGACCAAGCTGGGACTCGCCCCCGACGACAAAGAGGGCCTGCTGCGCGCCCTCGACATCGACTTCCGCATGTTCGGCGCCGGTTGGTACATCGGCCCGCAACTGCATGCGCCCGTGCCCAACCGGCAGATCGACCTCTGGGGTGCGCACAAGCGCTGGATCGAACACGACAGCGGTGGCTATTGGGATTTCTGCGACTTCCCGCTGCGCGATGCGACGTTGGAGGACATCGAGCGCTGGCCCCTGCCTGACCCCGATCATTTCGATTTCACCCGTACCGCCGCGACCATAGATCGCTTCGCCGACTACGGCTTGGTCCTCGGCGACGCCGGCCAGGGCGATTGCCTGAACTCCTGCGGCATGGTGCGTTCACCGGATCAGGTGCTGCTCGATATCGGCGATCGCAATCCCGCCCTGCTGCGCCTGATGGACCGCCGCCTCGAGGTGCAGTTGAAGTGCCTCGAACGCGTTCTTGCGCTCGGCAAAGGCCGCATCGACGGGCT
>CAMCMZ010000113.1 GCA_945876185.1 Candidatus Kuenenia stuttgartensis | reverse complement strand
GAAGACCTCGGTTTCGTGCCGATCCACGCTGGCGCGACCACGAAAGCCGACCCATGAAGCCAACGGGAAAGCCGGATGCGGGAAATCTGCAAGTCCGGTTTGAAGAGGGGGATGGCGACCGTCAGGACGGCGCCATCCCTACTCTACCCCCGGTCCCCGCCAGGGCCTGGGGGCCCTGGACCCGCACATGACCGGAAGGGCCGTAGGGCGCGTTCTTCCGCTGTAGATCTGGTTGCCCGAATGGGGCGGGGGGCGCTTCGCTTGGGTTTCGGGGCTCTGCCCTGGTCCCCGCCAGGGCCTGGGGGCCCTGGACCCGCACATGACCGGAAGGGCCGTAGGGGGCGCGTTCTTCCGCTGTAGATCTGGTTGCCCGGACGTGGCGGGAGGCGCTTCGCTTCCCGCCACGGGTCAGCACCGCATATGGGGCATTGGCGGCGAGACACTGGCGCTGGTTACACTGTCTCCACTGCCTTGATGCTGGGACGCATCTGTCATTTCCCTTTAGTATCACAGGGAAACCCCGGCGCCCCCTTTCGTGGAGATCCGTCCGAGCAAATGACATTGGCGGGAAACGAAGCGCCCCCGGCCCCCGCCCCCGCCCCCGGCAACTTGGTCCAGCACCAAAAGAGCAAGGGCGGGAAGCGAAGCGCCCCCCGCCCTCGTTCGGGCAACCAGATGTACAACGGAAGAACGCGTTGAAATGCCCCTCCGGTCAAGCGCGGGTCCAGGGCCCTTAGGCCCTGGCGGGGCCCGGGGCGGAGCCCCGAAACAACAGCGAGCCCCGAAACATCAGATAGCCTCGGAGCCGCGTTCGCCCGTCCGGATGCGGATGCAGTCTTCAAGCGGCAGGATGAAGATCTTACCGTCGCCGACCTTGCCTTCCTCGCCGGTGCGGCCGGCCTTGATGATGGCTTTGACGGTGGGTTCGACGAACTCGTCGTTCACCGCGATCTGGAGCTTCACTTTGCGCAGCAGGTTGACGGTGTATTCGTGGCCGCGGTAGATCTCGGTATGGCCCTTCTGGCGGCCGAAACCCTGGACGTCGCTGATGGTCAGGCGGACGACCTCGACCTCGTTGAGGGCTTCTTTGACGGCTTCCAGCTTGGAGGGCTGGATGATGGCTTCGATCATCTTCATGGGGTGTTTCCTGGATGGGAGAGAGGGAAAGGGTGGTTTGGTGGGTCAGGCAGTGGGTGGATGGCAGCCTAGGCGCTCGCCGGGGAGGGGAAGGCGTCTCCCCCAGGAATCCCCGGCGAGCCCGTGCGTCCAGGCTTAGCCGTGATTGTAACCTTCCTCGCCGTGCTGGCTGAGGTCGAGGCCGGACGATTCGTCATCAGGGGTGGGTCGGACGCCGACCGTGAACTTGGCGATCAGGAAGGCGATGGTCGCCACCGTGGCACTGAGCGCGACGGTGATCAGCACCGCCTTGATCTGGTTCCACACCGGCGATCCGCCGCCCGCGAGCCAGCGGTACACATCCGGGTTCAAGGCCGCGATGTTGGGGTTGACATCCGGGTTGAAGAAGATGCCGGTCGCGATGGCGCCGAACATCCCGCCGACGCCGTGCACGCCGAAGGCGTCGAGTGCGTCGTCATAGCCCAGGGCGCGCTTGAGGTAGCTGGTCGCGGTGAAGCACAGGGCGCCGGCGATGAAGCCGATGGCCAGGGCGGAACCGGGTTCGACGAAGCCGCAGGCCGGGGTGATCGCGACCAGGCCAGCGACCGCGCCTGAGATCGCACCCAGCACGGTGGGCTTGCCGCGGATGATCCACTCAGCCAGGGGCCAGCTCAGCGCGGCGGCAGCGGTGGCGATCATGGTGTTGCTGAAGGCCACCACGGCGAGGCCGTTCGCACCGAGCGCGCTGCCGGCGTTGAAGCCGAACCAGCCGACCCACAGCAGCGCAGCACCAATGACCGACAGCACGAGGCTGTGTGGCATCATCGGGCTTTCGGGGTAACCCTTGCGCTTGCCGAGGAAGATCGCGGCGACCAGGGCGGCGACGCCGGACGAGATGTGTACCACGGTGCCACCGGCGAAGTCGAAGGCGGCCCAGTCCGGCGTCGCGGTGAAGCCCCAGTTGAAGAGGCCGTTTTTACCCCAGACCATGTGCGCCAGTGGCAGGTAGGCGAAGACGAACCAGATCACCGTGAACACCACCATGCCACTGAACTTGATGCGTTCGGCATAGGCACCGCTGATCAGGGCCGGGGTGATGATGGCGAACATGAGCTGGAACATGCAGAAGATTCCGAAGTTGATGGTCGGGGCGTAGTCGGTGTTGATCGGGAAATGGGTGCCGCCGCCATTGAGCAGCAGCGACGGATCGAACACTACGTTCTTGAGCATGGTGAACTCGCCGAGACCGCCCCAGAAGGTACCACCGCCGCCGAAGGCGAGGGCGAAGCCGAAGGTCACCCAGAGCACGGTGATCAGACCGGCCAAGCTGAAGCTATGCATCATCGTCGACAGCACGTTCTTCCGGCGCACGAGACCGCCGTAGAACAGCGCCAAGCCAGGGATGGTCATCAGCAGCACCAGCAGCGAGCTGGTCATCATCCAGGCGTTGTCGCCATTGTTGAAGGCGGCCGCAGCGGCGACCTCTTTCTCGTCCTTCTTCTTGTACGCGAGGCCATCTTGGGTGGCCTTGGCGTCGACAATGGCTTTGGCCGCCGCATCATTGGGATCCTTCTTCAGCTTGGCTTCAGCCTCGGCCAAGGCCTTCGTCTCATCCTCGGTATAAGCGACGAAGGTGTAGCCGAACCACTCCTTGGCGGCGCGGATCTTCTTCTCGACCTCGGGCATCTCCGCCGCAGCGGGAGCAGGTGGCGTAGCCGGTGCCACAGCAGTGGCCGGAGCCGCTGGAGCAGCAGGTGGAGCGGTCTCTTCGGCCATGCCCTGTGACCAGCAGATCACTACGGCAGCGAGGAGGGGGAGAAAGGTGCGCCTCATGGGGGGCCATCCTTGTCGGGGGGTTGCGGGGCGGGGTGAGGGATGAACGACGTTGAAGCCATGGCAAACGTCGGGCCGGATCGGGCACGTCTGCAACAGATTCAGTTAAACCTTTGCTAACCAAAGTGCTAACACCTTGAGGCGCGAAATGCACCTACCCCAACGGCCGCTTCCGGATTCAGCAGGAGACTCAAAAACCGCTCAAAATTTGACATCGCGCTCAATCCGCAGGCGGGAAGCCATCGTCCTGTGACGCAGGCCCCTGGTAGGCCAACTCGCTCTGAACCGGTCTGAACCATCGCCATTGCCCGGCGTTCGACCACCGGCCCTTCCCCCAACGACCCTGGAGTCCGTCATGTCCCGCCCCACGCCCCAGCCCGAACCGATCGAAACCGACGCTGACACCATCCGGGCGGAGGCAGGCGAACCGGACCAGGAGAGCAACCTCGGTTGGACCGGCTGGCTGATCTCCGGCGGCATCCACACCATCCTGCTCGTCGTCCTCGTCTATTGGGTGGTCGTCGGGGCGCGGCCGACGACGGATCCGGTGGTGGTCAGCACTCGTCCCATCCCGCCGCAGCCGGTGATTCCAGATAAGAAAATTGACCGTGCTTTGGAACCAAAGGTGGAACTGCACATCATCACCGAGGTCGAAAAACCGAGTCCATTAAGCCAACTGGATTTGCCCGTCGATAAGCCTAGCAGCGACGAAGACTCCGACTCGCCTGTGGTCACCGGCCGCGAAGAGGCGGTGTCCGATGTCGAAAGCGGCGGCCAAGGTGCCTTCATGGCCATAGGACCCGGATCCTTGGCCTCGGGACCACATGGATTGCGTAGTCCCGGTGGTCGTAAACGCGCCATCGGTCAGGGCGGAGGCAGCCGCGCCACTGAGGCCGGCGTCGAAGCCGGTCTACGCTGGCTGAAAAAGCACCAGTCGCCCAACGGCATGTGGGATACCGTGAATTATCCGGTAAATTGCAGTGAAGATCCCAAGTGCGAACCGGGCAAGGCCTCGCACGGCAGCAAGGACGGCGCCGACGCGGCGATGACCGGCTATGCCCTGATGTGCTTTCTCAGCGCCGGTTACGACCACAAGACTGGGAACACCTATCGCAACGTGGTGAAGCGCGGCCTCGAATACCTGGTGTCGGTCCAGAAGCCCGACGGCCGCCTGGGCGCGCGCAACTACGAGAACGCCATTGCGATCTACGCCCTGTGCGATGCCTACGCGATGACCAACGACGCCGATCTGAAAGATCCGGCGCAGAAGGCGGTGAACAGCATCCTCGCCTGCCAGGCCGAGGATCCCAAGGCGGCCGACAAGGCCTACGGCAAGTTGGGATGGGACTACGTCGCGGCCAATCCGGGCCGCAACGATTCGTCGGTGTCGGGCTGGAACGTGATGGCGCTGAAGTCCGCGCTCGCCGCCGGATTGGACGTCGGCACCGGCATCGAAGGTGCGAAGAACTGGCTCAAGCGCACCTGGATCGCGACCAACCCGGACGCGGACAAGCTGGATCCCTACACCGGCGAGTCGCGCTTCCCCTACACCTTCGATGCGGCGACGGACAAGGTCGACCTCGGTGCGATCGGATCCAACCACAAGGACCTCGCCTGCGTTGGCATGGTCGCGAGCGTCTTCCTCGGCCACCATGCCGGCGACAAGATGCTCGAAACCCTGGCGAATTATGTGGCGAAACACCAGACGCCGGCGACCTGGGGCGAAATGAACAGCTACTACACCTACTACAACACCATGGGCATGTTTCAGGTCGGCGGCCCGCGCTGGAAGAAATGGAACGACACCGTGAAGGACATCCTGGTGAACGCCCAGCGCAAAGGCGAGGGTTGTTTCGACGGCAGCTGGAACTGGAGCGACGCCAAGGCCTGGCCCGGCAGCGACAGCGGCCGCATCCTGAGCACCTGCTACGCCATCCTCAGCCTCGAGGTCTACTACCGCCAGGCCAAGCTCGACGGAAGTGCCGGCAAGTTCCCCGGCAAAAAGCTGGCGAAGCCGCTGGTGAACTGAGCACCGACGCGTCCCGCCCGGTCCTGGACATCGCCCAGGTCCGGGCGTACTCGTGTCGCATGGCCAATACCCGCCCCCGTCTTCTCAAGCTGTCTGGCGAAGCCCTGACCGGGGCCGAGGGCGCCCGCGACGGCATCTTCGACCGCGCCGCCGTCGACCGCGTCGCGAGCGAAATCGTACGCGGCGTCGCCGCCGGCACCCGGCTCGGCATCGTGGTCGGCGGCGGCAACATCGTGCGCGGCCGTTGGGTGAAGGCCGGCCTGCACGTCGCCGAACGCGGCGATGACATGGGAATGCTCGCGACGCTCATCAACGCCATCATGCTGCGCGACGGCATCGAAGGCGCGGGCGGAACCGCCCTGGTGGTCGCCCCGCACGCGGTGCCCAACGTCGCAATCGGCTACGATCGTACGGCGGTGATGGCCGCTCTGGCCGCCGGCACGGTGGTGGTCTTCGGCGGCGGCACCGGCCAGCCGTTCTTCACCACCGATACCGCAGCGGCCTTGCGCGCGGCTCAGATTTCCGCCGGCGAACTGCTCAAAGCGACCACCGTCGACGGGGTCTACACCGCCGATCCGCGCACCAATCCTGACGCGAAGCGCCTCGACCGCCTGACCTTCGACCAGGCGGTCGAGGGCCGCTACGGCGTGATGGATGCCGCCGCGTTCGCCCTGTGCCGCGAGCAGCGCATCCCGATTCGCATCTTCGACGGCCGACCCGCAGGCGCGCTGCTGGCGGCGCTCAGTGCCGACCCGCCCGGCACGCTCGTCGGCGGCTGAGCCGCCGCATACCAGCCGCACTGGATCGATTCGACAACCTTTCAAAGAACATGCCGGAACTTGTTGCAGCACAGTTGATGGCCAGTAGAGTAGGGATGGCGCCGTCCTGACGGTCGCCATCCCCCTCTTCAAACCGGACTTGCAGATTTCCCGCATCCGGCTTTCCCGTTGGCTTCATGGGTCGGCTTTCGTGGTCGCGCCAGCGTGGATCGGCACGAAACCGA
>CAMCMZ010000112.1 GCA_945876185.1 Candidatus Kuenenia stuttgartensis | reverse complement strand
TCTCGCGGCGAACAACGCGGCACCCAAGCCATTCACCTGGGTGAAGACCGCCGACCAGATCCTCGGTTCGATCGAGCGGTTCTGCCTTGCCACCCTCAAGGGAGCAGGCAAGAGTATTATTCAAGACTCTTCAGATACGGGACACTAGGACGGCCTGATACAAGTCACCCTCACGCATACGGCACAGGACGACCACCCTGCCCATGGCTGACCCGGCCTCCATCATTCCGCCTGTGACCACGCTGCCGAATCCGCACGCGACGGCGGAATACGGCGCGCTAGCGGTCATCGTCGCGGTCGCGGTGGGCATGGTGCTGGCAATCATGGTGCTGGTGCGGGTCATCAGCCGCGCCAATGGGGTGAAGACTCCAGACAACCGCCTGACCACCTATGAATGTGGCGAAATCCCGGTCGGCCAGGCGTGGTTCCGCTTCAACAACCGGTTCTACCTCATCGCCATCCTCTTCCTGGTCTGCGACACCATGCTGGCCTTGTTCCTGCCAACGTTTCCGCGCTTCGCCGCCTACGTCGGCAGCGGCCAGGCGACCGTCGCCCTGGTGCCGATCCTGGCGCTTGCTGGCCTCGCCGGCTTGGCAGTGCTCAACGCCGCCGTGCATGGCGATCTGCATTGGAACAAGCAGGTGACGGCTTCCGGTCCGGGTGAACCCCAAGTGTCGGAGAGCAAATCCGAGGTCGCCCGTGGTTGATCCCGTCCCGTCCGGTTCGATCTGCCCGGTCCGCACCGGTGGGGGCCTCACCGTAGGCAGCCGGCCCGGCGACTGCGAGCTGCACCTGACCGCGGTCGAGGATTTCCTCAACTGGGGCAAGGAACATTCGCTCTTCTACCTGCTTTTCGCCACCGCCTGCTGCGGCATCGAACTCATGCAGACCGGCGGGCCACGCTACGATGTCGACCGCCTGGGCATGATCCCGCGCGCCTCGCCGCGCCAGGCGGATCTGCTCATCGTCGCCGGCACGATCACCCACAAGATGGCCAGCCGCGCCAAGCGCCTGTGGGAACAAATGGCCGAACCGCGCTGGGTGGTGTCGATGGGATCCTGCGCCAACGCCGGCGGGCCGTTCAGCAAATTCAGCTACTCGGTGCTCAACGGCATCGACAAGCATTTTCCCGTCGACATCTACGTTCCCGGCTGCCCGCCCCGGCCCGAGGCCCTGATCGACGGGGTGATCGAGTTGCGCGAACGCGTGCGGCGCTGGCAAACGTTGGGGGTGCGGCCGCGCGATGCGGCGGTGATCGCATGACGGTCGTCGCTCCGCCTGGCAAACTCACGCGCCAACGCGTGCTGGAACTCGCCAGCGAGCGCTTCCCCGCCGCGACCATCCTGGTGCGGCCGAACAGCGTGCCGTGCCTGCTGGTCGAGGCGGCGCACCTCATCGACGTGATGCAATTCCTGCGCGATGATCCGGCCCTGGACTTCAAAAGCCTGAGCGATCTCGCCGGTGTGGATCTGCTGAAATGGCCTGGTGAGAAGAAAGGCGAGTTCCTGCATTCGGAACTGATGGTCGTGTACCAGCTCCATTCGCTCAACCATCGCCACCACGCCACGGTGAAGGTGATCCTCAAGCGCGACACCGCCACCGTACCCAGCGTAGCCGGGCTGTGGCCGGTCGCGGGCTGGTTCGAGCGCGAGGCGTTCGACCTCTACGGCATCACGTTTTCCGGCCACGCTGATTTGCGCCGCTTGCTGACGCCCGAGGACTGGACCGGCTTTCCGCTGCGCAAGGACTACGCCTACCCGGAAAGTTACGGCGGCGTGGCGCTGAAACGCGAGGGCCAGCACTTCGACGCGGGTCCGTACGCATGACCATCGTCGCCGAAAGCCCCGATGGTGAGCTGATGACCCTCAACATGGGTCCGCACCATCCGTCGACGCACGGCGTGCTGCGCCTGATCGTCGAATGCGATGGCGAAGTCGTGACCAGCTGCCAGCCGGACATCGGCTACCTGCACCGATCGATCGAAAAGATCGGCGAATACCTGGAGTTCCCGCAGTTCGTCCCCTACACTGACCGCGTCGACTACGTCTGCGCCATGAACGCCAACTTGGCCTGGTGTGTCGCCGCCGAGGCGTTGTACGCGATGGATCCGGCCAGCGTGATCAAGATCCCCGAGCGCGCCGAGTGGATCCGCATCCTGGTGGCGGAGCTCAACCGTATTTCATCGCACCTGGTCGCGGTCGGCGCCCTGGCGATGGACATGGGCGCGTACACCCCGTTCCTGCACGCCATCGCCCTGCGCGAACTCATCAACGACCTCTTCGAATCCATCTGCGGCGCGCGGCTGACCTACAACTACGTCACCATCGGCGGCGTCGCCAACGACCTGCCCGCCGGCATCGAACCGCGCATTGCCGCCGCGCTCGACCAGATCGAACGCGAGATGCGCGGCTTCAACAAGCTGATCACCGGCAACACCATCTTCCGCGACCGCCTGGCCGGCACCGCCACGATCAGCGCCGCTGATGCGGTCGCCTGGGGCCTGGTCGGCCCAAACCTGCGTGGCAGCGGCGTCGATTTCGATCTGCGCCGGGATGAGCCGTATGGATTCTACGACCGCGTCGAATTCGCGGTGCCGGTGGGCGATGCGTTTGCCGGGGCGAATGGACGCGTCGGCGACGCCTTCGACCGCTACATCGTGCGGTTATTGGAAATCCTCGAATCGACCCGCATCTGCCGCCAGGCGCTCAAGCACCTGCCGCCCGCCGCGCCCAAGGCCGCTGATCTGGTCGGCGGCTGGCAGGCCGACGTGAAGGCCGCGCTGCGCAAGCCGCCCAAGGGCGAGGTCCATCACCGCACGGAAATGCCGCGCGGCGAGACTGGCTACTACCTGATTAGCGACGGCAGCAAGATCCCGTACCGCATCCGCATCCGCACCGGGTCGTTCACGGCGGTGGCGATCATCCCGAAACTCGCGCCGGGGTTGATGCTGGCAGATATCGTCGCGGTGATCGGCAGCCTGGACATTGTTTTGCCTGAGGTCGACCGATGAGCGACGGCGTGCTCGGGCAAACGACGGCGGACATCGCGCTCTGGCTCGGTGCCACTCTGCACTTCCCCGGCTGGCTGGCGGCCGTTGCAGCCGTGCTGGTCGTCATCGTCGTCCCGCTCGCGGCCGTGATCGTCCCCATCGCCGGCGTCGGCACGATGATGGAGCGCAAGTTGGCGGCGGCGATGCAGCGTCGGGTCGGCCCCAACGATGCCCGTGCCGATGGGGTCATCGCACTGCTGCTGTTCTTCCTGCCGCGCGAAAAACGCCTGCCGACCGCAGCGAAGATCGCGGCGCTGCCCGGACTCGGCTGGATCCTCAACCTGACCCGTCGCCTGGGGCTGATCCAGTTGGCTGCCGACGGAGTGAAGTCGATCGCGAAGGAGGACCTCGTCCCCGCCGCCGCTGATTCGTTGGTCTTCCGCGCCGCACCGTACCTGGCCATGACCGGATCCTTTCTGGCGTTCGCGGTGGTGCCGTTCGCCCAGCATTTCTATATGGCAGATCTGTCGGTCGGCGCGGTCTACGTCAGCGGTGTCACCGGCCTGGTGGTGGTCGGCCTGGTCATGGCCGGCTGGGGCTCGAACAACAAGTGGTCGCTGCTTGGCGGCATGCGCGCGGTGGCGCAGATCGTCAGCTACGAGATCCCGGTCGCCCTGGTCATCGCCATCGTCGTGCTGTGGTCGGGCAGCATGAGTCTGAGCCAGATCACGGCGCAGCAGTTCCACGACGGCATTTTCAGCCTGGCCGGCTGGAACCTGTTCCAGAGTCCGCTGCTGTTCGTGGCTGCGGTGATCTTCGTCATCGGCAGTCTGGCCGAGTGCAACCGCACCCCGTTCGATCTCGCCGAAGCCGACAGCGAACTGGTGAGCGGATTCAACACCGAGTATTCCGGCATGCGTTGGGCGCTCTTCGCCATGGCCGAGTACATCGACATGCTGCTGGCGGGCGCGCTGTTTGCCGTGCTCTTCCTGGGCGGCTACCAGTCGCCCCTCGGCGAAGGTTGGATCGTCGCCCAGCACCCGGTCGTCGAGGTGCTCATCCACATCGCGATCTTCGGCGCCAAGATGGTCGGCTTGATGGTGTTCTTCATCTGGTTGCGCTGGACGTTGCCGCGCCTGCGCGTCGATCAGGTCATGTGGCTGGCCTGGAGTCGTCTGGTGCCACTGGCCCTGGTCTGCCTGGTCGGCTGTGCGATCACCCTGGCCTTGGCTGGTCCGCTGACCGCGGCCGCGCCGTATGGGGTGTTGACCGTGCAGCCGCATCCGGCCTATGGCCTGGGTGGCGTGGCGCTGTCGTGGTTGATTCTCGGCGTGCCGGCGATCCTGCTCGTCATCGTCCTGCGCCGGCGTTCGCAAACGGCGGAACATCCGGCGCTGCGACGGCTCACTGGGGAAGGAGCGCGATATGCTGAAATACCTCGGTGGCCTCGTCGATGGCCTGTCCAGCACCGTCACCGGCCTGACCACCACCGCCCGCTACGCGGTCGAGAACTGGGGCGGCCAGGGCAAGGTCACCATCCAGTACCCGGAACAACCGGCGGCGCCGACGACCAACTTCCGTGGCCACCTCTACAACGACAACATCGCCTGCGTGGTCTGCAATGGCTGCGCCAAGGTCTGCCCGGTCGACTGCTTCACCATCGTCGGCGAGCGCAACGAACTCGGCCGGCTGCGCGTCTCGCGCTTCGATATCGATCTGTCGAAGTGCATCTCGTGCGGATTGTGCGTGCGCGCCTGCGGCAGCGACAGCCTGATGTTCACCCAGGATTTCACCACCGCGCCCGAACGCCACGCCGAGCCGGCGAAGCAGCGCTGGCTGTTCCGCGTCCGCGCCGACCAGATGGGTCGGGTGCTGGATTCGACCGAGGTCGCCAAACTCAAGGCGATCGGTTCGCGTCCCCGCGAGGAACTGACCCCCGACGAACTCGCCTTCCTTGACACCGTCGAGGATCCCGAGCACGGCACGATGCTCGTCGCCCGCTTCGGCCTGGGCATGTACACGTCCGAAGAAAAACAGCGCGTCGAGGCCGCCCGCGAAGCGGAAAAGCAGCGCAAGGCTGCTGAGGCCGCGGCCAAGGAAGCCGCGAAGAAGAAGGCCGAAGCCGAATTGAAAGCCAAGGAAGAGACCGCGCGTATTGCCGCCTCCGCGATCCCGAACCTCGCCCCCGGCAAACTGGAGCCGGAATGAGCGCTGCCGCCATCCTGTTCTGGCTGATCTGCGCGCTGACCGTGGTCAGCGCGCTGGGCTGCGCCCTGGCGCGCAACCTGTTCCGCGCCGCGCTGAGCCTGGGCGCCTGCCTGATCGGCGTCGCCGCGCTGTACCTGTTCTTGGAAGCGGAATACCTCGCCGCGATCCAACTCGTCGTCTACGTCGGCGGCATCCTGGTCCTGACCATCTTCGGCGTGATGTTCTCGTCCGACATTCTCGGCCTGCGCCAACGCCCCGGCACCGGCGCCAAGATCGCTGGCCTGCTGGTCGGCGCAGGCGTACTCGCGGTGATGGGTCGCCTGGCCTGGTTGACCGCCACAACCGCTGGTCTGCCCACCGTGCGCCCACCGGTGCCTGCGGGCACTGGCACCGGCCTGGCCGCCGCGCCTGCGAACAACCTTGGTGATCTCATTCTGGGGCCCTACGCCGTGCCGGCGCTGATTGCAGCGGTGCTGCTGCTTGTCGTCGCCGTCGCGGCGATGGCCGTCGTCCGTAAAGATGAATCGAAGCCAGAGGCCTCACCATGAGTCGCGATGAAAGCATGGCGGACGCCTCGTCGAAGTGGACATCGACGCTCCTTTCGCATCTCCCTTGGAGCGGCGATGTCCACATCGCCGTCGTGGTCGGGCGATACCCATTGCTCCGGTTCATGGCGGTCGTCCGCAAGGATGAATCGAAGCCAGAGGTCTCGCCATGAGTCGCGATGAAAAGATGTCGGACAGCTCGTCGATGTGGACATCGACGCTCCTGTCGCATCGCTCTTGGAGCGGCGATGTCCACATCGCCGTCGTGGTCG
>CAMCMZ010000111.1 GCA_945876185.1 Candidatus Kuenenia stuttgartensis | reverse complement strand
CCATTCGTACGGGGTGATCAGGCGAGCCGGCCAAGGCCGACCACAATTATCCAGCAATTCACCATCTCTCCGGCCTTGGCCGGCTCGCCTCGCGGTCAGCGGCCGGTTGCAAACCGGCGGTCCCAGACGCAAGCGTTTTTGCTGGTTTTTGTAGTTTGACGACGCAAATGGCCAATCCCCAGGGCATCCTGCGGATGCTGCTTTTTCGGCCGGCGAGACGCCGGCGCTCCCAGGAAGGCCGACTTTTGAGGCACCCCGCGGTTCGGGCTGCTACCGGCCTTTGCGAGTCCGATTTCCTGACCAGACTGCGCCCATGCCCAACCTTCCCCCCATCGCCTTCATCGGCGGCGGCAATATGGCTTCGGCCATGGTCGCCGGCCTGGCGGCCGTGCCGAATCGCCCCAAAATCATCGTCTCTGAGCCGGATTCGGCCAAGCACGCCGCAGTGATCGCTCATGGTGCGGTCACGACGACCGACAACCTGGCCGCCCTGACCATCGGGTCCCTGGTGGTCCTGGCGATCAAGCCCCAGATGGCGGCCCAGGTGGTGCCTGCTCTGGCAGCGGGCTGGCGCCCACACCATCTCCTGGTGTCGATCCTGGCTGGGACGTCGACGCGGAAACTCGAAGGCTGGCTGCCGCCAGGGGCGCGGGTGGTGCGGGCGATGCCCAACACCCCGCTAGCGATCGGCCTGGGCATGGTCGGGATCTGTCGCGGGTCTGCCGCCACCGAAGCCGACCTGGCCACAGCCGAATCCCTGTTCGCGCCCTCTGGCACCGTGCTGAAAGTCACCGACGAAAGCCGCATGGACGCGATCACCGCCGTGTCGGGCAGCGGGCCGGCGTATTTCTTCCGCTTTGCCGAGGCGCTGGTCGACGCGGCGATGGCGCTGGGCTTCAGCCGCGATGAGGCGGTTCTGCTGGTTGGGCGCACGGGATCGGGATCGTGGGAATACCTGCTGCGCTCCGGTTTCGACGCGGTGCGGTTGCGGCAGCAGGTGACCAGTCCTGGCGGCACCACGGCCGCGGCGCTGGCGGAACTCGAAAAGGCCGATTTCACCGGGATCTGGACGCGTGCCTTGCAGGCGGCGGAACGCCGAGGAAAGGAATTGGGGTGACCGGTTTCCTCCGGCCAACCTGCCGATTTCCAAGCGCAATTTTCCGCATAGGCTCCAGTCATGATCGCCGCCCACCCTCAGTATCTCATTGATTCCGTCGGTCGGCCTACCGCCGTGCAACTGCCTGTTGCTGAGTTCCGCGAACTGGTTTTGGCAGCCTTTTCCAGTGGTCGCCTGGGATTGACTGAGGCCACCGCGCTGCTTGGCGTAACCCGGCCCGAATTTTATGTTTTGGCGGCACGGGCCGGGGTGTCGACATGCACCTACACGAACGAGTCGGTGGAGGCCGAACTTGTCAACCTCTGAGACCGTCGTCATCGCGGATTCCAGCCCGTTTATCCATCTCGACCGCATAGGTCGGCTCGACCTCCTCCCGATGGTATTTGGCGATGTGACGGTTCCAGAAATCGTCGCCAACGAGGTCGGTCGTGGTGAGGTTAACGTATTTGGTATAGTTGGTATAGTTGGTATCAATCTGCGCATCTTGTCCTGGGTGAGCATCGTGCCCGACCGCATGGATCCCGACATCGCTGCCGATGGCGCGCTGCACCAGGGCGAAGTGGCAGCCCTCAGTCTCGCCCGGGCCAAGACGCAACACCTGTTGATCATTGACGATCTTGCCGGGCGAAAAGCAGCACAGCGACTCGGGCTGCGGTTCATCGGCACGGCTGGCGCAGTGATTCGGGCCAGGAAAGCCGGTCTCATCCCATCAGCAGCACAACTGTTCGATGACCTCGCGGCCGATGGTTTCCGACTTGCTGAACCGGTTCGAAGGAACCTGCTAGCGCTGGTAGGCGAATAACGGTCGCCGTAAATCGGAAGACTGGAGTCCGGTGGTCCCTGAACGCAAGCGGTAGCGGCGTTGGTGGGACGGGGTGCCTCAAAAGTCGGCCTTCCCGGGAGCGCCGGCGTCTCGCCGGCCGAAAAAGCAGCATCCGCAGGATGGCACCAACCGACTTTTGAGGCAGCCTGGTTGGTGGGACTGGAAATCGTTGATTTCACTGGGATCTGGTGCCGGGCGCTGCAGGAGACGCAGCGGCGGGGGAAGGAATTGGGGTGATTCTCCCTCGGCTGAGAACGACGCCTGGGCCGATCGGGCCCGACCAACTCAGGTTGATTCACCTCGATTCGCGTCTTTACTTCACTTTCCTTCCCGCTTGGAAACCGGCGGACCAAGGATGTGCGCCCATCACGGTCAACGCTCACCTCAACCAATATACTCAGCATGCCCAAGTTTGGCCTGGGCCTTGTCCACTGTCCACGTGGTGAGGTGCTGGATCCGATTACGGGATAAGATGAGGCGATCGACGAATCCGGCTTTTTGCGATGCTCGTCCAGGTGTCCGCCCGATGCCGACCGTGGATTCGCTCGTGTCACCAGACAGCACCGCCAGGGCACCCGAACCGGCCTCGGGTTGCACCAGACCACTGGTAAACATCTGGAGCATGGACGAACGGATCGCAGCCGGTTCGATGCCGTAGTGGTATTTCAGGGCGTGAAAGCCCTCGGCGAGCACCAGGTCGCTGACCACCACGCGTTGACGCTGGCGGTGGGCTTCGACCAACCGGGTTTTCGCCTTTTCCGCGAGTCCTATGGGTTCGCCAATCAGCAATCGGACCAGCACTGAAGTGTCGAGGCCAATCACGACGCCCGCTTGGGTCGGGAAGGGGACCGGCGCGGGGAAAGTCGAAAACTCTCGACCTCGGCCGTTCTCCCGGCTTCGACGCTGGCCCTGATATCGTCCAGGTCATGACTCTTTCCGGCGATCGGTTTCAACGATCCGATCCACCCGAGATCCGGTTCATTGCGGACGAAATATTCCACCAGCGCCTCGCGGACGATACTGGACATGCTCGCATGGCTCTGTTCCGACCGGGCTCGCAACTGGTCGGCAATCGGAGCATCAAGAACGATTTGGGATCGGATCATGGTTGATAATGTACACATCATGGGTGTGTAAGCAACAACGGGTCGCGCCATGCGGCCGGATTCAGGGCACCTTAAAAGTCGGTTGGCGGCGTGCTGCGCACGCACTTTTTCCATGCGGACGAGACGTCCGCGATCCCAGGTGCCGACTTTTGCGGCGCCCTGCGGCCGGATTCCCTCCCGCGCTTGCCGGACGTGGACTCGTCTCTACCTTGCCCGGCCCCGCCGATGGCCGTCTTTCCGCGTACCCGATGAGGTTTTCATGAGCAAGCCGTTCACCACCGCCGAGATCCGCGAGGCGTACCTCTCGTTCTTCGCCGCCAAGGGCTGCGTGCGCTACGCCAGCGCCAGCCTGGTGCCTGAAAACGATCCGACCACGTTGTTCACGGTCGCCGGCATGGCCCAGTTCAAGGACATGTTCCTGGGGCGCGGCACGCATCCGTTCACCCGTGCGACGACGGTCCAGAAATGCATCCGCACCAATGATATTCTGAACGTCGGCCGCACCGCGCGGCACCACACGTTCTTCGAGATGCTCGGCAATTTCTCGTTCAACGACTACTTCAAGCGCGAAACCATTTTCTGGGCCTGGGAATTCCTGACCGTCACCCTGGGGCTGCCGCCGGATCGGTTGTCCGTGTCGGTGCATACCATCGACGACGCGGCCTATGACGTCTGGGCGAAGGAGATCGGCATCCCAACGTCGCGCATCTTCCGCCTGGGCGACAACGACAACTTCTGGCCCGCGAACGCGCCGAAGGATGGCCCGGAAGGCCCCGGCGGATGCTGTTCTGAAATCTTCTGGGACCACCGCATCAACGACGATCCGAACGACAACCTGACCAGTTCGACCGGGCGCTTCGTTGAAATCTGGAACCTGGTCTTTCCCGAGTTCAACGTGCGCGCGCCGCACGCCGACGGCTCGCCCAACCTGGAAAATCTGGGGCGCACCAACATCGATACGGGCTCGGGCCTGGAGCGCGTCGCGGCGGTGATGCAGGGCGTCTACAACAATTTCGACATCGACCTCTTCCAGACCATCATCAAGCAGGTCTGCGCGGTGTCGGGCCGCGCCTACGACCCGACGGCGAAGCTCGGCGACAAGACCGCCGCCGCTGAGGCCAACGTGCTGATCCGGCGCGTGGCCGACCATGTGCGCGCGGTCAGTTTCTGCATCGCCGATGGCGCCCTGCCCGGCAACACCGACCGTGGCTACATCGTGCGGCGGTTGATCCGCCGCGCGACGCTCGACATCGACAAGCTCGGCGTCGAAGCCGCCCGCCTGCATGAAATTGTGCCGGCGGTGGTCGGAGCGATGGGCGTGGCATATCCGGAAGTCGTCAAGCGCGAGGACCTGGCGCGCCAGACCCTGAAGGCCGAAGAAGAGCTGTTCCGCCGCACCCTGCGCAAGGGGCTCGACCTGTTCCAGCGTGCGCTCGAGCGCCAGAAGGGCACCGGGGTGTTCTCGGGCGACGATGCCTTCGAACTCGTCACCACGCACGGTTTTCCCAAGGAAGTCATCGCGGAACTCGCCGGCAACGAGGGGCTGACCTTCGACGATGCGCGTTTCCGCCTGCGCTTCACCGAACATCAGCGCGTGTCGACCTCCAAGATAGCGGCAGTCTTCAAGGCCAGCGCCTTGCAGGACGCCAAGCCGCGCCTGGGCGCGACGCCGTTCACCGGCTACCAGGACACGAAACTCGAGACCGAACTCGTGCTGTTGGAAGCTGCCGGCCAGGAAACCACCGCCGCAGGCGTCGGCACGCTGGTGCGTTTCGCCCTGGCCCAGACCCCGTTTTACGCCGAATCAGGTGGCCAGGTCGGCGACCAGGGCCTGGTGATCGGCGACGGTTTCGCGATCGCGGTCACCGACACCCTCAAGGACGACGGTTTGGTCGTGCACCAGGGCAAGGTGGTCAAGGGCGTGGCGACGCCGGGCCCGGTCACGGCCGAGGTCGACCGCGAGCGCCGCACGGCCACCACCGCGCACCACAGCGCCACCCACCTGCTGCACGCGGCGCTCTGCCGAACGCTGGGCGACCACGTCGAACAGCAGGGATCGAAGGTGTCGCCCGACGAACTGCGCTTCGACTTCAACCACACCAAGGGCGTCGAGGCGGCGCAGCTCGCCACGATCGAAACCTGGGTGAACGAGCAGATTCGCGCCGGCCACCCGGCCGACATCCGCGAACTGCCGATCACTGAGGCGAAAGCGCTCGGTGCCAAGGCGCAGTTCGGCGAAAAGTATGGTGAAACCGTGCGCGTCGTGCGCTTTGCCCCAGCCGCAGGCGCTGCCCCAGCCGCAGGCGCTGCTTCAGCCGCTGGCGCTGGCCAAGCCGTTTCGACTGAATTCTGCGGCGGTTGCCACGTCGCCAACTCCCGCGACATCGGCAGCCTGCGCATCCTGAAAGAGGAGGCGTCGTCAGCCGGTATCCGCCGCATCACCGCCGTCGCCGGCGCGGCTGCTGCGAAGCTCGACCGCGAAGAAGCAGCGATCGCTGCCGCCTGCGCCAAGAAGTTGGGCATGGACGCGACGCACCAGCCGCACGCGGTCGTCGACCTGTCGCGCCTGTTCAAAGCCCCGGCCAAAGATCTGCCCGAACGCGTCGGCCAACTCGTCGACGAAGTCAACCGCCTCGCGCTGCGGCTGAACACCACCCTGGTGATGGCGAGCGGCGAACTGCTGGAGCGGGTTGAACAATTCCAGGTCGAACTCAAACGCCTGAAGAAACTCGGTGAATCCCACTCCGCCAAGGCCGCCAACGAAGCCGTGGCCGGGCTGGTGGCGCAGATTGCCGAGATCAGCGGCGTGCCGTTCCTGGCCGGCCGCGTCGATGGCCTGGACGGCAAGGCGCTGGGCCAACTTGCTGATGCGGTACGCCAGAAACGCCCCGGCTTGATCCTGCTGCTGGTGTCGGAAATCGACGGCAAGGTGAATCTGCTCACCGCCGCAGATCCGGCGGCGATCGCGCGCGGCCTCAAGGCCGGCGATCTGCTGAACGCGGTCGCGCCTGTAGTCGGCGGCCGGGGCGGTGGCCGGCCGGAACTCGCCCAGGGATCCGGTCGCGACCCCGCCGGCATCGCGACGGCGCTCGACCAGGCCCGCGCCTGGGTGGTCAAGGTGACCGAGGGGTAAACCGACGAGGTGGGATGGCCAGTAGAGTAGGGATGGCGCCGTCCTGACGGTCGCCATCCCCCTCTTCAAACCGGACTTGCAGATTTCCCGCATCCGGCTTTCCCGTTGGCTTCATGGGTCGGCTTTCGTGGTCGCGCCAGCGTGGATCGGCACGAAACCGAGG
>CAMCMZ010000110.1 GCA_945876185.1 Candidatus Kuenenia stuttgartensis | reverse complement strand
CGACAGGCGTTCAGCGCGTGGGAAAGTCGAGAGAGGCTCATGAGGCCCGACCCGATTTTTCGCCGCTGAAGTCAAGGTCTATTTTCCAATAAAGCTACATTCATAATCGACTGTATCACATGGGCTTACGCGTTAAATTAACGCCATTGCTGGAGCACCTGGTGCATGGCCGCGCCATCGCGGCGGTGGTCGCAGAGGTCACGACCATCACGGACTTCGCGCTCTGGCGCCGAGCACACCGCCTGATGTGGGGTGGACAGCCGGTCCGGCGCGAGGTCGTCCGCTGGGTGGTCGGCAGTACCGGCCAACCGATTGTCCAGGAAACGGACGCGCGCACCCACAGCACGGTGGCCAAGCACGCCATCCCGGTCGACGACCCGGCGCTGGTCGACCTCGCTCTGGTGGACCGTGCGTGGTACGTGTCCGAAGCCCAGGACCTCGTTGACCGCGTGATGGGAACCATTCAAGGAAGCCGGCAGCTCTCGTTGCTGTGGGAGTGACCTGGCCAGTTCCGCAGCCCCGTGATTCGTGCTGAATGCTAATGATGGCTCGGACGCGGCGCCAGCGCGCGTATGAGGCTATAAACGATCAAGCCAGCAGCCCCCACAATGCCCACGACCAGAGACTTGAGAGCGATGCCGAGCACGATGGCGACGATCAGTCCGACATACACCGCAGTCAGGAACAACCATAGGAACCACATGCCCCAGTTGATGGCGCCACCCGACGTTGTGCCGGCGCAATAGGCCCAATCCTCAAGCGGAATGCGGTAATACGCCTCTTCACTGATGGAAGCCAATTTGCCGGTGATCAGGCGGAAGAGCAGGTTGAACAGCCAGGCAAGGACATAGGTGATGAAGTAGGCTGGACCCAAGATCCGGGCCTGCCAAACATGGACCTCCTCATGGCTGCACCAACCGCCAGCGATGATCGGTCCGATGGTGGTCTTGTCATAATTCCCACCGCGAGGGTTGTTCCGGTAGACGGCGGTGCCTGAACGTTGGCTGTCATCGTTCGGATCAATCCATCCGGCACCGGCAATCGCGCAGACCAGCATCCACACCAGGCCGCCAACGGAATTGATCAGGCTCCAGCTAACATCGAGCACAAAACCAAGCACGCTTAGAAATCTGAGACCATAAATGCCCGCCCCCATGGCGATGGCACCGTAAAGAGCTCCGGCTCCACCACAGATGAGACCAACGATCAGTGCGGTGCTCATTTTGTCGCTCCCTTCGCTGGTCTTGGCGCTGGATGTGCCGGTGGAGGTGCGCCTGATTTCCGGGAATTCGACGGCGGTGGAGAACTGGCAGGCGGCGGCGATCCTGCGGTGAGATGTTCCACGGCAGTGGCCAGCCCGAAGCCGAAGCCAAAGGCGATGCCACCTCCAAGGATGATCCCGAGAAGGATGCGTAACACGATCATGGCGATGATTCCTCGTTATTTTCCTGGACGAATTAGGCGCCAGGGCTGGGGGACGAATCTGTATTAAATGGGAGCGGCCAGGTCAATTCCTCCGTCGCTTTTGTTGGACGTACACCTCGAGCATCTTCTTCCCTGGTGCCGGGTGGGATCTTTCCAAGCGAATTCCCTCGCCAGCGAGTCAGGCCGGGCCGGCGGTTCCCGGGCGCTGGTCCCGGAGTACGCGATAGCCGCTGCAAGCCCAAGACCAGATCAGGTAGGCTGTGCTGGGTACATCAGTACGATCGCCATCTCCCGCTGCCGCACCCAACTCACCTCCGCACAAATCCGCCGCATCGCCTTCTCGCTCACCTCCGGCTTCCCCTCCTTCACTGGATCTAGAAAAAGCAGTTTTTCCTGAATATCCGGTGCCAGAAGCGTCAGGTTCAGAATCTGCGTCATGCGTGGCTGACTGACGCGGGCAATCTCGGCCAGGGCGCTGGCGTCGGGGACGGCACCGGAGCGCAGCATCTGGTCGCAGCGGATGGCGAGGGCCATGAGTTTAGCGATCCTGGAGATGCGGCCGGCGGGCGGCAGCGACGGTGCCGGTTCAGTGCCGACGTTCACCGTCCACCGGTAGCCACCGCGCGGCCTGCCGTGGTTGGCCAGGAAGAAATCGCGCTCGACCACCACGTTCATGCGGCACCGGCCTTCCGCGCCAGGGTGGCGATGCCGTCGACCCGGCAGACGAACGCCACCTTGCCGGCCTGGCCGTCGACGCGGATGCGGTCGAGGTAGGGACATTCGGGACATCTTATATGAATTTTAACGCTCGATGAACGCATCCACCTGCTGCCCGACCATCAGGCGGGCAGCAGCATCGTCAACGCGGTAGATCAGTTGCAGGACGCGGGTGTCGACACGTTCGGTGGCATCGCCGGTCAACTGCCGTTTGGGGATGACCCAGGGTTCGCGGCGGACGAAGGCGAGGCGGATCTTGTGTCCCGGTTCTCCACGCGGACTGCACATCGCCGCCGCGCCGTCGCGGATGCGGCCGGCGTCGTTCTCGTCGATGTCGATGCGGACGTGCAGGGCGCTGAGGTCGCCGAGCAGGATGAGCGGCCTGCTGCCGGTGGTGGTCGGCGCGGCGGCGATGGATTCTCCGGGACGGACGTTCACCGCCAACACGGTGCCGGTGATCGGGGCGCGGACGCTGGCGAGTTCCAGCGCCGTGCGTGCCTGCCTGAGCCGGGCCTCTGCCTGGGCGAGGTCCGCAGCCCAGGCGCCGGCCCGCAGCCGCGCAAGGTCCGCCTGGGCCGCATCGAGCCGGGCTTTCGCCGCCTCGGCCGTGAACCGGCGCCGGGAGATCTCATCCGCGCTGAAGACACCGGTGGCCCCGGTCGCCAGGGCGCGCTCCATCTGGTCGCGAGCCTCGGCGTGGGCGGCGGTCAGTTCAGCTACCCGCGCCTGGGCTGGCGGTAGGTCTTCCGGCCGGGGCTGGGCCTGCAAACGAGCCAAGTCAGCGGCACGCACCGCGACCTCGGCCTCGGCGCTGCGGGCATCCAGGGAAAACAGCAGCGCGCCGCGTTCAACCGTGGTGCCCACGGTCACCGCCACGGTTGCGACGATGCCGCCGACGTGGGTGCCGATGGCGAGGTTCTCGCTCTTGGCCTCGACCAGACCGGCGCCTGAGATGGTCGCTTTCCCTGGCGGAGCTGTTGGCGGCGTAGCCACCGGCGGGGTGACTGGCATGGCCTCGACCGACTTGCGCGCCCAGAATACGGTGAAACCGATGCCGGCGCAGGCCAGGACGGACAGGAGCAAGAGTCGGTTCATGGTGTGGCGACCTGGGGCAACGATGGCAGGCGGTCGGGCAGCGCGGCCGTGGGAAACGCAGCTGTCGGCAGCGTAGAAGTGGGCAGCGCGGCGGCCGAAGGGGGCGGACCGGACGAGACGATCCGCCCGTCATCCATCACCGAGACCGCATCGGCATACGGGAAGATGCGTGCATCGTGGGTGACCACGACCAGGCTCCGGCCTGGCCCGACCGCGACCTCGCGCAGGAGCGCCATCACTGCGTCGCCGGTACGGTGGTCGAGTGCGCTGGTGGGCTCGTCGCAGACTACCAGATCCGGCTCATGCACGAGCGCACGCGCGATCGCGACCCGCTGCTGCTGCCCGCCCGACAATTGCGATGGCAGCGATTGGCGACGGCCGCCCAGGCCGACGCGATCGAGCATCGCTCCAGCGCGTTCGAGGGCTTCGCGCCGGCGCAGGCCCTGGATGAGCAGCGGCACGGCGGTGTTTTCCTCAACGGTTAGGGTCGGGATGAGGTTGTAGGCCTGGAAGACGAAGCCGATGCGCTTTCCGCGCAGCCGCGTGCGAGCGTTCGGCGGCAGCGCCTGGAGGTCTTGACCGAGCACCCGGCACTCGCCGCCATCGCGGTCGAGGATGCCGGCGATGACGGAAATGAGCGTCGTCTTGCCGCATCCTGACGGCCCGACCAGCATGCGCAGTTCGCCGCCGGCGATGTCGAGGTCGATGCCGCGCAGGGCCTGCACCACGGATTCGCCGGTGCCGAAGACCTTGGTCACGCCACGGCAATGCACGACGCCGGCGGCTGGCATTTCCAAGTTCTTGTTGTCCGGGTCAGCGCCCACGTCAGCTCCGGAACACGATCGCGGGTTCGAGCTTCACCACCTTGCGCAGGCCGACCAGGGCGGCGAGGCCGCAGATCACCGCCACCGCCACGGCGCAAAACACCAGCAGGTACCACGGAGTGCGGAACTGCGCCTCGGTGTTGCGCATCAGGTAGCCGATCAGGCAAGCGAGGCCGGTGCCGCAGCCGTAGCCGATGAAGCCGACCGTCATCGCCTGGACGATGGTCAGCCGGGCGAGCATCGCGTCGGTCGCGCCCATCGCCTTGAGCGCGCCGAGGTAGCGCAGGTTCTCGTGCACGAATTGGTGGAAGGTTAGGCCGGTGATCGCGGCACCGATGAGGAACGACAGGATCACGCCCAGGCCGATATTGATGGGGATCGGCGTATTACGCAGGAAGTAAACTACGGTGGCGCGGGCGAAGCCGTCCTGGGTCAGCGCCTGCAGCCCGGTGGCCTTGCTGATGCTCGCGCACAACGCCAAGGGATCGGTGTCCCCAGCCGCCTGCGCGATGACGAACGACATCTGCCGCCGTTCGGGCGGAGCAAACGCGGTCGCCCGGCGGTAGGTGGTGTAGATAGTGGGGAATGAGCCGAACACCTTGCTGACCTCGCATAAGCCGACCACGACGGCGCGACGGTCGCTCAGTTCCAGTTCATCGCCGATCGCGAGCGGCCACCGGGTGCCGTCGGCCAGGGTGCGTGCCAGTTTGGTCCGCGCCCCCAGCGCATCGACGATCACGCCGTCAGCGCGACGCAGGTCCTCCAACCGGCCGGCGACCATTTTCGGCGGCCCGCCGGTCAGTGAGGTGTCGTCGAGGCCGAGCACGGTGCAGCTTTGGTACGTCCCGTCGTTCAGTCGCGCCCGCAGCACGCCCTTGAAGAACGGCACCGCCCAGGCGACGCCAGGCACCGACCTGACCCGGTCGAGATCCGCATCCGCGAGCGGTTTGAGGTCGTCGATGAATTGCACCTTGGGATCCATGACCCAGATCTGGGCCGCGCCGGTGTCGCGGATCAACCCGATCGTGCGGTACATCACCCCCGCGAACATCGACCCCTGCAAGGTGATGAGCAGCGCCGCGAACGACACGCCGAGCAGGATCCCCAAGAATTTGGCGCGATCGCCGACGAGCATGGTGAGGCCGAGGCGGAGCACGGGGCGGAGGATGGCCACATTAACTGGCGGGCAAGACGAGTCATCTCACGGACGCGGGTGGTCGTCCACCTTGATTTCGTTCGAACTGGCCTGTGGCGTTGGAAGAAACGACTCCGGAAGACCAGCCGCTTTAATCAGTTCAGCCGCCGGCGTGGCGATCCGACGTCGAAGTTCGACCAGGACTTGGTCCCTCTTGGCGAGGTCTTCTTCCAGAGGGAATTCCAAGACACTCAGTTTCAATGCTGGCAAAACCACCCAGGGTAGAATGGTGGCGGCGGCGAAATCGCAGATCCGCCAGTCAGGCAGGATCGGCCCGCCCACATGTCTGGTCCCACGCCCAGGCCGGGCCACCAGCAACGGCGTTTGCGTGCCATCGGTAAAGACGACCTGGATGATCGTCTCGGGTTTCGCCAGCATTCCCGCCGGGATCTGGCGGACATCGGTGAGCAGGATCGAGCCCAGCGCCACCACCATCGCCTGCTGACGCTGATCCAAGCGTCGGTTGTCATCTTGCCATGGGTGATCATAGGGTCTTAGACGAAAATTTGAAAACAGAAGAAGCCTTGGCACTTTTTCCATCACGAAGAGTTCATCCAACAAAAATCGGCATGGTCCCGTTTGGGGATTTTCGGCCAAACTGGACTGGATCGCTTTCAATCGAGTTTGATTGGGTCGTTCGATGGCCAACCTCAAGGCGACCCCCGGGGTCATCGGAAAATATTCTGGAAATGCTGACTTGCGCGAATCGGAAATAATCGTCCCAGGGTTGTGCACAGCGTCAGGTGGAACGACATTCCTTGCTTCCAGCGCTTCAGTGATGATCTCGTCCAGGAGCACCGGTCGACCATACTGATCGTGCCAGACGGCCACCAAGGGTCGAAGATGCTGATCCTTGGGCCAGGAGGAGACGACGGCCGCTAGGCCAGCATGATCGCCTGCGATAGTCATAAAATTGAAGAAGTCTCTAAAATCGATGCTTTCCGGTCGACGCTGCGATAGTCCGGCAACAACGGCAGCAACCAAGGCAGCCTGCTCGGACGAATTCCAGGTCGCGCTACGCGCCCTGCGGTCGATCAGGTCGACGGCAACATGCAGCGGCACTTTTGGGAGCTCAGCAAGCAGAACCTCCAGCACTGGTTTGCCCTGGTGTTGCTTGTGCCACTGCTGCAAGGCGGTGGCCACGTAGCTGCGCGCCGCATCGTTCCAGGATTTAGAGAAAGAAAAACCGACGAACCAGCGTGGATCGCAGCCGAAGACAAGGTCCAAGGCCAATAGAGCGTTGTCTCCGACCGTGAGGCTGATGGGGTTATACCAACGAACGATCGAGCGACTGGGGCGGGTGTCCCCGAGCAGCGCCATCAGGGCGGGAATATCTTTTTCGCTGAATACGATGGACTTGTTCGTCTGCCAATTCACATAGGCGTCGCGTTCATCCGCAGGCAAAGTGAGCAGATCGTGCTGCTTCAGAGAGTGCCATCGCTCCATTTTATCCCTAAAGCGGTCTTCCAACCAATGGTCCCAGGTGGCAAGTCTGGTCGCGGCATCGGCGCCTGGCGGCAGACGCGGTGGCAGATCCAAACCGACAGCGAGGCGTTCCATATTGACCCGCTCCACGACTGGTGCATCCGACGTCAACAAGGCCTGGGCGGAGCGAAGGCAGGTGCGGAAATCCATCAGGTGCAGCACCGAGGGACGCTCCGAAATGGAATGCCGGCAGTAGAGTAGGGATGGCGCCGTCCTGACGGTCGCCATCCCCCTCTTCAAACCGGACTTGCAGATTTCCCGCATCCGGCTTTCCCGTTGGCTTCATGGGTCGGCTTTCGTGGTCGCGCCAGCGTGGAT
>CAMCMZ010000109.1 GCA_945876185.1 Candidatus Kuenenia stuttgartensis | reverse complement strand
GTGGAGGAAGGCAGAGAAGCTCTCTGCGCGAGGCGGATGATTGGAAAGGGCCATGAGGCCCGAAAAATTTTTTTGGTCGCCTAAGCAAGCATAATACCCTGGTAAACTACAGGTGTATCACACCGGAACAGCTTAACTCAATGCCATTGCGCATGTTCCTCCTCGGTAGGAATGGGGAATGCCAAAGGGGTACTCCAAAACTTTTTATCGCGCAAGCATCTCTTGGCCCGGACGTGCAAGGACGTTCCCCTGACGATTCCGGACAGGGACTCTCGCTCGGGTCGGATTCGGCACGCCTGACGCCCCACTGGTCCCCAGACCCGGATTCCACCGCCGGCCTGTCGCAGGGAGCGACAAGCCGCGTCGCGGAAGACGGCGCATCAGGGCAGGAGCACGCATGGCTGTGGCCAAACCGGTTGCGACGACGAAGACGGTCAGCCGGCTCGACGCCCTGGCGAAGCGCAGCGAATTCCTGTTCGCCTTCGGCTTCCTGGGCATCATCGCGGTGCTGTTGCTGCCGGTGCCGGCGCCGTTGCTGTCCTTCCTGCTCGCCTGCAACCTGTCGCTGTCGGTGCTGGTGCTGATGGTCTGCATCTACGCTCGTGAACCGTTGGAGGTGAACGCCTTCCCCAGTCTGCTCCTGGTCACCACGATGATGCGTCTGGGCCTGAATGTGGCGTCGACTCGCCTGATTCTCCTCACCGGCAGTGGCGGCGAAGTGATCGAAACCTTTGGGCAATTCGTCGTCGGGGGCAACTTCGTGGTTGGCGTGGTGATCTTCGCGATTCTGGTCGTCGTCCAGTTGATGGTGGTCACCAAGGGCGCCGGGCGCATTTCAGAGGTCGCGGCGCGGTTCACGTTGGATGCGATGCCGGGCAAGCAGATGGCGATCGACGCGGACCTGAACGCCGGATTGATCAGCGAGAAGGACGCGCGCGAACGCCGCAAAAAGATCGAGCAGGAGGCCGAGTTCTACGGCGCCATGGACGGTGCCTCGAAATTCGTCAAGGGTGACGCCATCGCTGGCCTGATCATTACCCTCATCAATGTCATCGCCGGATTCGTCATCGGCATGACGATGATGAACATGTCGGCCGAGTCTGCCATGCGTACCTTCACCATCCTGGCTATCGGCGATGGCTTGGTCAGCCAGATCCCATCCTTTCTGATCACCATCGGTTCCGGCCTGCTGGTCAGCAAGACGCGCAGCGAAACGACGGTCGGCAACGAATTGGCGCGCGAGTTCTTCCTCAAACCGCGCGCTCTCATGGTGTCATCGGTCCTGGTCTTGGCGATGGGCCTGCTGCCCGGGATGCCGATCATCTTCTTCGCCTTCCTGGCCGCGGTGCTGTTCAGCCTCGGCTGGGCGATGCGCAACGTCGAGGCCGACACCATCGCCGCCAAGGTGAAGGCTGATGTCGACGCCGCGCCCAAGGTTGAGGAAAAAGTTGAGGATCTCATCACCGCCGACCGCATCGGGGTCGAGATCGGCTACCGCCTGATCCCGCTCGTCGATGTCGCGCGCGGCGGCACCCTGCTCGACCGCATCACCGCCTTGCGCAAGCAATTGGCGCGCGAATCCGGGATGATTGTCCCGCCGATCCGGATCAAGGACAACATCCAGCTGCCGCCTGGCAGCTACCGCATGCTGCTGCACGGCCAGCCGGTCGCCCAGGGCGAACTGCATTCCGACCGCCTGCTCGCGATCGATGGCGGCGGCGTGTCGATGCCGGTGCAGGGCCTCGCGACCAAGGAGCCCGCCTTCGGTCTCGACGCGGTCTGGATTGAAACGTCTCGACGCTCGGAAGCCGAAGCCGCCGGCTACACCGTCACCGACCCGGCCTCCGTGTTCATCACGCATCTGACCCAGGTCCTGCGCGCCAACGCCCCGGCGGTGATCAACCGCGAGGACATCCAGACCATGCTCACCGGCTTAAAAAAGGATTCGCCGGCGCTGGTCAAGGACATCGAGACCAACGCCAAGCTGGGCGTGGTCCAGAAGGTGCTCACGTTCCTGCTCGATGAGCGGGTGCCGATCACCAACCTGGAAAAGATCCTCGAGACCATCGCCGACGCGCCGAGTCTGGATCCCGCCGCCCTGGCCGAACAAGCCCGCGCCCGCATCGGCCGTTCGGTGGTGGCGCCGCACCTGAACGCGCGCGGCCAACTGATGGCGATCATCCTTGAACCGGTCACCGAACAGCGGTTGTCCTCGGCCATCGCTTCGGCGCAGCAGGGCGGCGGCCTGGGCATCGCTCCCGGCGAGGCTAGCGCCCTGATCGAACGCCTCGGCCGCGCGATCCAAGAGGCCAGCGCCCAGGGTCACGATCCGGTGCTGCTGACCACCGGCAGCCTGCGCCGCAGCCTGCGCCAGATCACCAGCCGGTTCCATCCCGACCTTGCCGTCCTGTCGTACACCGAACTCGGCGCCGGCACGCCGGTGGAAGTCGTCGGCACCATCGAACTCGGGAAAAATCAATGATTGGCTGTGAACGCAGGTTGAGCACCAGACCTTGGGAGGCGCTGCCATGATCGTCAAAAGCTTCACCGGCCGCACCGTGCCCGAGGCGCTGGAGAAAGTCCGCGCCGGGCTTGGGCCGCGCGCGCTGATCATCGAGACCAGACCCTTACAGGAATCCGGCCTCTTCGGCCGGCGCACCGGGTTCGAGGTGGTCGCGGCCAGCGATGACGAACCGGAGGACGTTACACCGGTGGCCGACACCTTCCGCCGGCTGGAAGCGCTCGACGGAACCAGGAACAAGCCCGCCGCCAGCGCGTCCGCATCAACTACGACCGGCCAGGCCGCCGGACTCGTGCGCAGCGAAGCATCGAACGCCGGACTCGATGACGAACTCGCGGCGATCCGCCGCCAACTCGCGCGCCTCGCCGCCGGCAACCGCACCCCGGTCGACCACCTCGGCGAGGAACTCGCCGGAATCCTGGAAGAATCCGAACTTCCGGGCGAACTCACGGCTGAACTCGATGCCGCCTGCGCCGCCGCCGGTGAACGCCTGCCGCCAGAGCGCCGGAGCGAGTTCTGCGCCGCCGTGCTGACCAAGGCTTTGCCCGGATGCGCCGCAATGGACTGGGACGGCTGCCGCCGCCTGATGCTGGTCGGGCCGACCGGGGTCGGCAAGACGACGACGATCGCCAAACTGGCGGGCGACCTGGTGTTGAAACGCAAGCGTTCCGTCGCGCTGCTGACCATCGACACCTACCGCGTCGGAGCGCAGGACCAGCTCAAGGCGTATGCGGATCTGCTCGATATCCCTTTTGCGGTGGCGAGCACGCCGGCGCACTTCGCGGAGGAACTGCGCCGCCTCGAACGCGTCGACCATGTCCTCATCGACACCGCCGGGCGCAGCCCGGCCGATGCCGTGCGGGTGCACGAACTCAAGGGTTTCTGCCGCGCCGCCGCCGGCATCCAGGTCTGCCTCGCGCTCGGGGCCAACGCCGGCCGGGCCGAGTTCTCGGCCGTGGTCGAGCGCTTCAGTCTGCTGCCAATCGAGCACGCCGTGCTGACCAAGTTCGACGAATGCGCCGCCGCTGGCCGGCTGTACGGCTGCCTGCGCCGGCACCGCCTGCCGGTGCGCTGGATCACCACCGGGCAGGAGGTCCCCGCCGACATCCAGCCCGCCTCGGCCCAGGCCATCGCCGCCCGCGTCGTTGCCGGCAGCCCGGTCGCCTCCCCGTTTGCGGTGCCATTTGCGGCTTCAGTGGCCTGAGCCATGGACGACCAGCTCGCCGGCCTGCGCACCGCCGCCGGGATACCGACCACCATGCCGAAACTCGCCGCTCTCGCGGTGACCGGCGGCAAGGGCGGCGTCGGCAAGACCTGCGTCGCGGTGAACCTGGCGGTGGCCTGCGTCAAGCACGGCCTGCGCGTGCTGCTGGTCGATCTCGACCTCGGCCTTGCCAACGCCGACGTGCTGCTCGGCGTGGATCCGGCGAAAAGCCTGCACGATGTCATCATCCACGGCGCTGATCCCGGATCCGTCATCTGCAAGACTCCTTCCGGGGTCGATCTGGTGCCGGCGGCAAGCGGCCGCGAGGACCTCACCGCGTTGACGGAAAACCAGCACCTGAAACTGTTCTCGCACATCCAGCGCCTGAGCGCCGGCTACGATCTTTGCATCCTCGACACCGCCGCCGGCATCGGCGGCACGGTGATGGCCGCGCTGCGCGCCGCCCGCGCGGTGCTGGTCGTGCTGACCCCGGACCCGACTTCGATGACGGATGCCTACGCCCAGATCAAGGTGCTAGAAAGCAAGGATCCCGGCCACGACCTGCGGGTGGTGGTCAACCAGTCCGGCAGTCACGCTGAAGGCGTCGAGGTCTTCAACCGCCTGCGCAAGGTCGCCAAGGCGTACCTCAAGCGGGATCTGTCGCTGATCGGCCAGATCCCACGCGACCGCGCCGTCACCGACGCCGTGCGCAGCCGCCGCCCCTTCGCCGGCGGCGATTCCAACGGCCCCGCCGCGCAGGCGATGCGGCAGCTCGCGGTGCGGATCAAGGGTGAACGCTGGAACGGGGCGCAAGCCTGACGACGTGGCCCTCGTCGGTGACCAAGGTGGATACCGTCGATGGATGCAAGTCATCACGTTGGAATAGGCCCCTGGTGAGAAATACGTGGGGATAGTGTAGAATACCAGGCGTATGGCTACCATCGGGGTGATCACCTTGGCAGAGCCTACGCTGGTACCACACCACGGCCGACGAGCAGCATGACCACCAGCCGGAACAAACTCCCCCAACCCGGATAACCATGCGCCCACTCTTTGCACCAGTCGTGATCTTTCTGCTCTGCCTGGCGGGAATGATGTCCGCCGCCCAGGCACCGAGCAGCGGAACTGCAGAAAAGGTGGCAATCCTGGCGCCCGTGGCGCATCAGGTGATCCAGCGTCAGCCTGATTCGGTGGGCAAGGCCGATGCCAAAGGACAACGAACCGGTTTTGCTGCCACCCGCCTGGTGCTGGACCAGGCCGGGTCGTTTGAATGGCGGGTCGTCGCGTTGACCGCGGCCTTCGGGAAAGGCACCGACTGGACCGGGGTATCAGTGACAACGATGGCCGGTGCGACCTCTGCCCTGATCACCATTCCCGCCGGCGGCTGGTACCGCTTGGAACTCCGCCGGTCGGGCAACGCCACCCTGGCCGGCAAAGTCGAACCGATCGGAGTCGGCGAAGTCTTCCTGGTCGCCGGCCAATCCTATGCCGAGAACTGCAACGATGAACAGTTGAAGGTCGAGGAACCCCAGGGCCGGGTGACCGCCCTCGACCTCAAGACTGGAACCTGGGCCGTGGCCAACGACCCTCAGCCGAATCTCTCATCGAATTACGCCAATGGCAGCATCTGGCCGGCCTGCGGGGATGCGTTGGCGAAGACCACCCGGGTACCGGTCGGATTCGTCAATGTCGCCCGCGCCGCCACCGCCTCGGTAAGCTGGCTGCCCGGTCAGGAATTGTACCGCAATCTCGTCCGCGCCGGGAAATCGTTGGGTTCTTTCCGGGCAGTCCTGTGGCAACAGGGCGAATCCGATGTCATCGCCCGCACGACCACTGAAACGTATGTCAGCAACCTGGTCGCCATCCGCACGGGGGTGGCCAAGGAGTGGGCGTTCGAGCCTGCGTGGCTGCTGGCGAAATCGACCATCCACCCGACTGTTTACAAGAATCCCCAGCAGGAAGCCGTGATTCGGGCGGCGATCGATCGCCTGTGGAACACCCCTGGCTTTAGACCCGGACCCGACACCGACACCCTGACCGGCGAGAACCGGGGCGGTGCCGGATCGAAGCAGCACTTCACCGGTCTTGGCCAACGGCGGGCCGGGAACTTGTGGGCCAAGGCGATTGCCGAACTTATTGGGGTCCCCACTTCGCCAGCGCGATGAACTTGTTCCGATCCACTTTTCCCGTCTCCAGGAATCGCAATCACCATGAATCCCGCCCTATTCCAATCACCACGTCGCCTGCGCGAGCCATCCGTTGCCCTGGTTTGCCTGTTCGCCTGTGCCGGATTCGCGGCCGAGGCAGACCCGATCTCCACCCCCCCTGGCCCGCCGATCGGGCTGCTCACCGAGTTTCAGGTCGATCCCCTGGCGATCGATCAGATGAAACCGCGGTTGTCCTGGCAGGTGCAGGATCGCGACCGGGGCGAACGCCAGACGGCCTACCAGATCCTGGTCGCCTCTGACCCCACCGCCCTTTCCACCGATCGGGGTGAGCGCTGGGATAGCGGTCGAGTCACAGCCGCCCCGTCGACGGCAGTGCAGTATGCGGGGCAGGAGCTCAAGCCCGATCAACGATCCTGGTGGAAGGTCCGCACCTGGGACAAGGATGGCAAGGCCAGCCCCTACAGTGAACCGGCCCGTTTCGACACCGGTATCGGCATGACCGGTGAAGCGGCCTGGACCGCGAAATTCATCTGGGACGGCACCGAATTCATCCGGTCGGGGTCTAAGAATATACCGCCCAAAGGTATCAATGATTATGCCTATTTCCGCAAGGAGTTTACCCTCCCAAAAGGGCTGAAACTCCGCTCCGCCAAACTGTTCGCTTCGGCGCACAACGTCTATCAACTGCATCTGGATGGTACTGAACTGGGCTATGGCCCGGCCCGCAGTAATCCTTTTCTGTATGGCCAGTACAACGTCTATGACCTGACCGACCAATTGGCTGCCGGCAACCATTGCCTGGCAGCGCGTTGCCACTGGATGGGCACCTGGGGAGATTCCGGGGTCAACGCCGCACCGGCCTTCATCGCAGAATTGCGCCTGGTCTTCAGCGACGGATCGAAGATGACGGTGGTCACCGATCCAACCTGGAAGACTCTCGCCGCCACCCCGTATGATGAGGAAAAACCGGTCCTGTTCGGAAGTGCTGGCGGCAAGAACAACCGGTCCGCCGAGCGCTTCGATGCCCGCAAGGAACCCCTCGGTTGGTTGAAGGCGGGATTCGACGATGGTGCCTGGATCGCTGCCAGCGAGGTGAAGCGGGCTTTCCATTTGTACGCCCAAGTCACCCCGCGATCGCGCATCCAACACGTGATTGAACCGGTCAAGATCACCCAGGACGGCAATGGCATTGAGTTAAGCTGTTCCGGTGTGATACACCTGTAATTTACCAGGGTATTATGCTTGCTTAGGCGACCAAAAAAATTTTTCGGGCCTCATGGCCCTTTCCAATCATCCGCCTCGCGCAGAGAGCTTCTCTGCCTTCCTCC
>CAMCMZ010000108.1 GCA_945876185.1 Candidatus Kuenenia stuttgartensis | reverse complement strand
GGAGGAAGGCAGAGAAGCTCTCTGCGCGAGGCGGATGATTGGAAAGGGCCATGAGGCCCGAAAAATTTTTTTGGTCGCCTAAGCAAGCATAATACCCTGGTAAATTACAGGTGTATCACACCGGAACAGCTTAACTCAATGCCATTGCTACCTGGGGATCGCCGACCAGCTCAAGAAGGCCCTGGCCACCTACACCGAGAGCGGCGGCACCGGCAATCCAACCTATGACACCGGGCAGGCCATCGCCGTCTTGATGGAAAAGCACGGCATCGCCTGCGATATGCTGCACGGCTTGTCCTGGCAGGCCTGGACCACCGGCACGCCGGCGCAGCGCCTGGCCCTGATCCCCGCCGGTCAGGACCACGTCTTGCAGCAACAAGACGGTAAAGACCGCTTCACCCAAGTGGTAACCGCCCTGTCCCAGGCCTTCGCCCTGTGCGCCGCCAGCGATGAGGCCACCGAACTGCGCGACGACGTGGCGTTCTTCCAGGCGATCAAGGCCGCCCTGGTCAAGCAGGCTGGAACCTCGACCAAAACCCCGGACCAGCTTGACGCCGCCGTGCGTCAGTTGGTGTCGAAGGCCATCATCACCGATGGCCAGGTGATCGACGTATTCACCGCCGCCGGCCTGCCCCGACCCGACATCAGCATCCTGTCGGATCAATTCCTGGCCGAGGTGCGCGGCCTGAAGCACCAGCATGTTGCCGCTGAACTGCTGGAAAAACTGCTCAAGGACGAATTGAAGACGCGCGCCAAACGCAACCTGACCCAATCCCAGGCATTCAGCGAGAAATTGAAAGCGACGCTGAATGCCTATCACAACCGCGCCATCGCCACCCAGGAAGTCATCGACGAACTGATCACCTTGGCCAAGACCATGAACGCCGCCACCAAGCGCGGCGAGGCCCTTGGACTGAATGACGACGAAATCGCCTTCTACGACGCCCTGGCCACCAACGAGAGCGCCATCCAGGCCATGGGAGACGCCAAGCTGCGCGTGATCGCCACCGAACTGGTCACCCAGGTCCGCAAAAGCGTCACCATCGACTGGACCCTGCGCCAGAGCGCCCAGGCCAAGATCCGGGTGATGGTGCGGCGGATCCTGAACAAGTACGGGTATCCGCCGGATCTTCAGGACGCAGCCGTGCAGCAGGTGCTGGCTCAGGCGACGTTGTTGTGTGCGGATTGGGCGGCGACTTAGTCAGGAGGACTACTCCACTTGACGAGACCGACCAACAGGGAGCAAGGCAATGACTGTTCCCCGGCAAGGCGTTGCACGCCAGCCTACCTTCGTCGGCCCCGTGATGGCAATCGCACGACTGCCGGATCTGAGCGGAAGCTCCCCTTGGTTCCTCCCTTGTCCGCCTAGCATGCCCGGCCTATGAACGGTCCGGTACGTGCGGTGGTCGCGCTCTTCCTTGGCCTCGTGGCAGGATTCCTTTTTTTCGCCTGCCTCGGCTATTCCTCGGATCAGATCGCTGGCGCGCGGCCGGCCGGATCGAATCTGATGGGCTTCGCCGGGGCTGGCATCGCGCACGGGTTGCTGCTGGCCTGGGGCCTGGCCGCCTTCCTGGTGCCCGCGATCGTGTTCGGCTACGCGGTCGCGGTCTGGCGTCGCTACGATCTCACGCATCTGCCGCGCCGGCTGACCGGAGCCATCCTGCTCGTCCCGGCGGTCGCCGGACTCGTCCACCTGCTGCCGGTCGGGCCGACCAACCTCATCCTGGGGCATTGGAATCACGTCGATCTGGGCGGCCTGGGCGGCGCGGTCGGCTATTTCCTTTGCGGTCCCGCGGCGGCGGGCCGCCCGGATGCGGGCTGCCTGGTCCAGTGGCTGGGCATCGCCGGTGCCGCCGTCGCCCTGGCGGCGGTGGCGGTGGGGGGCATCTGGATGATGCTGCTGGGACTGGCGCGCTATGTCCGCCGGCTGTCGTCGGCGATCCGCTCCTGGCGCGAACAGCCCGAGAGCGACACCGCCATGCCGATCAGCAGCGAACCGTTCGTCCCGCCCCTGCGCCCGCCGCAGGCGCGCCGCAACACCACCTCGATCAACGAGATCGCCAAGCGCATCTCGGGCGAGCAGCCCGGCCTGCCCGAGGACGCCATGCTGTTGGTGGAACGCATCCGTCTGCATCGCAAAGCTCTGGAAAAACCCGGCGAAATCCCCGACGCGGCAGCCGGGTCTGCGGCTGCCGAACCGGGCGCAGTCCAACCTGCCGCCACGACCGACCCAGCGGGGGAACCCGCCCCCACCGCACACCAACCTGACCCAGCGCCGATCCATTCGGCTCAGACCGCTGCGGCGCCGGCCGCTGCGGCACCGGCATCCACCGCCCTGGCCGCAACCCCAGCCGCACTCACGCCGAATGCCGGCAGCGCCAAGGCCCAGCCGGCCACCCGCAGGCAGGGCACACGCGGCGTCGCCGATGGCGAGCACGCCGGCTATGTGCTGCCCGGTTTCGATCTGCTCGACCGCACCCCGGAAAAACGCGAGGCCGAGCACGAAAGCGAGAAGGCCCACATCAGTTCCTCGATCGAGGAGGTCTTCTCGCACTTCGACATCGCGGTGAAGGTGGTCAATTCGACCCGTGGCCCGGTGGTGACCCAGTACGAGATCAAACTCATCGACCAGGGCCTGCGCGTGAACAAGGTTGAGGGCTTCGAGAAAGACCTCAGCCTGAAGCTCGGCACCGAAGGCATCCGCATCGTCGCCCCGCTGCCGAACAAGACCACCATCGGCATCGAGGTGCCGAACCGGGTCAAGGCGGCGGTGGTGATGCGCGAACTCGTCGAAGAGATCGACCCGGCCAAGATGATGCTGCCGGTTGTGCTCGGGCGTGACGTGATCGGCAAACCGATGGTGGCCGACCTCGCCAAGATGCCGCACCTGCTGGTGGCCGGCGCCACCGGCATGGGCAAGTCGGTGTGCATGAACGCGATGATCTGCTCGATCCTGCTCTTCCGCACGCCGCAAGAGGTCAAATTCATCATGGTCGACCCGAAGATGGTCGAACTCGCGGGCTATGAGGACATCCCGCACCTGCTCACCCCGCCGATCACCGACATGACCAAGGCCCACGCCGCGCTGGAATGGGCCTGCGCCACCATGGACGAGCGCTATGAGGCGCTGAAGGCCGCCGGGGTGCGCGACATCGCCAGCTTCAATGCACTCGGCGACACCGAACTGCGCTTCCGCCTGGCGAAGAAAGAGATCAAGCTGGAGGACCTGTCGCACCCGTCGGCGTTCATGCCCTACATCGTGATCCTGGTCGACGAATACGCGGATCTGATGATGGTCAACAAAGAGGTCGAGAAGTCGATCGTCCGCCTCGCCGCCAAGTCGCGCGCCTGCGGCATCCACGTGATCCTGACCACCCAGCGCCCGAGCGCCGACGTGGTCACCGGCCTGATCAAGTCGAACCTGCCCAGCCGCATCTGCTTCCGCGTCGTCGACAAGTCGAACTCACGCGTGGTGCTCGACACCAGCGGGGCCGAGAACCTGCTCGGCAAGGGCGACCTGCTCTTTTTGCAACCCGGCACCTCGATGCCGGTGCGCGGCCAGGGCGTGTGGCTGAAAGACAGCGAGATCAGCGCCATCGTCGAGCACGCCAAGGGCCAGGATCGCCCGACCTACAACGACAACGTGCTGAAAGTCGGCGCGGTCGCCCAGGCTGGCGGCGGCAGCGGCGATGGCCCCGGCGGCGAATGGGTCGCCGACCGCGAATTCCACGGCGCGGTGCAGGCGATGTACCGCTACAACCGCACCGGTGCCGACTTCTTCCGCCGCAAGTGCAATGTCGGCTACAACCGCGCCACCACCTTCGTCGAGATCCTTGAAGACCTGGGATTCCTCTCGCCCCAGAAAGGCACCGCCCCGCGCGAGATCCTCAAGACCTGGGACGACTGGATGGTGCTGCTCAAGGAAAACAACGTGACCTGGGAAGAAAGCGACGACATCTACACCAACCCGACCGAGCTGAAGGCGTAGGTCAGGGATGGATCAGATACTTGCCTCCATTTTAGTTCGTCCTGTCGGACGAATGATCTACAAGAATGCCAGGTTGGCTTGGTGGTTCCATCTCCTATTCGGCCTGCTGGGAATCCTGGCAGGCGTGACTATCGCACTGCAGAGCCACGCGCTCTGGCAAACTATTTTAGGACTTGGTGTCCTGGGAACGTATTTCTCAGGTCTCAGCGTTTTCATCTGGGCAAGTATTTCAGATCGTTGGGGAAGTTTCTGCGTTTGGGCCAACGCCATCTTTTCCTAGGAGGCAAACATGGATCGTGAGGATCGCGGCCGCTGGTTCCGCCTCGGCATCATCATCGCCATGATCATCCTGCCGCTCCACTTTTGATGGAATGCGCCGATTCGCAGCGACAGAAAATCGAACGCCGGATACGGGACCAGGAACGCGAGAACGCGCCTCGGACGCCGCCGGCCCCAGCGCCACGAAAGACCGCGCCATAGAGCGGATCAGGCGCCAAGCCGCGCGTGGATCTCCTCGCCGGCCTTGGCCACCAGGGCGCGCACATCGCTGTCGCGATCGAGCCGGACCAGCAGCGTGCGCAGGCGGCCATCGCCGACGTCGTAGATCCAGCCGGTCAGATCGACAGCGCGGTTCTCGCTCCAGGCGCGGCGCAGCACCTTGCACTCGGCGAGGTTGGCGACCTGTTCCAACACGTTGAGTTCGCCCATCGCGTTGCCGATGCGCTCGCGGGGCAGTTTCATCACCCAGGGATTGCGCCGCTGGATCTCTTTGATCGGCCAGATCCAGTAGTCGATCAGGCCGTGCGCGAGATCATCCAGCGACGCGTTCACCGCGCCGCAGTTGTAGTGGCCGCAGACGATGAGGTGCGGGATGCCGAGTACCTCGACCGCGTACTGCACCGCCGACATGCAGTTGAGATCATTGGCCTGGACCACGTTGCCGACGTTGCGGTGGACGAACACCTGACCCGGCAACAGGCCGATGATCTCGTTCGCCGGCACCCGGCTGTCGCAGCAGCCGATCCACATGTATTGCGGCCGCTGCTGCTGCGCCAGCTTTTGGAAGAAAGTGGGATCGCTCGCATTGACCCCGGCGACCCAGCGGCGGTTGTTGGCGATGAGGTCGGTGAGCGGATCGGGCATGACAGCGAGGGTCGGATGGGCTCACCGGGATCAAGCCGGGAAAGGCGCTGCCTGGGACATGCCCGGATGGCATGACCCGGATACCAGGCTAGCTTGCCCTGCACCATGAATGCCTACTTGGCCTCAGAGGAAGCCGAGGCGGCGATCCGATCCCGGGTCGCGGACGGGCTACGTCGCCTGGGGCCGGACGGCCGTCTGCGCCAAGCCCTGGCCATGTCGGCCGCAATGAAACGGCTGGCCATGCAGGGCCTGCGCGAACGCAATCCCGACTGGGACGCAGATCAACTCGCGGTCGGCTGGATCGCCCTGGTGCATGGAAAAGAACTGGCAGATCGGTACGCGGCGTGGCTGAAAGAGCGGAAACGAGAGCATGCCTGACGAAGTGGTGGCGGTGGCAGGCGTGATCGGTTCGGCACTCGATACCGCCCAGGCGAAATGGTTCATCGGCGGTTCGGTTGCCAGCAGCCGCTGGGGGCGGCCGCGCTCGACCTACGACATCGACATCGTCGCCGCGCTGTCTCCAGCGATGGTGCCCCGGCTGGTCAGGGACCTGGGCCATGCCTGGTATGCGGATCCCCAGATGATCATCCGGGCAATCGCCTCAGGGCGCCCCTGCAACGTGATCCACCAGGACACCCAGGTGAAGGTTGATCTGTACGGGCCCGATTCCATGCCCATGGACCACGAAGCACTGGGGCGACGACGTAGCGAAGTCATTGATGGAATCCGGCTTTGGTTCGCCTCCCCGGAGGACGTGATCCTGAGCAAACTGCTCTGGCATCGCCTGGGCGGAGGCGTTTCCGAACGCCAGATCAGCGATGTCGCTGGAGTCATCGAACAGCAGGCTCTGGTCCTGGATCGCAGCTATCTCGACCGGTGGATCACCACCCTTGACCTGCGCCAGACCTGGGATCGCGCCTGCGCCACGGCCGCACGTTGATCAGCGTGGTGATCCGATCGCCTCGGTATTCTTGAGAAAATCCTCGACCGTCGGCAATCTGGTACCCCGGCTGCCGAAACGCGGGCGACAGGCGAGCAGACCCTTGGTGTAGGCGTGCTGCGGGTTGGAGAATATCTCGGCCACCGGACCGGCCTCGACGGCTTCGCCGGCGCGCATGAGCACCACCCGGTCGGCGAGTTCGCGCACCACGCCAAGATCATGAGTGATGAACAGCACCGCCATCCGCGTTTCGCGCTGGAGGCGTTTCAGCAGATCCAGGATCTGGGCCTGGATGGTGACATCGAGGGCGGTGGTGGGCTCATCCGCGATGAGCAGGCGCGGCTTGCATGCCAGCGCCATGCTGATGCACACCCGCTGGCGCAGGCCGCCAGACAGCTCGTGCGGATACTGGCCGTAGCGCGTGTCGGGCTGGGGCATGCCGACCTGGGCGAAGAGTTCGATCACCCGCGCGCGCCGCTGCGTCGCATCCAGCGTGGTGTGCAGCACCAACGCCTCGTCGACCTGCGCGCCCACGGTCATGGTCGGGTTGAGCGCGGTCATCGGCTCCTGGAAGATCATGCCGACCTCGCCGCCGCGCAGCCGACGCAAGCGGGTACGGTCCATGGTCAGGATGTCCTCCGGCGCAACGCCGCCGCTGTGCCCCGGCGGCGCAACGCCGCTGTGCCCCGGCGGCGTTGCGCCGCCACGCCACAGTATCCGGCCGCCTGGGTACGACGCCGGCGGTTCCTGCAGCAGGCGCAGCACCGACATCGCCGAGACGCTCTTGCCGGAACCGGACTCGCCGACCAGGGCGACGACCTCACCGGCGTTGATGGTGAACGACAGGCCCTTCACCGCGTCGACCGTGCGCTCGCGCAGGCGGAACTGGACCTGGAGACGGTCGAAGGTGAGCAGCGGCTGCGCCGGGCTAAAGAGCTGCGTCTGGATAAACGGCTGCGCTGGGGTGGCGGCAGCCGGGTCAGCTGGCACGGACATCGAAAGCCTCCCTCAGGCCATTGCCGATGAGATTGAGCAGGGCGACGAGCACGAAGATCCCCAGGCCGGGGAAGTAGATCAGCCAGGCGCAGGTGATGTTGTTGCGGCCCTGGTTGAGCAGTCCACCCCAGGTCGCGGCGCTGAGATCGCCCAGGCCAAGGAAAGCCAAGCCGCTTTCCGCGCCGACCGCGCCGGCGATGCCGAAGGT
>CAMCMZ010000107.1 GCA_945876185.1 Candidatus Kuenenia stuttgartensis | reverse complement strand
GCGATCCAGTCGAACAGCCTGGAAACCACCCTGAATTCGCTGCGCACCAGCTACGAGAACCTGAGCGCCGCGGAATCAATTGTGCGTAACGTCGACTTTGCTGCGGAATCCGCAAACTTCACCCGCAACCAGATCCTCGTCCAGTCGGCCACCGCGATGCTCGCCCAGGCGAATCAGCTGCCCCAGAACGTGCTCGAGCTCATCGGTTGAGTCCTTCTTCGGTTTTTCGGCTTGGCCGCCGACAATCCGGCTCGGACACCCCTTGACCTTGTGGTCAGGGGGTGTTGTGTTGTCGCCATGGAAAACAGCTCGTCCCAGACCGATTTCAACTCCGCGAATTCCTCGGAGGCTGCGATCAGCACCGTGCCCGTGCCCTGGAAATGGTGGCGCACCGAAGACGCCGAGGCGATCGGTGCGGACCTGCCGGTGGCCGGCCCTGAGCGGCATTTGTTCGAGGTCGCCGAGTCCTTCCGCGAGGCTGCGAACAGCGGCGTTTCGGTTATGCTGGTCTACGGCTGGGCGAAGGGGGCGGTGGACGCCATCTGCGCTGATGCGCACCTGCGGACCAAGGAGATCCATTGGCTGTTGCCGGCGGACCAGCTTCACCATCTGAAGTCGGCCCTGGCGGCGCCGGGCGCGGAAATCAAGGTCACCGCCTGCGCCTGCGCCAATCTCGACGAGGCCATGACCCGGGCGCAGAGCCTCGGCATCTTCTGGACCCTGGCCGTGCTGGAAGACGGCCCCGCCTTCGCCGAAACCGCTAGCCGGATGCACCTGGCGCGCTGGTTCGGCCTGCTGCGCACGCGCCACCGCCTGCACCGCATTTTTGGCGACCTCGGCCATGTGATCCGGCGCCAGGACGACCTCGGCCAGGCCATCCCCTTGGGCGCGTTCCACAATCGCCATGCCGGGAAGGCAGCCCTGTGTGTCGCTGCGGGGCCGAGCCTCGATCGCCATATCGCCTTCGTGCGCCAGGCCCAGGACCGCTGCATTGTCATCGCTGCCGACATCGTCGCCGCCCGCCTGGAGGACGCTGGCGTCCGGGTCGATTTCGTCGTCAACGTGGACACCTCGCCGATCCTGCTCGAACGCTGCACGCCGATGCGCAATCGCGCTGCGGTGCTCGTCGCACCGCTGGAATGCATCTACGGACTGGAAAACCGTTTCGGGGCGGTGTGCTACTTCCCCACCACCTTCGCCTTCGCCCATCTCAAATTCCCAGTCGCGTTCTTCGCCCGGGGCACCAATGTCGGCGGGGCCACGCTCGGTTTCGCGCATTGGCTGGGGTGCACCGAGGCGGTGCTGGTCGGCCACGACCTGTCCTTCGGCGGACCTGAGACGTACTACAGCAAGATCGTGGCCTCGCCCGATGAGCTGTCTGACTTCAACCTGCGCCAGGCCGCCAATCAGGGCGGTTTCATCACCGTGCCTGGCAACGGCCCAGACGAGGTCACCACCGATTCCAACTTCAAAATGGCGATCGAGGACCTTGAGCAGCTGATCAAACGCCTGGATCCGCTCGTCGTCTACAACCCCAACATCAACGTCGGCCTGGGCGCCAGGATCCAGGGAGCCCTGGCCCTGCCCGAAGGCTGGCAACCCACCAAACCGATCGAGGACCGCGCCCTGCCGCGCGAGCGCATCGCCGACACCCGGGTTCCGCCGGCCGAACCGCTGGACGCGGCGCTGCTCAAATCCTGGCGGGCCTGGTGCGAGGCCTGGCGGGCCGGCGATGTTGCCGACGAGGATCCCTATACCCTGCTGTGCCGGTTGGAAGACGGCGAAGACATGCGCCTGGGGGCCAGCGTCGCGTATTTTTCGTTCGCGGGCCACCTGTCGCAGATCGGCCGTCTGATCTCGCAAGCCGGGCACCTGCCCCGGCGGGCAGCCCTGCGCCAGCATCGCCGGGTGATCACCGGCTGCCTTGAGGCGCTCACCCCGGTGTTGGAGGCGCTGGTCGGAACCGGCCAGCTGCCGGTGGTCGAGCTGCCATCAACCGACGCGTTCACGCCCGAGATGTTCAGCGCGTTCTTGGCCCGGCAGCCGATCCTGCCAAATGGTTCCTATGCCGCCGGTACCATTCGCGAGGGCATGCTGGAGATGGTCAACCTCCACGCGCTCATCCCGCAGGTTCCTTTGCCGTCGCCCCTGTCGGCGCATGACGCGGTGACCCGCCTGATCGGCTTCGGCCAGCGCTTGAGCCTGGCCCAGATCGTCGAGTCCCTGGCGGTCTGCCACCTTGATCCCGGACCCGGAGCCGCCGCGCTCGCGGCGGCGATCGAATTGAAGCTCATTCCGGCTGATCTCTTCTCTTCGGGCCCCGTCGATCCGCCGCCGCCGTGGAATGCGATGCCGGCGGCGATGGCCGTACGCGCGCTCGAACGCCTGCGTGCCGGCCGTGGTCGCGCCGGCGACCCGGAATTGGCTGCTGCCTTCCCGCCCTGCCAGGTCCTGCTGGTCGAGGCCCTGCTGCACGATGGGCCTGACCGGGCCGGGCGCATCGGCGTGTTGCAGGCACTGGTCGCGAGCGACACCATCCCGATCGACGATGCGATCGCCGCGCGGATCATCGAGTTGCATCCGAACGTGATGGCCGCCTGCGATCTGCTCGCGCCGTATGAGAAACACCTGTCCGAGGCCAGCACCCTGGCCATCGCCCGCCGCCATCTGGTGATCGGCGAGCATCAGGCTGCCCTCGGTCACGCCGCACGCATCCGGCCGCTGTCCGAACTGGCCGAAGAAGCGACCACCCTGGTTTTCGCCTGCCGATTCGCGGTGGGCGGACTCGACGCGGTGGCCGAGGCGCTGCCGGGCGTCCTCTTGACCGAGGTGCGGTCTGGCGCCCTGGTGCGCTTCCTGGAAACCGCCTTCGGCCCGGAAAAAGCCTGGGGCATCATCGATCAGTTGCAGCTCGCGCCGCTGCCGCCACGCCACCTCGCCCGCGTGCTCACCCAGGTGCTGCGGCAGGACGACCAGGACGCGATGCGGACCGGTCTCGCCACCGTGGCGCGCATCCTGGCGCGCACCAAGGCGGAACCGCATCCGCCGAAATGGGATGCGGATCTTAACGAGCTGACCTTGGCGCTTGAACGTCTGCCGGGCGGAGCGGCGCGTGCTGCAGCACCGGTCGCGGGGCAGGGCGTCGATGGCGCGGCGAGTGTAGCGGGATAAGGTCTGCCACCGGATTGCCGGTCCAGGCGTCCGTTTTGCCCAACCTCTTCCCACCGACCATCTGCATGGATTCCACCACGTTCTGGAGCTGGTCCATCCACGTCTGCCGGCTGGCCGGGGTCGAGGTTCGGATCCATTGGAGCCTGCTCGTCCTGACCGCCTTCAAATTGGCGTGGGCCGGGTTCCATGGTGTCCCCTGGTGGTGGTTGCCGGTGCTTCTCCTCATCCCGTTCGTCTCGGTGCTGGCGCATGAATTCGGTCATGTCACCGCTGCCCGGCTGTGCGGTGGCAGCGCGGATCGGATCGTCATGTGGATGTTTGGCGGTCTCGCCTTCTGCCAGGTTCCACACACGCCGGGACGGCAGTTCTTCGTCTCAGCCGCTGGGCCGCTGACGACATTCCTCATTATGGCCGGCTGCCTGCTGTTCCTGCGCACCGGCCTGGATTTCGATGCCGACCTGCATTTCCGTGGTGGTCTGCTCGCCACGACGCTCGCCTTCACTGCCGCCATCAATATTTCCCTGCTTCTCTTCAATCTACTGCCCTGCTATCCGCTTGATGGCGGCAGCATGCTGCGGTCGGCGCTGTGGCCCCTGATCGGTCGCGCCCGGGCGGTGCATGTCAGTCTGTGGATCGCTTACGTGGTGCTGACGGGCCTGCTGGCCTGGGCTTTGTTTGCCTACTCTACGCCCGATTGGTTCCTGATCGCTTTGGTGGTGCTGATCGGGGTGACGGTGGTCCGCGAACACCGCTACGTCCTCCAGGGTTTCGACCCCCACACGGGCGAGGAACTCCACGGCGGTTCCGACCCCGACAGCGCCCTGACCCGTTTCTTCCGCCGCCGCGCCGCCGCCCGGGCCGAAGCCGCCGCCCGACGTGAGGATGAAGAGCGCGCCCTGCTCGACCGCCTGCTCGCCAAGGTGTCGGAGCACGGTTTGCCCAGCCTGACTGAATCCGAACGCCGGCAGTTGCAGGCGATCTCGCGCCGGCAAAAGGATCGTGCTGAAACCGCTTCGCGCTGAACCCGCTTCGTGCTGGGACCGATCCGGCGTCGAGTCCGTTCGCGGCCAAGGGTTGCCCCCTGGCGGGGTGCTGGATCCTGCCGCCATGACTACCGCATCCGATCCCGCCCTGCGTCTTGGTTTCTCGCGCCGCGTCTCGCGGGCGGTGATGGTTGGCAAGATCCAGGTCGGTGGTCTGGTCAACGGCCAGCCGGCGCCGTTGGTCGTGCAGAGCATGTGCACGACTCCGACCACCGACGTCGCGGCCACCGTGGCGCAGGCGATCGTGCTCGCCCGCGCCGGCTGCGAGATCGTGCGCGTCACCGCGCCGGGCCTCAAGGACGCCAAGGCGCTCAAGGAGATCCGCCAGGGTTTCAGCGCCGCCGGTTTCGCGGACGTGCCGCTGGTCGCCGACATCCACTTCATGCCGGCGGCGGCGCTGGAGGCGGTCGAGCACGTCGAAAAGGTGCGGGTGAACCCCGGCAACTTCGCCGACAAGAAGGCGTTCGCGGTGAAGGAATACACCGATGCCGCCTATGCCGAGGAAGTCGAACGCGTCGCTGAGCGCTTCCGCCCGCTGGTCCTGCGCGCCAAGGCGCTCGGCCGCGCCCTGCGCATCGGCACCAACCACGGCTCGCTGTCCGACCGGATCCTGAACCGCTTCGGCGACACGCCGCTGGGCATGGTCGAATCCGCCCTGGAATTCGTCAGGTTTTCCGAAACCGAGGGATTCCGCGACCTGATCATCTCGATGAAGGCGTCGAATCCGAAGGTCATGGTCCAAGCCTACCGCCTGCTCGTCGCACGGCTCGATGCGGCCGGGCATCCGCCTTACCCGCTCCATCTTGGCGTCACTGAGGCCGGCGACGGCGAGGACGGCCGGATCAAGAGCGCGGCCGGCATCGGCACCCTGCTCGAAGACGGCCTGGGTGACACCATCAGGGTGAGCCTGACCGAACCGCCGGAACAGGAGATCCCGGTCGCCAAGGCGCTGGCCGCCCGCTATCGCGGCCGCCCAGCGCATACCGCACCGGCGAACAGCCCGGCCGAGACCATCGATCCCTGGTCCTTCCGCCGCCGCATCGCCGACATCGTGCGGCTGGGGCGCGACATCCCGGTTGGCGGTGGCCTCCTGCCCCGCGTGCTCGCCCCGGCCCAGCGCCGCGCCCTGGCGCCGCCGGCCGCCGACCTGCTGGTCGACGACACCGTGCTCTGGCCGCTGATGGCGCACTCGATCCCTGGCGCGGAGGCACCGCGCAAGCACATCGCCGCCTTGCGTTCACCCCTGCCAGCCGACCTGCCACTCGTGCACCTGCGGGCCGGCGAGGACGCTACCCAGGTGCCGCAAGGCGCGCTGGTCCTGCTGCGCCTGGACGACCAGGATCCGGTAGGATTCCTGCGCCAGGTTCTGCCGCGCCTGCCCACTGGCGTCGTGATCGGCCTGGCTGAGCCGGGCCTGATCGGCGAGGTGCGCGCCTACCGCCTGCTTGCGGCAGTGAATGACGAGCAGTTCACCGCCGCCGAGGCGACCGCCGTCGGCAGCGGCCGGCGGGTGCCGATTTGCCTCGGCCTGCCCTTCCTGGCCGATGATCTCGCCATCGCGGCGGTGGCCGGAGCGCTGCTGATCGACGGGATCGGCGACTGCCTGTACTTTCCCCGGGCGAAGGATCCGCGCGCCCTGGCGTTCACCGTGCTGCAAGCCGTCAAGGCGCGGCAGACCCGCACCGACTACGTCGCCTGTCCCAGTTGCGGCCGGACCCAGTTCGACCTCTTCGAGGTTACCCAGCACATCCGCTCAGTCACCGGCCACCTCGACGGCGTCACCATCGCGATCATGGGCTGCATCGTGAACGGCCCGGGCGAGATGGCCGATGCCGACTTCGGCTACGTCGGTTCTGGCCCCGGCCGGATCGACCTGTACCGCGGCCGCCAGGTGGTTCGGCGCGGTGTGCCGGAACTCCAGGCGCGCGAGGAACTTGTCACGCTGATCAAGGAATCCGGCCGCTGGAAGGAACCGTCCGTCGTGCGATGAATATCGCGACGATGCTCGTGATCCCGGATCTGGAATGCCCGGAAAACAGCTTCGTCATGGCGCCAGGACGGCGACGAGTTGGGTCCGGCGGAAACCCGGCTAACCTGCGCGCGTGCTGTCCCGCCGGATCCTCGCCCTGCTCGGTCTGCTCGGCCTGACCCTCGCCGTGATCGGTCCTGGGCTGGCGCAGTGGGTCTGGCATCGACTTGCCGTCGGTCTTGGTCCGGCGCAGCGGACGGTGGCCGGCGTGGCGGCAACCGGTTCCGAGGAGGCTCCTGCGAACGAGGAACTGGCCGCGCTGCGGGCCGAGGTCGCCATGCTGCGCCGGCGCGTCGCGGACGCAGAGGAACTGCGCTCCGGCGGTGGCCCGACCTGGAAGACCGTCGCCCGGGGCAAGGTGCTGGCGCGCACCCTGCGCAGCGGTCGCCGGTATCTCGACCTCGACGTCGGCATCTCGGATGGCGTCATGGGCGGCATGGCGGTGTGCGCCGGGCGCAGCCTGGTCGGGGTGGTGGCGGGCGTCACCGACACCCGCTGCACGGTGCAGCTTATCGGGGATGGCGAGAGCCGCATCGCGGCGGCGCTCGTCAATCCGCGTCCGGGCCAGCCGACCGTGCTGTCCGAGGGCGTGCTCGCCGGAGGGGGGCGACGCAATGAGGTCTCGCTGCTGCTGGTCGAGGACCGCGAAGGCCTGGAGATCCCGCTCGGCACCTCAGTGGTGACCGTGGCGGGGCTCAACCGCGTCCCTGCCGGGCTGGTGCTGGGCGAGGTTGTCAGCGCCTTGCGCCCTGGCCGCAGCGACACCCAGGCGCGCACCGCCCTGTCGCCCGACCATTGGAACATCCGGGTGCGGACGCTGCGCCCGATCGAGACCTGCCAGGAACTGGTCGTCGTCGACGCCTTCGTGCGGCGATGACCCTAAAAATCGCAATTGCACCCCACCTGCTGCGTTGGTCGTCAGTTGTCATTGTCAGGACGGGTGATTGTTGCCGCCAACGAACGATGACTGATATGAGTTCGCCCCCCGTGGCCAGTCAACTGTACGGTCTCACCCGTCCAATGGCATTGCTCTAATACCAACGCAATTTCACATGCTATTTGAACATTGCCTTTTTTCTCGGGGCTCTTCTCCCCGGTCGTATTCGTTGAGCTCTCCGTGCCTCAGTCTCCGCAGCTATGGCACATCGGTCGAGTTTGTCAGGGT
>CAMCMZ010000106.1 GCA_945876185.1 Candidatus Kuenenia stuttgartensis | reverse complement strand
ACACGCCGCCAGCGAGTTGGCCGCCCTGGCGGAACAGCGCTGCCAGGCGGTCGTCGGTGGCGCGCGCCAGGATCATCCAGCGCAGGTGCTGCAGACGCGTTTCGGCGGCGGGCAGGGGCAGGTGGCTGGCGGACATCAGCGCCCCCAGCGCAGGTAGCAGGCGCCCCAGGTCAGGCCGCCGCCGAAGGCGACGAGCATCACCCGCGTTCCGACCTTCAGGCGACCGTCGGCTTCCGCATCGGCGAGCGCGAGCGGAATGGTGGCGGCGGTGGTGTTGGCGAGGCGATCGATGTTGATCACCACCTTGTCCATCGGCAGACCGATGCGTTCGGCGATCGGTTCGATGATGCGCAGGTTGGCCTGGTGCGGCACCAGCAGGTCGATGTCGTCCTTGGTCAGGGAATAGGCGCCCATCAGGCTGTCCACCACCTCGGTCATGCGGCGCACCGCGTTCTGAAAGACCACGCGGCCGTTCTGGTGGATGAAGTGGCCCTTGGCCCAGGCTGGTGGCTTGAGCGAGCCCGCGCACGGCAGCGACAGATCGTCGCCCTTGCCGCCATCGGAATGGAGCTCAAACCCGACCACGCCATTGCCGCTGCCCGGCGCGGCGGCCTCGACCAGCACCGCGCCGCAACCATCGCCAAAGAGAACGCACGTATTTCGGTCTTTCCAATCCACGATCGACGACATCACGTCGCCACCGATGACCAGGATGCGCTCGGCGCGGCCGGCCTCGATGAAGCAGGTCGCGGTCGACAGTGCGGCGACGAACCCGTTGCAGGCGTTGAGCAGGTCATAGCCCCAGGCGTTGTTCGCACCCAGCGCATGCTGCACGAGGTTCGCCACCGCCGGCATGATCTGGTCGCCGCTAATGGTCGCGACGATGATGCCATCAAGATCAGCCGCAGCGACCCCGGCCTTTTCCAGGCAGCGCCGGGCGGCGGGGATGGCGAGGGCAGACAGGCCGGTGCCGGGTTCGACCAGGCGGCGTTCACGGATGCCGGTGCGGCTGACGATCCATTCGTCGGTGGTGTCGACCTGGTGCGCCAATTCCTGGTTGGTCACCCGGCGCTCTGGCAGTGCCGCGGCGACCGCGGTGACACAGGCCCGACGACGTTCATTGGACAGGGGCATGGCTCGGGGCTCGCGAGGTCTCAGGGGGCGCAGGGAGCGGCGGGGCGCTGGGGACGGGGTCGCTGAAAACGGGGGGTCGCTGCAGGGAAGACAGAGTCTAGAACCGGATCCAGGGGGGCGCAATCCGCCGGTGGTTGGGCGGTTTCATTTTCCATCATACCGGAAGCTGGTCGGCGAAGCTGGTTCGGTGGCGCACTCGCCCCGTTTCAAGGGACTGGTAGGTTGCCGCCATGCCCCAGTCCGCCGACCCCCTCCGCTCCGCCCCGCTCTGGCGCGTCGCCCTGGCCGCCCTGATCCCGGCCCTGGTGCTGGCCATCGGCATCGCGGCGGCCTGGGCCCTGGTCGGCACCTACATCGCCGGTCTGGCCGTCCTGATCGGTCTCGCCTGCGGCTGGTCGGTGCAACGCTTCGCTCCGGGGACCTGGTGGCCCGACCGCCTGGCTGCGGCGACGGCGACCGCTCTGGGCATCCTGCTCGCGCTGCTGCTGCTGCCCGGTCTGGTGGCCGAGCGTGGCCATGGCCTGACCAACCCGCTCAACGCCCTGACCTGGAACCGTTTCATCAGCTTCCAGGTCTACTACCTGCACTGGCACGACGTCGTCTATCCGATCGCCGTGGCCTGCGCCTGGCTCCTGGCGGTGCCGAAGGCGAAGAAGGCGAAGCAGGCGCCAGCCGAGCCTACCCCAATCCCGCCGCCCGCCGCAGGCGATCGTTGATCGCCTCGCCCAGATCGCCCTCGGGCACGGTCTCGGCGATGATCTCTGGCGGTTGCAGCGCGTCGAGCCGGCGCAGGGCGGCGAACAGCCCGGTCGCCGCCTCGGCCAGGTCGCCGGTCGGGCTGAGGACTTCCGTGCGCGCTCGGCCGGCAAGGCCAGCGCCGGTGCCAACACCAGTAAAAGCCAGGCAGGCGATGGCGGGGTCGGTCGGCCAGGGATCCGCCGCCGACTTCAGCCGCAGCGGCGCCCGTGGCGCGTAATGGCTGGCGAGCAACCCCGGTGCCTCGCGTGCCGCCTCGCCGCTGAGCGCCAAGCTGCCGGCGCGTGCCTCGCGGTCAGCGAGCGCCACCGGTTCCTGCAGCACGGCGGCAATGCGTTCCCGGGTGCAGCCGCCGGGCCGCAGCACGATCGGTATGGGATCGCAGCGCAGCACCGTGCTTTCGACGCCAATGCGGCAGGGGCCGCCGTCCAGGATGGCGGCCACGGCGTCGCCCAGTTGCTCGCGCACATGCGCCGCCGTGGTCGGGCTGATGCGGCCGAAGCGGTTGGCGCTGGGCGCGGCCAGCGGCACCCCGGCGGCGCGGATGAGCGCAAGCGCGAGCGGATGATCCGGCACTCGCACCGCCACCGTGTCGAGGCCGCTGGTGACCAGATCCGGCACGCAAGCGCGGCGCGGCAGGATGAGCGTCAACGGCCCGGGCCAAAAAGCGGCGGCAAGGCGGAGCGCGCGCGGCGACGGCACCGCGACCGTCCAGGCCTGTTCGGCATCAGCGACGTGGACGATGAGCGGATCAAAGCGCGGCCGGCCCTTGGCGGTGAAAACCGCCAGCACCGCCGCCGGATCCAAGGCGTTGGCGGCGAGTCCATAGACGGTCTCGGTCGGCATGCCGACCAGCCGGCCGGCGCGCAGGTGCGCCGCCGCTGCCGCGACCTCGGCCGGATCCGGGTTGCCCGGGGCGGGCGGGGGACTCTGCTCGTCGGCCATGGCTGACGAGTCTGACGCTGGATCCCGACGGGCCAACCGCGCGGCGCGGCGGTCTTCCCGGGACCGCGGCCCACTGGGCCGCAGCGCGCGAGCGGGCCAGTGGCCCGCGGTCCCAGGAGTGTTGCCTCCGGATCGCTTCCCCCCGCCGGTGCCGGCGCTGAATGAACCGCCGCAACCACGGGCGGAACTGCTGGCGACGCTGGCGCGCATCGATGGCTGGGGGCCGCTCGCCTGGCGCGAGATCCACGGCGCGTGGCGGCTGGGATCGGGCGTGCTGGTGGTCGAGGACCGCAAGGGCGGCGACGGTTCTGACGACGACGCGGATGCCGTCGACCTGATCCTGGTTCTCCACCATCACCGCCTGCCGCTCGCCACCTTGCCCGACGCGACCTGCGACTGGGTGCTGCGCCAGGCGTGGCAGCGGCTGATCCCTGGCACGGCGGTGCGGCTGGACACCGTGCGACCCGGTGCGGCGGTGGTCGCCACCAACGCGTGCTACGTGGAATCCGCTGCGACCTGGGAGCGCGCCGCTCCGCGGCGCATGAGGTCGACGACCGACGCGTGCGACCGGGAATCCCCTGGATCCGCTGGCTTGGGCAACCTGGTCCTGCGCTTCCACGCCCACCTGCCCTACGCCGGCATGTGCCTCGACGGCAAGCGCTTTGCCCGCCTGGTGCGCCAGCTCTCCGTTTTCGCCCGCGCCTTGGCAGACGGCCCGCATCCCGGCCTCGCGCAGCACCGCCGCACGGTGGCGCGCGCCCGCGCCCTGCGCGCGGCCCTGCCACGACACGGCCTGGTCGCATTCCTGGGCGACGGCAGTCGGCTCGCCCGCGACCGCGACGACCGCCCGGCACGGCACGGCGTGCCGTTGCACGCGCCGAACGGTCTAGCGGTGACCCTCGACCTCGGCCGATTCGGAAAGCTGCGTGGTCTCGGCATCCGCACCGGGGTCACAGCGGTGATCGGCGCGCCGTACCATGGCAAAAGCACGCTCCTGCACGCGCTCGCCGCCGGGCGCGACGATCATCCACCCGGCGACGGACGCGAGACCGTGGTCAGCCTGGCCGACACGCTGGCGGTGCAGGCCGAGGATGGCCGGATCATCAAGGCCCAGGATCTCAGTGGGTTCTTCCCCCGCCTGCCCGGCGACGACACCAGACGGTTCAATACCGATCGAGCCTCGGGCGCGACCAGCATGGCGGCGAGTGTCCTGCAAGGCGTCGCGGCCGGCTGCCGCCTGCTGCTGGTCGACGAGGACAGCGCCGCCTCGAACGCGGTCGCCATCGATCCGCTCATGCGCCGACTGATCGGCCCGGCGCTCACAGACGTCGCCACCCTCGCCGACCTGGTGCCGGCCCTGGCCGCCGCCGGCACCAGCACGGTGATCGCGGCGGGGGCGTCGACCGCCGTGCTGGCCCAGGCCGATCGCATCGTCCGGATGGACGCCTGGCAGCCGCACGATCGGACCCGCACGGCGCGGCGCCTGCTGCGCCGTGCGCCACGCCCGCCTGCCGATTCCCTGGTGAAAACCTGGACGCCGCCGAACCGGGTGCTGCATGACGATCCCGACGCGCTGTTCGGCCCGCGCCACCTGCTGACCCTCGACGTGCGCGAATCCGAACGGCCGGGCATCGACGGACGCCTGCTCGATCTGCGTCGCGCCGGCTGGCCGCTCGACCCGGAACTGGTGCGCGGCGCGATCCTGGCCGCCGCCTGGTGCACCCGCTTGGCGGCCGGAGAGGCGCTCGATCTCGCCGCGTTGCGCCTGCGCTATGACCACCTGATCGCGGAGCGCGGTGTGCGCGCGCTCGACCCGTTCGCTACCGGTTTCGTCCGCCTGCCGCCGTGGCTGCTGGTGACCACGGTGCTGGAGCGGCTGCCGCGCCCGGCAATGGTTTCGCACCGGCCCTGATCCGCCGGTTGAGGTCATCCGACCACCCCCGAGCATCCCCGCCCATGCACAGCCGTCATCCCGATTTCCGCGCCCCTGACGCCGCCAGCGAGGCGCGCATTGATGCCCTCATCGCGCAGCTGACGCTCGATGAGAAGATCGCGATGCTCGCGGGGTCGCAGCAGGACAAGGTCGACAACGGCAACACCGTGCCGTGTCCCCGCCTGGGCATCCCCTCGCTGCGCCTAGCCGACGCTTCGCTTGGCGTGCACTGGTGGGCCGAGGACTCGACCACCTTCCCGGCCACGATCGCGCTCGCGGCGACGTTCGACGCCGAGCTTGGCTACCGCTACGGTGAGGCGATCGGGCGTGAATGCCGGGCGCGCGGCATCCACATCCTGCTCGGCCCCGGGGTGAACATCTACCGTTCGGCGCTGTGCGGCCGCAACTTCGAATACCTGGGCGAGGATCCTGTCCTGACCGCGACCCTGGTGTGCGGCTACGTGCGCGGCCTGCAGGACCAGCGCGTCGCCGCGACGGTGAAGCACTACGCGGTGAACTTCGAGGAATACGAACGCCACCGGATCAGCTCGGACGTTGACGAGCGCACCCTGCGCGAGGTCTACCTGCCGTCGTTCGAGGCGGCGGTGCGCGACGCCGGCGCGGCGGCGATCATGACCGCCTACAACCGGGTCAACGGAGCCTGGTGCGCCGAACACCGATTCCTGTTGAAAGATGTGCTCAAGGGCGAATGGGGCTTCGACGGGCTGGTGATGTCGGACTGGGTCTCGGTCTACGACACCGTCAACAGCGCCAACCACGGTCTGGACCTGGAGATGCCCAAGGCGAAATGGTTCGCGCCCGAACGCCTGCGCCCGGCGGTGGCGAACGGCCTGGTGCCAGTGGGCGTGATCGACGACAAGATCCGCCGCCTGCTGCGCCTGATGCTCGCCTTCGGCTGGATGGATGGAAAACAGCAAGATTCCCGCATCCCGTTGCACGATGAAAGCAGCGCCGCAGTCGCGCTGGAGGTCGCGCGCGACAGCATCGTGCTGCTCAAGAACGACGGCATCCTGCCGCTCGATTCAGCGCGCGCCGCCCTGCCGAAGTGCATCGCGGTCATCGGCCCGTGCGGCCATCCGGCGGTGATCGGCGGCGGCGGTTCAGCCGGCAACAAGCCGTGGCGCAGCACCTCGATCTACGAAGGCCTCAAGGCCGCCCTGCCGCAGGTCGAGGTGGTGCAGATCCGTGGCGTCGACCCCTGGCGCAGCGAACAGGCGTTCCAGCAGGCGGAGTTCCTCACCCCGGACGGCGCGCCCGGCATCCGCATCGATTATTTCGCCAATGAAACCCTGTCGGGTACGCCGATGTTTAGTCGCGTCGACCCCCGCATTAACGGCAGGTTCACCGCTGCTGAACTGCCGGGCGGGGTCGATCCGCAAAACTTTTCGGCCCTCTATCAGGGCGCGATCCGCACCACGATTCCGGGGCCGCATGCGCTCAAGGTCGAATGCTGGCACGGTGCACTGCGCCTGATCCTTGACGGCGTCTGCCTGCTCGATTCCTGGACGGCAGAGATGATGGGCGACCGCGATCTGGTCGTCGATCTGGCACCCGGCGACCATGCCCTGCGCCTGGAATACCACGGCATGCGCGAACGCAGCTACCTGCGCGTCGGCTATGAACACGTCAGCGCCATGCGTACCGAGTTTGATCAGGCCATCGACCTGGCCAAGAGCGCCGACCTGGTGGTGTTCTGCGGCGGCCACACCGACAAGTCCGAAGGCGAGGCGCGCGACCGCAGCTTCGCCATGCATGCCGAGATCGAGCGCCTGCTGCTCGCGGTCACTGCGGTCAACCCGAACACCATCGCGGTGATCACCGCCGGTGGCAATATCGACATGGAATCCTGGCACGACCGCGTGCGCGCCCTGGTCTTCGCCTGGTATCCCGGCCAGGAGGGCGGCACTGCGGTCGCCGACATCCTGACCGGGAAGGTGAACCCGTCCGGCCGCCTGCCAGCAACGTTCGAACGCCGGCTGGAGGACCGCTCCTCGCACGGTTGCTACCACGACCCCGACCGCGATCTGCGGGTGATGCTCAGCGACGGCGTCTTCGGCGGCTACCGCCACCACGACCGCACTGGCATCGCCCCGCGCTATGCTTTTGGACAGGGCCTGTCGTACACCACGTTCGCTTATGAAAATCTTAGCGTTTCCAGCGGAGACACGCTGCCGGTGACGGTCAGTTGCGACGTGGTCAACACCGGCACGCAGGCCGGCAAGGCGGTGGCGCTGGTCTTCGTCGGCGCGCGCCAGCCCAGCCTGCCGCGCCCGGTCAAGGAGCTGAAAGGCTTCGCCAAGGTCGCCCTCGCCCCGGGCGAACGGAAACGGGTCAGCATCAGCCTCGACCGCCGGGCATTCGCCTACTTCGACGTTGGTCGCCACGCCTGGGTCGTCGACCCGGGCGCCTATGCGATCAGCGTGGGCGCAGCGGCGGACGACGTCCGGATTGTTGCTGCGGTGATGGTGGGCGCGGCGGTGGTTCCGGTCTAGGGTCTTTGAACGAAGGACGTTTGACTCAGGAAGTCAAACTTCGGCCCACGACAGATCCGTGCGGGTCCAGGGGCGAGAGCCCAATGCTATGGAGCTAATGGTCGGAGGATTCACTGCGAAATGGTGAGCGCCGACCCCGGGAGCGCCGAGCACCAGCTCAGCCGAACGATCTCGGAACAAAAGAAATCGACTGGATTCAGGAGAAGCCCGTCGCCATCTGCCCAAGGAAATCGATCCGAAGCCGAGCTGGTGCTCGGCGTTCCCAGGCACAGCTCCACCAAACGTTAGTGAAAAGCAAGAAAACGTTCGCTGAGGGTCGTTGCCCTCTTAGCTTCACAGCATTGGGCGAGAGCCCCTGGCGGGGCGTAGCGGGGCAGCGCCCAATGCTGTGAAGCTAAGGACCCTGAGGATTCACTGCGAATCGGGAGCGCCGACCCCGGGAGCGCCGAGCACCAGCTCGGCCGAACGATCTCGGAACAAAAGAAATCGAATGGATTCAGGAGAGGCCCGTCGCCATCTGCCCAAGGAAATCGATCCGAAGCCGAGCTGGTGCTCG
>CAMCMZ010000105.1 GCA_945876185.1 Candidatus Kuenenia stuttgartensis | reverse complement strand
CTCGGTTTCGTGCCGATCCACGCTGGCGCGACCACGAAAGCCGACCCATGAAGCCAACGGGAAAGCCGGATGCGGGAAATCTGCAAGTCCGGTTTGAAGAGGGGGATGGCGACCGTCAGGACGGCGCCATCCCTACTCTACTGGCCATTCCCCCTGTCAAACCGGCGGCTTGTCCGCGGTGACCGCCAGGAAGTGCCGCTCCAGCGTGCCGCCGTCTTCGAAGCGGCGCACCAGGATGCCGAGTTCGGCGATCTTGGCCTGCACGGCCAAGGCGGTTGCTGCCGGTTCACCGGCGATGCGCAGTTCGATCCAGCCGTCGGCGGCGGGTTCGACCGCAGTCACGCCCGAGACGGTAGCGAGGGCGGAGCGTTCGGCGTCGGTCAGCGGTCGGGCCGGCAGCAGGCGAATGGCGGTGGTCGCGCGCAGGAGTTCACCGACCGGTCCGCACGAGGCCAGCCGGCCCTGCTTCAGGATCGCGACGTGGCTGCACAGTTCCTGCATTTCAGCAAGATCGTGCGAACTCACCACCACGGCGGCGCGGTTCTTCGCCAGTTCGCGGATGAGCGCGCGCACCATCGCCGCGTTCTTGGGATCGAGCCCGGCGGTGGGTTCATCGAGCAGGATGACTTCCGGTTCGCCCATGAACGCCTGCGCCAGGCAGAGGCGCTTGTACATGCCGTGCGACAGTTCGCCGGTGCGCCGACCAAGGTAATCCGACAGTCCGACTTTGCTCAGCGCCTCGGCGACCTCGGCCACCGCGTCGGCGTGGGTGCGCCCAGCCAGACGCAGGAAATACACGAACTGGTCCAGGATCGACAGGTCGCGCTGGAAGGCCGCGTCCTGCGGCAGGATGCCCAGGCGACCGTGCAGGGCGCGCACGTCCTGGTGCGGATGCCCGAGCACCGTGACCGACCCCGTCTCGGCATGGATGAAGTTGGCGACGATCGAAAACAGCGTCGTCTTGCCGGCGCCGTTCGGCCCCAACAACCCGAACACGCTGCCGGCCGGCACCGCGAACGAGACCTCGTCGAGCACCCGGCGGCCGTGGTAGCTCTTGCACAGTTTTTCGATGATCAGGGGCGCGTTCACAGGTCTTTCCTCCGGAACACCAGTAGTCCCAGCCAGAGATAGAGCGCGGTGTAGACGAGGCACGCCAGCGCCGCCAGCGCGACCAACCACGGCGTGGGATGGAACAGCACCAGCTGCGCCCCGAGCGGCAGGGCGAAGAGCAGCCACTTTGCCGGACCCCACGCCACCGCGAGGCTGAACACCACCGCCGGCCAGAGGATGACCGCGCCCTTCACCGTCATCAGCGACAGGAAGGGATGGTTCACCAGCGATGAGCACAACTGCCCCAGCGCCAGGTACGGCAACGCGGTCAGCACCAACGCGCAGGCGGCCCAGCCCGACCAGCGCGCGATCAGGCCCCAGTCAGGGTTGGTACTGGCGAAACCCAGTCCCAGGGCGCAGATGGCAACCAACACCACCGTGCTGACGGCGACCAGCATCGCCGCCCCCAGGAACCGGCCAAGGTACACGCTGTCGCGGTCGACCCGCACAAGCAGGAATCGGAATCCACGCGTGCCGGAATCGCGTGCGATTAGCCCGGCAGACGCATACGGCACCGCCAGCACCAGCAGCAGCGAGAGCAGCAGCCAGGTGAACGACATCAGCGGCGGATGGTCGCGCACCAGCCATTTCGTCCAGCGCGCGCTTTGACTGTCGGGGTTCTTGGCAGCGGGGTCGATCAGGTCGGTGGCGCTGGGCGTGGCATCCTTGCCTTCGCCCAGGGCGACCCCGATCAGCCAGCGAGTTCCGGATTCGACCGCGTTGGACTGTATGGTTTCATAAGATTTCTTGGCCGCCTGGTCACCCTTGGCGGTCTCTTCCGCAATTACCCCGCTGATATGCGAAACCATCAGAATACTGGCGGCCGTGAGCACGCCCGCGAACAAGTAGCCCAGCACGAACCCTGGCCCGCCCACCGCACGCAGGCTCTGGCGCAGCGACTGGCCAGCGGTGAGGGCGAGGGGATGGACCTCCGCCCGCCCACCGGTGGCGACCGGGATCGCCACCGGTCGCCAGACCTCGGCGCAGACGACCTGCACCCAGACCAGCAGCACCGCCGGGTAGAGCAGCCCGAGCACCGACCACAAGGCTGAATGCCGATCGGCCATCACGTTCAGGTCGACCACGACCATCGCCAGCGCCAGGACCGACCATACCGTCGCCAGCAGCCGGCCCATGACGGGCGCCTGCTTGAGCAGGCCGATGCCAGCGAGGATCAGCAAGGCCGCAGAAACGGCGGACCAGACCAGCGACAGCATCTGGTGCCAACGCGGGATCCGGGCCATGGCCTCCTGCAACCCCTTGTCGCTGGATGCCAGGTTCTGGACCAGCAGCATCATCAACTGGCCGAAAAAGCCCAATACGGTGAATCCGGCCAGGATAAATGCGAGGATGGCCAGCAGGGTCAGGCTGCCGGGACGGGTGTGGCGCATCAGCGGGAATCCTCTGGGATCAGGCTCGGGCTCACCTGGTCTGATCAATTGGTCGTCGCATACTGCCGGCTACTTCCGAAGTGGAAGAGCTGAAAGTTCGACCATTCCTGCCCCGATTTACGAAGAATACCCGCACTTGATGCACACCTGGTATCACACGGGCGAAGTGGAGCGCCATCCAACCACCTACCCATGCCGGCGATTCCGCACCAGTGAGGCGGAATCTCAGCGCAGAATTTTGCTGTCCGCCGTCTTCTTGTCGCTGCCTTCGCGGATGAAGACCGGTTCGTCGTCGCGCAGGCGGACGGCGACGACGTCGCCGGCGCGGATCTGGTTCGAGGCGATCAGGCGCGATAGCGGCGCGACGAGCAGGCGTTCGACGGCGCGGCGCATCGGGCGGGCGCCGAACTGGGGATCGGTGCCTTCCTTGAGGATCTTGCCGAGGTAGGCGGGCGAATAGTGCAGGATGATCGGCACCGAGGCGCCGAGCAGGCGGGCGTAGACGTCCTTGAGCATGAGATCCAGGATGTCGCGCAGGTTCTCGGTGGTAAGGATGCGAAAGCAGATGATGTCGTCGAAGCGGTTGAGGAATTCGAAGGGGAAGTGGTCCTTCGCCGCCTCGACGGCCTTCACCTGGATGTCGTGGTTCAATTGCTCGGCCTCGACCTTGACCTCGAAGCCGATCGCCTTCTGGCGCAGGGTCTCGCTCATCTGCTCGGCGCCGACGTTGGTGGTGCAGATGATAAGGGCGCGGGTGAAGTCGACGACCTTGTTGTTGCCCAGGGTCAGGTGGCCGTCCTCCATCAGGCCCAACAGCGCGTTCCACAGTTTCGGATGCGCCTTCTCGATCTCGTCGAAGAGGACGATCGACAGGTAGTGGCTTTTGACCTGGGGGAAGAGCTTGGCGATCTTGCCGTCGCCCTCGGCGAAGACGCCGCGCGCCTCGGCCTGGGCCTCCTTGTGGTGCCGGTCGAGGTTGTCCTGTGACAGCATCGGCTCGACATCGTTGCCGACGTAGCCGGGCGGGCTGCCGAACAGCTTCGATACCGTGAACTCGCTGGAAAATTCCTGGCAGTTCACCCGCACAAACGCAGAGCGTTTGCCGAAGATGGTCTCGGCCAGGGCCTTCACGGTCTCAGTCTTGCCGACGCCGGTCGGCCCGAGGAAGAGCAAGGTCAAGAGCGGGCGTTCCTGGTTGCGCACGCCAGCGAGGATCTTCGAGAACGAATCGAGGATGGCCTCGATCGCCGGCGTCTGGCCGACCACGCGTTCGCGCAGCATGGTCTCGAACCGAGCGACCTGGAGCGAGCGCCGGGTCGGATCCAGCACCATCTGCTTGCGGACGTGGGCGGCGGCGGCTTCGCTCATGGTTGGTTCCCCTGGGGAATGCTGACGCTCATGGCGTGCCAGCACAAGCCGATGACCTGCCGGGCCGGACGCGCCGGCGCGGACTGGAACACCGTCGGGCGATCCACAGCATCCTCGGCCATGCCTCGCGATCCCGATCGATTCGCCTGCCGCGACTGCGGCGACACCTTTGCCCGCTGGGCCGGCAAGTGCCCGTCATGCGGCGCAATGAACGCGGTGGTCGAGATCACTGCCGGCGAGGCGCGCCTCGCCGCCAAGTCGGATCAGCAGCGCAGCGCGGCGGCGGGCCTGGTGCTGGAAGCCGCGAGCAGCACCGCGAACGCACCGGTGCCGCGCCTCGCCACCGGATTCGGCGAATTCGACCGCGTGCTTGGCGGCGGCCTGCCGCCGGCGGCGACCATCCTGCTCGGCGGCGAACCCGGCATCGGCAAGAGCACTCTGCTCGCCCAGGCCACGGGACTGATCGGCAGCCAGCATCCTGCCCTTTACGTCACCGCCGAGGAATCCGTCGACCAGGTGCGCCGCCGGCTGGAACGCTGCGGGGTGGTCGGCGTTCACCTGGAACTGTCCGGCTCCAACGACGCTGCCGCCATCGCGGGCGCGATCCGGGCCGGCAAGCATCGCCTGGTCGTGGTGGACTCCGTGCAGTTGATCAGCCTGTCGACCATCGAGGGCGAACCCGGCGGACCGTCGCAGGTGCGCGCCGCCGCCGCGACCCTGGTCGAGGCGGCGAAGGCGTCGGGCACTGCGCTGGTGCTGGTCGGCCACGTTACGAAAGACGGCGGCCTGGCCGGACCGCGTCTGTTGGAGCACCTCGTCGACTGCGTGCTGGCCTTCGAGGGCGATCGCTATGCTGACCTGCGCACCCTGCGTGCGGTGAAGAACCGCTTCGGCTCGACCAGCGAGATCGGGCTGTTCCGCATGGGTTCGCAGGGGCTGGAGGAAGTCGCGGATCCGGCCGGCATGTTCATCGCCGACCGCGACGCCGCTGCGCCGGGCACCTGCGTCGTGCCGGTGGTCGAAGGTAACCGCTGCATGTTGGTCGAAGTCCAAGCCCTGGTGAATCCGACCCAGGCACCGCAGCCGCAGCGGCGGGTCAGTGGTCTGGATACCAACCGCGCTGCGATGGTGCTCGCGGTGCTGGCGCGGCGGCTGCGGTTTTCCTTGGCCAATTGCGATGTTTTTCTGAACGTCACCGGCGGCGTGCGGGTCGCCGAACCAGCCGCAGACCTGGGCATCGCCCTCGCGGTCGCCAGCGCCCTGCGCGAAATCGCGGTGCCTGCTGATCTCGTCGCGGTGGGCGAGGTCGGCCTGGCGGGCGAGCTGCGCCCGGTGCCGCGCTACGAACTGCGCGCCGCCGAGGCGCGCCGGCTGGGATTCAAGCGCCTCATCGGCCCCGGCGCCGGCCAGGGCCGCGGCCGGGTGGTGTGCGCTCGGCTTGACGAAGCGGTGACCCAGGCGCTCGGTGGCTGAACCAAAAAGACCGGTTCAGTTCCCTGGTGCTGGAACCGGCGGTGGGACAACCGGATTAGGCGGCAACGGGCGGCCGTCCGGCGTGGAACCACCGGTGGTTGGCGTCGACCCAGGGGCGGTCGTGCCTGGTGGCTGGGTGAATCCTGGCATGGCGCCAACCGGTGGGGCCGGTGGCGTGAATCCGGGCATGGCTCCGACGGGCGGCGTCACCCCGGGCGGTCCGAAGCCGGGCATCGCCCCGGTCGGCGGAGGCATGGAACCGGGGATGCCGCTACCAGGCAGGCCGTTGGGTGGCAGCGAATCTGGCGGCGCCATGCCTGGCATCCCTGGTCCCGGTGGGGTCAGGCCCGTCGGCGGCTGGCCGGCCCCGGGAGGCATGCCGGGACCTACCCCACTGATGGACGTGGCACCGGTCGGGGTCTGGGTTGGCGGCAGGTTCTGGGTGCTGCGCGCGGGGGCCTCGCCGGCGGGAATCGGCAGCAGCAACCGGCCGAGCATCTGGCTCACCACCTCGCGCACCTTGGCCTGGTTCTCCTCGGCGAAGGTGACCTCCAGGCGCAGCGCGACCTTGGCCCCCGGATTGACCACCAACACCATTTCGCCGACGCGGGGCTGATTTTCCTCGGTCCACGAATAGATCGTCCGGCGCGCAGTACCGACTGCCGCGGTGGTTTCTTCGGTGGCGCGGCTGGCGAAGCCCGGTTTGGCCTGGATGCGCGGCAGTGCCATCCCCCACATCGATTCCAGCGTGCTGCCAGCGATCGCCGGGACGAGATACGCGGTGATGGTCGAGGTCGGAGCGGCGGGATCAGCCCAGGCCACGCCCTCGCGCGCGTTGGGGTCGGGATTCCAGGCCTCAGGGCAGCGCACCACGGCGCCGCTTTCGGCATCGGTGAGATCGTTTGGGTTTACCGGCGGGCCACCGCTGCTGGCGACCGCTGCCCCGGCCTGGGCCGCCACCGCCGGCAGGCCGAGTTCGCGCCGGATGCCGGGGTGGTTGGGGTTCGCCTTCAACCCGGCCTGGTAGCACCGGTGGATGCGATCCTTGTCGAGCGGCAGCTGATCGCCCAGCCCGTCCGCCCAGCGCCCGAGGCGGTAGAATCCCTCGGCGTTGCGCCAGTCGATGGCGGCAAAGCGGTCTTCGAATTCCTGGGTCAGGGCCTCGCTGCGCGGCAGCCAGCGGTCGAGGTAGAACGACATGTCGAGGCGCTTCATGTGGCCGGCGATCGCCTCGTTGGCGGCGGCGCTTTCGCGCACCCAGGCGGCCGAGGCGATGCGGGCGGCGCGACCCGGATCGCGCAGCACGTCGGTGCACCAGCCGATCGCCTGGTCGAGCAGTTCATGGTCGCGGGCCTTCGCGGCGGTGGCGGTGGCGTCCTCGACGACCTGGATCACGAGATCGTCGGCGGCGACCTGCCACCATTCGCGGTTGCCCTGCACCGCCGCCTGCCCGCGCACCCAGCGCGCTGCCGCCAGCCGGGCCGGCCAGTCGGCGACGGCGATGCCGGCGTTACGCGCATTGACCACCTGGCGGTCCGACGGCGCGGGTTCGACCGCGACGATCTGGAGCGGTGCGCCGGCCACGCTTCCGACGCGAGCAAAAACCCAGCAATTGTCAGCCTCCAGCCGCGAGCCCCAGCGCTCGGGGTCAGCGGGGAAATCCTCGGGGATGCCGTACAGGCGCAGCACCTTCGCCGCGCCCCGGCCAACCCGTTCGACCTTGGCGAGGAAGAGCACCTCCTTGCCGGCGACGAAGGCGCGGTCTTTCAGTTCGCTCACCTCGATGCGCAGCCAATCGGTGTCGCGATAGCGCGCGAAGGATCGGTCCTTGCCGCGCAATTCCATGTGGATGCTTTCCTTCCACGGCGGCGCGGGCAGGCCGCCGGCCGCTGGTTCGCCCGCCGCCGTGGTTCCGGCCAGCACGAGGAACAGGGTGGGGACAAGGGCGGTGGCGCGGGTGCAGGTCAGGCGGGGCATCGGTGGGTCCAAGGTGGGGGGAGGCATCGGCGGTGGTCTGGCGATGGGATCCGGTCAGGAAAGTTAGCCCCGGACACGCTTCGGCACAAGTCGCGGCGCGCTGATACATCCTGATCGCCGCACGGCCCCCGGGCCAGGACGGAATCGTTGCCGGTTCATCCAGGCCGTCCGGCCCCCAGCCAACCGGCCCCAGGCCGGTTCGTGCCGGCACTTGCCGAAGCCAGAAAGCCCACTAGAAACAGCACCCCCAACGGCCGGGAGTCCTTCCAGCTGGGGGTATAGCTCAGTTGGTAGAGCGTTTGAATGGCATTCAAAAGGTCAGGAGTTCGAATCTCCTTACCTCCACTCAGGACTCCCGGCGCGAACCCTCGGCCAAACCGCCGGGGGTTTGCTGTTTCCAGGGATATTCTAAGCAAAATCAGCTTATGTGCATGGGCTTAGGCCTTGGGCCTTGGACCACGGGGGGCGATTGCGCCGCGAATGCGCAGCCCCAAGGCGCCAGGCTGGTGGAAGACCGGGTGCTTGGCATGCTGCGGCGGCGTTTGCGGACCGGTCGCACCGGTTCAGACGCACCCCGAAAGGTCAGCCATGCGCGCCATCGTCCAACGCGTGACCCGGGCCTCGGTGGCGATCGGCGGTGCGATGCATGCCGAAATCGGTCGTGGCCTGGTGGTCCTGGTCGGGGTCGGCCCGGACGATACCGCTGACGATGTCGCG
>CAMCMZ010000104.1 GCA_945876185.1 Candidatus Kuenenia stuttgartensis | reverse complement strand
GCTTTCTTCGTGACGGTCCAAGAGGTGGAGGAAGGCAGAGAAGCTCTCTGCGCGAGGCGGATGATTGGAAAGGGCCATGAGGCCCGAAAAATTTTTTTGGTCGCCTAAGCAAGCATAATACCCTGGTAAATTACAGGTGTATCACACCGAAACAGCTTAACTCAATGCCATTGCCCAGGCGGCCAGCATCCCGCATCAAACTCCCTTCAACCACTTCTGATCCTCGCCATCGGCGCGGATCGGTCAGGATTCTCTCCATGCCTTCCCCGTCATCCACCCTCACCTCTCAAGCAAGCGATCTGGTCATCCGCCCTATGCCACATGCCACGATCCGGCTCAGCGCCACCTTGCTGCTGGTCGCCTTCGCCAGCGCGGCCGAGGATCCAGCGCCGGTCAAACCAGCGCCGTCCGCCAAACCAACGGCCGCTGCACCGATTGTCGTCACCGCCCAGGGCGGCGGCACTGACGTCGTGGTTTCCCCGGCCATCGACCGCTTCGCCCCACCGCAGACCCGCGCCAGCCTGGGCAAGGCCGAGATCGACGCGACCGTGAACATCATCGACACCCAGGACGCGATCAAATACCTGCCCAGCATCTTCGTGCGCAAACGTAATTATGGCGACACCCAGCCGGTCATCGCGACTCGCACTTGGGGCGTCAATTCCAGCGCGCGTAGCCTGGTCTATGTCGACGACGTGCCGATCACCGCCCTGATCGGCAACAACAATTCCAACGGCGCGCCGCGCTGGGGCATCGTCGCGCCAGAACAAATCGAGGGCGTCGATTTCCTCTATGGACCGTTCGCAGCCCAGTATTCCGGAAACTCGATCGGCGGCGTGCTGCTGATCACCACCCGCACACCGGAAAAACTCTCGGCGTCATTCAAGCAGACGGGGGCCTGGCAGACCTTCGACCATTACAACACCAAAAACACCTATTTCACCTCGAACACAGCTGCGACGGTCGGCGACCGCGTGGGGAAGTTCACCTGGTTCCTGAGCGCGAACCACGCCGACAGCCGCAGCCAGCCGTTGACCTACATCGCCACCGCGTCGACACCGGCCGGAACCACCGGCACCATCCCGGAGCAGAACAAGACCGGCGGCGTAGCGAACGTGGTCGGGGCCGGCGGATTGCTGCACACGGTGATGAACAACGTCACCGCCAAGGTCGGCTATGACCTGACGCCTTGGCTGCGCGCGGTCTACACCGTCGGCTTCTGGAGCAACAACGCTCATTCCTCGGTGCAGACCTATCTCAGCGATGCGGCCGGCAACCCGACCTATGGCGGCGTGGCTGGCTTTGCGAGCAGCACCTACGAACTGCGGGAGAAGCACCTCATGCAGGCGATCTCGCTCAAGACCGACACCAAGGGCCGTTGGGACGGCGAGGTCATCGCCACCCGCTACGAATACCTGGAAGGCATGCAGCGCACGCCCGGCGGCGTGCTCACCGGCACCGATCTGCGCACCAACGGAACCATCGCCCATAGCGAAGGCACCGGCTGGGACACCCTGGACCTCAAAGGCATCTGGCGCCCGACCGGCATCGACGGCCGGCATGAGGTCAGCTTCGGTGTGCACAGCGACCGCTATGAACTCAAGAACACCACGTATCTCACCCCGGATTGGCGCAATTCCGGGGACAACGGCAGCGGCGTGGCCTCGACCGTCGGGGAAGGCGAGACCGAGACCCAGGCGCTCTGGCTGCAAGAGGTCTGGAAAATCGGCGCCGGTTTCCAGGCGACGATTGGCGGCCGGTTCGAGCACTGGAAGGCCTCGGACGGCTACAATTTCGCCGGTAACGTTGCCACCTTCCAGCCGGGTCGCGACGACACCAGCTTCTCGCCCAAGGCGTCGTTGGCCTGGAAGGTGGCTGAACCGTACACCACGACGTTGTCGTTCGGGCAGGCCTACCGCTACCCCACGGTGGGTGAGTTGTACCAGCTTGTTCAGACGGGACCGACGTTTTCCTCACCGAACCCCGACCTGAAGCCGGAACAGGTCCGGTCGTGGGAATGGGCGCACGACGTGCATCTTGAACGTACCGGCAGCAGCCTGCGCGTATCGCTGTTCCAGGAGGACGTCAAGCAGGCGCTGATCCAGCAGACCAATCTCATCGCCGGCAACTACGTCAATGTCTGGCAGAACGTCGAGCACATCCGTAATCGCGGGATCGAGGTGGTGGCGAAGCAGCGTGACGCCTTCATCGCCGGACTCGACTTCTCGAACAGCCTGACCTATGTCAACGCCAGGATCGTCGCCAATCCCAGCTTCGTCAGCGCGACCGGGACGACCTCGACCGGCAAGCGGGTGCCGTACATCCCGGATTGGCGCGACACGGCCCAGATCACCTACCGCCCCAGCAAGCCCTGGGCCTTCGCGACCGCAGCGCGCTACAGCGGCAAGATGTGGTCGACGCTCGACAACACCGACAGCATCCCGCATGTCTATGGCGCCTTCGACCGGTTCTTCGTGGTCGACCTGCACGCCAGCTATGCCCCGACCGAGAACATCACGTTCGATGCGGGCATCGACAACGTGTTCGACACCTACTACGTGCTGTTCCATCCCTTTCCGGGGCGGACGTTCGTGGTGAGCGGCAAGCTGGCGTTCTGAGCCAGGTTGGCCACCGGGTCGATGTTGCCTCGGTGGCTGCCGCAAAAATCGGCTTCCTGGGCTCGCCGGCGTCCCGCCGGCCGGAAAAGCACCATCTGCAAGCTGCCACCAATTGACTTAAGAGGCGACCACGGTGGCCATCCAGGCTGCTGCCCGTGCCGATGCCGGCAGGACGCGGATGATGATCCACCAGCCGGCGGGACGCCGGCGCTCCCAGGAAGCCGACGCCGACCTGACCCACCTCGTGATGGAAACCCGATGCAGCAACCACATCCACCCCTGCAAGCCGAGACGCTTTCCGGTACGGCCGTCCAGCCACCGTCAGCGCGCTCGGCTGGCTGGCGGAAGAAACTCCTCCACCTCCATCTCTTCGCCGCCCTGGGCCTGGGCCTGTTCGTGTCGGTGATCACCGTCACGGGGTCGATCAGCCAGTACCGCAAGGATATCGAGCGCTGGCTAATCGCCGCCCCGGCCGGCGTGCGCGGCGACACCGATCCGTCCGCGACCGCAGCGGCGCTGAAGTCTCGCTATCCCGGACGTCAGCTCACTGCCCTGGTCGTCTCGCGCGGCGACGGTGAAGCCGACACCTGGACCCTGCGCAACCGCGATCCAGAGGCGGTGGTGCAGACTTTCTCTGTCTTCACCGATCCTGGCACCGGCGCCTGGCTCGGCGACAGCGAGGCCAGCCTGACGGCGCGGTTCCTGGCCTCGACCTACCATTTCCACCACATGATGTGGATCCGCACCTGGGGCCGTTGGCTCGTCGGCGTCGCCGGCTTTGCCACGCTCATCCTGGTGCTTGGCGGCGTCGTCCTCGCCTGGCCGCATCTGCGCGCCTGGGTGCGGTCGGGACGGCTGCTGCGTTTCGCTGATGTGCGCGACTGGCATCTGCGCGCCGGCACGCTGCTCGCCCCGATCCTGCTCGCCAGCGCGTTGACCGGCATCCTCTGCGCCTACATCGCCTGGTGGCGGCCGCCGTTGCTGGCGGCCAGCCGCCAACCGGTTCCTGCCAGCGTCACGGCGCTGCCGGGGGAAGCCAAACCCGACTGGGGTTCGGTCATCGCCATATCCGCCCTCGCTGCCCCGAACACGACCTTGCATGGGGTGCAGGCCCCGCGCCACGGCGACACGCCCCGGGTGTGGCGGGTGGTGCGCCGCTGGGATGGCGAACTCAGCCCCCGCGATGGGGTGCTCATCAGCGTCGATGCTGACTCCGGTGCGGTGGTGGGCATCGAGGATCCACGCCACCTCGATCCGGCCCGGCTACTGCTGTTCCAGCAGATCAGCTTCCACATCGGCTGGTTCGCTGGTCTGGATGTGCGCTGGCTCTGGCTGCTGGTCGGCCTGTCGCCTCCGGCCTTCCTGGTCAGCGGACTGATCCTGTGGCGACGCCGGCGAGCCAATAAAGCCACCGCAAAGCGGACAAAATGCTAAAGGCACCATCAATGCAGGTAGTTGTTGTCACCGTCATGCGCAGTTTTTCGGCTTCCTGGCCCATCCGTCGTCCCCACACTCACGCCTGCCACCCCTGGAAAGCCCCGATGTCGATGCCTGCCATCCAGCGCCACCGGTACCAACGATCGCCGACCACCGCAATCCTGATCGTGGTGCTCTTGGCGTCGATGTCTGGAGCCGAACCAACCCCGGCCGCCAAGGATTCCGTGCAGGCCACGCTCGACGGCTTCCGCGCCGCGAACCTGGAACGCTCAGCCCAGGCGCGGGAAACCGCAGCCTGGAATCTGGAACGACAACGCCTGACCGCCCTGATCGTCGCTACCAAGGCCGAAACGGCGCGGCTGGAGCGCGACGCGGCCAACGCCACGGCCGCGCGCGATGCCGCCCGCACCCGCCTGGCGGCGCTCGGGACCGGCAGCGATCTCGATGCCGTGCGCGCCCGCCTGGTCCAGGCGGGGGACAAACTGAAGGCCGCACTGACCACCCTCGCGGTGCGGCTACCGCCCGGCATCGTCCCGGCCTTGGCGCAGGCCAACGAGGATTCGTTCGATGCTGGGATGCGCGCGCTCGAATCGGCGGAACGTGCGGCCAGCACCGTCACCGTCGAGGTCGTCACCGGGGTCCGCAGCGATCGGGCGAACTCCCAGGAGGCGGTCAAGATTCTGCGCGTCGCCGGGGCCGCCGCCTGGTGGGTCTCTCTTGATGGCGCGGCGGCCGGGACGGTGCGGGTGGTCGATGGCGCGGTGCGGTTGACGCCGGCCGGTGACGTACCGGGCCGCATTGCGATCATCACCGCACTCGCCCAGGCCGAGGGCCGGGCGCAACCAGGGGTAGTTCTGTTACCCGACCCAACCGTGACGCGGGGTCGGCCATGAGTCGTCTCCGAATCCTTGTCGCTTCGATTCTCTTGTTTTCTGCGAAGATTGCCGCCGGTGAATCCGATCTTGCCGCCGCCGCGCAAAGCGCCCGCACCCAGGCCGAACGCGAGGTCGCTGCCACGCGTCAGCGCATCGCAGACGAGCAGGCCGCGCTGCTGGCTGACCTCCAGGCCACCGTCGCCGCCGGCAACGCCGCCCGCGATCGGCTGACCACCGCCGAACACGAGGCCAAGGCAGCCAACGACGAACTGTCCAAGCGGCAGAAAGATCAAGAACGCGAGCTTGCGGTGGTCAAGCAACTGGCGGATCGCGCGGTGGTTGCCGCCCGCCTGGGTGAAACCGAGGCCAAGCGCCTCGCCGGAACGCCGCCGTTGGAACGGGTCGCTGCCGCCGTCGCCGGGATCGAACGCCGCACCCTCGCCCTGGCCGACCGCTTGGCACTCAGGCTCGTTGATGAATCCGTGGTCGGCCGCAACGGCGCGCTTGCAAACGTCCCCGTGCTGCGTCTAGGCGAGGCGCGCGCGGTTGCGCTCGGGGCTGAATCCGCGCATCGCGGCGTGCTGGAGCGCGCGAGCGATGGCCGGTCGTGGCTGGTGCTTGGGCCGGAACTGCCGCCGCTGCCACCATTGCCGGCCAGCGGCGGGATCCAAATCATCCCGCTCGATGCCGCCGGCACCGCTGCGCACCAGGCGCCGGAGGTCCGTCGCACCTTCGCCCAATGGCTGAAGGCCGGACGCTTCTTCATCTGGCCGATCCTCGCGGTGCTCGCCCTCGGTCTGGCGATCATCGTCGAGCGCAGCTTCGCGCTCGCCCGCCGCCGGGTTGAGCCACGCCGCCTGCTGGCCGTCGCTGCGCGGTTGGCCGCCAATGATCCCGCCGGGGCCGAAACGGTGGTGGCCGCCGGCGCCTCACCGCTCGATCGCGTCCTGCGCGCCGGTCTGGGCGCGCTCGGCCGGCCGCGCGAGGCGCGCGAGGCGGTGGTCGAACAGGCCCTGCTCGCCGAGACCGGGCAGTTGACCCGGGGACTCAGCGCGCTTGCGGTGCTTGCGGGGGTCGCCCCCCTCCTCGGTCTGCTCGGCACGGTCACCGGCATGATCGACATGTTCTCGGTCATCGCCGCTCAGGGGTCGGGCAACGCGAAATCGCTGTCGGGCGGCATCAGCGAGGCTTTGATCTGCACCCAGGCCGGGATGCTGGTTGCGATCCCGCTGCTGCTCGCGCACGCCTGGCTGGGGCGGATCGCGGATCGCCGAGCGCAACTGCTGGAAGAAGCCGCCTGCGGCGTGCTTGGCCTCGCTGAACACGGTGAGTCAGAGAAGCTCGACAGGACCGCGCAGCCATGACCGCGTGGCTCGACGGTATCTTGCGCTGGTGGGCCGGCGGCGACGTGCTGATGCCGGTGATGTTCGCGGTCGCGGTGGTGCTCTACACCATCCTCGCCGAACGCACCCTGGTGTTGTGGGGCGTGCGGCGGCGACAGCGCGCCAATGAACTTCTGGCGCTGCTCCAGTCCGACCATGCCGGCGAACACGACGAGCGCTGGCGCGCCTGGGCAGCGAAATACGTCGCCCTGGCCGAAGAGGAACAACTGTCTCGTGGCTTCACCCTGATCCGCGCCCTGACCGCCAGTCTGCCGCTCTTGGGCCTGCTCGGCACGGTCAGCGGCATGGTTGATACCTTTGGCCACCTGGGATCCGGTGCGCTGATTGCGGGCGACGTCGCCCAGTGCGCCAGCGCCGGCATCAGCCTGGCTCTCACCGCGACCCAGTATGGCATGGCCCTGGCCATCCCGGCGGTGGCCTGGGACTGGCTGCTGGCGCGCCGCGCCACCGCGTTGGCGCACCACCGCGAACTGGTGGTGCACGCGGTGCAAGACCAGGCGGCTCAGGTCCAACCGCTCCAGAACCAGGCGCCCCAATGCCTGCCGGCAGCAACGCCATGAAGTTCCTGCACCGCCGCCGGCAAGAGCACCGGCCGATCGACCTCAACGTCATCCCCCTCATCGATGTGGTGTTTTTCCTGCTGATCTTCTACGTGATCAGCACTGCATTCGTGCAGGAAACCGCGGTGACCATTCAACGCCCGGCGAGCAGCCAGGCGACGGTGATTAGCAGCGGCTTCGTGCCGGTTGCGATCGTCAAGTCGGGCGCCATCCAGGTCGGGCCGCAGGTGGTCGACGTGGCCGGGGTCAGCGCGGCGGTGCGCGCAGCGCTCGCCGCCGGCAACACCGGCAAGGTCGTAGTCATCCCCGACCGCGAGGTGCCCACCGGCCTGCTGCTGCAGGTCATGGACGCGTGCAGCGCCGCCGGTGCGGCCTCTGTTGATGTCGCCGCGACCAAGGCGGGCGGCTGACGTGGACATTAACACGCTGGACTCGTCGACGCTGCCGCGCACGCGCTCGTTCCGCCGCGCCAAGCCGCAACGGCTCTGGTGGCTGGCGCTCGCGCTTGCCCTGCTCGTCAACCTCGCGGTGGTGGCCGGACTGGCGCAGGTCAGCCGCCTGCATTTTGATGCACCGCCGGCGCCGCTGGCGCTGACCACCCTGCGCCAGATCGAGCCGGAACCGCCGCCACCGCCACCCGCGCAGGAGCCACAGCGGGAAACCGAAGCCGAACTTCCCGCCGCAGCGGTGCCGATCGCTCTGCCCAGCCTTGATCTGCCCGCCGCCCCAACCGCGAGCAGCCTCAGCCTGTCCGCGCTCGGCAGCCTCGACGCCAGCCTGGAACTGCCGCAGAGCATCCCCGCCTTCACCGCGATCGCTGCCACCACCGGGCCTGAATTGCCAGTCACGGCCCCGGCGGGTCCACCCGCCTTCGACACCCCGGCCGAGCGCGACGGCGATTTCAATCTCGACCGGCATTACCCGCGTATTGCGCGCCAGCGCGGCATCTCCGGATCGAGCCGGATCCGCTTCACCATCGACGACCAGGGCCGGGTCACAGCGGTGACGGTGCTGGAGAGCACGCCGACCGGCATCTTCGACGCCGCGGCTGAAAACCTGGCCCGTAGCCTACGTTTCCGCCCGGCCCGCGCGGGCGGCAAGGCTGTCGCCTCAATGCAGGAAACCACGGTGCAATGGACTCTCAAATGAACCGGCACCTCGCCCCTGTACCACATCAGCCGTCGGGGCGTGATGTCCCTGGGAGCGCGCCGCTCCGCGGCGCTCGAATCGATACGAATGCGCCGC
>CAMCMZ010000103.1 GCA_945876185.1 Candidatus Kuenenia stuttgartensis | reverse complement strand
GTGGAGGAAGGCAGAGAAGCTCTCTGCGCGAGGCGGATGATTGGAAAGGGCCATGAGGCCCGAAAAATTATTTTGGTCGCCTAAGCAAGCATAATACCCTGGTAAATTACAGGTGTATCACACCGGAACAGCTTAACTCAATGCCATTGGACGCGGCCCAGGATGGCAGGGACCGGCTCGATGCCGTCTCGTCGCGCGGCGTCACCCCGAACGGATCCGCATAGGACCGCCCCCAACCCGCCCCAATCAGCGCAACCAAGGCGAGCACGGCAATTCGCAACATGACGGCCTCGGTCGAGATGACCGGGTACGCTTGGGATTTCACCAGGGAAACAGGCATGATCGTTGGTCCGTGATGGGGAAAAGTGCGAAATGGCGGGGCTAGCTAGGCTACGAGGTTCTGAGCGCAGGTGCCAGAAACGTCAGGTTTGACACGGATGGTGTGAACCCGTTCCAGCGGCATGTCGGCCAATGTGGAGTTGGCTGAGGAATTCAACCAGTAATTGCTGGGCAAACCTTGTGCGCGATCACACCTACCAGTGCTGAGGACGTTTCTGGCGGATTGGTCCTGGGATCACGCAGGTGCAACGCGACGAAGGCTGACGCGATGCGGTCATCCGGCGCCGGCCGACGAACGCGGACTTCAACGCGGTGAGGAACCCGGATCCTGCGACTGCAGCAATCTCACCGCGGCTTTTTCACCGGGTTGCGGTCGGCGGCGATGCCACACCGGTGAGGGCGGTGGTCCGCCCATCAGCCACCAGCCGTCGCCGTCCCGGGTCCATTCCCAGGCACCCCAGCCGGTGCAGCCGCAGGGGGACGGCGCATGGCGCCAGTCGGGGTCGGGTCCGTTGCCCCAGGGGAAGCGCCGGCCGTCGGGGCCTCGGGCAGCGCATTCCCAGGTGTCGGGGTCCGGGATTGCCGTGCCGTTGCGGGTGGCGCGTTCAGCGGCGGTGGCGGCATCGACGTGCCAGACACCGTCGCCCTCGGCGATCGGGGTGCGGGCGATTTTAACCGTGGTCGGGATCACGGCCCGGATGGCTTGGGCCCCGGATCCATCGTCGCCCAGCCAATGCTCGATCGCGGGGATGGGACACCAGTCGGGGGCAGGTCCGGGTGTTGATTCGCCGCTGGAATCGCTTCCCAGGAATGACGACAGCGGTTCACTTAAACTGCGGATCAGCAGCCAGGCCCGATCGCGGCGTTCAGTTAGGTTGCCGGTGATGCAAGCCGCGAGATGCAGGTAAAGACCGGCGCGGCGCTCGCCGTCGGGACCGGGCGGCGGCGATGGTTGGCCCAGGCCGCCGAGTTCGGCCAGGGCGACGTCGCGCAGGGCGCGCAGCACCAGGCGATCCTCGCACGCCCAACCGCGGTCCTCGGGCTGCCATTTTTTCAGCGCCGCAGCCAGCGGGATAGCCCGGCGGCGCACGGTGGCGATGGCGGCAGCCGCGCGCACTTCTGGATCGGGATCAGCGAAAGCCGCGGCAAGAGTGGTCAACTCGGCCGGCGAGGCCGGATCGCTGCGGGCCGCGAGGCGACGGATCCACTGCCGCCGCCAGCGCACCGGAATGGCCACCGAGAACAGCGGATCGCGGCCGCTGCGCTGCGCCGCCTTGCCCAGGGCGGCCAGACCCGTCTGCGCCAGTTCGGGTACCATCGCCGCCAGGGCATCCTGGGCCTCGCCTGCCAACGCGGCATCGTCGCTGCGCGTCGCGGCCAGCAACGGCTCGACCAGCTGCACATCGCCGGTCGCTACGGCGGCCCGCATCGCCCGAGCCGCTGTCACCGGATCGCGGCTGGCCAGATCGGCTGCCAGATCGGTGCTTGAGCGCACCGCCAAGACCCGCTGCAGGCTGGCTGCGGCAGCGTAGCAGCCCTCGCGCAGATGAAGGATGACGCCCAAGCCGTCGTGGATCAATTCCGCTGCACCGTCCAGCGCATCCCAGGCCGCCAGGACGCGATCTCCACCAGCCCTGGCCGTGCCCACCGGCACCCGCCGCCAGCCAAGGCGGTCGATGACGGCGATGGCGGCAGCGGGATCGCCGGCCAGGGGAAGGGCGACTGCGGTCATGGACGCATCCCCATTCGTTTGCGCCCGGTCAGAACTGCTCGCCAGGCACGGGTCAGGAAGTGTTACTATAGTATAGTTTGCAACAATATTTACAACCCGAGTTAGGATGGATAACCAGACGCTGATCACCGAGGGAAAACCTTGGGCATCAGGCCAGCAACGCTTGCAAGAAGGGGTGATATCGACATTCGTTTTCCCCATCCACGAGGGCAACCGCTTGACCTGGACTTGGCTAAACAAGCAGGGCCTATGGTGACTATTTCAAGTGATGCGAACTTCGACTCGACGCCAGTACCGCCAATCCGGGTGGTGGGGTGAACACCCTACGCTCAGGCGTGGCTGAGATGTCAACCCGCGACCAGCCGGCGTTCACGCCGGCGCCAGCGGGCCGGCGCTTCGCCGAAACGACCTGCGAAACAGCGGTAGAAATGACCGAGACTCGGGAAACCACAGGCGAGGGCGATGCCGAGCACAGGTTCGTCACTGTCGCGCAGGCGGCGAGCGGCCTGTTCCAGGCGCAGGGCGGTGACGGTGGCCTCGGCGCTGCGGCCGTGGTGCTGACGCAGGCATCGGCTGAGGTGAGCAAGCGAACAGCCCGCGAGCCGGCGCAGCGCAGGCAGACCCTCGGCCAGTAAGTGTTCATCGGCGGCGAAAGCAGCGAGGGCGCTGCTCAGCCAGGTTGGTCCTTGCGCTGGTGCCTCTAGGCCGGCCGAATCCACCAGCATGCGGTGAAGGTCTAACAGGAAGGCATCGAGCACCAGCGCATCCTGGTCCATCCGCACCAAGAGGTCGCCCCAGGCCTTCAGCCGGTTGATCGCCTCGGAATCGAAGCGGCGGACCACAGGTTCATCGCCATCCCAGGGCCATGGACGCGTGCGGAAGTGGAGTGCCCGCAACCGCTCGATGGCGGCACTGGCACAGGCGACGTTGCAGAGGGTGAAGCCGCTTGGCGGCAGCGGGGTGAACCCGTGCGCGTCGTCGGGGCGCACCAGCACCACGTCCCCCACCGCGAGATCGCGGTGGGCCGCACCGAACTCATGCCGGCAGGCGCCGGATTCGAGCCAGAATACCTCGGGGAAGTCGTGGCGGTGCCGCCGGGCTCGGTGTCGCCGGCCGGGTCTCCACGAGTACTGGGTCCGCATGGCGTGCCAACAACCGCCGGCAGGGACATAGGCCGCCAGGCGCAGGCGGATGGTGGTGATTGCCATGTGATCATCCTGGGGGAATAATAACGATAGCCTAGGGGAAGATCTCAGACCCTGGCCGGTTAGGATATCCACCGAGGAACCCATGAAATCACCCGTCTTTCTTCAAGAAAATCCACGGTTAACTCAGGACCAGGTCGCTGCCTACCGGCGCGATGGTTACCTGCTGCCCAGCCAGGCGGTGTTCCCGCAGGAGAAGTTTTGCGCGCTGCAAAACTGCTTCGAGGACCTCTTCGTCCGCTGGCAGGCCGAAGGCCACGGCAAGAGCCCGGAGCACATGGACGTGCCACATTTCGCCTACCCCGAACTCATGCGTTGGCTGCTCGATGACGCGGTGCTTGATCTGGTCGAGCCGATCCTCGGCCCGGACCTCTGTCTGTTTTCCAGCCACTTCATCTGCAAGACGGCTGGCGACGGCAAGCGCGTGCCCTGGCATGAGGATTCCGCGTATTGGAAGGGCCGCATGGATCCGATGGAAGTCGTCACGGTCTGGCTGGCGATCGATCCATCGACCCTGGCCAATGGCTGCATGCACGTGATTCCCGGCAGCCATCGCCAGGGGGCGGCCGGATATTCCGCCTATCGCGACCTGGATGCGAGCGACCGGGCGGTGTTCCGTAATGAGATCATCGATGGCCAATTCGATCCGGCACAAGCGGTGCCGTGCGAGCTCGCCCCTGGCCAGGCCAGCCTGCATAATGGCCGGCTGATCCATGGTTCGGCGCCGAACACCAGTCCGCAGCGGCGGTGCGGCTACACCATGCGCTACACCTCGACGGCAGTGAAGCATCTTCCGCAGCCTGATGGCTTCGCGGTCTACCTCGCGCGGGGGCGCGACCGGGCCGGGAACATGTATGGCGATCCCAGTCAGGTGAATCGGGCCTGGATGGAGGGCCATCCCGGGTTGTGGCCCAAGGGCCATTGACGTTCCGCTGACCACCCTGACCAGCGGACGACCCATGGACAGACGCGAACCCTTTCTTGCCGCCATCAACTGCTAGCGGGGCTTGCGCCCCAGCCCGACTGCGCCGCTACGCGGCTTGCATGCTCTGCATGTCCCCGCTGCGCGGGGATCGGACTGCGGCGACGGTGGCTTTGCCACCGGTCCCGCTGCGCGGGACCAAGCCCGTCCCCGCTCACTCGCTTGCGCTCGTTCAGGGGATTGCTCCTCGCGGGCTCTGCCCGCTACGCCCGCCAGGGACTCTCGTCCCTGGACCCGCACGGTCCCGGCTCGTGCAAAAGTTTGACTTTCTGAGTCAAACTTCCTTCACTCAAGGACCCTAGCAGGCAGATCGCCTTCCTTGCCAGGTCTACTCCTGGATGGGATCGTGGTTGCAGACGCATCTGGGCGGTGTCGACCAGTTTGCCACCTACCGGGGATGACCAGGGTTTCGCGACCCAGATGCCGTTCGCGCCAAGCGCAACTCCCTGCCCAGGGCCTCGGTAGAGAAACTGCGCCTGGGGTAGGATGGTTCTTAATCGGGGGATCAACCCGTCGGGCTGCGCACCCCCGCTCCAGCGGGAGAATCGGCACCGACCTGGGATTCCTCCCACGCCTTGCGGCGATCGGCGCGCAGGGTCTTCTGCTCGTCAAGCCATGGCAGCACCTTGGGATTCAGGCGCGGGCGGCCGATCATCGAGGCGACGAAGATCCACGCGCGCCGGGGCACCGCGCCCTGGTTCGCGGTGGTGAAATGCAGGGTGCGCTGGTGGTGGATGGTGCAGCCACCGGCGCGCAGGGGCACGGCGGTGATCGACTCGGGCTCGGGCAGGGCGCAGGCCAGCTCGAGGCCATGCACCTTGGCGTTGCCCGCCCCCGGGCGGTGCGGCAGGATCTCGCCCCAGTGGCTGCGCGCGACGAAATGCATGCAGCCCGAGGTCTGGTCGACGTCCTGCAACGGCAGCCAGAGGCTGAACGAGCACTGATCCTGATGCCTGGCCCAATACGCCTCGTCCTGGTGCCACGGCGTCGGCTTGGGGCAGCCCGGCGGCTTCATGATGGCGTGGGTGCCGAGGTGGTCGGGCGGGCCGCCGAACAGCTGCTCCGCGATCGCCACCACGTTGGCCCAGGCCTGGCTCTGCTTCAGCTCCGGGGCATGGTTCTCGGGGCCGAGGATCTGCGGCACCTGCTCGCGCGGATCGCGCGTGGTCGACTCATCGCCGAGAAGGTCGAAATGGTTGCCCTTTTCGTGGCCGGCCCGGCGCGCGAAAAGCCCATCGTAGATCGTGCGCAGGCGAGCCACCTCGTCGGGGGTGGTGATCGCCGGCAGGGAGATGAACCCCTCGACGTGGTAGCGGGCGATGTCGCGGGGCGAGAGTACGAGCGCGGACGGTTGGTTCATGCTGCAGAGTGTCCGGCCCGAAGCGGATTGGCGTCCGGGTCTGGTCCAGGAGGATTCCGTACATGACAAGCGAGCGTTCCTCCCGCCGCGAATCCTATGACGGTGCCCAGTGCCCCCTTCCCGAATTGCCGCTGATCGGCTGGACTCATCCTCGCATCGCCGGGGAGCTCGGCCTGGGACCGCACCGCCACCCCGGGGCCTGGGAACTGTGCTGGCTGCGCCGGGGCGAAGTCGACTGGTGGGTCGGGGAAGAGGCGCACACCGTACCGCACGGTCACTGCTACCTAACCCGGCCGGATGAACTGCACGGGGGTGCGCACGGGATGCTCCAGGCCTGTGATCTTTACTGGCTGCACCTGCACGTGCCGGCCAGCGGATTTCCTGGGATGCCCGACCTCGAACGCCGCCTGCTGGCATTGCCGCGCGTTTTCCGGGCCGACCGGGTCACCGTCGGCATGTGGTCAGATCTGTTGGCCGAGCACCGGGAACCGGCCGCCCTGGCGGCGCAGACCGCAATCACGGCCGGCCTGAACCGCCTGCTGGTCGCGGTGCTGCGCTCAGCCCAGGAGCACCACAGCCCGAAGCCGAGCCGGGCGATCGCCGAGGCCATCACCTTCATGCAGACCCGACTCGACGAGCCGCTGCCCGTTGCCATCGTCGCCCGCGCCGCCGGCATGTCGCCCAGCCGCTTCCACGACCGGTTTCTCAACGAAATCGGTGAACCGCCAGCGACCTGGTTGCGCCGTCTGCGCCTGGCCCGCGCCAAGCAGATGCTCGCCACCGGAAGGCCGGTCACCGCCGTGGCGCACGACCTGGGATTCCCCTCGTCGCAGTGGTTCGCCACCGTCTTCCGCCGTCACACCGGCGTGGCGCCCAGTGCCTGGCGGCCCCGATTCACCGCGACCTGACGGTCGCCGACGGATTCCGCAGCTGTTGTCTGTTGGAACGCTGCCATTGCGATCTTCGGCGCCAATTCCACCGCCAATGAAATGCGGGTAGAGTCTGCCAGGTACAAGGTAGGTATCTCACTGAGCGGCGCGAATTGATCCGGCGCGGAACGGTTTTCTAGTTGTGGAATCTGGTTCTGGCAGGCAATCTGCACAACCCAGCCGAACCTGCGCATCTTAGGAGCGCCCCATGTTCCGTACCGCCATCATCGCCGCCACCCTCGGCGCGACGCTGTCCACCTTCCCCACCATCCAGGCCGGCGAGACCGCGCCCGAGGTCAAGCCCGCTGTGATCACCCCTCCTTCCGGCCCGGGCATTCCCACCATCACCCCGGAAGTCACGTGGACCCAGAAGCAGAAGGCCAGCTACCTCATCGGCACCCAGATGGGCAAGAGCCTCAAGCAGATCAAGGACGAGATCGAGCCCGAACTGGTCCTGCTTGCTCTCAAAGACACCTTGGCTGGCCGGCCATCTCCGTTCTCGGCCCAGGAAGAGCAGCAGGTCATGCAGAAGTTCCAGCAGGACATGCAGGCCGGCGAGGCCAAGCGCGCCGGTGATCGCAAGGGCGTCAACACGACGTGGCTCGCTGAGAACGGCAAAAAGCCTGGCGTAAAAACCATCGCCAGCGGCCTCCAGTATGAAGTCCTGGCCACCGGCAAGGGACAGCAGGCCGCGATGGGCAAGACCGTGACCGTCCACTACACCGGCACCATGCTCGACGGCACCGAGTTCGACTCGTCGGTGAAGCGCGGCCAGCCCGCCGACTTCCCGCTCAATCCAGGCGGCCTCATCCAGGGCTGGCTGGAAGCCATCCCGCTGATGAAGGAAGGCGACCGCTGGAAGCTCTATATTCCGTCCGACCTCGCCTACGGCGAACGCGGCAACCGCGGCATCCCGCCGAACTCGCTTCTGATCTTCGAAGTCGAACTGATCAAGGTCGCCGCCGCGCCAGCACCTGCGATCCCCGGCGTCAAATAGCCGTTTTCGGCGGGACGCTGTCCCGCCAACTTTTTTCAGCGGGACGCCGTCCCGCCACACCCCGCCAGAGCCAATGGCCCTGGACCCCGTGGTTGCCCACTCAGATCGTGCGAGTGCGGGGTGACCTTCTGCGTGTCTCACCCTTCCGCCAGTCGTGAACCCAGGCACGCAGGCAGCAGATGTGGGGTAAGTTCAGCCTAGCGTGCTGGTAGTGCCTGGCCCAAACGACGCAACCCATCCTTACGCATGGGTTTACGTTTGGTGGGCAGTACAGGATTCGGACCTGTCTCGAAGACCTGGAGTGGACGGCCAAAAATGACGTAACCCATGCTTGCGCATGGGTTTACGATTGGTGGGCAGTACAGGATTCGGACCTGTCCAGAAGACATGTTGCGGCAGGCAAAAAATGACGTAACCCATGCTTGCGCATGGGTTTACGAATGGTGGGCAGTACAGGATTCGGACCTGTGACCCCTCGCGTGTGAAGCGAATGCTCTAGCCACTGAGCTAACCGCCCTGATTTACCAAAGCTTTCCGACAGCCCTCTTCCAGAGGGCGCCCCACACCTTGCGGCCAGGGCCAGACATTCCGAATCAAAAAGCGATGCTGAGTG
>CAMCMZ010000102.1 GCA_945876185.1 Candidatus Kuenenia stuttgartensis | reverse complement strand
ATGATGACCGGGCGCACAACGACCCCGGCAAGCAACTCGGCATCGGTAGGCATGCGCCGAGTCTGTACGGCAGAGGAACCCTGTCCAGCGCTCTTGGCTCAAACAACTGGACAATCAGCCGTTAGAGATTTCCATTGAGGCACCCCGCTGGCGCGCTCAGTTGCTTCGGCTCAGGTCATTTGGCGAGTTCAACGATCCCATCCGCGAGGCGATCCAGGAACCGGTTGCGGTCGTGGCAGGGTTCCACCCCGGCGGCGCTTACCAGGGCATGCACCGAGCCGCACAGGCTGTTGGCGCCGACCAGCGCGGCACCGGTGCGCTGCATCAGGGACCGGGCCGACTCGACCACGGTGGCGGCGTCCTCGAACTTGAAGCCGACGATCGGGCCAACCAGGCCCCAGGAACGCAACCGGTCGATGAGTTTTTCCGCCGGAATCAGGCGGATCACGAATTCGTCGGCGCCAGAGGATATCTTGGTGCCGGGCACGACTGCCGTGGTGACGCCGGCGCGGACGACCTCAACCTGAGAGATGCGGTAATCGTTGATCGCAGCTGACAAGACCAGCACGCCGTCGGGATGCTGGTCGATCCAGGCGCGCACGGCGGCCTCAAGCCCTTCGCGGTCGTCGAAGCGCATCGCCGCATCGACGCCCGGATCCGACAGCAGCAGATCGACGCGCAGGTTGCGCGGGCGCAGGCGGGCGGCGAGGGCGCGCGCGGTGGTGCCGGTGGCGCGCACGGACAGGTAGCGGATGGCGTCGACGGCCAGGCGCGGGGCCCCGCCGACGATGAGGATCGGTCGCATGCGCGCACCTTCGCGCCTGAACCTGCTTGGCAATGGCGTGATTGCCTGGGTCGGCTTCCTGGGAGCGCCGGCGTCCCGCCGGCTCGGCAGAGCATCCATCGGATGCGGTTCTCGACGTGTGCAGCCCCCCAGCCGACTCCCGATTCAGCTCCCCGGCCGACAGCCGCCTACGATTGCCGGAGCCAACCTCCAAGCGAGCATCCCGCCATGCCCAAGCCTTTCCCCAAGCGCGACGCCCGCGCACGCCGCACCCCGGTCGCTGCCACCGCCTGGGAGCGCCAGGCCGGCTGGTACGACGCACATCAGGGCGACCGTGGCGATGATTTCTATCAGAAGCTCATTTTGCCCTCGGTCATGCGCCGCTTGGAGGCGAAATCCAAGGAGCGCGTGCTGGACGTCTGCTGCGGCCAGGGCGTGCTCGGTCGGGCATTGGCCGCGATCGGCGTGCGGAGCCTGGGGGTGGACGCCAGCCCGAGCCTGATCGCGAGCGCGCGCGAACGCGCCTCGGCGCACGAGGCCTATGTCGTCGGCGATGCGCGCGACCTCACTTCCAGCGTGACTGATCGTTCGTTCGACCACGCCGCCCTGGTCATGGCCTTGCAGGATGTCGATCGCATGGCCGACGTGCTGAAAGGCACCGCCGCGCTGGTGAAACCCTGGGGCCGGCTGGTGGTGGTGCTCAGTCATCCCTGCTTCCGCGTGCCGAAACGATCGACCTGGGGCTGGGACGAGACCTTCGGCATGCAGTACCGTCGTATCGACGCCTACCTGTCGCCGAACCAGGTGCCGATCGTCATCAATCCAGGCAAGGCCGCCGCCGGGGCGGCTGCCGACCCCAGAAACGACAGCGGCAGCACCTTGTCGTTCCACCGCCCGCTCGCGACGTATCTGGAGGCCTTCGGTCGCGCCGGCTTCGCCGTCACCGGCGCCGAGGAACTGTGCAGCCACCGGCGCGGCACCAAGGGCCCGCGTTCCGGGGCAGAGGATATCGCCGCCAAGGAAATCCCGCTTTTCCTCGTTCTGGCGGGCATCCGGCTGCCTGAACGCCCGGTGGATCGTCCCGCGAAACCCTGAACCGGCTCCAGCCTGGCCTGGGTGGTAGGTGGTGAGTGGCGTGGTGGACAGGCCGCCTCAAAAGTCGGTTGGTGGCATCCTGCGGATGCTGCTTTCCCGGCCGGCGAGACGCCGGCGCTCCCAGGAAGGCCGACTTTTGAGGCGCCCCGGCGTGGTGGATAACCCGTCCTTGCCGCCGCAGCTGCCCCCAGCACAACCGGGCCATGCGGCTGATCGTGGTATGCGCCTTCGTCGTCTTGGCCGGCCTGATCGTGGCGGGCGAGGTCTCTGTGGCTCCAGCGCCGTCAGTGTCGCCGGTGCATCCGGTCCTGGTCTGGTCGCCGGATGAACTCGCGGCCCTGCGCGAGCGGGCAAAAGGCGACGCGCAGGTGCAGAAGCAGTTGGCGCGTACGGCGGAACTCGATGCCCGCGTCGGTTCCGGCAATCCGGCCATGCTCAACCTGGTGCGCTACGCTGTCCTTGGCGATCAAGCCGCCGGCGCGCTGGAAAAACAGGAACTACTCCGCTTCGTCGGCCTGACCGCCCCGGCCAGCGGCAACGACGACCATACGCTTGACGCATTGCGCTACGATCTGCTCTACGACCTGCTCAGCGCCGAGGAGCGCACCGGCGTCGAAATCGCCGCGCGGGCGCTGATCGATGCCTGCGCCGCCTTCCCCGAGGCCTGGACGGACGCCGAGCGCGCCCGGCCGCGCACCGGGTGGCAACCCAGCAGCCAGTGGCCGGCGATGATCGGGGCGCACGTCTTCGCGGTGGCGCTGCGCGACGAGGCGCAGATCCGCCGCCTCGCCGCGGCCCCGGGTGGCTGGCAGTGGTTCCTCGATCGCTACGTCGTGGATGGGCGTTTCCCCATGGAGGACCACGGCGCCTATGCCTCGAACCTGGGCGCGATGATCCTCTGGTGCGATGGTCTGGAACGGCTGGGACTCGGCGCGCTGGGTTGGAATGCGACGGGTGCGGGCGGGGCGACCCTGCGCCGCATCCTGGCCGCGCCGATCGACGCCGCCCTGCCCGGCATCGTGCGCGCGGATGGTGGCTGGAGCTTCCCGCTCATCGCCCTGGGCGACGCCGGCCGTGCCTGGCTGGTCGGTAGCGAGGACAACCGTTGGGTGCAACGCAAGCCGTTCGGCGCCATCCCCAAGATGGCCGCGCCGCTGTGGTGCGAGGCCGGGCATCGCCGCTTCCCCACCGCCGGCTTCGATTATTTCCTCGCGCACCTGCGCCGACGCAGCGAGGAAACCTATGTCCCTTCCGTGCTGTTCGGGCTCGGGCCGATCGATCCCGCCAAGGTCGCGCCGCCGCCGGCGCCGTCGTTCGTCGCGCGCGAACGCGGCTTCGCCCTGCTGCGCGCTGAAGAAAGCCCGGCCTATTGGGAATCGCCGCGCCCGGCGGTGGCGCTCCAGTTCGGCACCGCAGCGGTGCGCGCCCCGCACGACCAGTTCAGCCTCATCGACTTCGCCGCCAACAACCGGCTGCTCTACGAACGCCTGGGACGCACCGCCGCCAGCTACGCCGGGAACGACGCCTGGCGCGATCACGGGCGCGGCCAGGCGAGCGCGATCGTCGTCGATGAACTCCAGATCCAGCCGGTCGATGACGGCGAAAACGGTCCAGCGAACCAGCGCATCCGCAGCCGCCTGACCGGGCCGGCGAAGTTCGTCGCGGTGCGCGCCGTCGGCGCGTTCCGCCCGGCCGCAGCCGATGTCGACCTGGAGCGCGCCCTGGTGCTCACCGCCGACTATTTGGTCGACGCGACCTGGCTGAACGGCAGCCGCGAACACGTCTACGACTGGCACGTCATCGCCGCCGGAGCGATCCCCGTCGTCCAGGCGGCTGCCTGGAAACCCGCCACCGCCTTCGCCGACAATCAGATCCGCGAACAGGCCCTGCCGCGCAAGCACCTGGGCGACCTGCGCGCCCGCGACGCCGGCGCCGACGCCTGGAGCAGCACCATCCTGCTGCAAGCCGCCGACGCGTCGGCCGATGCCGCCCAGGCGGTGGGCGTGCGCGTCACCATGCTCGGCGAACCGGGCACGGTGCTCATCAGCGGCCGCCCTCCCGGCCTGCAACCGAGCGAACTCGGCGTGAAAATCCTCGCCACCCGCACCACCGCCGCGACCTGCTTCGCCGCCATCCACGAACCGCTCAAGGGTGGGATCAATGCTGGCAGGATCGAGCGCATCGTTCGTTTCGGACGCCCGGCGGACGGCGTAGCCCTCGCCGTGACCGGCAAGGCCGGCACCGGCATCGACGACCGCGTGATCGTCCGCCCTGGCGACCCTCGCGTCAGCGACGCCGCCCAGGAACCGGCCACCTTCGTCAGCGACGGCGAGTCCTTCACCGTCGCCGACCACGCCTGGATCCGCCTCTCCCCCGACCGCATCGACGCCTGGGGCGACCTGCGCGCCCTGCGCCTGCGCTCGACCGGCAGCCCGCGCCTGGTCGTCAACGGGGTGGAGAAACCGCTGACCAGCGTCGAGGGGGTGCTGGGGTGGGATGCGGTCGTGACACCGGCGACGCCGTAAACTTCAGGCGAAATGCTTCGACAACCGCGGCCCTTCCTGCCGGGCGTAGGTGTTGCCGCAGGTGCCGTAGAGTTCCCGGCACGGGCGCTGGAGCGCCTCGAAGGCCATGGCGCAGATCGGCTGGCGGTGGCGCAGGATGAGGTCGTCCTGGTGTGGGCGGACCTCCAGCACGGCGGGGGCGCCGGGGGCGCTCGGGGAATCAGCGCCGTGGATGCCCCAGCCGGGGTCGAAGAAGCCGGCGTAGTGGGCGCGGAACTCGCCGGCGGTGGGATCGAAGGGCACCATCTCGCAGGCTAGGTCGGCGGGGACGATCACGCGTTCGGCGGTGGCGAGGATGTAGAAGCGGTCTTTTTCCAGGAAGAGCAGACCGGAACTCGGGCGCGGCACCGGGGCGAAGAAGTCCTCGGCGCGGTGTGCGGCGAGGTTGGATAGCACCACCGGCCGGTGGCTCGACTTGGCGACGAAGCCGATGTGGTCGCGGTCGAGGTCGATGCCCATCATCACCCGGCCGTCGGCGATCATGTCCGGTCCCGCGACGCTGCCGTCGCCCAGGTGCAAGAGGGGCTGTCGGCGGTGCCGGGCAAGCAGTTCGGCGTGGTCGAGGACGTGGCGGTGGTTGTAGAAGATGATCTGGTTCAGGCTCAGGCCGGCCGCCACGACCAGGTTGAAGCTGCGCGGGATGAGTTCGATCCAGAGATCGCCCTGGTAGCCGGCCGAGATGCGGTCGTAGCGCTGGCTGCCGTCGGACAGGACGCGGGTGGCGAGGTCGATGCGGCCGGTCGAGCTTTTGCCGTTGGCATAGCCCTGCAAGTTGGGCGGCAGGCGCAGCCCTTCGAGCAGGCGCACGACGTAGACCTGGTTGCGCGCCAGGCAGGTTGGCTTTGTCAGGTCGATCGGTTCGAGCGCGAGTCCGCGCACGAGGTCGGCCACGCCTTCGCCGGGTCGCGGCAGGACCGAGCCGGGCATGCGGAAGCCTTCCGCGCCCAGGCGCAGGTCGAGGCTGGCCGGCTGGACCTGGCCGGGCGCGAACGGCGCGGTCGACACCACATGCCCGCGTTCAAGCAGCAGGCGCAGGGCGGTGCTGTCGAGCGTGCCGTCGACGGCGAGGGGATCCGGGGAGGACGCGGCGATCGTGGAGTTGGGCATGGACGTGCGGCGCATGATGGAACTTTGCCGAGCCAGGCCAGTGCCCTCAACCGGAATGGATCGTCGCTGTCGCAACCTGGGACCGCCGGTTTGCAACCGGCTTGGGGAAACGCCCGATGTGCAACCGGCCCTGGGAATGGCCATCGGTACGGATCGGAAAGGAATGGACAGGCGATCCGGCCAAGGCCGATCAGGATCGTCCTGCAATTCCACGACCTTTTCGGCCTTGGCCGGCTCGCCTTGCGGCCAGCGGCCGGTTGCAAACCGGCGGTCCCAGGCGCAGGCGGTTTTGTTGGCTTCTTTTGTTTCTCGCTGGGCACCGGGCCTTGCCGGTCGGGCTGGTGATCCATGCTCGTCGGCGTCGTGTCAACCGCTCCCTCCACTTGGCGCTTCGTTTTGACCGGCTGCGGCACCTCGCACGGCAATCCGCTCTGGGGCTTGGAAAGCTGGTGGTCGACGGATCCCAAGGATCGCCGTCGCCGTTCGGGCGCGGCGCTGCTTGGGCCGCTGGATGAGGTCGTCCTGTTCGATGCCGGGCCGGATCTGGCGCACCAGTGCACGGATCCGCTGCGGACCTGGGACGGCCGATCGTATCCCGCCGACTGCCTGGTGCGCTGCGACGCGGTGCTGCTCAGCCATTGCCACGCCGACCATTGCCATGGCCTGAACGACCTGCGCCACCTCAACCGGCTCATGGCCGGGGCAAGCATTCCGATCTATGGCAACGGCAGTCACCTGGACGAGCTTCGCCAGATGTTCCCCTACTGTTTCGGCGCCTATGAAGAGGCCTACCGCCACGCCCGACCGGCCCTGGAACTCGTTCCGGTCGAAGATGGCCGGCAGGTCACCGTCGCCGACCTGCCGGTGACCGCAGTCGCGATGAGCCATGGCCCAGGTGGTCGTACCACGGGATGGCGCTGCGGAAGTCTGGGATACCTCACCGATCTCAAGGAACTGCCGACCGAGGCCGAGGCCGTACTGGCCGGTCTGGACCTGCTGGTGCTCAGCATGCTGCGCGAGAAGCCGCATCCGACGCATCTCAGTTGGGACGAGGCCCAGGCGGTCATCGCGCGCCTGAAGCCCCGGCGCACCGTGCTGACCCACATGGCACCCGAGGTGCGCTGGGCCGACTGGCAGGCGCGCCTGCCGGAGGGGGTCGCGATGGGTTGGGATGGATGGACCACGACCGTGCAGATGCCATGACGTTTTCCATGACTTTTTCCATGGCTTTTGGCAACCGCGCGGGATTGCTCGGGGTCATGCTGATCCTGCTGGTCGGCTGCGTGCGGTCGTCGCCGGAAGCGGAAACCGAGGTCATTGCTGGGCAGGCGCCGGCAGTCCGGCCGGTTCCGATTGGGGTGAGCCCGTCGCCCATTCCCCGCCGGTTGCCGGCCTTCGACCGCGAGCCCGAGATCGGCGTCCTGCTGGCCCAGGGGAAACGCCTCGCGTTCGACCTGCCCAACGGCGGAACGCTGCCGGATGGTCGGGCGTTGGCCAAGGGCCGCTGCACCGTCGAGGTCGCCGGGCGCGGCCTGCGCCTCGGCGGGCACGAGGTTTCCGCGACGTTGGTGCTGATCGACGCCCCAGCGTCCAACGGCGTCCGCTTCCGCGCCCGGCCCGACGGCAGCGACAAGGACGCGCGCTTCGCCGGCCGGCCGGTGCTGCGCCGCACCGCAGCCGGCAGCGTCGAACTCATCGAGCGCGTGCCGCTCGACGGGTACCTCGCTGGCGTGGTCGGCGTCGAGATGAATCCCAATTGGCCGGCGCAGGCGTTGGCGGCGCAGGCGATCGCCGCGCGCAGCTATGCGGCGGCACGATGGCTGGCGGCGTCCGATCAACCCTGGCAGCTCCACCACCATTTCAGCGTCGACATGGCCTACCACGGCGTGCCGGCGAAGTCCGACGCGGCGGTGGCGGCGGTGGCGCAGACGCGCGGACAGGTGCTGTGGTATCGCGGCCAGCCGGTGCTTGCGCGCTTCCACGCCGCCAGCGGCGGGCGCACCGAATCGGCGGCGAACCTGTGGCCGGCGTTCCTCGCGCCCGACGGCGTCACCTCGCAGGCGCCGGTCATGCCGGTGGTTGACGATCCCGTCTGCGCCCGCGCGGCGGTGGCGCTGCGACTGCCTTTACACCAGGACTGGACCACCGAGATCCCGCTGAAGACGGTGACCGAGGCCGTGCGCACCTGGGCGAACCAGAACAGCGCCCAGAGCGGAAAGCCTGCGGTCAGTGCGGTAACCGCCGTAAGCATCACCGGCCGCGAGGCTGATTCGGGTCGGGCCAAGACCGTGCAGATCCGCTACCACGGTGGCGAAATCAGCATGCCTGCCGTCGATCTGCGGCGGGCGTTGGGTTCCGGCACGGTGCGTTCGACGGGTTGGGATTTCTGCGCGGTGGTCGACGGCCGCCTAGTCATCCGTGGGCACGGCTATGGGCATGGCGTGGGACTCAGCCAGATCAGCGCCTGGCAGATGGCGCGCGACGGATCCGATGCAGCGGCGATCCTGGCCCGCTTCTATCCCGGGACGGAGCTGGTCCGGCGTTACTGAGGTCCGCCGTTGGTGTTACCCTAAACATCGCAATAGATCCTTGAATGTATTCGCAATTGGCCTCGGAATGAGGTTTTGAAGAAACTTGCGCGGTCACCAAATGGGTGATGGGGTCGATATGCCAAAACCTGCTTCGATTGCTGGCAATGCCCCCGCCCTCAAAAACAGCTCGCCCACGATTCTCTGTAAAAATCGCAAGTGCGCCCCAGATGCAAGGCGGGAGGAGGGAGTTTGGC
>CAMCMZ010000101.1 GCA_945876185.1 Candidatus Kuenenia stuttgartensis | reverse complement strand
CCACGGTAGTCAGGGTTCCCTCGCATTGTGATTCCTGCGGACAGACCCGGCCGGTCACCGCCGGCAGGCAGTTGTCGCCCATCAGGCTGGTCGCCGCGCCGGACAGATCGCCGACGGCCAGCCGGCGCACGAATGACGGGATGTCGACGCTGACCGGGCAGCCCTGGATGCACTTGGCGTTCTTGCATTCCAGGCAGCGCTGCGCCTCGATCATCGCGAGGGCCTGGTCGTAGCCGACGTTGACCTCGGTGAAGTTGTGGCTGCGTTGTCCAGCATCCTGCGCCGGCACGTCCTGGCGCTGGATCTTCATACGATCTTTGAGCGCCAGCGGGGCAGGTGCTTGCTGGGCTGGGACAGGCGAGGTCGGCGTTTCCATGGGCTGATCCATTCGTGCAGAAGGTGGTGGGCGGGGACGCGCGTTCAGGCTGGGCCGGTCGCGCCCGTCAGGCGGCAGGCGTGGGCTTCGCAGGCCGCAGCGGCGGTCGCCGTGGCAGTGGCAGTGGCCTCCTTTTCCAGTTCCTTGTAGGTACCGAGGCGGCTCCACATCTCAGCGAAATCGACCTGATGGCCGTCGAATTCGGGACCGTCGACGCAGGCAAAGCGGGTCTGACCGCCCACCGTGACGCGGCAGCCGCCGCACATTCCCGTGCCATCGATCATCACGGGGTTGAGCGAGACGATGGTGTGGATGCCCATCGGTCGGGTCAGATCGGCAACCGCGCGCATCATCGGCACAGGGCCGACGGCATAGGCGATGTCGATCTTGCTTCCCTTCGCTACGGCTTCAGCAGCGACCTGGCGCAGACCATCAGTGACCAGGCCCTTCTGGCCCAGACTGCCGTCGTCGGTGCAAATCACGACCTCGCCCAACTCCTTCAGTTCCTTGGCCAGGATCACCAGTTCGGCATTACGGCCGCCGATGATCGAGGTCACCCGCACGCCGGCGCGTTGCAGGGCCTGGGCGATCGGGAAGACCACTGCGGTGCCGACGCCGCCGCCAACGCAGACCGCGTGGCCGCTCTCGATGAGGTCGGTGGCGCGTCCCAGCGGCCCCGCGACATCGCGAATCGCCTCGCCGGGCTTCAGCGCGACCAGGGCGCGGGTGCTGACCCCGACCGCCTGGATCACCAGGGTGATGGTGCCGGCTGCGGGATCGCTGTCGGCGATGGTGAGCGGGATGCGCTCATGGCCGGACCCGAGGCGTACCATGACGAACTGCCCGGGCAGGCGCTTCTTCGCGACCAGGGGCGCGTCGAGCACCAGGCGGTGGACATTGGCGGCGAGGGTGGTGTTGGCGCGGATCGTATGCATGGCGGTTGGCGCAGTGTAGGGCATCCGCGTCGGACGCCAGCCAAGTGTCGCGGCCGAGCGCGGCAACTCCGGCTGGACGCATCCCGTGGCCGACGCCGGCTGCATCCGCGAACGCAACGGCAACAACGATCCCCTTCGCTGGCCGCGCGCTGATCGCGCGGTTCGGGGCGGGGTGGGACGAGGCAGACGAAGCGATGCGAGCGCCGCGGAGCGGCGCGCTCCCAGGATAGGATTGACCTTCGCCCTCAGGATCCTAGCCTGCCCGTCCTTTTCGCGTACGGCTTCCGTCGGACGCGCCTCGACTCCGGTCGCCCCATGCGCCTCGTGCGCGGGGGGCGCGCCCGTACCGGATCGAGGATCTTGAACATCCGGCGCGCCCCCGACCGAGCCCCCGTGCAGAGGGGGCCAGGAAGACATCCCATGGCCAACGCGCCCATAGTCACGATCAAGAACCTGCTGGAAGCCGGCTGCCATTACGGCACCGCGACCAGCCTCTGGCACCCCCGGATGAAGCCGTACCTGTACGGCAAAAAGGGTGGCATCCACATCATCGACGTGCGCCAGACCGCGCGCGGCCTGATTCAGGCGCACTACTTCGCCGCCAAGCTCGCCAAGGCCAACAAGGTCCTCCTGTTCGTCGGCACCAAGCGCCAGGCCAAGGAAATCGTGCGTGAGGCCGCCCGCTCGGTCGGCATGCCCTTCGTGACCGAACGCTGGATCGGCGGCACCCTGACCAACTTCGAGACCGTGCGCTCGTCGGTCCGCCGCCTCGACCAGATCGAATCCGACATGGCGAAGCCGGAATACGTGCGCGAATCGAAAAAAGTCCAGGCCCGCCATATGCGCGAGCGCAAGCGCATCATCCGCAACCTCGAAGGCGTGCGGACCATGGCCAAGCTGCCAGACGCGCTGTTCGTCGTCGACCCGCGCTATGAAGAGGCCGCCATCAGCGAGGCCCGCCGCCTCAACATCCCGGTCATCGGCCTGATCGACTCCGACACCGACCCCGAACTGGTGAACCTCGCCATCCCCGCCAACGACGACGGCATCCGCTCGATCCAGGCGGTGGTGAAGGTGGTCCTCGAAGGTCTCGCCCGGGGCCGCACCGAGCAGATGACCAAGGTCGAAGAGACGGTCGCCCCGATGGCGGTGGCCGCTGCTGCGCCGGCCGCCCCGGCTGCGGCTTCCTCGAACTTCCCGACCAAGTAAGTCCACCGCCGCCGGCAGCGACCCTTCGCGCCGGCGGTCGCCTCACAACCAACCCTGACAGGATCAGCCATGTCCGAAATCTCCGCCAAGCTGGTGATGGAACTCCGTGACGCCACCAATCTGCCAATGATGAAGTGCAAACAGGCGCTCGCCGCCGCCAACGGCGACAAGCAGGCCGCGATCGAATGGCTGCGCAAGCAGGGCATCGCCGCCACCGGCAAGTTCGCAGGTCGCGAGACGCCCAACGGCTTCATCGCCCTGGTCTTGGCCCCTGGAAAAGGCGTGTTGGTCAAGGTCGGTTGCCAGACCGATTTCGTCGCCGGCAACGACATCTTCAAGGCTTTCGTCAAGGAATTGGCGGAGCAGGCCCTGGCGAGCGGCGCCGAAAGCGCCGAAGCGCTCAAGGCCCAGACCTTCAAGGGTCAGCCGATGGCCGAGGCCATCGCCGGCCAGATCCAGAAGATCGGCGAGAACATCGTGATCAGCACGGTCGCCGTGCTGAAGGGCGACGTCGTCACTGGCTACAGCCACGGCGGCCGCATCGCCACCCTGATCGCGGGCACCGGCAACCCCGACAAGCTGCGCCAGATCGCGCTGCACACCGCCTCAGCCAGCCCGGAACCGGTCGCGCTCAACCGCGCTTCGGTCGATCCTGCCCTGGTCAAGAAAGAGGAAGAGATCCTCACTGCCACGCCCGACGTCCAGGCCAAGCCCGAAGCCATGCGCCCGAAGATCGTCCAGGGCAAGCTCGGCCGCTTCTTCCGCGAGAACTGCCTGCTCGAACAGGAGATGCTGCTCGACGCTGAAAAGGGCGAATCGGTCGAGAAATACGCAGCTCGGCACCAGTTGTCCGTCACCGGGTTCGTGCGCGTCAACGTCTGATCCGAAAAATCGCAATTGCACCCTACCTGCTGCGTTGGTCGTCAGTCATTGGGCGCTGCCCAACTCCTTCCTCCCGCCTTGCATCTGGGGCGCACTTGCGATTTTTTCTTGTTCTATCCGCGAGTTTCGGGTTGATCTGAGGCCTTCGCCCCGGTCGCGTCCACTGGTTTAGACCACGACGCTCTGGATTGATCCGACCGGCTTCCAGACTGGCCGCCATGAAAATGGCGGTGCTGGTCAATCTCCTACTCCTTCTTGGTTACCTCTTCTGGTCGTCGATGACGGTGGTTCCTGACCAGCGTGAGCATCACGATCGCGTGTGCCTGGGCATCTTTGCAGCAATCGTCCTCAATGCGATTTTCATGCTCTTCCTCGCCTTTCGCAGGAAGTCGTGAAGCACTGAGTCCAGCTTCGATCTCGCGGACCGCCTCTGCACCCAGCTCCGTACCTGGCTCGGTTGGGGCTGACCCGGCAGTTGGTTCCGCCACCGATCAGCCTACGGTCGCTGCATGATCCGGTTCCATGCCATCCTGTTGGCCGCAGTCGGCGGTTGGGCCGGCGCCTCCGAACTCGCCCCGTCAGCGGATCTCGGGGCGCTGCCGATGATCTCGCCGCGCGAATGGATCCTGCTGAACTTCGCGCCGGACGACAACACGGTCGGGGCGTTGGTGCCACGCCGTCGCGAGTACGCGCTTGGTTTTGCGCGGCCGGTCTGGCCCGTCGAAGGCGTCGGGGTGCAGTTCGAAGGGGTCTGGTCACCCGTGCGCGCCAATACCGCGTCGCCACCGGTGCGGGTCGATGAACTGATCCTCGGCGGCGGTCTACACTGGGAACGACCGATGGCCGAGGATCGCTTCGGCTGGCGCCTGTCCGGCACCATCGGCGTGCGCGCGCTGACCGATGCCGGCAGTAAAAGCATCGACACCTGGGAACATGCCGCGCTGCGCGGTGGCGGCGGTTCCGGCGAGGGCCAACCGGAGCATCCCGATCGCGTCGATGGACTCGGGGCGCTCAATGCCACCGCGCGCTTCCGCGTGACGGATTCGGCCCCGATCAGCAAGTCGCCACTCGATCTCGCCGTCGGTGGGCGCGCTGTACGCATCTTTACCAGCGACGGCCACAACGACCCCCTCCCCGACCTGCGCGCGACCGCCACCATCGTCATGCCGACGCGCACAACCGTGAGCTGGTTCGGAGCAACCTGGCAGGGGCATCCGCAGCCGGCCGGTTCCCAGGCCCTGGCCGACGTGCGGCGACAGGAAGATGGCTGGTGGTTCGTCAGCGGCGGCGCGCTTCGCCTGGGCGCGCGCGGCGACTGGCTGGTCGAGGTCGGCAGTGCACTCAACCCGCGCAGCGGTACCGCCGTCGGCACATTGGGCATCGCCCGCACCGGCGATCCGCCCCGCGCCAGCACCGATGGCACCAGCACCCTCGCCCTGATCGTGCTGCCCGGCCAGCCCGCCGCCTACGGCCTCGCGACCGGCGATGAGATGCGCCGCAGCGGGCCCTTCATCCTGAAACGTGAGATCCGCACCGTGATCGGATCCGATCCTGCATCGGCCGGTAGTGCCACGACAGACAAGGTCACCACCGATGCGATCCGCCTTGATGTCGTATTGCGCGGGCAGGCCCCATGGCGACCGCTGCCGCTGCTCGCGATCGGCCCTGATGTCGGATTCGGCCTGGGTCTTCGACATGATGCCGCCCGCTTCCCGGCCACCCTGCCGGACACCCGATCCAGCACCGCCGCCGTCCAGCGCGGCGAGATCGTCGCCGACGCCGGACTCAGCGCGCAGGTGTCCACCGGGTGGAAAGGTGGAATCGGTGCCCTCGAAGGCGCCCTCGGCTGGTCGTGGTGGCGCACCCTTGGCGGCCCGCACCAACTGTCGGGCGGTGGGGGTTCCATCGATCTGCCGCGAAGCGGCGGCGGGCCGATCGTTCGGTTGGGATTGCTGGCGCGGTTTTGACTGATCAGCGATTCGCCAGCACCTTGCGCCAACGCGACATCCAGGTTTGCGCCACCGGCGAAATGCGGTCCTCGGCGATGTTGCCGCGCGCGGCCTCGAAGGCTTGGCGCAGGATGGTGATCTGGGTGCGGGTGCGGTTATGGGTGGCGGCGCACTGGCTGTCGTTGGCGCCATCCTGGAAGGCATTCGCGAGGGCCTTGAGATCGGCATCGTTCCATGGCCGACCGGGCGTGCGCGAACCGGCGGGGTGCGGCGCGTCCTTGCTCTGCGGCTTGGGCAGGCCGCTGTCCGACCGCGGCTGAACCTGAGCCAGCGGCTGCGCCTGAACAAACGGCGGGGCCAGACCCAGCGGTTGCGGGATGGCGCGCTGCCCGGAATTGGAATCCTCGCGTTCAGCGAGGAAATCCTCTGGCGTCGGCACCCGCTCGCGGATGGCGGGATGCGGTTCCGGCAGGCCGGGTTCGCTTTCCGGCCCATCCATCGTCGGCGCGGCTTCCAACACCACCGCGACGAGATGCTCCAGACGGATGACGGTCAGGCCGGCGTGGGTGTTCAGTTCCACCACGGCCTCGGAAACCGCCACGACCTCGCCCGCGACGCGATGGCCGCCAGAGAGAAGCGCGGTGACCCGCCGGCCGGTGCTGAGTTGGGTGCGCAGATCGCTCATCGGTGGTCCCCTGTCGCTGCCAGCCTCACCGGGGTTGGTGGGGTGCAATCGCAGACCAGCCACCCGATCACTTCGTTTTTACTTCTGGAAATGTCGTGGCCGGCCCTTTGTGGATTCTGTGTTCTTTGTGGCCATCCCATCTTCATCCTTGCGGTCCATCCAGATCCCCCACCTCGCCCAGCCCACCTCGCTGGCCGCGCAGCACTTCGGCGCTGAGCCAGCCGTCCTCGACCCGGGCCTGGATCTGGCTGCCGGCGGGGGCCTGGTCGATGCGCCGCACAATGCGGCCGTGGGCGTCGCGCACGACGGCATAGCCGCGACCGATCACCGCCAATGGCGACAGCGCATTGAGCCGCGCCGCATTGGCTGCGAGGCGTTCGCGGGCGGCACGCAGCGGCGCGAGCGGGGCCGCTGCCTTTAGTCGCTCGCTCAGATGAACGCAGCGGGTTCGCGCGTCATCTGAAAGCTGGTCAATCACGCCGGCGAGCCGGGCGGACAGTTCATCGTGGCGCTGGGTCCAGATCGCCAGCCGGTGTCCAGGCCCGGCGAGGGCGCGGTGCGCGGCAAGGGACGCCAGGCGGGCGCGGGCGTCAGCCATGGCACCGTCGATCAGACGGTCGAGCAACAGGCTGCGGTCCTCGATCTGGTCGATGAGCGCCGCCAGTTCGGGGACGACCAGTTCACCGGCGGCGGTCGGCGTCTTGGCGCGCACGTCGGCGACGAGATCCGCCAGGGTCCAGTCGGTCTCGTGGCCGACCGCTGAAACGACCGGCAGCGGGCAGGCGGCGATAGCGCGCACCACGGCTTCCTCGTTAAAAGCCCAGAGGTCCTCCAGGCTGCCGCCGCCGCGCCCGGCGATGATCACGTCGACCTCAGGGTGCGCCGCGAGACGACGCAGGGCAGCGACGATGTCGGTCGCGGCTCGGTCTCCCTGGACCAGGCACGGCGCCACGACCACCGGCATGGTGGGAAAGCGGTTTTGGATCGAGTGGAGCAGATCCGCGAGCGCGGCGCTGCCGGAAGCCGTGGCGAGGCCGACCGCGCGCGGCAGGTACGGCAGCGGGCGTTTCCGGTCTTCAGCGAACAGCCCTTCGGCCGCGAGTTTCTGTTTGAGCAGTTCCAGCCGGGCCGCGAGGTCGCCGGCGCCGACCGCGCTGATCCGGCTCGCGGTCAACTGGTACTGCCCGCGCGGGCCGTAGACCGACAGCGACCCGCGTACCACCACCCGCTCGCCGTCCTTGGGCATGCGCGCCTGGCGGATGACCTGCGACCGCCACATCACCAGCGAAATCACCGCGTCCGGGTCTTTCAAGGTGGCGTACAGGTGCCCCGACGGCGCGACCTTCACCTGCGACAGCTCGCCGATCACCGACAACGGCCCGAAGTCCTCCAGACTGGCGGCGATGCGCTGGGTCAGCGCGGCAACGGTCAACGGCTGCTCGGACATGGTCGGAGGGTCAGGACTGCTACGGGGATTGGCAAGCAGCAGCCTGAGTTCCAGGTGACACACCTGCACATGGTTCCCTGTGCTGATCGAACTTCGGCGTCAGGTCGCAACCGTGATCGCACATATATGGATGACATGCCTACTACGGACTCCGATGCTGAACTGCTCCGCGCGGTGCAAACCGGCGATGAACGGGCCTTCGCGGTGTTGGTGGAGCGGTATCGCCACCTCGTGGAACGAGCGTGCCAACGCCAAGCCCCTGCATCGACCCAGGATGATTGCGTGCAGGCGGTTTTCCTGGTGCTTTGGCGTCGGGTGAAAAAGGCGCGAATGGCCCCAGTTTTTGCAGCCTGGTTGCTCCTGGTCGCTCGGCATGTCTGCGCCAACGCCCGTAGGGCAGACGCTGCGCGCGAGCGAGCCGAACAGGAAGCCCAGCGACACCAGGACACGTCCACTTCGGAAGGTGGACTCGCCATGGATCAGGAAATCCTAGCCCAAATCGATCATTGTCTCGCCAGGCTTCCCGCGCGCCAACGCGAAGTTCTGGCCCTCCATTTCTTGTCCGGCCTCAGTCGGGAACAGGTCGCGCTGGAACTCGGCGTCAGCGTCGATGCCGTGCACCAGTACTGCCATCGTGGTCTGGAAGGACTACGTGGCTTGCTGGGTCGACGTGGAACGGTGGTTTCGGCATCCGCGCTTGCCCTGACCTTGTCCAGCCAAGCCCAGGCCGGGACCATCTCGACCGCGATGATCACCCCCACCGTCGCCAGCGGCGCAGCCGCCACGACCTATGCCGCAGGAGCCATATCCGCCATGTTCATCACGTCCATTCTGACACCCACCGCGGTTGCGGCCGGATTCCTGGTTTTGCTCGGCGGAGCCGCCATAGCCGTCTCAAGTGGAGAGCCGGCGGTTCCCCCGGTCGATCCGGGAATCCAGGCGCAAATCACCCCGGGAGTCAGTTCGACTCCGTCCGGGATTCAGGAATTGCTTCGTGCTGGTCTGAAACAATTCCACGTTGGAAATTCGAGCGCGGCAGAGCAGTCCTTCACCAAGGCGCTCCAACTCCATCCTGGGGATCGGCTCACCCACGACTTCGCCATCACCTGGGGCAACGAACTCTTGCATAAAATGACCGCCGAACCCCTGCTGACCCCAATGGCATTGATTTAATTTCTAATAATTTTACAGGGTTCTTGCATACGGATGCAGCGGCTTTCGCCGGTAGCATCGTCCCAGTCTTTGCTTCAGCATCCATCGGATGACGGAGATGATCGCGGCATTCGCTCGTCGGATAAG
>CAMCMZ010000100.1 GCA_945876185.1 Candidatus Kuenenia stuttgartensis | reverse complement strand
GGACGGGTAAGAAGAAGGTTGCCAGTCCCGTAGGGACGACTGAAGTTGAAGCAAAGTCTCAAATGTAGATCCCGACGGTAGGGCGGTTGAACGGAAGCTGGAAATTCAGCTATGATCAAACGTCCAGTCTTTTTGGTGAAGACCCACTCAGGCCGCGGATAGTCGTCTGCACGGATCAGGATCTCTGAGATTGGAAAATCAGGCAGGCCTGACCCTACCAGGCCGCGTCGTTGCGGCTGACGCCCCAACGCGTCGCGATCTGGGCCGGGGTGAATGGCCCGATCGGCGCCAGCGCATCGTAAGTCAGGTACACGGCATCGCTGGCGTTGACCCGGGTCGAACGCACCAGCGTGAAATCCCAGGTGAAGGTGTAATCCGCGTGGCGGTTCCAGCGGACCTGATGGCCGGACGCCGAGATCAACCAATCCGAATACAGACTGCCGTCCGCTGCGACCGGGTTTTGCGCGTCGCCGAACACCGTGCGGCGCCAGGACAGGGTGTTCACGGATGCGGTCTTCTGGCGCTGGATCACCGTGGTCGCCTTGCGCGAACCGCTCACCGTGTGGACGGCGGCGGGCTTGCCGGTCGGGGTCACGCTCACCGTCAGCGGGGTCGCGACCGGGATCTGGCTCAGGGTGTCCTGGGTCAGGGTCCAGTTCTGGGCTGCGGTCTGGGTGTAGTTGCTCGCCAGCGTCCAGGTCAGGGTGCCGGAATCGATGACCGACTTCAGGCCGCTCGTCGGATCGGTATAAGTCACCGGCGCGCTGGTGACATCGAAGGCCACCGCCACCGTGTGCAGGCCGTTGAAGGTCGCAGCGGTCGGCCAGCTCGTGACCGTACCGCCATCGACCGTGAGATGGAACTGCCCGGTGGTATTGGGCAGGATCGGCTTCCCGTCGGGACCCAGCACGTCCTCGATGGTGACCAGGAAGGTCCCACCGGCGACCTTGGCCGCGCGCGTGGTTGGAGCCTCGGCAAAGGCATTGATGGTGCCATTGCTGGTGATCTGCGCCGCGATGTAGGCATTGCCGGACTCGACCACCTGGTTTGTCGCCGCCGAACCAGCGCTGGCGGACTTGATGGCGAGGTCCTGGGCCGAGAGCGGCGCCACGATCGGTTCGGCCTCTTTGCATCCTGCCGCCAAGAGCGCGATGAGGGCGAGAGTGGTAAGAGTGGCAAGCGTGGTCAGCGGTGCGGGTCTGAGCATGGTCGTTCCTGGCGGGAGGCGTCCCGGGGCGGGGGCACGGGTGAGTTCGAGGTGCCCGTTCTACCGAGCGGCGCCGGCGCAGGTTACATCGCCCGTGGGGATTGGCACCTGGGCGATTCCCGGCTGCCATCCACGCCATCTCCGTAACCCATTGGCACGGCTTGGGCGTTTCGCATCGCGGGGGACCGGCGATGCGACCTACGCACAGCTTCAAAGTTCCGCTCAAGTCCCAGCAGGGCCGGACGATACTGGAGTCAGAGGGCGTACTCCGCCCCGACCCGGCATCACCCGAGGACCGACCGCGCAGGCCCAGCCATGCAAATCCCCCCCGAAAACCTGCGTCTCGACGCGATCCAGCGGCGGCTCAAGGCCGACGCCCTGGCGCGGACCCCGACGGTCGACCGCAAAACGACCGAGGACCGGGCCGATGCGGTGGATCTGGGATTCTCGCCCGAGTCCGTCCAGCGTTTCGTCGACATCCTGCGCAACATGAACCCGGAGGACGTGCATCGCGTCGCCGACCTGAAAAAGCGCATCGCGGAAGGCACCTACACCGCAACGCCGCAGGACCTCGCCGACGCCTTCACCGGGCAATCCGGCCGCTGAGCGGGCAGCAGCCATGAGCGGGCGAGCAGCCATGAGCGGGCAGCAGCCATGAGCCGCCGTCAACGTCGGTTCAGCCGATCCGGCCGCCTCGTGGTCGCTCTGCTGGCGTGCGCAGCCATTCACGGCGCCGACCTCGCCGTACTCGAAGCCGGTTCGACCGCGCAACTGACCGCACTCGGCAACGAAGCCCTCATGCAGGGCCGCTACGAAACCGCGATCGATCTCTACAAACGCGCGCTGGGGGCCGACAAAGGCTACTTTTCAGCGCTCTACAATCTCGCCCTCGCGCATCAGCAGCTCGGCCAGTACCCAGAGGCCAAACGCTGGTACGGCGAGGCCCTGCGGGTGAAGGCCGACCACCCCGAGGTCTACTGCAACCTCGGCTACCTCGCCTTCCGCGCCGGCGAATGGGCCGCCGCCAGCGATCGATTCCTTGAAGCCGCCCGCCTGTCGGCGTCCAACCCCACTGACGCCGCCGACTACTGGTACAACGCCGGCACCGCGCGGGAAAAACTCGGCCAGTTCGCCGAAGCCCAGCGCGCCTATGAAGAAGCGCTCGCGCTGAATGACCGCCATTTCGGCGCGCACTTCAACCTTGGCACGCTGCTCTTGGGGCCGCTGGCCGAACGCGCCGACAGCCTTGAACATGCTGCGGCTAATCTGCAAAAGGCCGTGAAGATCGCCCCGAACCGACCCGAGGGCTGGCTGAACCAGGCGATCTGCCTCGAACGCCTGGGCCAGAATCCGCTGCCGGCGTACGCTGAGGCGATCAAGGTCGCGACCGGGCCGGGGCTCAACCGCGCTCGTTGGCAGCGGGCGCTCTTCCACAACCGCTGCCAACCTCCGCGACGACTTGCGGTGCGCGATGATCTCAAGGCCATCCTCGCCGACGATCCGGATTTCGCCGAGGCCAACGGCCTGCTTGGCACGTATTACTTCGCGATCGGCGAATACGACCAGGCCCTGGTCCACCTCGGGCGTGAGGTCGCCGGGGCGAACTTCTATGCGAATTCGTCCACCGACCTGGAAGCCCACTACCTGCTCGCGCTGATCTACACCGACCATCGCCCCGATCCGGCCAAGGCCCTGGCGCACGCCACCGCCTATTATCAGCAACGCCCGGATTCCCAGAAGATCCATGAATTACGCCGACGCGCCCTGCGCCTGACGACCAAGGACGCAAAGTAGGTCGGCCATGAGCGACCAACCCGATCCGAGTGTTCCGGCCAGTCCTGGGCCGGCAACGGAAGGCGGCGGGTCCACCGCGTCCCAATGCCGGCACCAGTTCCGTTCTCGCTCGTCCGCCTGCACCCATTCGGTTCCAGCCGGCAGCGACCGCTGCCTCTGGCACAATGCCCGCGTCGCCAAGACGGATTCCTACATCGTCGATCTGCTCGCGGCGGCCGATATCGCCACCTCAGGCGACCTGGAAGAAGCCAGCCTCGCCGACCTGACCTGGCCCGGCGCGTCGTTGCCCGGCCGGGTGCTGCGTGGGGCAGATCTGCGTGGGGCGCGCCTCGCCCATGCCGATCTCAGCGACTGCGATCTCTCGGATGCCAACCTCCGCCGCGCTGACCTGCGCGGCGCGAATCTCGCCGGCGCGAACCTGCATGGAGCCGACCTGAGCGGCTGCGACCTCAGCGGCGCCGATCTTTCCCACGCCAACCTGGTCGGCGCGCTCTTCGATGGAACAGTGCTGATCGCCAGCGATCTCAGCGGTGCGAACCTCACCGACGCGCGCATCCTGTCATTCCGCTGGAACCGCCGCACCCGCCTGGCCGGCGTCACGGGATTCGCGCCGAAACCCGGGCACAAAGATGCGGCCAACAGCGATGACGACACCCAGGAGTTCCTCGCCCCGCTCGCCCTGGCGGACCTGCCGGCCTCGCGGTCGGCGCTGGACGAGCCGGATCCGGAACTCGACCGCACCCACGTCTATTCCCCGCTCAACCTGACGCGGCAGGACGATCATCCGACCGAATCGCACCCGCGCACGATCAAGCCGACCTCGCCGCTGGCCGAAGTCGGGCGGCCGCGCTGGATCCCCGGCGGCCACCGCTGGGCCCTGATCCTGGCCGTGGTTGGTCTGACCGGGGCCGGCGCAGGCGCGGGTCTCGGGGTCTGGGGCTGGCGCGCCGCCAAAGCGGCAGAGCAGGAGCGCCGGCTGGCACCATCCCTGGCCATTCAGGTCAAGCAGATGAACGCCCAGCACGACGCCGATCTGGAACAACTCCGGCTGGCGCAGGACCGCTTGAAGGAGATGTCCGGCCAGGTGGTCGATGCCAAGCGCGAATTCGCCACCACCCGCAACGAGCGCGATCAATTGCGCACCGCGCTGGACGCCGCCCGAGCCGAGAACTCCCGCGCCAGTGCCGCCGAAGACCGCGCCGCCGTGCTCGACCTGCAACTCGACGAGGCGCGCCGGCTCGCCCAGGACCTTGGCCGCACCAGCGCCCGCAACGACCGCATCAGCCGCATCCTGGCTGATGGCTTGCAGCAGACCCAGGGCGAAGTCGCCACCCTGTCCCGCATCCGCGATGCGAAGCTGGCCGAATACCGCCAAAGCGCCGCGCTGGCCGACGAACTCACCAAAATAAAAGGCGAACTCGCCCTGGTGCGCCAGGAACGCGACACCGCCCAGACCGCCTACCAGGCCCGCGCCGCCGACCTTGCCGCCGCGCAGGCGACCATCACCCGCACCTTGTCACGCGCCGCCGCCAATGGGCTTGCCGACTTGGTCGGCGACGATGATGCACCGCTGGTTGCGCTTGAACCTGGTAAACCCCTGGCGATGTCCGGTCGTTATCTGATGACGCTGCGCGTTGATCGCCAATCCGTCGCCGGCCCAGGTGCCGGCAAGCCCAGCCCGAACCTGCAGGTCAGCCTGGTGGTCCAGCGCCCGGCCGCGACCGCCAACCCGGATGTCACCGTGGTGCTCTACGACCGCGACGAAAAGCCGCTGCGGCGCCTATCGTACAGCTTCCCCCACATCGACGGCGGCCCGCCCATGGTGAGCTCGACCGCAACCATCAGTTGCGACCAGACCCCAAGCTTCGCCCGCGTGCTGGTGAATCCGGGGGCGGTGACGGTGGGGATGAAATAGGTTCCAGCATCACCACGCACAACGCAGAGCTCGGAAGACAAAGCAGCACCCCGGCCAGGGGCCGGGGTGCTGCGGCCCAGGATCAGCCCTGATAGCTCACTTTACCCAGCATTTGGTGGCAGACCCACGACCGGCCAAGTACATATTATTGCCGTCTCCTTCTGTATCGTAAATATTGTCAACCGCTGTATCGGAGCTTTCACTGTTTGAGAATACACCAGTAGTGATACCACCAGCAAAATTCTCCGTAGCTGTTCCTGCCCCAACTGCCTTTGGCGTCTGCAAAATCATCGAAGTATGGCAATCGGCAAACGCAACCACGACCTTATTCTTGTGGGAAATGCTGCCATCGCGACCACGGTCTGCTAATACAACACGCATGGCCTCAGCGCTGGAAGGGGCTGACCAATCATACGCAAAACCCATCTTCTCTTTGTCCTCATTAGCCCACTTCGACACTCCGGCCCCCAACTGGAACGTGGCGTCAGCTCCAGGATTTGAGAGTTTCCCATTTTTGAAAGACGGACAGGTGAAGATTTTTGACCCAATACCACCATTTATGTATGCCATCCATTCAAGACTGGCCAGTGTTGTCGCTCGCCCAACGGCAGCATCAGCCGCAGCGGGATCTGTTAAAAGCGCTGTTCCGCCAGTTCCATTGGTCATGCGCAGGGCTGATTCACCCTCGCTCTGGTTCCTGTAAATCTGCATACACAGAAGGATCTGCCGCTGGTTGTTGCCGCACTGGGTCATCTTCGCCTGGTCGAGGGCACCGACGATCGCGGGCATGAGCAGCCCGGCGAGGATGCCGATGATGGAGATCACCACCAGCATTTCGATCAAGGTGAAACCCGACCTTGGGGCGGGCCGCCGTTGCGGGCGGGGGTGGGGGATGGACATGGGAGCCTCCTCGGCCGGTTCGGCCTCAGGGGTGGGATGGATCACAGCCGGGATGGAGGGTGGCTGCTTGATGGTGAAATACCGCCAAAACTGTTCCGGCGCAATGCCGGCCAGCATCGGTTGGGGACCGCGTGTGGCGCGGTGGTATCGGAACCGACCCACCGTCCTTGGCCAACGACTTGGAGCGGCGATGTCCACATCGCCGTTGTTGTCGGAGGTTCCCGCCGATGTGGTCATCGACGCTCCTCACGTTGCCGTCCTCCATGGGGAACATGTCCACATCGCCGCTGTTGTCGAAGATTCCCGTCGATGTGGACATCGACGCTCCTCGCATTGCCGTCCTCCATGGGGAACATGTCCACATCGCCGTGGTTGTCGAAGATTCCCGTCGATGTGGACATCGACGCTCCTCGCGTTGCCGTCCACCATCGGGAAGATGGACACATCGCCGTGGTTATCGAAGATTCCCGTCGATGTGGACATCGACGCTCCTTACCCACCATTCGCCCTGGAGCGGCGATGTCCACATCGCCGTTGTTGTCGGAGGTTCCCGCCGATGTGGTCATCGACGCTCCTCGCGTTGCCAATCGCAGCGCGGCAGGGGTGGGACAGGTCGCCACCCGATATCCCCTACCCTCTTGATGGATATTGCCTTCTGCGCTGCTATGTCGTGCCGCCAGCAAACACGGGAACCTGTCCCGGCGCCGGAGTCCCAAGCCCGACGCCCAATCCCTGACAACACGCGGGCCTGGCGGAATTGGCAGACGCGCCAGATTTAGGTTCTGGTACCGAAAGGCGTGTGGGTTCGAGTCCCACGGCCCGCACGTTTTGAGACTTTCCTGGTGGAATCGGGGCGGGACTTCCTGGAAACCCCGGATCCCCGGAATTGGACCTGTGACCACTCCAGTCGCATTTCAGTCGCCCCACGTCGCCCCACGGAACTGAGCATTCAAGCATTCGAGCATTCAAGCATTCGAGCATTCGAGCAAACCTGTGTCGTTCTACGCCAAAGGCCGAGCGCCGCGCGGCGGGGCTTCCGATCGTGGCGACGGCGCTAGCCTGCGCGCCCATGCCCAGCACCAGTCTTTCCTTCGCTTCGCGGGATGCCCATCGGGCCTGGTTGGCGGCGCAGGCGCGGCTGCCGGCGGGGTTCCGTTGCGGCGCGACGCGGTTCGCGTTCACGCCGTTCGAGGTCGCCAAGCCGGCGCGGATGACGGTGACGGTGATCGCGCTCGACCAGCCAACTGACGCGTTCGCGGCGATGTTCACCCGCAATGCGTTTCCGGGGGCGCCGATCATTGTCGGCCGGAAGCGTCTGGCGGCACCGCGCCTGGGTGCGGTCGTCGTCAACAACAAGATCTCCAACGTCTGCGCCCCGGGGGGGGTCGAGACGGCCGAGCGTATCTGCACGGAGGCTGGAAAAAAACTGGGGATCGCGTCGGATGAGGTGCTGCCGTCGTCGACCGGCGTGATCGGCTGGCGGCTGCCGGAGGACGCGATCACCGCCAACCTGCCGGCGGCGGTGGCGGCGTTGCAGGCCGAATCCATCCTGCCGGCGGCCGAGGGCATCGTCACCACCGACCTGTATCCCAAGATCCGCCGCGCAGACCTGGCCGGCGGGTCGATCGTCGGCATCGCCAAGGGCGCCGGCATGATCGAGCCGAACCTGGCGACCATGCTGGTGTATCTGCTCACCGATCTCGACGTCGGGCGGGATGATTTACGCGCGGCGCTGACGGCGGCGGTCGACGGCAGCTTCAACTGCATGTCGATCGACAGCGACACCAGCACCTCGGACACCGTGGCGCTGCTCAGTTCGCGCCGGGTGCCGTGTCCGGATCTGGCTGCGTTTTCCCAGGCGTTGGCGCGGGTGTGCGCGGATCTGGCCGAGGACGTCGCGCGCAACGGCGAGGGCGTGCACCATGTCATCCGGGCGGCGGTCACCGGGGCGCCCGACCGCGACTGCGCGCGGGCGATCGGCAAGTCGGTGGTGAACTCGCCGCTGTTCCAGTGCGCGGTGTGCGGAAATGACCCCAACGTCGGGCGGCTGGTGTGCGCGATCGGCAAAGAGGTCGGCCGCAATCGGCCCGGCCTCGATCTGTCCCGCCTGCGCCTGACCCTCGGTGGGCGCACCATCTTCGCCGACGGCGCATTCCGCCTCGATCCCTCCGCCGAAGGCGCACTCGTCGCGCACCTGAAGGGCGCCGAACTGTATGCGAGCGGCCCGGCCAAGGACGGCGTCTTCACCCCTCCGATCGACTTCCCGCCGCATGAGCGCGCGGTCGAGATCGGCATCGACCTGGGCATCGGCAACGCCATGGGCACCGTGATCGGGACTGACCGTTCGCACGAATACATCAGCGAAAACGCTGATTACCGTTCGTAGACCCGCCGACAGTCAGGACCGGAACCCAGCCCCATGCCGTTCACCTCGCGCGACCTTGAAGACCTGCGTCAGGAGGTCGCCCGCTTCGCGGCCGAACGCGACTGGGATCAGTTCCATTCGACCCGCAACCTGCTGCTGGCGGTGATCAGCGAGATCGGTGAGGCGGCCGAGATCGTGCGCTGGTCTGGCGACCGCGAGCCGGCGGTGCCACCCGACAAGGCCGAAGCCTGGGCGGATGAACTCGCCGATGTGATGATCCTGCTGGTCCGATTGGCGGATCGCAGCGGGGTGGATCTGTCTGCCGCCTGCGCCAGCAAACTGGACAAGGCGCGGGCCAAGTACCCGGTCGACCGCTTCAAGGGGTCGAGCCGGAAGTACGACGAACCGGCGTCCTGACCCGGAGCGACGCCAGGGAACCCCGAAGCGCCGCGCTTACAGCGCCATCGTTCGGGGTTCGGACCCCCAACCGCCGCGCTCACCATGCCGCACTTCCACGCAAAGACCCTCAGCGGAATCGTTTCGCAGCCGAGCTGGGGCTCGGCGCTGGGGATTGGCCATTCGTACGGGGTGATCAGGCGAGCCGGCCAAGGCCAACCATAATTATCCAGCAATTCATCATCTTTCCGGCCTTGGCCGGCTCGCCTCGCGGTCAGCGGCCGGTTGCAAACCGGCGGTCCCAGACGCAAGCG
>CAMCMZ010000099.1 GCA_945876185.1 Candidatus Kuenenia stuttgartensis | reverse complement strand
CGAAGACCTCGGTTTCGTGCCGATCCACGCTGGCGCGACCACGAAAGCCGACCCATGAAGCCAACGGGAAAGCCGGATGCGGGAAATCTGCAAGTCCGGTTTGAAGAGGGGGATGGCGACCGTCAGGACGGCGCCATCCCTACTCTACTCTGATGCCACACAACTTGACCGGACTCGGGCACTCGTTGGTGGACCCCGACCACCACGAAAATCATCGCCTGTTCGATGCCTCGGTGAGGGTTGTCCCCTTGGCGTTTGCCCTGGTCGGACTGGCTCTGACTCTTCTCGGCTTACTCGTGTTGCTCTTCAGTCCTCAGCGCTGAGGCGAGTCCCAAGTACCGGCCGTTGCTGTCGCAATCCCATGGTATTTGTGCGATTCCTGGCGCCATCGAACAAGGCGATGGCCGGTTTCCGACGTGCCATGGATCACGAATGGGATGGCTTCCGACGATCTTAACCTGCACACTGTCCACTAAAGTAACAGTCGCTTCACCCCGAGACTGGTTACAAGCGCAGCGTCATGTCCACCACGCCTTCCACCTCAGCTACCGTTGCCACCGCAGCCGGTATTGCCGCCTTCAACGAGATGCGCGTCGGCTCGGCGGTGCGCCCGGCTTATGGGCGCATCGCCGAGTGGCTGGACAGCGTCTCGCCCCAGGTGCTGGCACGCGGGCGCGATGAGGCCGAGCGGATCTTCCGCCGGCGCGGCATCACCTTCGCCGTCTATGGCGACACCAGCGGCGCCGAACGCCTCATCCCCTTCGACGTCATCCCACGCATCTTGGAGGCAGAGGAGTGGGCCGCTTTGTCGAAGGGCTGCATCCAGCGCGTCACCGCGCTCAATCGGTTTCTCGACGACATCTATGGCAAGCAGGAAATCCTTCGCGCCGGGGTGATCCCAGCTGAGGAAATCCTCGGCAACGAATTCTACCTGAAGGAGGCGGTCGGGCTGAAAGTCCCGCTCGGCATCCACAGCCACATCGCCGGCGTCGACGTGGTGCGAACCGGGCCGGAGGGCTGGTTCGTGCTGGAGGACAACCTGCGCACGCCGTCGGGCGTCAGCTACATGCTCGAGGACCGCGCCGCGATGCAGCGCATCTTCCCTGAGATTTTCCAGCAGAACCGCGTCGCCCCGGTGGCGCACTATCCGGATCTGTTGATCGAGACCTTGCGCTCGGTGGCGCCGGCTGGGGTTGGGATGCCCAATGCGGTCGTGCTGACGCCGGGGTCGCTCAACAGCGCGTTCTTCGAGCACGCCTTCCTCGCGGCGCGCATGGGCGTGCGTCTGGTCGAGGGCCAGGACCTGTATGTCGAGCGCGACCGGGTGTTCCTCAAGGACACCACCGGGCCGATCCCGGTGCACACGATCTATCGCCGCATCGACGATGATTACCTCGATCCCGAGGTCTTCCGCGAGGACAGCGTGATCGGCGTGAAGGGGCTCCTGCGGGTGGTCCGCGCCGGCAACGTGACCTTGGTGAATGCACTCGGCAACGGCGTCGCCGACGACAAGGCGACCTATTTCTACGTGCCGCAGATGATCCGTTTCTACCTGGGTGAAGAACCGATCCTGAACAACGTGCCGACCTGGCGCTGCCGCATCGCAGAGGATCTCGCCTACGTGCTTGAACACCTTGCCGAACTGGTGGTGAAGGAGGTCAACGGCTCCGGCGGCTACGGCATGCTGGTCGGCCCGGCCGCGACCAAGGCGCAGGTCGAGGAATTCCGCGCCAAGCTGATCGATCACCCCGACGGCTACATCGCCCAGCCGACCCTGGCGCTGAGCGCCTGCCCGACCTTCGTCGCGAGCGGCGTCGCGCCGCGCCACGTCGACCTGCGTCCGTACGTCCTTTCCGGCAAGACCTGCGAACTGGTGCCGGGCGCCCTGACCCGGGTCGCGCTCAAGGAAGGTTCGCTGGTCGTCAATTCTTCCCAGGGCGGCGGTACGAAGGACACCTGGGTGCTGGAGGGACCGACCCCATGCTGACGCGCATCGCGGGAAATTGCTATTGGATGGCCCGATACCTGGAGCGGACCGAGAACAACGCACGCCTGTTGCGCATGGCCCAGCGTCACGCCTGCCTGCCCGAGGCCGACGCGATCGGGTTGTGGAGCACCGCGCTTGAGGTCGGTGGCAGCCTGGATGAATACGAGGGCCAGGTCGGGCCGATCGACGGGCCCGCCGTGGCGCGTTTCATGATCCTGGAACGCGCCAACCATTCCGGCATCGTCTCGTGCCTGCGCCACGCGCGCGACAATGCCCGCACCGCACGGCACCTCATGCCGGATCTGGCCTGGGAGGTCATCAACGGCATCTGGCAGGAGGCGCAGGCGCTCGATCAGGACCGCATCGAGGCGATCGGCGTCGAGGGCATGGCCTCCTGGGCCAAGGTGCGCTGCCGCATGGTCGAGGGCTGTTTCAACGAACTCTGGCGCGACACCCTGCCGCATGTGATCGACCTCGGGCGATCGATCGAACGCGCTGACTTCATCGCGCGCATCCTGGCGGAAATGCTGCCGAAACTGCGCGACAGCGGGCTGGAGCCACCGCCCATCGGCAGCGCAGAGAGCCGGCGTTGGCTCTCACTGGTCGAAGGTCTGGGCCTGTCCGAAAGCTGGCGTCGGGTCGGCGCCGGGCAATTGCACCCGATCGAGATCCTGCGCCTGGTGCTGCTGCATCCCACTGCCCCGCACGGCATGCTGGTCAACGTCCGCACCATGTCCGAGGCGATCAGCGGCTTCGCCCCCGGGCGGGAAGGCGAGGCGTTGACCACCGCCCGCGAAATCGAGGAACGTCTGCTCGCAAACCACCTGGAAACCGTCGATGATGCGTATTGCCGCCGGCTGACCCAGATGACCAACCGCCTCGGCGTCGAGGTCCAACGGGATCACTTCTCATGACCCTCCGCGTCGCGCTGCATCATCGCACCACCTACCACTACGATCGGCCGGTGACCTTGTCGCCGCAGGTCATCCGCCTGCGGCCGGCCCCGCACGCCCGCACGCCGATCAGCGGCTATCGCCTGGCGATCGAGCCGGCCGACCATTTCATCAACTGGCAGCAGGATCCGCAGGGCAACTGGCAGGCGCGGATCATCATGGCGAAACCGACCGACCGTTTTCAGGTGCGGGTCGACCTGGTCGCCGAGATGGTGACCATCAATCCGTTCGACTTCTTCGTCGAGGATTCAGCCAAGACCTGGCCGTTCGCCTATGCGCCGGAAGTTGCGCGCGAATTGCGGCCGTACCTGGAAGTCCTGCCCGGCGACCTGCCGCTGACCGCGGCCTGGGCCGCGCGGGCGCGCGCTGGCGCAAAGGACTGCGCCACCACCGTCGACCTGCTGGTGGCGCTGAATCAACGCCTGCAGACCGAGATCAAATACCTCATCCGCCTCGAACCCGGGGTGCAGACGCCGGAGGAGACCCTGACCAAGGTCAGCGGCAGTTGCCGCGATTCGGCCTGGCTTCTGGTGCAGATCCTGCGCCGGCTCGGCATCGCGGCACGGTTCTGCTCCGGCTACCTCATCCAGCTCGTCGCAGACCAGAAATCGCTCGATGGGCCTTCGGGCACCAGCGCCGATTTCACGGATCTGCACGCCTGGTGCGAGGCCTACGTGCCCGGTGCGGGTTGGATCGGCCTCGATCCCACCAGCGGTTTGCTTGCTGGAGAAGGCCACATCCCGCTCGCCGCCACCGCCGAACCGCAGAACGCAGCCCCGATCAGCGGTGGCTTCTCGTTCGAAGAGCGCAGCCCTGACGACCAGGTCGAGACCTCGTTCGAAGTAAAGATGGAGATCGTGCGCATCCATGAGGATCCGCGCGTCACCAAGCCCTACACCGACGCCCAGCGTACGGCGATCGATGCCCTGGGCGACCAGATCGATGCCCGGCTGAAGGCCGGCGATGTGCGCCTGACCATGGGCGGCGAGCCGACGTTCATCTCGATCGACGACTACGATGGCGAGGAATGGAACAGCGCCGCGCTGGGGCCAAGAAAACGCGAGCGCTCGAACGAACTCGTGCGCCGCCTGCGCGACCGCTTCGCCCCCGGCGCCGCCTTGCACGTCGGCCAGGGGAAATGGTACCCCGGCGAACAACTGCCGCGCTGGGCCTTCAACCTGTACTGGCGCCCCGACGGTGAACCGGTGTGGCGCGATCAGGCCCTGATCGCCGATGAACGCCGGCCGCTGCGCCACGATTCCAGCCACGCCAAAGCCTTCATCGAGGCGCTCGCCGATGGCCTGGGCATCGGCCATCACGGCATCCTGCCCGGCTTCGAGGACACCTGGTACCACCTCTGGCGCGAACGCCGCCTGCCGGTGAATGTCGATCCGCTCGCGAGCAAGATCGAGGATCCGATCGAACGTGCGCGTCTGGCCAAGGTCTTCCGTCAGGGCCTGCAGCAGGCCGTGGGGTATGCGTTTCCCCTGGCGTGCGACTGGGGCGTCTGGCGCACCGGACGCTGGTTCCTGCGCGAGGAACGCCTGTATCTGCACCCCGGCGATTCGCCGATGGGCCTGCGCCTTCCGCTGGATTCGCTGCCGTGGTCGGTGGCCAGCGACAGCGTCACCGAGCCGCCGCAGGATCCCAGCGTCCGTCGCACTGCCCTACGCCCGGTCAGCTTGCGGGTGCAGGCGGGGCCGATCACCCCACCGCTGCCCGGTGCGCCGGCCTCAGGCGTCGTGCGCACCGCCCTGTGCGTCGAACCGCGCGACGGCGTGCTGCATATCTTCCTGCCGCCGCTGGCGCGCATCGAGGACTGGCTTGCGCTGGTCAGCATCGTCGAACAGACCGCCGCGAAGCTGAAGGTGCCGGTGCAGCTCGAAGGCTACACCCCGCCGCACGACCCGCGCGTGCAGTCGTTGTCGGTCACCCCGGACCCGGGCGTGATCGAGGTCAACATCCACCCGGCGAACACCTGGGAGGAACTGCGCGACCGCACCCGCATCCTCTATGAGGAGGCGCGGCAGACCCGTCTGGGCACCGAGAAATTCCTGCTCGACGGCCGCCACACCGGCACCGGCGGCGGCAATCACATCACGCTCGGCAGCAGCGCGCCGCTCGACAGCCCGTTCCTGCGCCGGCCGGATCTGCTCGCGAGCATGATCGCCTACTGGCACAACCATCCCGCACTTTCCTATCTGTTTTCTGGCCTGTTCATCGGCCCGACCAGCCAGGCGCCGCGCGCCGACGAAGGCCGCACTGAACTGGCGCACGAACTCGCGACCGCGCTCAAGCAGGTGCCGGCGACTGATGGCCGGCCGTGGTTGGCCGACCGCCTGTTCCGCAACCTGCTCGTCGACATGACCGGCAACACGCACCGGGCGGAATTCTCGATCGACAAACTGTATTCGCCCGACAGCCCGGGTGGCCGGCGCGGCCTGGTCGAGATGCGCGCCTGCGAAATGCCACCGCATCCCGACATGAGTCTGGCGCAGCAGTTGCTGATCCGCGCCCTGGTCGCGCGCTTCTGGAAGGATCCCTACAAAGTCGCACCGGTGCGTTGGGGCGATGCCCTGCACGACCGCTGGATGCTGCCCTGGTTCGTGGGCGAGGACTTCGCCGACGTCATCAACGACCTGCGCAGTCACGATCTCGCCCTGGATCCCGCGTGGTTCGCCCCGCATCGCGAATTCCGCTTCCCGGTTATCGGCAGCATCGTCCATCGCGGCCTGGTGCTCGAAGTCCGTCAGGCGCTGGAACCGTGGGCGGTGCTGGGCGAAGAGGGCGGCGCCTCGGGCACCGTGCGCCACGTCGACAGTTCGGTTGAGCGGGTGCAGGTGCTGGTGTCGGGCGCGACCGATGGTCGGCACACCGTGACCGTCAACGGCAAGGCGATCCCGCTGCATCCGACCGGGGTGCAGGGCCAGTACGTCGCCGGCGTGCGCTACCGCGCCTGGCAACCGCCATCGTGCCTGCATCCCACCATCGGCGTGCACGCGCCGCTGGTGTTCGATGTGGTGGATCTCTGGAACGGTCGCGCCGTCGCCGGTTGCACCTACCACGTCGCCCATCCGGGTGGGCGCGGCTATGACACCCGCCCGGTGAACTCCAACGAGGCCGAGGCCCGCCGCTGGTCGCGCTTCCAGCCGTGGGGCTTCACCCCCGGCCCGCGCCAGCATGTACCGGCCCGTCCCGATGCGGATTGCCCCTTCACTCTCGATCTGTTGCGGGAATCCTAAGCAGTCACATGCAGACTGCTTTCGACGAACGGCAGGGGATCGACGGGATCCCCCGTCCGGAATGGTTCGGGCTGATGTCCCAGCTCGATGGGCTGGGCCCGGCCGAGATCGGCCGCCGTTGGGAACAATGCCGGCGGATCATCCGCGAAAATGGCATCACCTATAACCTGTTCCGCAACGGGTCTGCGGCTGACCGGCCGTGGCAGCTCGATCCCATTCCCTTCGTCATCGGGGCGCGGGAATGGGCGCGCATCGAATCCGGCGTCATCCAGCGTGCGCGCACCATCGATGCCTTCCTGCATGATGCCTACGGCCCACAGCGCCTGATCGCCGATGGCACCGTCCCTAACGGCGTGGTCTACGGCCATCCGCATTTCCTGCGCCAGGTGCACGGGGTCGCGGTGCCCGGCAACACCCGGCTGCACACCTATGCCTGCGAACTGGTGCGCGGCCCGGACGGCGCCTGGCAAGTCGCGGCGGATCTGACCCAGACCCCGCCCGGGGCGGGTTATGCCCTGGAAAACCGCATCGTCCTGTCGCGCGCCCTGCCAGAGGCCTTCCGCGAACTGCGGGTGCAGCGCCTGGCGTCGTTCTTCATCCGCCTGCGCCAGACCCTGATCGGGTTGGCGCGCGGCAACCGCGACAATCCGCGTCTGGTGCTGCTCACGCCGGGACCGTATTCCGAAACCTACTTCGAGCAGAGCTACCTCGCGCAGTACCTCGGCATCCCGCTGGTCCAGGGCGACGACCTCACCGTGCGCGATGACCGGGTGTACCTCAAGACCCTGGGCGGACTGGTGCCGGTCGACGTCATTCTGCGCCGCCTGGTCGACGATTTCTGCGATCCGCTCGAACTGCGCAACGAATCCACCCTGGGCGTGCTCGGCCTGGCTGGCGCGGTGCGGGCCGGCACGGTGGCCATCGCGAATGCGCTTGGCAGTGGTCTTGCGGACAGCCCGGCCCTGGTGCCCTACGTGCCGCGCCTGTGCCGGGCGCTGCTGGGCGAGGATCCGATCCTGGCCAGCGTGCCGTGCTGGTGGGGCGGCGAACACGGGGCGCTGCTGCGCGAGCGCCTGACCGACCTCATCCTGCATCCGGCCTGGAACAATCGCGGTCGGCCGGTGGTGCCGGCGACCTTGCGCGACAACGAACGCCGGCGCCTGAGCGAGGACATCGCGATCCGGCCGCATTCCTACATCGGTTTCGCACCGCAACCGCGTTCGGTCGCGCCGTGCTGGGATTCCGGCAAGATCGTTTCGCGCGCGCTGTCGCTACGGCTGTTCGCGGTGCGCGATGGCGACGGCTACGCGGTGATGCCAGGCGGCCTGGTGCGCATCGACGGGCCGAGCGACCACAGCGGCCTGTGGTTCGATCGCGGCGGCGGCAGCAAGGACACCTGGGTCCTGGCCGACGCGCCGGTGGCCGAGGTCAGCCTGCTGCGCCCCAGCAACGCGCCGGTCGAACTCAAGCGCGGCGGCATCGATCTGCCGAGCCGAGTCGCCGACAACCTGTTCTGGCTCGGGCGCTACGCCGAACGCGCCGAGGACCAGGCGCGGCTGATGCGCGGTGCCCTCGCCTGCCTGGCCGAAGACGCCGCCGAGGCCGACCAGGCCCAGATCGCCGCCTGCCTGGCGATGCTCAAGCGCTGCGGCATCGCCAGCCCGGCCCCCGCCGATCAACCGGCCTCGGCCGCGTTGGTCGCCCTGATCGAGGCCGGGGCCGGCGGTCCGCTGCGGCCGGTGCGCGACAACCTGCGCCGGACCTCGTTCGGGGTGCGCGATCGTCTTTCCGCCGACTCGTGGCGCGCCCTGACTGCGCTTGATGCCGAATTGTCGGTAGACGGCGGCGAGGATGCGAACCAGGCCCTGGCCCGGCTCAACCGGGTGGTCATCGCCTGCGCCTCTCTGGCGGGCATGGGCAGCGAAAATACGACTCGCGGTCCGGGCTGGCGCTTTCTCGATCTCGGCCGCCGGGTCGAACGTGCGACCTGCACCATCGACTGCCTGCACGCGGTACTGGAAAGCGGCAGCCCGGCTGGGGCGCTGGAGGCCGTCCTGCGTGTGGCGGATTCGAGCATCACCTACCGCTCGCGCTACCTCACCACGCTCCAGGCTGAACCAGTCATCGATCTGCTGTTGTGCGACGAGAGCAACCCGCGCGCGGTGGCCTACCAGACCGAGGTCATCGCCGCCCATGTCGCCGACCTGCCGCACGAATCCGGAACGGCTTTGGCGACCCCGGCCGAGCGTCTCGCCACCAAGCTGGTCGCGAGCGTGCGCCTGGCCGATCCCCTGGCCCTGTGCCGCGACCGTGCGGCCGGTCTGGTGCTGCTCGATGGCATCAGCGCCGATCTGCTCGCCCTGTCCGAGGCCGTCACCACCGCCTATCTCACCCACGTCGCCCCCAGCCGGGCCCTGGCGCGCGAGATGCCGCCGGCGGAGGCGCCATGACCTGCTACCGGATCTGCCACATCACCCGGTACGTCTACTCCGAGCCGGTCTCGCTGTCGCACAACCTGGCCCACCTTTGTCCCCGCAATCTGCGCGGGCAGTCGGTGAAGACGCAACGCCTGGAGATCAATCCAGCCCCGGCCCAGGTGCGCCGCCGCACCGACTGGTTTGGCAACCATGAGGACGCCTTCGCGATCCAGTTTCCGCATCACGAATTGACGATCACGTCGTTCGCCGAGGTCGAGGTGAACAGCCTCGCCCCGCCCGGTTTCACCCCGGCCTGGGATACGCCCCAGTCGGGTGCTGACGAGTTCCGCTGCGATTCACCGCTGATTCCCTGTGCGGTCGAGCTGCACGCCTACGCCGCCGCCAGTTGCGCGCCCGGCCGACCGGTGCTCGACCTCGCCCGCGATCTCAGCCACCGCATCCATGCGGACTTCGCCTACGATCCCAGCGCAACCAACGTCGGCACCTCGGTGCTCGACGCGCTCGAACTGCGCAAAGGCGTCTGCCAGGACTTCAGCCAGGTGCTGATCGGCTGCCTGCGCAGCCGAGGCGTGCCGGCGCGCTACGTCAGCGGCTACCTGGAAACCACTCCACCACCCGGCCGGGCGCGCCTGGTCGGCGCCGACGC
>CAMCMZ010000098.1 GCA_945876185.1 Candidatus Kuenenia stuttgartensis | reverse complement strand
GGGGCCCGGCGCTCCCGGGGCCCGACAACGCGAGGTTGAAGAACCGCTCAGTGAACGGCACCGACAGCGTCCATTTCTTGAAACACGACTGATAACGCGGCTTGATGCGCTCACGCTCAGCGGCGTCCTTCACCGCGATGTAGGGCGGATTGCCAACGACGACATGATACTGCTGCGACAGCACGCGCTTCGCGTTCTGATACTCGCCGGGCGTCAGGAAGTCGGGATGATCCTGGCCCGCTTCCGCCAGGAAGTTGCCCTGAAAACCACCCGCCATACCCAGGGTCAGCGTATTCCCCACCGCCAACGTGAACCCGAACTCCGGGCAATCCTTCATCCGCGTATAGCCACAGGCCACTAATCCCGCGATCATCAGGCGGAAACGACTGATGGCGACAGCAAAGGGATTGAGGTCGATGCCGTAGATGCTGCCCATCGCCCGGCGCACGGCCTCTTTCACTGGCACACCGGGACCAAGCTGCTGTTCCCATGCTGCCTGCAAACGATGGAACATGCCGAGCAGGAAGTGGCCCGAGCCACAGGTCGGGTCTATGCCGCGCAGCCCTTCCAATCCAAAGGTCTGGATGGCCGGTGTCAGGGTGTAATCGAGGATGAACTCCTCGACGAAGTCCGGCGTCTGCAATAGGGCGAAGCGCTTGCGCGCATCGACAGACAGATCCTGGTACAGGTCGCCCAGCCAGCGGGTGTCCGCCAGCGTATCGGTGGCTAGGGTACGGATCACGGCTCCGCTACGATCCACCTCACGCCAGAAGGCAAGGATGCGCTTGGCGCCATCCGCCGACACGTGCAGGCGGAACAGGGGATTGCGATCCTCGGCAAACAGATCGCGACAAGCCGGCAGCTGCCCGACCTCGCGCACCACATGCAGCAGGTACTGCACATCGGAATGATCGGGATGCTCGGTGATGTAGGCCTCACGGGCCAGCGTCGCCGCTTTCAACCGCGACCGGGACTGATCCGCATCGTCCGGCCCACTGATCCAGGCGGTGATCTCGCCTGACGACTGATCGATCAGCCGATTGTCCTCCAAGAAGCGCACGAACACCGTCGCCAGCACCCATGCCACCGCTGCCTGCGTTACCTGCTCGGACAACCACGCCCCGGGGCTGATGCCCGTCGTGCCCGCTTTGCGCGCAGCAGCGTACTGCGCGGCCAGCGCCGCATCGCCATCCGCCCGCGCGCGAAGGTCTTTCTCCAGCTCTTTCAGCAGCTTCTGGCAGTCTTTGAGCAAGTCGGCGGTGGGGTACATGGGTCAGCGATCCAGCGTGGGGATGACCCGACACATGAACTGGTCGAACAAGGGCACGGTGAAGGCCAGATCGCCATGGGCCGGGCTGTAGATCATGCCTTTCACAATCAGTTTCGCCCGCACCGGGCCGACGCTGTTGACTTTCACCCCCATCCGATCGGCGATGGCACCAACCCGCTGCGGTTCTGGGCCGAGGTCGGCCATGGCGCGTAGAAAGCGTTTTTCGCTGGGGGTCAGGCGATCAAAGCGGACACGGAAGAAGTTCTGGTCGAGGCGCTGGATGGCCACCGGCGTGGCGGTGTGGACCACTTCGACGGTGATGTCCGGCGTCGGCGCAGTGTTCCAGGCCTGATAGCCCCATTCCTGAACGAAGTAGGGATAGCCCGTGGTCAACCGGTAGATCTCACTCAGCGCTTCCGGGGTGAACGCGGCGTTGGCCGCGCGAGCCGGATCTTGCAGGGCCTTGGCGGAATCGAGCTGCGATAAGGCTCCGATGTCGGGAAAGGCGAACAATCGCTCGGCATAGGATTTCGATTCTCCAGCCAGGCCGGGCAAGATCGGCAGGCCAGCTCCGATCAGCACCAGGGGAAGCTGCCGCTGCTGCATCTTGTGCATGGCCATGATGAGGGCGCCAAGTTCTTTGGCGGTGAAATACTGGACCTCGTCAATGAGCAGAGCGACCGCCACGCCACGATCCTGGGCGGCCTCGGCAACCGCTACGAAGAGGTTGGGTAGGTCGATCTCGATGTCGCCGCTGTCGGCGGAACCAGTCTCGGGATCGACGTCCAGGGACAGGGCCACGTCCTGGTATTCGACCTTGATCGTGCCGATGAAACTGCGCAGCACGGACAGGGCGCGGCGGACCTGATGCCCGGCCCCGGCCAGCCGGCTGAGGTCGTAGAGCAGGGTGCGCAGGTGCGGGGCGAGAAACGGCCCCAGGGGCTTGCCTTCATGAGCTTCAACCAGCACGGCGCGGTAGCCAGCCGACTCCGCCAGGCGGTTGATCTCATTGAGCAGCACCGTCTTGCCGGTTCCACGAAGACCGGTCAGCAGCAGGCTTTTCTCGGCTTTGCCAGCCTTGATACGGTGGAGCAGGACCCGGGCTTGTTCGAGCACCGGCTGCCGACCGACGAGTTCGGGCGGTGGTGCACCGGCGCCAGGGGAGAAAGGATTCGCGATGTGATCCATAGTGATTGCTAACCTATACTACCTGGATTCATGTAGCAATGCGTAGAGTTTGGTAGGATCTTGCGTTGGTGGTCCAGCAGGCACTGGCGACGTATCGCAAGATATTGCCGAATAATGCCTTATAATGCTCATGCCGCACCCGCCTTGGGCAGACGCTGATGGATCCAGCGACGATCCAGGGCGATGGTCTGGTGCGAACCGATGATCGGGACGGCCACACCGTCGATCGATGGGTGGGTCATGAAGCCGGCAACCGGCGCCACCACCCACACCCCCGGCGGCCCGGACAGGGTGCCCGCGCAGTCGCGCAGGGTGTCGAGCACGGTGATCTGGTCGTATCGGGCAAGCAGGCCCAGGTTGGTGAGCAACAGCGGCGCAGTCGCCGCCACCAGGCGCATAGTGATGGGCTTGAGGGCCTCTTTCACCAGGCGGCGCAGATTTTCGGCGTCGGTGGTGCCGGGCTTGGCCGCGTCGGCTGCGGCCACCGTGGCCCAGTCGATCTTCATCCGGGCGGCGAAGGCCTGCATGCCAGCGAGCAGGTCGGTTTCGATGTCTACGCGTTGCACATCAGGGTACGCGGTGGTCAGGGCCTCGATGGCCAGCATGCCCCAGTCGTGTTCGCATTGGATCACCAGATACCCGCGATTGGCGCGGTTGGCGGCCAGCCGTTGTTCACAGGCTTCGATGATCTCCTGATCTTCGCTGCGGGCTCGGCGGCTGCTGTGCCCACGACTGGACGACGATAACAAGCTGAGACCGCTGGCGGTGGGGAAATCGTCCGAGCGCCGACGCACGTAGGCGCCCTTCAGGTGCAGCTCGCGGTCGTATTCCGCTTCGGGGTTCCAGATCAGCCCCAGTTCGGCCTTATCGACCAACTGGTCGAGCAACGGCCGGTCGGCGAGCAGTTCAGCCGCGGGGTAGCGATCATGCACGCGCTGATGCACCTCGCGCACCGGGATCTGCTCCAGGCCCGCCAGCGCGCCGCTGGCCAACTTGAGCGCATCCAGAGCCGGCATGTTGCGCGGGTAGAGCTCCATACGGTTGGGACTGAGACAGGCGCGAGCGCTGGCGGTGGTTGCCAAGGTTAGCAGACGCCGGTCGTCGAGGTGGACGTCACCAGGGGGAACGATGGAACGCAACCGTTCGATTGCCTTGGCAGGGCTGGCCGGGGGTAGTTTTCCGACCAATTCGTCGGCTAGCTCGCCTAGACGATCCGCGTAGCGGATGGTTGCCCGCGCCAGATCGACCTGATTTGCGGTCGCGTCATCGCCTGGGGAAACCGTTGCCACGATGACGGTATTGCGACAGCGTTCGTACAGGAATCGACGATCCAAAAACTCAGCTTCAACATCAAGAGCTGCCTTGAGCACGGCGAGCGCTTTGCGTCGGCGGGTTGGCGTGTCGCCATCACGACAGCCACGTTGCGCCAAGAGCGCATCGGCCAGTTCTGGTGCGGTCATGATACCGGTCTGCATCCTCAGCAGATCGGCTACGGTATCTCGCAGTGCTTTAACCGTACCAGATTTATTCTTCCAGCGGACCAGGATGGCACGCCACGGCTCACCGACGGTCTTCTTCGACACCTGGTAATGCTCAGCCACAGCGGTCTGCGACGGCCAGATCGAGTTGCTATCAACAACCATCTCGCCGATGCCAAGCAGGTTTTTCTTGTAGAGCTGCGCACGGCTTTCTTCGGCCTCGGTTTCGAGCAGTCTTTCAAGGCAATGATCAACGGAGGCTTCACCCAACAGACCATCGACAGCGGAAGAAAGCTGAGTCACGCCGCCAGCGGGCAGGACAGGCAGATCTTGTTCCTGGATGCCGGGGAAACGGTCTGCCCACTTCTTCTTCGCGTCGCGGATCTCGATCTTGGTCTGGTGCGTGATGCCCTTGGTGCCGCGCAGGTCACCGAGACGCAGTTCGAGCAGCTTGCGCACCGTGGTGACATCAAGGCGATCCAGCACGTTGGCAGACGACGGCGACAGGCCTATCACGCTGATCGGGCTGTCGAGAATGATCTCTTCTTCGCGCAGCACGGTGCCGTGACCGCTCGACGATTTGGCGGCGTCCTCGAACACCTTGGCCCAGGCCCGAAGCATATCGCGGGCGTTGTCGAACCGCGCGTCTGGATTGCGGTGCAGCGCTTTGCGGAAGAACCCGTCGAGCGACTCGCGGATGTTGGCTGGGAAGCGGTCGGTGGCGAGGGTGAGCGTTGCGTCCTTGTCGAAGCGCGGGTCGGTCAGACCGTCGCCCCAGGCAGGCAAGCGGGCCGTGGCCATCTCGTACAGCGAAAGGGCCGCGGCGTAGCGCTCGGCATGGGTGTCGTAGCGCGGGACCTTGCGTTCAGGCAGGAACGGGTCGAGGTAATGCCTGGTGCCGACGGCCAACTTGGTCGGAGCGGTGTTTACCAGCGAGAAGTCGAACAGTACCAGGATTTTCTTGCGATCGCTCTTGGTTACGGCGATGCCCATGTTGTCGGGCTTGAGGTCACGGTGAAAGACGCCTTCACCTTCCAGGTAATCGACGCCGTGCAGCAGGTCTTCGCCCAACCGCCACAGCATGTCATAATGTAGCGGGCCATTGGAGCGCAGGCTCGCCGCGAGGCATTCGCCAGCGTCCTCCATCAGAATCACGCTGCGGTCTTGGATGGTGTGCAGGCGATGAACGCGAACGATGTGGCTGTCGTGCAGTTTGTTGAGCGCCTCGAACTCGCATTGGAGTGTGGGATCGTGTTCGGCGCTGAGCGAAACCTTGAGCACACCGATCTTGCCGGTGGCATCTTTGACCCGGTATGCGACGGCCGAGGCACCCGAGCCCAGTCGGCGCACAACGGTGAAGATCAGCCTCGATTCGTCGTCTTGCAGCTGCTCGCCTGGCATGGCTGCCAAGATGTCCTGGGCTGGTCGCTCTGGACGGTCACCGATGATGCGGACGAGGACCTCTTGCAGATCATCGGCGAAGTTGTCGATGTTGGAGCGGTGGCGCAGATCGGCCCGGGTCGCGTTTTCGATCAGTTGATCGAGCTTGTCGGGGAAGCCATTGACTGCCCCGGCCAGCTTGAGGGCGCCATGCGCCGCGAGCTGGCGATCCAGATCGAGGTGCGTGGCCGCGGGGGCCTTGCCGGTGAAGAGCAGCCACGCCAGACAGCCGAGCGAGAAGACATCGGCTCGCTCATCGGCGAGCTCTGGCGTCTTCAGCGCCTCTGGCGCGCAGTAGGCGGCAGCACGGCTATCGAGCAGTTCCTCAACATGAACCGTGCCGGTGGTCTTGTGATCGCCGGCGGCAACCAGCGCGGTCTGCCAGTCAGCGATGGCGATCTCTGGCACCCGGTTGGGTGCATCGGGATCGGGCATGACCAGGACGGAGTGTGGCGACAGGGCGCGGTGGACCAGGTGGTGGGCATGCGCCTGACGGACGCCGTTGACCAGCTTTTCAACCAGCTCGAAGGCATCCTCGGTCTTCAAGGCCTGTTTGCGGGTCGCCAGCCAGTGGTCGAGTGGGATGGCGGCTGGATCGTAGTCGAAAGTCAGTGCGGGTCCGCGATCGGTGTTGATGAACTCGCGGAAAGCCAAGATCGCCGGATCGTGGATGGCCTGTAGGATCGACGCCTCACGCTCGGCAGCGCGTTGGATGCGGTTGCGCTCCTCGGGCGTGGCCTGGTCGCGGACCAGGTACCAACGGATGCGCCGCTTGGAATTCTTCAGGCTCTGATGGGTGCCGATCCAATCCTGGTAGCCGATGCCTTCGCTGATCAGTGTCGTCAGGTTGTAATCACCCACGCGGGTGCGGGCCGTGACCGAGCGGGTCGCTTCTTTGACCGCACGGTGGACCACCGTCATCTGCCGCTTGGACAGCGGTTGGATGGTGCGCGGATCGGTGCCCAGCACCTGGCCGGTGGCGAGCGCTTTGGCCACGCCGCTGACGCGCCCTTTGGTGACGGCCGCCTTCAGATCCGGCAGCGCCACATGCGCGATGTCCGAGCCGCTGAGGCCGAACTCCAGACCTGTGCCCGCCAGGAAGACCAACGGGGCGACCCAGGGGATCTCGTCGCGATGGCCGCTGGCGGCGGCCTGCAAGACACCCTTCAGGGCCTTGGCCTTGCGGTTGGCGAGGAAGACCGGGTTCTCGATCGTCGAGCGGCGGCCTTCATGGTCGAACACCCAGAGGCCGTCTTCTGCCTTCAGCTTGCCGACGTGGCTCTTGATCTCGACCACCCACAGGCCGGTCGGCGACAGCACCAGGGCGTCGATCTCGTAGATCGCCCCGCTGCTGGCCATGAACTCACAGTTCGTCCAGACGTGCCAGGGATCCTGGTCGGGCAAGTTGTCCCGCAGCCACTGCAGGGCTTCCTGCTCCCAGCGGTACTGGCTGGGGGTGATCTCGGTCCAACGGTCGCCTGACAAGGTCATGCCTGCGGGCTCCCCAGTTTGCTGGGTTTCGTCGTCCATCTGCCGGTTCGCATCACGCCGATGACCACGTTGAGCTGGAATTTCGAGACCTGACCCAGGCGGTTGGCCAGGAATTCATTGCGTCGCATCCGGTAATGCACCCTGCACTCTGCCACCCGACCATCGGCAGCAACTTCAGCTATGGTCGACCAGGATTCAGCGGCCACGGGCACGACCTCCGGTGAGCAGGCACATCGGCGAGGATGCCGACGGTCGCTCTTGGCTGGGATAATAGACGCACGGGCAAGTCGGCATCAAGCCGGCGAATTGGAGCCACGCGAATGGATGGGGTGTCTGAAATGCTCGACCCAAGCACCTTAATGAGCAATCCGCCGCCGCAGCGACTTGCTCCCCGCCGGCTGTTCGATTCGTCCAGCCCGGATCAGTCCAGCGACGGCTGACTTGAAGACATCCTCGTCCCAGCCGAGATCTTTGCGCAGGCTGCGGCGGCTGACGGGGGTCCCCTCGGCGGGGAGAGCCGCGACCAGCGCCTCAGGATCGACGCTCTGCAGGGCAGCGAGGGCGGATGGATCTGCAGGAGCCGGAAGGGATGGACCCTCCTCGACCCCTTCCGGCCCGCTGATGCGCAGCCGGCTGCGGCCGTTCCCCTGGGGACGCACCTCGATCCGGTGGGCCAAGCGTTCGTGCAGGGCGCCGACGTGGCTGATGACGACGATCTGGGTGCCCTGCTCCTGCTGCAGGCGTTCGAGGATGACCGCAAACAAAAAGAATCCCCCCAGTGTTGCCACCAGGGGGATTCCGCCGTCATTGACGTTTCTACCTTCTAAACCTCAGCTTAGGCCGCAGCTTCGGGGGCTTCCTTCGGCGGCGGAATCGGCTTCGGTTTCGGATCGACCAGGGAGCGGACTTTCTCCACGAACTTTACCAGTTTCGCCTTGGTGAGGTTTGCTGGTTCGTCGCCGAGCTTCTTGAGCGCGCTTTCCAGCCTGCTCTTGAGGAGCGGCAGGGACGGGGCAGGGTTCACTGCGGCAGGGACAACCGGTTCCGTCCCGGTGTTCTGAGCAGCGACCGCCTCGTTCCCCGTGGATGCCTTGGCTTCTGGACTCTTCACTCGGAACAGCTTTCGCGTTGCCTCGTTAAGATGGGCCGCGTGCCGAAGCATTTCTTCATCCTTCGACTTATCCTCGGATTTCTCCAGGTGGTCTAAGATTTGGAGATACTTCATTACTTGACCCTCGCTATTGCCCCTCAGCCAACCCCAGGTTTCCCGCAGAGCTTTTGAGAGGTTCTCTCTCAATTTCCCTGTTAATTCCTGTTTTTGGATTTCAGAGCGAACATGGCCCACTAACCGGACCCGGTCGAGTACGGTCAATTCTCGCTGATTTCGACGTGACTTCGACATTTGCTCGGCCGCTTCAGTTGAGATCCGGTGAACCCGGATTTCTTTCTGGGCTTCCTTGCAAGCCATGAAACGGGAGCGACCGATGAAGATCGTCCCTTCATGGTCAGCGATGATGGGTTCCTGCAGTCCATTTGCCGTGATGTCAGCGATCAGTGGCTTGAGTGAATCGCCAGAGCGAACCTCTGGCAGCCAAGGCCTTTCGGCAAGTTTGAAGTTGTCGTAGGCCTTGGTCGTCTCAATCGTCATCTGAATCTTCATGTCGGTACTGTCGGTGTTAGTCATGGGTTCCTTGATCGTTTGCTGATGAGTTTATCATACAGGCAAACCTTTCTTATTTCGGCCAACCCGGAGTGGGCTGACCTGTGCTATCGCAGCCCAGACGCACCTGTGGCAACCCAGGTGGAAAGTTTCGTCACACGCAACGCATTCGGCCTGACATCAGGCATCCGCGCCTATAGAGTTGTCAATGACGGCACCCTTGCGGGCAATGATGAGGATAGCACCGATTTGCTCCCGATCCAGTTCCAGCTTGGAGGCGGTCTGCAAAGGGTCTGGGGCGAACCTTGGCGAAGCGGTCCCAGATAACTGTTTCCAATCATTTCAGCATGAAATGGCCCTCGACAAGGCTGCTTCGGTAGCGGTGTCGACGGAGACCTGATCTGGCATCCGAGCGGAATCCCCGGTGGTTTACCCTACCTGCAGAACCCATCCGACAACGGTGAAGACAACGGTTGTCCTCGACCTACCGCAGCACCGCCGTCCTCATGATTCCAGTCGCCACCCGCCGCACCTCGACCAGGGTCTCCAGTGCGGCGGCGTAGGTCAGTCCGGTCGCGGTGATCGTGATCTCAAAGCGATCCTTGGAGGGGTCCTCACTGCGATGCTCGACCCGGGTCAGGCGCCCTCGGATGACATCGTGGTCGTCGCGGAAGCCGGTGCAGAGACCAGCTCCGCCCCGCAGTCCGATGCGCCGCCAACCAGTCATGGCGACCATGTCCCCGAGTTCGATTTCCTTCGTGACGCGGTCCGGGTCATCTCTCCGATTCCGACGCGCCAGCAGGATCTTGGCTGCTTCTGCTAGTGTCCCGTATCTGAAGAGTCTTGAATAATACTTTTGCCTGCTCCCTTGAGGGTGGCAAGGCAGAACCGCTCGATCGAACCGAGGATCTGGTCGGCGGTCTTCACCCAGGTGAATGGCTTGGGTGCCGCGTTGTTCGCCGCGAG
>CAMCMZ010000097.1 GCA_945876185.1 Candidatus Kuenenia stuttgartensis | reverse complement strand
CGCGCCGATAAGCAACGGCGTGATCGTGTTGGGCAGGATGTGGCGGAACATGATGCGCCAGCGCGGCAGGCCGAGGGCGCGGGTGGCGGACACGTAGTCGCGTACTGACTGAGCCAGGAACTCGCCGCGCACCAGGCGGGCGGTGTCGGCCCAGCCGACGAGACCGAGCACGAAGGTGATCACGAAGATGTCGCGGCTCCACATCGCGACCACGACCAGGACCAGGATGAAGCGCGGAAAGCACATCATGATCTCGACCACCCGTTGCAGGATGAGATCGATCCAACCGCCCATGAATCCGCTCAGCGCCCCGATGAACACGCCGATGCCCATCGACAACAGGGTCGCCAGCACACCGACGCTCAGGCCGATGCGGATGCCAAAGAGCATGCGCGCGGCGACATCGTGGCCGGCGCTGTCGGTGCCGCCCCAGAACCGGGCGCCACTGTCGCGATTGCGCGCCAAGGGCGGCAACAGGCTGGAGTTGGCGTAGGTGGCTTCATAGGAGTGCGGGATGGCTGGGAAGATGGTGAAAGTGGGCGGCGCGGCTGGACGTTCACCGCGTTCGTCTGCCGGGGTGCGCTCCCAGTCGGTCACGGCAGCGCGGCGTTCGATCAGGGTCGGCACATTGCCGCCTGCCCCGGTGTAGCGCCGCCACAACGGCTGCCAGTTGCCCGTGCTGGTAGGTACCAGTGGCAGCATGGCGCCGACCCAGGCGAGCAGCGCCAGGCCGGTGCCAGCGAAGATGCGCTGCGACAAGGACCAGCGCCGACGCAGGAACCAGCCGGCGATAAGCAGGAAGGGCAGCAGCAGAGCCACGATATTGAAGAACAGGTCGTGGTGCTTGGGATACGTCCAGAGGTTGAAGAGATCGGTGAAGATCGGCACGCTCCAGCCCGATTGATCGCGCCAGAGCAGTGCCGATTCGCTGCACAGGAACGGGGCATAGATGCCCAGCACCAGGATGGCGAGCAACCCGCGCACCGCCCAACGCGCTCCGGGCCGGGACCAGAAGCGGCCCAGCGCCAGCGCAGCAGGCGAATTCGCAGGCACGTGTCCAACCGGTTTGGCCGAGTCACCCATACCGACTCCGGATGCGCGGATCGACCACGCCATACAGGATGTCGGCGATGAGGATGCCGACGAGCAGCAGACCGACCGAGATCACCGTCGTCCCCATCACCAGCGGCGCGTCGCTCTGCCGCGCCGCATCGACCAGCAACAGGCCCAGACCCTGGATCGAGAAGATGTTCTCGACGAAGGTGAAGCCGGTGAACAGCTCAGCGAGCAGGCCCGACCCCAGGGTGATCATGGTGATCATGCTGTTCGGCAGCGCGTGACGGTAGATCACGGTATCGTCGCTGCAGCCCTTGGCGCGCGCGGTGCGCGTGTAATCGGCCGTGACCTGGTCCAGGAGCGACCCGCGCATGTAGCGCGACAGTACGGTGAAACTGGCATAAGTGATGCAAATCAGGGGCAGGAAGCCGTGCCAGGCCCAGTCGGTCAGACGCTGCCACCAGGGCCAGGTCTCTGAGCCGGGCGTCCACAGCCCAGCGTTCGGGAACGGTGCCGGCCGGCCAGAGGATTCAGTGCAGAGGTGGTGCAGCATCACGGTGCCGATGAAGATCACCGGCAACGACCAGAGCAGGAAAAGGACGTTGGTGGTGATCGAGTCCTCGACGGTGCCGATCCGGCGCGCCGAGCGGATGCCGAGCGGGATCGAAATGCCCCACGACAGGATGATCGACAGCACCACCAGCCAGGCGGTGACCTGCCAACGCTGGCCGATCAAGGTGAACACGTAGGCCTTTTTGGTCTCGGACCAGAGCTGACCAGTGAACAGCTTGCCCATCACATCAGTGAAGCCGGTCTCGCCCAGGATGGAGGACCAGCGATCACCGGTGGTCACCTCATAGCGGGCGCGATTGCGCGGATCCTGGATGAAGGCGAGCAGGCGCGCCCGCTTGTCGCCAGCCGCCTTGTCGCTGGTGACGAAACCGCGCCCGGCATCGCGCCGGTAATCGATCCGGTTGGCGCGCAGGAACTGGTTGTCGTCGCGGATTCGGTTCAGCAGCTCGGTCGGAAGCTCCTGCGCCTCGCGCGGGCTGACCGAGGTGTAAGCACATAAGCTGAACGCCAGACTTGCCGGACCATGCAGGTCGGCACAGGCGTCGTCGGCCAAGATCGCGGCGAGCGGAAGCACGGCGAAACGGCCGTACAGCCACAGTTCCTTCTCAGCCCGCGACTTGTCGGATTCCTTGCCGGGCGCGCTGGGCGACGCCGCGTGCAGCCGGGCCTCGATCGAGACCCGATCGGTGAACCCACGCAGATTGACCACCGCCGGCAGATCATTGCCGGCGCGGCGGAAGCGGTCGAGGTAGTTCTCGAGATTCGTCGATCCGCCACCCTGGCGGGCATCGGCGCGGGCGGTGCCGGCGCCGGCATCGCTCTGCGCGAGTTGCAGTTCCTCGACCAGGGACACGCCCTGCAGGCGCAGCACCGCGAAGTTGATGAGCAGGATCCCGACCATGGTCGGGATCATCCACAGCAACCGCCTGAAGACGTAGGCCCACACGGGATCGGATCAGTTGCGCAGGTGCCAGTAACGCCGGTCTTTGACGTAGTATTTCGAATTCCACACCATCAGCGGATGGTATTCGTCAAGGCCGCGCACCACTCCATCAAGCCAGCGTTCGCGGTCACTGGATCCTGCGGGCGGCAGGTTCTGCCAGACCACCACGGCTTCGGCGCTGCGGAAGAACAGGTAGGGTTGCTCCTCGTGCAGGATCGCCTGGATCTCCTTGCAGATGGCGATGCGTTCAGGAATGGGAAAGATCAGCCGCAGTTTTTCCGCCAGCTCATCCACCCGGGCGTTCTTGAAACCGCAATGATTGCTACCGGACTGGACCTCGGCCTGGCTCGAATGCCAGGTCTGGTAGTAGTCGAGATCCCAGCCCTTCTGCCAACCGCCGGTCACGGCATCGAAATCCTTGTCTTCATAGACGCGCAGCAGTTCCTTCCATTCCAACGGGGTCGGTTTGCATTCGATGCCGAACTTCTTGAGTTCGTTGCGGAAGATGCCCAAGGCATTGTCCCATTCCGGGCTGTTGGCGTAATATTTGATGGTGAAGGAGAACTTCACCTTCTGCCCGTTGATGGTCTTGTCGAGTAACCCATCGCCATCGCTATCAACCCAACCCGCAGCGGTGAGCAGGTCGCGCGCCAGTTTGGCGTCGTTCCTGAACGGCTTCAGGTCGCGATGGTAATAGGGCGTATCGGGATGGGCGTCGGCCAGGATCGATTGCCCGAGACCGAAATAGACATCGCGGATGATCCTGCTTTTAGGGAAGATGTGCGCCATCGCCTGGCGCACGCGCTTGTCGTCGAACGGCGCCCGGCGCAGGTTCCATCCGAGGTAATAGAACGCGTTGTCCTTGATCCGCTCCCAGCCCAGCTCGCCCTTGCGGCCGGCCTTGGGGTCGGACTCGTTGAATGCCGCGAAACGCGGTTCGGCACGATCCAGGACCTCGCTCTTGTACTGCAATGGCGTCAGCGCGTAGGTATGGACCTGGCCATTCTTGAAGGCGACCAAGCGCGCAGCCGGTTCCTTCACCAACAGGTTCTGCTCGATGCGGTCGAAGTGCAGCGGAACGCCCCAATAGCTAGGATTGCGCACGAATATGGCGCGATTGTCGGGCTCGAAGATCTCCAGCCGGTAGGGTCCAACCCCGACCACGCCGTGGATCTCGTCGAACCAATGCTTGTTGAAGGCAGCCCCAAAGCGTTCAGCGGGGATGGGCGTCCCATCGCGATTGCAGGCGTAGATGTGCCGCGGGGTCGGACTCAGATCGACGCTGCAGTCCAGATTGGTGTACTGCTTACGCTTCCAGCGCACGATCAGGGTCTGGTCGTCGGGCGTCTCGACCTTCTCGATGTCCTCGTAGTAGTTGCGCAAGGACGGGCAATCGACCTGGGGATTGAGGATCACCTCAATGGTGAAGGCGATGTCCTTGGCGGTCATCGGCACGTCACGGTCGAGCCAGGCGTAGGCGGGTTTGCTGGCGCAGGCCGGCCGTTGCCACTGCACCCCCTTGCGGATCGAGAAGGTGAAGGTCTTCCAATCGTCGCTGATCACCACGGATTCGGCGAGCGAACTCTGCCAGGCATCTGGCACTGTAATTGAACGTTCACACAGCGAATCGCTGGTCAACAGTCCGACGATGGTGCTGGTGGTCGAATTGTCGAGGAAGCTGTTCAACCCCTTTGGGGTCTCACCAAAGGTGCGCAAGGTCCCGCGCTGCTTCGCCGGGTCATTGGGCGTGCGGTCGTAGGGGATGAGAAAGTTCACGCCCAGCCTGGGGATGCCGTCGCGGGCTGGATCCGGCGTCTCACCGGACATCAGGGGGAGGACGCTGCCGGCGAGGAGGCTCGCCGCGAGGATCAGGGCTTGGCGCATGGTGCGGCACCCTAGCCGGCCGCTGGCGCGAGCCAAATGCTCCGCGCCCGGGGATGGGCGGAGGTGTGCTGTCACGGCGATCCGTTCTGCTGGCCGATGCCTGGCTTGGACGGCATTGCCCATCCGGTTGGCAACCTAACATCCGCAGCGACATGACGATCCCCCCTCCTGCTGCTGCGCTGGCGCCGATCCTGGCGGAAAGTCAGGCACTGGCCAAGGAATCCGCTGCATTGGCCCACTTGCGCGGCTATGGCCCGTGCCTGGTGGCGTTTTCCGCCGGGGTCGACTCGACCTACCTGCTCGACCTCGCAGTGGAGGCGCTGGGGAAAAACCGCGTCGTCGCCGTGACCGCCGACAGCCCGTCGCTGGCGCGGCACAGCCTGGAGGAAGCCCGCGTCTTCTGTCATGAACGCGGCATCGAGCACCTGGTCGTCGCCACCGACGAGTTCGACTCCCCGGATTATCTCGCCAACGACGGTCAACGCTGCTACCACTGCAAATCAGCCTTGCTGAAGGCCATGAACGCCCTGGCCCTGGCGCTCATCAACCAGGGACGGCTAGCGCACGGAGCGAAATTCCTGATTGGCGCCATCGCCGACGACCTGGGTGATTACCGGCCGGGCATGCGCGCGGCGGCTGAGGCCGGCGCCCTCTGGCCGCTCGCCGACGCCGGTTTCAGCAAGGCCGAGGTGCGCGAGCGCAGCCGTGCCCGCAATTTGCCGACCTGGAACCGCCCGGCGGAACCGTGCCTGTCGAGTCGCCTGCCCTATGGCGAACCGGTTACCGTCGAGGCGCTCGCAATGATCGAAGGCGCCGAACGCGTCCTGCGTACCTTCGGCTTCCCGACCTGCCGTGCCCGGCACCACCGAATCGGCGCCGCCGCCGGGCCAAACGGCAACAGCCCGACCCGAGGCAATCTGCTGCGCATCGAGGTCCCGATTGATGACCTCGCCCGCGTCGTCGCCAGCCGCGAGATCCTGCTGCCGGCGCTGAGGGCCTGCGGCTACGCCAACGTGACGCTCGACCTCGCCGGCTTCGTCAGCGGCGGGTACAACGCGCTGCTGGCGCCGGCGCGGCAGCAACCGCAGCAGCAACAGCAATGACGCTGAACCTGGACCACGACCGCGAACGCCGCTGCGGCTTCCCCGAGGCCGTCTATGGCGCGGGCAAAACGATCGATGAGCTGGTCACCGCCTGCAATCGCCTGGCCACCCACCACGGCCGCGTGCTCGCGACCCGTTGCAGCGAAGATGGATTGGCCGCCCTCGCCGCTGCGCTGCCCGCCGGCACGCGCCACGAACGCAGCCGATGCTTCAGCTTCGGCACGCCAGAGCCGACCTTCGGCCCGGTGGCGCTGATCAGCGCCGGCACCAGCGACGAACCGGTGGCCGAGGAATGCGCGGTCACCCTGGCCATGCGCGGTTGCCGGGTCGAGCGCTTCACCGACTGCGGCGTCGCCGGCGTGCATCGCCTGCTCGACCGCATCGACGCCATCCGCGCCTGCCGCTGCGTGGTGGTGGTCGCGGGCATGGACGGCGCGCTGCCGTCCGTCGTCGGCGGCCTGGTGGACCTTCCCGTGATCGGCTGCCCGACCTCCATCGGCTACGGCGTCGCCGCCGGCGGCAAAGTTGCGCTGGGCACCATGCTCGCGAGCTGCGCCGCCGGCGTCACCGTGGTCAACATCGACAACGGCTTCGGCGCGGGCTACGCCGCCGCGAGCATCGCCCGCATCGCTGCCGACCCGGCCCGCCCCTGACCATGCGCTCGTTCACCCCGATCCTGCTCCTCATCGCGTCAAACCTATTCATGACGGTGGCCTGGTATTGGCACCTCAAGGGGCCGAAATGGCCGCTGTTCGCCATCATCCTGGTGTCCTGGCTGATCGCCCTGCCGGAATACTGCCTGGCGGTGCCGGCGAACCGCCTCGGTCACGCTGGACTTGGCGGGGCCTACAGCGCCGCGCAGCTCAAGATCATCCAGGAAGGCATCGCGATCACGGTCTTTCTGGGATTTTCGCTTTGGTACCTGAAGGAGACCCCGCGTTGGCAGGATCTCGCCGGCTTCGGCCTGATTCTCGCCGGTCTGGCGGTCGCGCTCAGCGGTCGTCCGGCCGTTCCCGGTTGACCGGTTCCGTCTTCACCGCCTTGGCCGACCGGGCACCGCGCGGACTGCTTCCGTACCGCCGCCGCCAGACGCGGCAGAAATAGGCCGGATCCGCAAAGCCGACCAGGCGGGCGACGTCGCGCACGCGCAGGCGCGAATCGACCATGAGGGCCCGCGCCCGCTCCAGGCGCTGGCGTTGGATGTAGGCGACCAGGGTCTCGCCGGTCTCACGGCGGAAGATCCGCGTCAGGTGATCAGGATGGCAGCCGACCCATTCCGCGAGGGCGTCGAGCGAAAACTGCGTCGATCCCAGGCGGTAATCGATGATGCCTCGGGCCAGCCGAACGCGGTCTGAACCCTCGATACCAGGGGTCGGAGCCGCCAGCAGCGTTGCCCGGATCATCCCGCAGATCGCCAGGAAGAACCCGCGACTGGTGGCGTCGGCTTCGCGGGTGCGGGCAAGTCCGGCCAAGCAGGCGACGGCGGTGACCAGTGTGTCGTCCTCGATGAAATCCGGACGCATCACCCCAGGACAGTTCGGATCCTTCTCGATCGGCAGGGCAAGGTGATACGTCAGGCGGCGTCCCGTCAGCCAAATTACCAGGTTCGCGAAAGCGCCGGCCTTGCGATCGACCTGTTCCTGGTGCGCAAGCAGCGGTGACATGAGCAGGCAAGAACCGGAGGCGACGGACAACTCGCCCTGCGGGGTCTGAAACCGGCTGCGGCCAGCAAGCTGGATGAACAGTTCCGGGAAGGAATGCCAATGGTCGCCCTCGGGTCGGGACGAGGATGGAGCAACCACCCACGGCTGTTCGCCAGCCTCAAGCCGGGCGATGAGGTCGCCGCAGACGCGCCCCAGCAGGTCACGCAGCACCGGAATGGGCATATCGCGGGTCAGCAACGGCATCGGAAAAGTCCAAGTCATGTCGCGAGTGTCCCCTTGCACCGGAACAGGCAAGACACATATGATCCGCCCGTCGCCACGGAAATGCAACAAAACCGCCACGCCTTCGTCCCAAGACCGCCCCACAACCGCGCCACCGCAGCGCCGATCCACCACGAGGAAATCCTATGACCCAGCTTCGCGTCACCGTATGGGGTGAGAACGTCCACGAACAGACCAGCAAGGCCGTGGGGGCGATCTACCCTACGGGCATGCACACCACCATCGCCGACGCGCTCAATCAGGATGCCCGCATCAAGGCCCGCACCGCGACCTTGCAGGAAACCGACCACGGCCTGACCGACACCGTCCTGGCGGACACCGACGTGCTGACCTGGTGGGGCCACGCCGCGCACGGCAAGGTGGATGACAAGATCGTCGACCGGGTGCAGAAGCGGGTGCTCGAAGGCATGGGCCTCATCGTCCTGCACAGCGGCCACCATTCCAAGATCTTCAAGCGCCTGATGGGCACCTCGTGCGATCTGCTCTGGCGCGAAGCCGGCGAACGCGAGCGCGTCTGGGTCTGCAATCCCGGTCACGCCATCACCCAGGGCCTGCCGCCGCAGTTCGTCCTGGAACATGAGGAAATGTACGGCGAGCCCTTCGGCATCCCCAACCCGGACGAGGTCCTGCTGATCGGTTGGTTCCAGGGCGGCGAGGTCTTCCGCAGCGGCGTCACCTACCGTCGCGGCGCGGGCAAGATCTTCTACTTCCAGCCCGGCCACGAGACCTATCCCACCTACCACGAACCGCTGGTGCAGCAGATCCTGCGCAACGCCGTGCTGTGGGCGAAACCGGAAGGCGTCTTCAAGACAGGTTGCCAGCACATCTCCGCCGACAAGGCCCCAGAGCCGATCACCGCCAGCGGCGCCTCCGTCCACTGACACCTGATAAATACCTACGCAAAGGAACCTTCCATGACCATCACCTGCGCCGTCATCGGCCTCGGCATGGGCCGCACCCACGCCAAGGCCTTCCATGAACATCCCGATGCCAAGCTGGTCGCGGTCAGCGACCCCGACGCAAAGCGCTGCGCCGACGCGGTCAAGGAATTCGGCTGCAAAAGCTACGCCGACGTGGCGGAACTGCTGAAAGTCGAGAAGCCCGACGTGGTCTCGATCGCCACGCCGAATGCCTTCCATGCGCCGCTGGCGATCCAGGCCCTGGAGGCCGGCAGCCATGTCCTGTGCGAAAAACCGATGGCGATGAATGCCAGCGAAGCGCGGCAGATCCTGGCGGCCGCCGCCAAGGCCCAGCGCCGGATCATGATCAACTTCAGCTACCGCTTCAGCCCAGCCACGTATTTCCTCAAGCAGCAGGTCGACACCGGCATCCTCGGCAAGGTCTACGCTGGGCGCACCGTCTGGCATCGCCGGCGCGGCATCCCGGGCTTCGGCGGCTGGTTCGGCGAGAAGAAGCTCGCCGGCGGCGGCCCACTCATCGACCTCGGCGTGCATCGTCTTGACCTTGCGCTCTGGCTCATGGGCCATCCCAAACCGCAGTGGGTGCTCGCCAACACCTTCGATCCGATCGCCGCCCCCCTCGCCAAGGAACAGGGCAAGGCCTACGATGTTGAGGACAGCGCCTTCGCGATGATCCGTTTCGTCGACGGCACCATGCTCAACGTCGAGGCCTCGTGGGCGGTCAACCAGGGACCGCGCGACTTCATGGAAACCCGCCTGTACGGCACCAAGGCCGGCCTGATCCAGCACAACACCGGCGAGGGCTATGATTTCACCTCGGCCATCCACCTCGAACAAGACGGCGTGCAGTTCGACCTGAGCCCGCACCCGCCGATCCCGGCCGCCAAGAGTTCGTACCACCACTTCATCGAAGCCATCCGCGACAGTAAGCCGCACACCGCCACCGGCGAAGAGGGCCTGATCGTGATGGAGCTGCTCGACGCGATCTACGCCAGCGCCGCGCGCGGGGAGCCGGTCAAGATCAGCTGAAGCACCTCCGCTGGGTGCCGCCTGACGTGGCCGGCTCGGCAGAGCCGGACGACGAAAACACAGCGCCCCGACCCAGACTGTATGCGAATTAATTCGGCACGTATTGGACATAGCCGGCGTCGCCGGCGACCGGACGTTGGCGTTGGCAGTTCGTCGCCGGTGAATCGCAAGGTTTCACGTCGATAGGGCAGTTCACCAGTTGCTCGTGCGGTGAATACGGCCGCGCTGCCGGGAACCCGTTCAAGGCGA
>CAMCMZ010000096.1 GCA_945876185.1 Candidatus Kuenenia stuttgartensis | reverse complement strand
GATCAGCGTCGACGCCCTTGGGCAGTTCGGCGGCGCGGTCGAGGACGATGAGCCGGCGTTTGAGTTCGACGAAGCCCACGATGCGGGTGTGCCATTTCTGGTATTGCGCGTCGTTCTCGCCGACGATGCGGCCGTACAGCAGGATGTCGTCGACTAGGGTCTGGGTCACGGCGGTATCGCCGTCGGCCACGCTGCAGCGCTTGCGTAAATCCTTGAGATTACGCTCTTCTTCCAACAGGCGGCGGTCGGCGGCCTGTTTGAGGTCGATGCGGATCGCCAGGCGCTTTTCCAGCTCGGTCAGGGCGGTGCGCGCCCGTTCCTGCACGGCGACGGGCAAAAACTCGGTCTTGTCGAGCGGCTTGAGGTCGGCCCGCCAGGCTGAAATCGCCGTCAGGGCCGAGCGCAGAGCGGCACTGCGTTCGCGCATCGTCTGGTTGTCCGATGCCACCAACGGGCGCAGGGATTCCAGCGCCTTGGTGGCATCATCGAGTTCGGCTTCGCTGCGATCCCCGGCGCGATCGAGCGTGGCGGCGCGTTCCTTCAGGTCGGTCAGGCGGCGGTTGGCGGTTTCCGTCCGTTGCTGCCAGCGCATCAACTGCGCATCGTCGGCCGCGACCCGGACCCGGTAGGCGGCCAGGTTCGGCTCAATGCGGCTCAGGGCCGCTTCGCCAAGTTCGCCGGCCTGATCGAGGGCCGAAAGCTGATCGCGCAGGCGGTTGATGGCGGCGCGGTGGGTCGCCATCGCTTCGCGGGCCTGCGTTTCGGCGGGTCCGGCTGGGGCGGTGCCGTGGCGTTTGCGTAGGTCGTCAAGGAATGCCTGGTATTGCAGCAATTGCTGCTCGGTGGGCACCGCTTTGGCGTCGAGCAGTGGTTCAATCAATTTGCCCAGTTCGGTTAGCCGGGTCTGCAGCACATCCAGCCGGTGTCGCCAGCGTGCCACCTGAGGGTTGTCGGTGCCGGTCAGGGTCGCGAGTTGGTCCAGCAGCGGTTCGAGGCGATCGCGCTGGGCGACCGTGGTTTCAGGGGTGGTGTCCAGTTCGGCCAGGAGCTTTTGCAACTGGGCGATCTCAGCGCTGGTTTCCGCCAGGCGGTTGCGCCAGCGGATCTGCTCCGGGCTGTCGGATCCGACCAGTTCGGCGAGACTCGCGAGATCGGTGGTCGACTCAGCACACAGTTGCAGGTTGGGCAGTTCGCGGGCGTCCAGCCGGCTGAGCCTCTTCTGCAGGTCGGTGACGCGATCGAGTTTGCTGCGCCAGCGGATGACTTCAGGGTCAGAATCGCCAACCAGTTTTGCCATCGTGGCAAGATCCGGAGCGACATTGGTCGGCACCCGCACTGGCTTGTCGAGGGCGTCGCGCAGACGGTTACCCAGTAGCATCAGCTCCTGGCGTTGGTGTTCGCGCGCCTCGCGCTGGCTCGACCACCACCAGAAGCCACCGCCGACCGCGGCCACCAGCAGCAGGCTGGCCGCCATCGGCAGGATCCAGCGGTAGCGGCGGCCCAGGCGGCTGCGCATCGCTTCTTCGGCACCGGTGCCGTAGCGGGCCTGCATGACCGCGGTCACCGAGATGTCGCCGGCGCGGATGCGTTCGATATCGACGATCAACTCATCGGCGGTCTGGTAGCGCTTGGCCGGAACCTTCTGCAGGCAGCGCACCACCACCGCCTGGTAGGATTCAGGGATGGACGCCGAGATCGAACGCAGTGGCTTCGGTTCGGCGTAGTTGTGCTGGTAGATGATCGCTTCGGCGCTGTCGCCGACGAAGGGCTTCTGCCCACTCAGCGCCTCGTACATCACCACGCCAAGGCTGTAGATGTCGCAGCGGGCGTCGGTCTCCTTGCCGCCGCCCTGTTCCGGGCTGATGTAACTGGGCGTGCCGACAGCGGTGCCGGTGCGGGTGAGGTTGCTCTCGCCGGCGATTTTGCTGATGCCGAAGTCGGCGATCTTCAAGGTGCCGTCCTTGGTGAGCAGCAGGTTGGACGGCTTGATGTCGCGATGGACGATGCCACGCGCGGCGGCGGCGCTCAGGCCACGCGCGGCCTGGAGGATGTAGTTCAGCGCGACGGTTGGCTCCAATCCCTTGCCGACCTTCGCGCGCTCGGACAGGATCACCCCCAGGTGCGTCCCTTCGACGTATTCCATCACGAAATAAATGATGTCGTTGTAGCTGCCGGCGGCGTAGACGGCGACCACGTTGGGCGACTGGATGATGCTGGCGGCGCGCGCCTCGATCTCGAAGCGGGCCCGCACCACCGGATCCTGCGAATAGGAACTGGCCAGAGTTTTCACCGCCACCCGGCGCGACAGGCTGATCTGGCGCGCGCGGTAGATGATGCCCATGCCGCCTTCGCCGAGGATGCAGCCGATCTCGTAATCGCCGAACACCTGGCCGGTGATCTCGCCTTTGCGGCCTTGCAGATGCCAATCGTCCTCGCTTGCCGCAGGTGCCGTCGTTGCGCCCGGCGAATCCGTGGCTGAGCGCGGCCGTGGCGTCGGCGCCGGAGTGGTCGGGCCCGGTGGAGTTTCGGCGCGTTCGATGGCGGTGCGGGGCGTGTGTTCCGGCCGGACCAGCCGCACGGGATCAGTCAGCGGGTGCCGGCTCGGGCGCATCCCGGCCAGGGTGCCTTCGTCGCCTTGCCATTCCGTCGCGAAGACATCAGTGCCGGGCGACTTGGCGGTCGGCAGCGTGGGCGCGGTTCCGGGTTGAGTGATCGGGGACTGCGACGGCGCCGTAGGAGCGGCCGCAACGTGCAGATTGGCCAGCGTGCCTTCGTCTCCGCGCCATTCGGTTGCCTTGGGAACGGATGCCACCGTATCGCCCGGTTTCGCAAGCGGTCGCGGCGTAAGGTCGGCATTTGCGATCGGCGACGGCGAGGGAGTTGGCGTCTTCGCCTGCGGAGCGGGATTGCCCTGTGGACCGGGCACCGCGCGCAGGTTCGCTAGGGTTCCTTCATCCCCGGTCCATTCGCCGGTTGCAGGCGCAGACGTCTGGATCGCAGGCGGAACGGCCGGTACGGCGGGAGCGGTGAACGCCTGCATGTTGGCCAGGGTCCCCTCATCGCCGCGCCAACCTTCGGGCTGAACCGGCGCGGGCGCGGCCGGAGGCACCGTGGCCTCCAGCGCTGCAGCAGGGAGCGCTGCGGCCGCCATGACTGCAGAAGGCAGCGCTGCGGCCGAAACAGGTGCGGCCGAAACAGGTGCGGCCGGCACCGCCCCAGGCTTCTGGAGCGAGGCCGGCACCGGCAGGTTCGCGAGGGTTGCCTCGTCGCCGCGCCAGCCGTCAGGGTTCTGCGAGGGATTGCTCACGGCTCACTCCAGACCGGCCGGGCGGGCCGACAGACGCCAGACGACGACGACGGCCGCGGTCCAACCGGAGGACTTGAGCTCCAGGGAACGGTCAGAGGACGCGCTGAAATTTCCCTGCGACTGCTGCCAGCCGGCTTCAATACCCGCCGACCAGGTGCGGTCGAGGCTGCGCAGCGTGCGCAATCGCAGATCGTAGCCATGCATGAGACTCGTGCCGTTGAGGCCGGAACCACCGCCCAGTTGCAGAGATGCCTGTTCGTAGGACGCGGCGAATTCGACATCGCTGGACCAGGAATCGTTGATGGCCCAGGCCGCGCCCAGCGTGAGGGCCGCGCCCCGGCCGGTCATGGAACCGCCGCCGGCATACGCGGCCTGGCGATAGAAGAGGTCCGCGCCCACCACCGGCGCGATGTTCCAACCGGGCTGGACGAGTCCCCAGCGCACGCCCAGGCGCGGCGCGAGCGCATACGAGAACGTATCGCTGCCTGAAAATCCACCGCCCGGGGAGGACAGGGTGTAATCGAAGGCGGTCGGCGCGGTGCTGACGGCCAGAAGGACATCGCGGCGGACAACCTCGCTGGCTAGCGCCGAACCGCTCAGGCAGAGCAGCAAGCCGGACATTACGCTGGTGCAGCGCCTGGACGAGGTTTCGCGCGTGGAAAACGGACTGCCGGGCAAGTGAAGGGGTTTCATCGGCGGCGCATGCTTGGGCGCCGTCATCGGGGTGCAAGAACGACCGAGGTCTCGGTTCGATCCGCCGGGTCACTCCTTCAGGTGGATGCAGCGGACGTCGAGCGCGGGGGGCTGGCCATCCAGGCGGGCGGCGCGGCCCAGGCTGGCCTGAGGGTGCCCGAGCGGAAACGTCGGCAGATCGCTGGTGTCGATGCTGACCATCGCTTCGTAGTCGAGGTCGTTGGCGTTCATCAGCCCGATCAGGCTCAGCAACTGGGCGTGCAGGTCGCCGCCGGGATGCCACCGCTCGGCGTCGCGCCACGAGACGGGTCCGACGGTGGTGCGGAAGGTCAGGCCGGCGCTCTGCACCATCGTCCCGGCCACGGACTCTTCGCCGAGGGCGCAGTTGGCTTGGCCGAGCGCGATGCGCATCCCGGGCTCGAGTTGCGTCCAGCGAGGAACGCATTGGTCGACCGTGCACGGCAGGCCGAACCAGGCTCCGACCAGCCGTTCGAGCGCTTCCGCCGAATTCGCGTTGCCCAGCAGCAGGGCGGCGAATCCGATGCGGTTGGCTGCGGCGATGCCGGACCGGTTTCCGATCAGTTGGCTGATCCGGTCAGCGATGGTCTGGTTGCCGCCTGGGCCGTCTGTGCTGGCGGGGCGGTACTTGTACGAGGCCTGGAAGAAGAGCGACGCCGCCCGGTGGTTGAAGATGTCGAGGAACGTCCGTTCGGGGCAGCGATCGCCTGCCTCAAGCAACCGTTCCGTGTACCCAGAGGCGAGCGGTGAACTGGGACCGTACAGGCCGAGAAACGACACTTCGACCGTCCAGCGGACTGTCCCTTGCCCTTGCCCCGACCCGGCCTCGGGCGGAATCACCTGCGCCACGTCGCCGAGGGGATAGGCGAGCGACAGGACCGGCCGGATGCGCACCGCCTCGTCGGCGCTCCGCCGGGCCACGCCGGGTTCGGCCGCGCCCGGCGTGAGGTTGGTGAGATACCGAACCAGGGGCGCGAACGACGCCTGGCGCAGGCTGGCGGGATCGGCGGCCGGCCCGTCCGTCATCCTAAACATCGCAATGAACCCTCGCGTTCATTTGCAAACCGTTGCGGCGAAGTGACGTGGTGTAAGCTTCATGATCACCAAATAGGTGAGGCGATCGCCATGGCCTCCAGCTCCGAATACGGGCAGCCACTATCTTCCCAACCCCAGATGGTTCGTGGAAAAATCGCAAGTGCGCCCCAGATGCAAGGCGGGAGGAAGGAGTTGGGCAGCGCCCAATGACTGACGACCAACGCAGCAGGTGGGGTGCAATTGCGATTTTTAGAGTCATAGCAGATGCCGGTTGCCCAGGCGGGGCTTCCAGGCGCGATGTTCGCCCGCGCCCGGATCCGTGAGGTGCAGTTCGGTGAAGCTGTTCATCGGGGAGCAGCGGGCGAAGAACGCGTCGAGCACGGTGCCCAGAAGGAAAACCTCGCCGTCCCCGCCCATGCGGTCGCTGTCGACCCTGATTTCGATGCGCAGGCCGCGCACGGGCATGCCTTCCAGCAGGCGGGTGATCGGGGCGCAGGTCACCTCTTGCACGGAATCGGCCAGCGCCTGGTGCGCCTTGCGGTCGGAGTCGGCCTCGCCGAGCAGTCGCGCGTCGTAGATGCCGAACAGTTCGCGCAGCGCCGGGGCGGTGGCGAGCGACCGGGTGCTCAGCGACAGGTGCGAGAGCAGCCGCCACTGCAGATCCTCGGCCAGGGCCGGCTGGCAGGGGCGGGTGGGGACGGTGATGTTTTCAGGCCGGATGCCGGTGGGGATGCCGCTGATCACGCGGTGGATCTCGCCCAGGCGGATCTTGGCGGGGAGCGGACCGTTGGTGCATTCGAGTTCGCCCGAGATCGATTCGGGGGCGGTGAGCCCGGCCAGGGAGATCTGGTGCTCGGCCCCGTCGCGCAGCCACGAGCGGCACCGGCGTTCATGGAACGAGCGCGCGCCGTTGTTCGCGCCCGCGCCCGCGCCTGTGCCTGCATCTGGGCCGGCCGAGATGAGAAACGCGCGCTGGAACGGCTGCGCCCGGCCGCCGTTGGGCATGCCGGTCAGTTGGCGCACTGCGACCACCTCCTGGTGCCGTGGATCGATGCCCTGGGCCCGGATGCGCTGCTGGCAATGCACCGGGTCGGCCTTGAAGGGATCGAGGTCGGCCGCGAAGAGGTTGATCGCCGGGGTGCAGCCGGGCACGAGGTTGGCCAGCGAGATGGCGGGGATCCGCTGTGGCGGTTGCTGCAAGTCGATGACCAGATCGAAACCCGGACATTTTTCCGGCAGGCGCAGCGCCGCGAAGCCGGTGAGGTCGATGAACAGGAAGCGAGCGGGATAGGCGAAGTATTCCTGCAACAGCGCATAGGCGGGTAGCGCATGGCCGGGCACCGGCAGGACGGTGTCGGCACTGCCGAGGCCGACCTGTTCGATGCGGATGCCGCCCGGAACGGTCTTGCCGTTGATTTCGACAGTGGCGCGTCCGGCCGTGGTCAGCAGCGCCAGCATCTGGGTCGCCACCTTGCGGTCGCCGGCCAGATGCAGGCGCCAGCGGTCGACCTTCGCCGCCGCCGGGGGCAGATCCGGGCTGCAGGTCAGGCCCAGGCGCAAGCGGGCGGTCGCGCCCGGTTGGACCGTCAGGTGCGCCAGATCCCAGGGCGGGATGACGGTATCCCAGGTGGTCCGGAACCGGCAGGCCGTCCCGTCCATGGGCGGAGTGTCGACGGTCGCCCCGGCCGGCACGCTGAGCACCTGGCGGTTGCGCAAAGGCGGGGGATTCAGCCGCAGGATGGTCAGGGCCGGGATCGGGCGGAGGTAATGCGGGTAGAACGCGTCGATCAGGGCATGGGTCAATTCGGGGAACTCGTCGTCGAGCTTTTCGCGGATGCGGGCCGACAGGAAGGCGAAGCCCTCGAACAGGCGCTCGACATCGGGATCCGCCCCGGTCTGGCCGAGGAAGCGGACGAGGTCGGGGTGGCCCTGGGCGAACTCGCGGCCGAGTTCGCGCAGGGCGGTCAATTCATCCTGGAAAAGCCGGCTATGCATGGGTCAGGGCTCCACATCCATCCAGCCGTCGTGCTGGACGAAGGAATCGATGACGAACGGTTCGCCGTCGCCATCCGCGATCTCGGCCTGGATGCGCAGGCGCAGGTTCATCCCGGTCGATTCAAGGAACTCGATGCGGATGGCCTGCAAGCGCGGTTCATAGACGCCGATGCAGCGGCGCACCACGGATTCGATGGTGTCGCGCGAGGCCGGGTAGTCGCGCAACAATTCCTGCGGAATGGGGATCCCCATCTCGGGCTGGGCGGCGGCCGATCCCGGCCTGGTGTTGAGCACGATGGCGAGGTTGCGCAGGATGGACTGGCGCAGGAGGAACGCCGGGGAAGACGGCGCCGCCGGGTCACGCTGGCCACGGCCGAGGCGTTCGAGGATGCTCTGGGGGGGAAAGGCGGCGGGCATGCGGGCTCAGGAATTGACGATGTCGAGCTTGCCGACCAGGGTCAAGGTGAACGCCGCGCCCATGTACTTGAAATGGGGCCGGATCTGGAGGTGCACGGTGTACCAGCCGGCATTGCCGGGGTTCTCCTCCACCTTGACCTGGGCCATGCGCAGCGGGTTCGTGCGTCGGGTCGCGGCGTCGGGATTTTCCATGTCGACCACGTACTGGCTGATCCAGCGGCCGAGTTCCACCTCGATGTCGGTGCGCGTCTTGCCGGTGCCGATCTGCTCGCGCTGCATGACCTTCAAGTAGTGCGCCAGCCGGTTGATGATGAACATGTACGGCAGTTGCGTGCCCAAGCGGTGCCCCAGCGACGCCTCGCGGCCCTCCGGCGTGTTGCCGAAGGTCCGCGCGGCCTGGCAACTGTTGGCCGAGAAGAATCCCGTCTGGCCGTTTCCGGGCAGCGTCACCAGCGGGATGAAACCCTGCTCGGACAGGCCGTATTCGCAGCGTTCGGGCAGCATCACCTCGGTTGGGATGCGGAGTTCGAACGGGGCGGTGCCGGCGAAGGCCGGGCGCACCAGGCCGGGGACGATGCCGCCCCCGCTGGGTCCGACGATGTTGGTGCACCAGCGCCAGCGCGCGAAACTGTCGACCAACCGGGTGGCGAAGGCAAAGGCGGCATTGCCCCAGACGAGCTGGTCGTGCCCTTCGATTTTCTCGTGGTAGACGAACGACCGCACCCCGGTCGCTCCCGAATGCGGTTCGCGCAGAAGGAACCGCGGCGTGGTCAGCCCGACATAGCGGGCGTCTTCGGTGCCACGGAACGAGCGCCACTTGGCGAACTGCTGGGCCGCGAACAGGTCGTCGATGTTGCCCAGGTTGGCCAGTTCGGGGTTGCGGCGCAGGCCGAAAAACTGCGGCGCCGCCGCAGCGATGAACGGGGCGTGCGCGTTGGCCGCGACGGCGGCGAGCTTGCGCAGCAGCAGCAGATCCTGTGGCGTGTTGGCAAAAACGTAGTCGGCGATGAGGGCGCCGAACGGCTGGCCGCCGAAAGTCCCGTATTCGCTGGTGTATACGAGGCGGTAGATCCCGGTCTGGACCAGATCGGGCGTGTCCTCGAAATCCGCGAGCAGTTGCGCCTTGTCGAGGTCCAGCACGTCGATGCGGATGTTCTGGCTGAAGTCGGTGCGGTCGACGAGGAAGCGCAGGCCGCGCCAGGACGCTTCGCAGCGCTGCACCGCCGGGTGGTGCAGGACTTCGTCCACCTGGCGGCCGAGGCGCTCGTCGAGGTCCGCGATCATGGCGTCGATGGTGGCCGGATCGGCTAGGACCTCTGCCGGCAGCTCGCGGTCGAGGGCGGCCGTGAACAGCGCTTCCGCCGCGCGGCGGATCCGCGCACGCATCGCCTCATCGGTGCCGAGCGAGGCCACCAGGTCGTCGAGGACCGACCCCGACGCGCCTGCCGCCGCATCAGCCTGCACGGCCAGCCTCTCCGGCAGGAGCGGTGCGCCCGGCCTCGCCGGGAAAGCGACGCCCGGTCTCGCTAAGGAAGCGGCGCCGGGACTCGGGATCCTCCATCAGGCGCTGGAACCTGATGCGGAAGTCCGCGTCCGATTTGAGCAGGTTCTTGAGAGCCAGCAGCGAGGCGCGCAGATCGAGCAACTGCCGCGTCTCCGGAATCTGCTGCGCGATCGACTCCGGGTCGAAATCCGCCAACGAGCCGATCTTGAGCGAAACCGGCAGGTCACTTTCGCCAGCAAGGCCACTAGCGCCAGCATGGCCACTAGGGCCAGCATGGCCAGCAAGGCGGTTGGCCACCTGACAGCGGATCTGCACCCGCAGGGCGGCGAGGACGGTGTCGCAGTTGTCGCGGTCAACCTGATGCGTCCGCCATTCCGGCGTCGCCGACGCCCGCGCGCGACCGCCGAGGTCCGCCAGCACCAGCAGGCGGAACGGCAATTCCCGTCCAGGACCTCCGTCCCCGGGCGGGGCATAACGGATGTCGACGCGCTGCATGGCTGGATGCGGATCCGAGGAACTCATACCGCCGGTCGAGGCTGCAATCGGCTCCAGATACGCAAGGGCGATGGAATCCCAGGGCCAAACAACGGACGTGGGCGGAACCTGAATCCAATCGCATCCACGATCATGCAGTTGCCGCTTGCGCCGGGAAAGTCCCCGCCATATCAATCCGACCACTGGGTATCAGGAGCACGCGCACGGCCGACGACCGTGGCCGGATCCCGACGGCTTCCTCAAAACCTGGCAGTTCTCTGACAGCCCCCTGGCAGAACCGCAACCCAGTGCTATAGCACCGACCCGCTCACCCCGCCTTCCATCCCGTCATCCACCCCGCCATCCACCCTAACCTAAGGAAACACCCGTGCTTATCCGGTTGGTTGACAAATTTCATTTAACCAATTGCCCAATAACATGTTAAAAAGGTTATAGCGTGCTTATCCGGTTGGTTGACAAATTTCATTTAACCAATTGCCCAATAACATGTTAAAAAGGTTATAGACCTGGGGATGGGTGCGCCGATTTCCCGGAATACATCTGCTTGTACGTTGGGGGCATTGCTCTCGACGCTAAACCAAGG
>CAMCMZ010000095.1 GCA_945876185.1 Candidatus Kuenenia stuttgartensis | reverse complement strand
GAGCTTATCCGACGAGCGAATGCCGCGATCATCTCCGTCATCCGATGGATGCTGAAGCAAAGACTGGGACGATGCTACCGGCGAAAGCCGCTGCATCCGTATGCAGGAACCCTGTAAAATTATTAGAAATTAAATCAATGCCATTGGGGAAGGCAAGGAATCAACCCTGCAATTATCGACCTGGAGTCGCAAGCGACGAGTCGTCATTCTGCGTCGACCAGATCCCGGTCCGCGCTTCCCCCGCGCCAAGGATCTCGCCCAGGCCAACCAGCCCAAGCAAGAAGTACTCGACACCTGCCTGCCATATCTCATCGAGGGTGGTTTCGAATACCAGGTGCTGGTCACCACCTTGAACGACGACATCCCCACCATCGCCCAGCGCTACCGCGACCGCGCCGACGTCGAGAATGTCTTCGACGAGATCAAGAACCACTGGGGATGGGGAGGCTTCACCTCGCGCACCTTCGCCGTCACCCAAGCCTTCGCCGTCATGAATGCGCTTGTCTACAATTGGTGGTCTATTTTTTGCCGATTGGCTGATCCCAATCATCATCGCGAAGCCATCACGACCAGACCTACCTTGCTCAACAGCATCATTCGCCAGACCACTCACGGAAACCAGACCACCCTGACCATCACGAGCACCAATGGAAAGAAACAAGTCATCATCGACTTTTTCCAACGAATCGGCCGCTGGTTGAATCAGGTTACCACCATCGCGGAGCAATGGACATCGACAGAACGCTGGGCTGCCATGCTCAAGGTCATTTTCGCTGGCCCGCTGGGTCAGGTCGTCATCCCGACGGGATAGAAGTCGCTTGGGATCACGTGACCATGTCGCTCTGACCGACGTGCAAGGGCATGTCGCAAGGGTCTATTGAGACGTTTAGGTTTACATGCGCGGAACGGTGGTGACCAAGGAACTGCCGTCCACCTCGCCGACCAAGCCCAAGATCCGACCCACCGTTCGACCCAGATCCAGCCAGTTCGCCGTCATTATTGATGACCGGTGGTCCCAGGGGCAAGCGATCCCGTGACTTAGGGGCCGCGCAGGGGTCTTCGCGTCCATTGACCCCCTTGGTCAGGGGTCTATGGTCCTCGCCCCATCGCCAACACCCGGAGGCTTCATGGCCCGCAAACGCTTCATCGCCGGCAATTGGAAACTCAATCTCTCCCTCGCCGAAGGCACCGCCCTGGTCCAGGGCCTGGCCAAGGCGTGCGCTGCGGATCCACGCTCGGCCGCAGCCGAATTCGCGGTGTTTCCGACTGCCCTCGCGGTGAAGACCATCGCCGACGCAGCCAAGGGTTCAGCGATCGGGGTCGGGGCGCAGAACCTCCACTGGGAGGAAAAAGGTGCCTTCACCGGCGAGATTTCCGCCAGTTTCATCAAGGACACCGGCGCCACCTACGTGCTGATCGGCCACAGCGAGCGCCGGCAGTACTTCGGCGAGACCGACCAGACCGTGAACAAGCGTCTCAAGGCCGCCCTCGGCGTCGGCCTGGTGCCGATCCTCTGCGTCGGCGAGACCCTGCCCGAGCGCGACGCCGGCCGCCTGCAAGACGTGCTGCGCACCCAGCTCACCGGGGCCACTGCCGGCCTGACCGCACAGCAGCTTGCCACCCTGGTCATCGCCTATGAACCGGTGTGGGCGATCGGCACCGGCCGCACCGCCACCACGGCCCAGGCGCAAGAGGCCCACGCCTTCATCCGCTCGGTGGTGCGCCAGGCCTATGGCGCCCTGGCCGATGGCATCCGCATCCAATACGGCGGTTCGGTCAAGGCCGACAACGCCAAGGAACTGCTCGGCCAGCCCGATGTCGACGGCGCGCTCGTCGGCGGCGCCAGCCTCAAACTCGCCGACTTCGCCGCCATCTGCGCTGCCGCCTACGCCTGATCCGGCTTTCACCGGATACCTCGATTCCGTCTGACCTTCTGGAGTTTCTGTGCTTGACTACGCGACCATCGACCTCGTCCTGAAGATCCTGCTCTGGGCCCTGTGCCCGGTGATCATCGGATTGATCCTGCTGCAAGGCGGCGCGGGCGACATCTCGTCGGCCTTCGGCGGCGGCGGCCAGCTCGACAGCGCCCTCGGCGTCGGCGCCGGGCGCAAGCTCGCCAAGGTCACCGGCTGGCTGGTGGTGGTGCTGTTCATCAGCGTCACCTGGCTCGCCATCCCGAAGAACAAATCCATCAAATACAACGTGAAGCCCTCGGCGCAGCAGGTTCCGGTGGACAACAAGGCCAACTTGCTCCCGGCACCAGCAGCCGGCAACCAGGTCGCGGTCGATCCGGCCAAGGCCGACGCGGCCACGATCAAGATCGAGGCTCCCAAGCCGGAAGCCTCCAAAGCCGTACTGGCCCCCGTCAAGTCGGCGGAAACCGACCCGGCTGCAAAACCCGACGCTGCGCCGGTCAAAGCCGACCTGAAGGCGGATGCCGTAGCGGTGCCTGCCGATGCTGCCAAACCGGTGCCGGCGGATGCCGCCAAGCCGGTGGAACCCGTGAAAAATCCTGCGCCCGCGCCTGAGTTGAAGGCCGACGCCAATGCAGTCGCGCCGACGACGGAGCCCCCTAAGAAGGACGCCGCGCCAGCGAACCCGGCTGGCGCCACCCCGGCCGGAACCACCCCGACCAAGTGACCGCGCGGACCTGCGCGGAGCCGTACCCCAGAGGGCCCGCATGAGTCCAGCCAAGTCCCGCGAATCCACCCGCCAGGCCGGCGAACTGCCGGAGCGCGAGCGCGCCGCCATCCGGGCCGAGATCGGCCGCGAACGGTTGTTGGCGATGTACCGCCAGATGGTGCTGATCCGCCGTTTCGAGGAGCGCGCGGAAGTCCTGTCCGGCCAGTTCCGCGAGGGCACCCGGATCAAGAAGATCGCCGGTTTCCTGCATCTCTACATCGGCCAGGAGGCGGTCCAGACCGGGTTCCGCGCCCATCTCGACCCCGCCCGCGACGCCACCGTGACGACCTACCGCTGCCACGGGCTCGCCCTGCTGGTTGGCATTCCGCCGAATGAACTCATGGCGGAACTTTTCGGCAAGGTCACCGGCAACGTGCGCGGCAAGGGTGGCAGCATGCATTTCTTCTCGAAAGAGAAGCTCATGCTTGGCGGCCACGGCATCGTCGGCGGCCAGATCCCGATCGGCACCGGCGCGGCATTTTCCGCCAAGTACCGCAAGACCGGCGGCGTGTCGGTGACCTTCATGGGCGACGGCGCGGTGCCGCAGGGCACCTTTCACGAGTCGCTCAACATGGCCGGCTTGTGGAAACTACCGGCGATCTACGTGGTCGAGAACAACCAGTACGCCATGGGCACCTCTTGCCATCGCGGCGTCGCGGTCGAATCCATCGCCGCCGCCAAGGCGCCGGGCTACGACATGCCGTCGTTCACCTACGACGGCCTCGACCTGCTCGCCTCGTGGAAGACCGCCGGCCAAGCGGTCGCGGCGGCCCGCGGTGGCCAGCCGGTGCTGGTCGAAGCCAAGACCTACCGTTTCCGTGGCCACAGCGCCTCCGACGCCGGCCTCTACCGCAGCAAGGAAGAGGTCGACGCCTACAAGAAGCTCGACCCCATCCAGCGCACCCGCGCCGACATCGCCGCCGCCAACTGGGCCGATGACGCCGCGTTTGACGCCGTCGAATCCGAAGTCGCCGAGATCATCGCCGCCGCCGTCGCCTTCGCCGACACGAGCGCCGATCCGCCCTCTTCCGACCTGTCCCGCCACGTCTACGCCGAGGCCGCTCCGTGATTCCAGCCTCCCGCCTCGCCCCTCCCCTGCGGGCATCCCGCCCGATCAACCTCAAGACTGAGCCGATCAACGGCGCCAAGGGCATTCCGCTCGGCAACGGGCAGCAGCTCTTGTCGCTGCGCATGGCGATCTGTCAGGCGCTGGATGAAGAGATGCGCCGCGACGAACGCATCTTCGTCATGGGCGAAGAAGTCGCGCAGTACAACGGCGCCTACAAGGTGACCAAGGGCCTGCTCGATTCCTTCGGCCCGGATCGCGTCATCGACACCCCGATCACCGAGAATGGCTTCGCCGGTCTCGCGGTCGGCGCGGCGATGACCGGGCTCAGGCCGGTCATCGAATTCATGAGCTGGAATTTCAGCTTCGTTGCCTTCGACCAGATCGTGTCGAACGCCTCAAAGATGTGCTACATGACCGGCGGCATGTTCCCGATCCCGCTGGTCATGCGTGGCCCCAACGGCGCCGGCCCGCGCGTCTCCAGCCAGCACAGCCACGCGGTCGAGGCGCTCTACAGCCACTTTCCCGGGCTGATCGTGGTCTCGCCGTCGACGCCGTACGATGCCAAGGGCCTGCTCAAGACCGCGTTGCGCCAGGACAATCCGGTCTGCTTCCTTGAAAACGAGATGCTCTACGGCCACGAGCAGGACATCCCGGTGGCCGAGTACCTGATCCCGTTCGGCGTCGGCGACCTCAAGCGCGAAGGCGGCGACTGCACCATCGTGGCGATCAACCGCTGCGTGCACTGGGCCCTGGAAGCCGCTGAAACTTTGGCGAAAGAAGGCATTTCGTGCGAGGTCGTCGATCCGCGCACGATCAAGCCGCTCGACATCGAGCTGATCGTCGAATCGGTGCGCAAGACCGGCCGCTGCGTCGTGGTCGAAGAATGCTACCGCACGGGCGGCGTCGGCGCCGAGATCGCGGCGCAGCTCATGGAGCTCGCCTTCGACGACCTCGACGCCCCGGTCGAACGGGTCACCACGACCGAGAACCCGATGCCCTACGCCGAGAACCTGGAGCACGAGACCCTGCCCAAGCCGCACCGCATCATTGCGGCGGTGAAGAAGGCGTGCTCGCGCTGAGGCCCTTCCGGGTCGGCCACCCAATTGGCCAGCGAGGCTGCACTTGCTCTTCGTCCGATGACCTCTAGGCTATAGCCCTCCGATTCCCTCCTTTCCAAGGATTGATGCCCATGCCCAACGAAGCCAAGCGCCGCGATTTCCTGGTCGCCCTCCTGCTCTCCATCTTCGTAGGTGGTCTTGGCGTCGACCGGTTCTACATGGGCTACATCGGCTTGGGCATCCTGAAGTTGCTCACCCTGGGCGGATGCGGCATCTGGTCGATCATCGACATCATCCTCATCGCGACCCGGAAGCTGAATGACGCCGACGGCAATCCCCTCGCGAGCAACTGAGTCGCAGGCCGCCCTGCGCGGCAAGGCATTGTCCATCCTGATCGGCTACAATGCCCCGTTCGTCCTGTGGTCGGCTTACTCCATCGCCAAGCCATTCACCACGGGGTCGGCTGGGCTAGGTTGGTGTCCTACGCATTGCCTGCTGGGTTGGTGCCCGGCTTGCGGAATGTCGACCGAATACTCGGCCCTGGTCTGGTCGGGTCGAGTTCCGAGCTGGTCGACCCTTGCGGTGTTGGCCGTCTTCATCGGCATGTTCTGCTGGTCCGTCTGGCGAAGTCATCGTTTATGCCGTTGAATCCGCGTTTCGAGTTTGCCGATCCCGCCTTCGATCCCTGGGGAGATCATCCGGCCTGGCCAAAGGTCGAGAAGGCGATCCGGATGCTTCACTATGGAACCATTCTTATCCTGGCCCTGACCATCTTCGCCTACCTGGCGATATTCGGTGATTTGGGAATCAGCCTCAGCGGCTTTCTTCCGGGAATCCTCAAATACGCCTTCCTGGTCTATTTGACGGGACTGTGCCTGGTGTCGGTGGTCGCCGATGCCGTGGTGGTCCGTGGCCTGAAGCAACGTCGCCCCTGGGCCTGGATCGCGGCCCTGGTCTTGTTTGCCATGGATGCCGGGTCCCTGTTATTCCTGCCGATGTCGATCATCGGCTTCATCCAACTGGGTGATCCTGAAGTACGGGCCGCGTTCGATGGACTCGATCGCACCTCGGGTTCCGCTGGGCCCCAAAGCACTCGCTGATCCGCTGGCTCCCGCCTTGGCCAACCTCGCCACCCTGGCGCTTGGCGAAAGCGGCGGCGGTATCACCATCCTGAAGACAAGGCAGCCCATGATCCTCGAACAGCTCCTCCCCGCCAAGTCGCCCACCATGACCGAAGGCACCATCGTCGCCTGGCGCATCCAGCCTGGCGACGCTGTGAAATCCGGCCAGGTCATCGCCGAGATCCAGACCGACAAGGCGGTGATCGAGTGGGAGGCCGCCGACAACGGCACCGTCGCCGCGATCCTCGTCCCGGCCGGGCAAGTAGCGCAGGTGAACTCGATCGCCGCGATCTTCACCAGCAAGGCCGGCGAAGACGCCGCGGCCGCCATCGCTGCGGCCAAGGACAAGAACACCAAACTCAACGCGGCGGCGGTGCCGGCTGCGGCAGCGACTCCTGCCGTTGCGCCGGCCGCGAATCCGCTCTCGACTCCGATTGCCGCACCCGCACTTGCGCCCAAGGCGGAAACCCCGACGGGGCGCGGCGGCCTGCGCATCTCGCCGCTCGCGGCCAAGATCGCGGCGAAGCTCGGCATCGACGTGCGCCAGGTGAAGGGCAGCGGCCCCGAAGGCCGGATCATCCGGCGCGATATCGAAGCCGCCGCAGCAGCCGGCACGGCCCGCATCGGTGCGGGCGCGGCAGGCACCAAGCCCGAGCGCCCGGCGCTGACCCTGACCCGGCCTGACGCCGCCGACACGGCCGTGGCGATGACCCCGATGCGCAAGGCGATCGCACGCCGGTTGAGCGAATCCAAGGCGCAGATTCCGCATTTCTACGTGACGGATCGCGTCGATGCTGCCGCGTTGGTCGGTCTACGCGAACAGCTCAACGCCTTCGCCGGGGTCAAGATCACGGTCAACGACCTCATCGTCCGCGCCGCCGCACTCGCCCTGCGCCAGCATCCAGAGGTCAACGCGACCTTCGACGGCACCAGCATCCGCCGCACCGATTCCGCCGACATCAGCGTCGCGGTCGCGATCCCCGACGGCCTGATCACCCCCATCGTCTTCAAGGCGCACACCCTGACGGTCGCCCAGATCGGCACCCAGGTGCGCGCCCTGGCGAAGAAGGCGGCGGAGGGCCGCCTGCAACCGGCGGAATTCGAAGGCGGCACCTTCACCATCTCGAACCTCGGCATGTTCGGAATCGAGAGCTTCACCGCGATCATCAACCCGCCCCAGGCCGCCATCCTGGCGGTGGCCGGCATCAGCGATGAACCGGTGGTGCGCGACGGCGCCATCGTGCCCGGCAAGGTGCTGCGCCTGACTCTCAGCGCCGACCATCGCGTGGTCGACGGCGCCGCCGCCGCTGGTTTCCTGCGCACGCTGCGTGGACTGTTGGAACGTCCCGCCGGCCTGCTGCTGTAGTCCCGGCAACCCCGGCAACCTCAGTGCGGCATTGCCCGCGCTGACGCGTTCTCAGCATCCCACGACCATAAGGAATCCCCCATGGCTGATTTCGATGTCCTGGTCATCGGCGCCGGCCCCGGCGGCTACGTCGCGGCGATCAAGGCGGCCCAGCACGGCAAGAAGACTGCGTTGGTCGAACGTGAGAACCTCGGTGGCATCTGCCTCAACTGGGGCTGCATCCCGACCAAGGCGCTGCTGAAGTCCGCCGAGGTGCTCGACACCATCCGCCACGCCTCTGACTTCGGAATAAGCACCGGCCCGGTGACCGCCGACTTCGCCCAGGTCATCGCGCGCTCGCGCTCGGTCGCGAACGCGATGGCCAAGGGCATCGAATTCCTGATGAAGAAGAACAAGGTCACGGTCGTGAGCGGCACCGCCACCTTCGTCGATGCGACTACCGTCGCGGTAACCGCGGCTGACGGCAGCGTGAAGAACGTCACCGCCGACCGCATCATCATCGCCACCGGCCACAAGCCGCGCTCGTTTCCCAACCTGCCGGTCGATGGCAAGCGGGTGGTCACCTATCGGCATCTGCTTGGCCGCAGCGAACAGCCGAAGTCGCTCCTCGCCATCGGCGCCGGCGCGATCGGCATGGAATTCGGCTACTTCTTCAACGCCATGGGCACCAAGGTCACGGTGGTCGAGGCGCTCGATTCTGTGCTGCCGCTCGAAGACAGCGAGATCTCCAAGATCGTCGAGCGCAGTTTCCTCAAGGCCGGCGTGGCGGTGAAGACCGCCACCAAGGTGGTGAAGCTCGACGTGAAGGCCGATGGCGTCGACGTGCATCTCGAAAAGGGCGGTGTGGCTGAAGTGGTCAGCGTCGACACGGTGCTCGTCGCGGTTGGTTTCCTCGCCAACACCGAGGGGCTGAACCTGGACAAGATCTGCGTGAAGCTCGATGCGCGCGGCTTCATCGCGGTCGACGCCGACCAGGCGACCAGCGTGCCCGGCGTCTACGCCATCGGCGACGTCGCCGGCCGGCAGCTCCTCGCGCACAAAGCCAGCTTCGAGGCCGAGGCCGCCGTCGCCGCGATCGCTGGCCATCATCAGCCGGTCGACTACTCCCAGATCCCCGGCTGCACCTACTGCCAGCCCCAGGTCGCATCGATCGGACTGACCGAGGCCAAGGCGAAGGAACGCGGCCGGCCCTACAAGATCGGCAAGTTCCAGTTCATGGCCTCGGGCAAGGCCAAGGCGATCGGCCACCCCGAAGGCATGGTGAAGCTGATCTTCGACAGCGAGTTCATGCAGTTGATCGGTGCCCACATCGTCGGCGTCGACGCCACGGAAATGCTCTCGGAACTCAGCCTGACCATGAAAATGGAAGGCACCGCGACCGAACTGATGACCACCGTCCACGCCCACCCGACCCTGTCGGAAGCGGTGATGGAAGCCGCAGCTGATGCGCTCGGCCAGTGCGTGCACCAGTAGCCGTTGCCTCGCCGAGTCGGACGAGAATCCGTCATTTACCCAGTGATATTCGCTGATCGCGCCTTCGACGCGATTACATCACCCTGCGTGGCCGCTCTGCCGTCCAGCGGTCGAAGCTGTCCCGCAAACGCTGCCAATCCGGCTCGGCTTGGCCAACCAGCTTCCAGAACCGTGGCGAGTGGTTGCGCTCAACCAGATGCGCCACCTCATGAGCCAGCACATAGGTGATGGCTCCTGCCGGTGCGGCAGAGAGGTCTCGGTGCAGGCTGATCTTCCCCGCCTTGCCGCAGATCGCCCAGGCCGAAGCGTCAGCGCCTATGCGTACGGCTGGCGCATTCACTTTCAGGCGCTCGGCGTAGCGACTGGCCAATCGCAGGGCATCTCGCCGTAATCCGTCGTCCATCCACGCTCGCAGGGCATCTCTGATCGACGACTCGCGCTCTCCATCCTTCTGGCCCGCCGGGATCGTCACGACGATCCGGCTGCGGTAGACGACGCTTGGAGTCGGAGATTCTGCGGTGCGAATCTCCAGCAAAACCAGTCGACCGCGATATGGGATCTTGGCACCGGATGCGTACCGCTGCGGTTCACAACGAGTCGCAGCCGCACTGCAATCAGCCATGGCATTGAAGACCCATGCACGCCGGGCCGTGATGAACTCCGCCGCGCTGCCTGCGCCGCTGTCCGGGGCGGTGGTCGGCACGATGACGACCACTCGCTGGGGCGTCACTTCGATGCGCCGACGGTGGGCTCGCGGTGCCCGGCGCACCGTGTAGTCGATGGTCGTCCGTCCGATCACCAGGGCAGCCATGGCCTCAGACCTTCAGGTAATGCAGCGCGGCGTACTCGTCCACCTGGGCCGGCACATCCTTCCAGGCGTCGCCGAGCAACTGCCGCTGGGCGAAGACCAGGGCGCGAACGGTCTGGCGCAGTTCTCGGCGCAGGCTGTCCTTCAGGTGCCAGCCGGCAGGTGCGGTCTGGTCGGATCGGTACACGGCGTCGATTGCCGTCGCCAACTCCCCCAGGGCATCCGTGTTGTCACTCTTGTCGTAAGTGTCGCCGCTTTCCGCCGCCCGTCCGGCGGGCTTCTGGCAGGCTTCGAGGATGGCTCGGATGGCGAAGGCTTCACGGGTCAGCCCGCTGGTGCGATGCGCCTGCTCGGTGGCCAGGATCTCGCGGGTGATGTCCTCGTACGCCTTCAGGGCATCGACAGCACCTATCTGACCGGCCTCCATGCGTTGCAGCACCTCCATTACCCGCTCGGAGAAGCGACCGAACTGGGCCTCGTTTGCCTGCGCCTTTTCGCGCAAGACCCGCTTCAGTTCACTGGCTTTACGGATTGCGGCGGTCTTGAGATCGGCCTCGTCCTTGCCTTCCGTTGAGAAGTCATCGGTGAAGTGCGGGTCGGTCAGGTTGCGTAGTTGGCAGATGGTGGCGATGCCAGTAACCGCCAGATGTTGGGCCAACATCTCACGGATCTTGCCGGACATGCCGCGCAGGTCGATGCCGTCCTTGCGCTCGAAGATCAAGGTGGCGTAGGCGACGAAGCCGGCCACCCACTTGCAGTCATCCTGGTATTCGAGCACGGCGGGGTCGGGGCACACCGCCTCGTAGGCCCGCAAGAACGCCTTCGCCAGCCGCTT
>CAMCMZ010000094.1 GCA_945876185.1 Candidatus Kuenenia stuttgartensis | reverse complement strand
GGATGATGACCGGGCGCACAACGACCCCGGCAAGCAACTCGGCATCGGTAGGCATGCGCCGAGTCTGTACGGCAGAGGAACCCTGTCCAGCGCTCTTGGCTCAAACAACTGGACAATCAGCCGTTAGAGATTTCCATTGAGGCACCCCGAGGCGGAGCCGGACCCCGACCCGCTGCCCCGAGGTCGCGGACTTGCCACCCACGGCCCTGGAAAATCCAGACGTCGCCCCTAGCTTCCGCGCCTCCAAGGAGCACCCCATGCCGTCCGCCGCCAGCAAACGTGAGAAAGTCGTCCTCGCCTATTCCGGTGGCCTCGACACCTCGGTGATCGTGCGCTGGCTCGAACAGAAGGGCTACGACGTGATCTGCTTCTGCGCCAACGTCGGGCAGGAGGAGAAATACAAGGATCTGGAGGCGAAGGCGCTGAACTCGGGCGGCACGAAGTGTTACATCCGCGACGTGAAGGAGGAGTTCGTGCGCGACTTCGTCTTCCCGGCGATCGCCTGGAACGCCAAGTACGAAGGCCGCTACCTGCTCGGCACCTCGCTCGCCCGGCCGGTCATCGCCAAGCACATGGTCGACATCGCCAAGAAGGAAAAAGCGCAGTACATCGCCCACGGCGCGACCGGCAAAGGCAACGACCAGGTCCGCTTCGAACTGACCGCCTATGCCCTGCTGCCCGGCGTGAAGATCATCGCGCCCTGGCGCGACCCCAGCTTCAACACCGTGATCAAGGGCCGCGCCGAGGCCATCGAATACGCCGCGAAGTGGGGCATCCCGATCAAGGCGACCAAGAAGGATCCGTGGTCGTCGGACGACAACCTGCTGCATATTTCGTTCGAAGCGGGCATGCTCGAAGATCCGGCCGTGCGTCCGCTCGATCGCATGGCGCAGAAGACCCTGCCGCTCGAAAAGGTGAAGGCCAAGCGCGAAAAACTCAGCCTCGACTTCGTCGAGGGCGTACCGGTCGCGGTGAACGGCAAGAAGCTCAAGCCGCACGAACTGCTGGACGAACTCAACCAGATCGGTGGCAAGCACGGCATCGGCCGCATCGACATGGTCGAATCGCGCTTCGTCGGCATGAAAAGCCGTGGCGTCTATGAGACCCCGGGCGGCACCATCCTGCTCGCCGCGCACCAGGATCTGGAAGCGCTGACCGTCGGCCGCGACCTGCTCCACACCAAGAACACCCTCGCGGTGCGCTGGGCCCAGCTCGCCTACTTCGGCTTCTGGTACTGCGAAGAAAAAGAGGCGCTCGACGCCTTCCTCGCGGTCAGCCAGCGCCACGTCACCGGCCGGGTGAACCTCGAACTCTACCGTGGCAACGTCATCGTCGCCGGACGAGAGAGCGCGCATTCCCTTTATGACGCCGCGATCGCCAGCATGGAGGCCGACGGCGGTGCCTACGACCAGGCCGACGCCACCGGCTTCATCCGCCTGCAGGCGCTGCCGCTGCGCGTTGCCGCGCGCCGCGCGGCGCGTCTCGCCAAATGAAATAACACAATTCCAGATTTTCACTGAGCTTCGCCCGCATTCCCACTTCACCCCAGGAAACCCATGCGCCACCTCTCCATCTTCGCCCTTTCCATCTTCGTCGCCTCGCTCTCGGCCGCCTGGGCCGGTGACGCCGCCACCGAGGTCAAGGATCCCAACGCCGGCAAGATCCTCGACCCGACCACCGCCATGGTCTGGAGCACCGAGAAAGGCAGCAAGTACCACACCAAGGACTGCAAGAGCGCCAAGGTCGAGGTCACCTACGCCAAGGCCATGGCCGATGAGGACACCCCCTGCGCCACCTGCAAGCCGCCGGTCTATGACCCGGCCACGATCGTGGTCTTCGCCACTGAATCGGGCAAGAAGTACCACCTCTACAACTGCAAGTTCGCAAAGAAGCAGACCACGCTCGAAGCTGCCGGCAAAGACGGCCTGGAACCCTGCGGCGTCTGCAAGGCCCCAGCGCTGTGGAAAGCCCCGGTCAAGCTGGCCCAGCCGGCGGAGGCCAAAAAGGACGACGCCAAGACCGAACCCAAGGCTGCGGCGGCGAAGTAGGCCGGCTGCCGGCGTAGTGCCGGCTTCAGCCGGCACGGACGGCGGGAATCATCCCGTCGCGACCAAGGACCCCCGGATGGCGATTGCGCCCTTCGGGGGTTTTCGTTTCCGGACCCCAGGTTGCTGCCGACCGCAGGTCAGTCCCGCGCAGCCGGCCAGATCCCCTGCGATTCCAACGCCGTGATGGTCAGTCCATCCCAACCGCGATTGGCAGCGGGGTTCGCTGGCGAGGGGTGCGGGATGTCGGTGATGGCCGGTGCGTCCGCCAGGCTGGCGCAGGCTTCAGCCGCGCGCGTCGCAGCGAACTTGCCGATGCCGACCAGCCAGCGGGGTTTGAGCGCGGCGACCACGGCGCGCAGGTGCTCGTCGCAGATCGCGGTCACGGTGTCGCGCTCGGCGCGCGGCAGCTTGTCTGGGGTCAGGTTGGCACCGCTGTCGCTCACGAAGGCGAGCGGACACCAGTTGGCGACGAAGTGGTCGGCGAAAAATGCCGGCGCGGTGCCGAATCGTCGGGCGCACAGGCCCCAGAAGCGGCGTCCGCTGACCTCGCTGCGGCGGCAGGCGAGTCCGTCGACCGGGCGCTTGGGATGCGTTTTGGCAGGTTGATCGATTGCGGCCGACAACCGCATCCAGTCGCGCACGGCGGCGACCTCGCCGAATGGCACGCCGGTCTGCACCATCCCGAACGGGCCGGGATTCATGCCGAGGAAGACGACCTGCTTGCGGCCGGTGCCGGCCAGGTGCAGGTAGGCCTCGTGCATGGCCCAGGCATAGTCGAGCGGATGGTAGGTCACCGCCACCGGCGACGAGAATCGCTGCTTCTTCAGGCGTTTCGCCATTTCCTGTGCAGCGGTGATGAGGGCCGCAGCGATGGGAGTGGCAGCAATGGGGGTGGCAGCCATCTGGCTATTCCTCGCCTGTGGCCAACTGGTTCGCCGCCAACCTGGCGAAGTGGCCCTCCTTCGCCATCAGGTCGGCGTAGGAGCCGTGCTCGACCAGGCGGCCATGATCCATGACCAGGATCTCGTCGACGTTGCGGATGGTGCTCAGGCGGTGCGCGATGATGACCACGGTGCGGGTGCTGCGCAGGCGGTCGACGACATCCTGGATCGCGCGTTCGGTGACGGTGTCGAGCGCGGCGGTCGCTTCGTCGAGGATGAGCAGACGGGGATCGCGCATCAGCGCGCGCGCAATCGCGACGCGCTGACGCTGGCCGCCGGACAGGTTGACCCCGCGTTCGCCCAGGCGGGTGTTGTACCCCTGCGGCAGGGCGAGGATGAAGTCATGCGCCTGGGCCGCGCGGGCGGCGGCCTCGACCTGGGCCTGGGTCGCGTTTTCCGTGGCGAAATCGATGTTGTCGCGCACCGAAGTCGAAAACATCACCGGATCCTGCAGCACCACCGCGACGTGGCTGCGGTACCATTGCTGGCGGATGCGTTTGAGATCGTGTCCGTCGACCAGGATGCTGCCCGCGCCGGGATCGTAGAAGCGCAGCATGAGCTGGCAGAGCGTGCTCTTGCCGCTGCCCGAGGTGCCGACCAGGGCGTAGGTGCGCCCGGCCGCGAAGGTGTACGAGAAATCGCGCAGCACCGGCTTTTCGCCATAGCCGAAGGTCACGTCCACGAAGGCGATCTGGCCGCTGATCGGCGGTTCGATCGGTTCGGGGTGCTCGGGCGGTGACGGCAGGACTTCCAACATGTCGGCGATGCGGTCGAGCGCGGCCATGCCGTCCTGGAGGGCGACGATGCCTTCGATCATGCGCTGGATGGTGCCGTTGATGCTGCCGAGGTAGAGCAGGAAGGCGACCAAGTCGCCCTTAGTCAGGGCGGGTGGGATGCCGCGCGCGGGATCACCGGGCTGATTGATGATCAGCCACGCCCCGACCCACAGCACGACGGCAGTCGAGGCGGTGAGCAGGGCGAACGAATAGCCCTGGAAGACGCCCTGGAAGTGCGCGTTGCCGACCTGGAGATCGCGCATCAACGCGGAGCGCTCCATGAATTCCTGGCCGGACTCGCGTTCGCCGGCGTGCGCCTTGACCATAGTGATGCCGGCGAAGATTTCGGATGCCTTGCCGGTGATCGAGCTTTGGCTCTCTTGCACCGCCTTCTGCTGCACCCGGATGCGCGGCACATAGCGCCAGATCGCCCAGCCGTTGAGCGCCAGCACGCCGTAGGCGACCAGGGTGAGCTGCCAGTTGAGTGCGAGCAGGATCGCGCTCGCGCCCACGAAGAACACGAGGTCCATCGCGTACTGCACGATGCCGCGGTCGAACAGGCTGCCGGCGTAGTTGATGTCGGACGCCACCCGCGCCCCCAGCGCGCCGGACTGGTGCCGCTGGAAGAACGCCATGCTCAGGCGCTGGATGTGGTGGAACAGCCGCCGGCGCAGATCGTGCTGCACCACCGCGATGGTGCGCATGACCAGGGTGTGGCGATAGTAGGACGCCACTCCGATGCCAAGCATCGCGAGCACCAGCACGCCGGCGATCCACCACAATTCCTGGTTCTGCTGCGTCGGGTTCAGGCCGGCGCTGCTGTCGAGCACGCGGTCGATGATCCGCCCGGTTGCCCAGGGCACGACCAGCGGCAGGAAGAACTTGGCCCAACCGGCGACGATGGTGCCAACCACCAACCACTTCACCCGCTTGAGCGGCGGGTGAAGCGGCCGAAGCAGTTCGCGCAGCGGACGCTGCCGTGACGTGGTCGCGATCGCAGTCACGGCCCTGCCGCTGGCGGTCGTCTTGTTCGGGGCCGTGGCGGCCGGGGGAACCGTGGTGAAGGAAAGCGATCCCGGCCCATCTCGGCGGTCGGGTTGCGGTCGGTCAGTTTTAAGGTCGTTCATCAGGGCCCGCCGACCGGAAGGGGCGGCGGACGCGCGCACGCTATTCGGGTGGTGACCCGGTCAATCCGGCCGGGCTGGCGGAGCTAAGGTTTCCCTTCCTTTTTCGTTTCGCCTGCCTTGGGGTCGGTTTTTGGTTTGGCTTCGGGTTTGCCTACGGCATCCGGTTTCGGATCCACCACCTTCTTCGGATCGGCCTTGATCTCGGTCGGGTTCGCCGCGTTCGTATCGGTGCTGAAATCCAGCTCGAACTTGAACTCCAGGCGTCCCTTGGGGTACTGGCGCTTGAATTCGGCAGCGGCGGTGGGCCAGCCGGCCTTGAGTTCGGCCAGGGTGTTGGCGAGCTCCTGCAGGGTCTCGGCAATATCGCGCTTCTTCACCCGCTCGGCGAGTTTTGCCTCAAGTTCCTTGTTGCGATCCTCGGCCTTGCGCAGCAGTTCCTTTAGCTCCTCGATCTGGCGCCAGAGTGATTTGGGCTGATCCAGCGTGCTGGCCAGAGCGTACTTCTTCTTTTCTGCCCCTTCCTGCCGCACGACATCAAGGCTGATCTTGTCGCCAAGCTTCATGGCATTGAGGATCACCTTCAGTTCGTCGGTCTTGGCCACGGCCTTGCCGTTGACCGTGGCGATGTGGTCGCCGACCTGCAATCCCATGCTCATGGCGGTGGTGCCCTGGCTGACCTGGGTGACGTAGACCCCGGCGCCGTCGAAACCCTTGTCGTCCTTCTCGTCCACCTTGACCCCCAGTTGCGGCGGCGGCACGTTGAGCGCGATCGGCGGTACGGTGGGCGCCGGAGGTATAGGCGGCATGGACGGCATGGACGGCATGGGCGGCTTAGGGGCCTCACCGGCGGCGAGCGTCGCGATCAGGGCGAACGGCAGGATCAGGTGGACGATGTTCATGGACGACCTCAGGTTGGGGACGCTAGACGCCACCCTGATCCGCGCCAGCGGACAGAGGCGGGATGATCGGCGGAAGGCGGGTCAGTTCACCGCGATGCGGACGCGCAAAACAACCGCCCTGGTGGTAACGGCGTCGACGGTCGCGACTGCCGGTGTGCCGGAGCCCGGTTCAGTCGATCCCACCGCAGCGCCGCCCTGGCCACCGGCGCGAAGGCTGGCCGGCAACGGTCCGCTGGCGGGAGCAACGCCCTTGCCCGCCTCGCCACGATCGCGCAGCACATAGGCGGGGTTGCCATTCGCGGCGGCGGCACTGGCGGTTTCAGCGGCCTCGGCGGCGAGCGCATCCGCCAGGGCCTTCTGCTGCTCTGCCTGGCGTTTGGCCAGGGCTTCGGCCTGCTGCCGCACATCGTTCACGCTGTTGGCCTGCTGCTTCTCTTTACGCTCCTGGAATTCGCGGAAACGTTTTTCGGCCTCAGCGTCGATCGGTTCGCGAGGAATGCCCTTGGGCCATTCGCGCAGCACGTTGGCGCGCGCGAGTTGTTCGCCATTGCGCAGCACCACCACCTCGACCGGCTGGCCGACGGCCTGCGATCCGACCTCGTTGCGCAGGTCGGTCATCGAACCGATCGGCTGCCCATTCACGTGGGTGATCACATCGCCGCGCTGGAGCACCATGCCCGAGGCCGCCGTGTTGGGGAAGACGTCCTGCACCATCACCCCGGTATGAGGATCGATGCCGAGGCGTTCCTGCACCGCTACCGGCACCGGCGTCATCTCGACCCCGAGCATCGGCCCCTGTGCGTCCTGGCGGTAACCAGTGTTGTCCGCGACGGGACGCGGCGCGGGGGCCGTCGTCTGCGGTGGTTTGTCCTCTCCGCCCAGGGCCAGCGCGGCGGGAAGGATCAGGAGCAGGGCACGGTGCGACATGACGGCCTCCGGTGATGCTGGCGCATCCTGGCGCACGGCGGCCTGCGGCAACCCGGGCGGCTCACACGCCTCGGCGGTGTGCCAGTTCGCGTTACCGGCGCGCGAGCATCGCCAGCATCAGGACCCAGAAACACAGCACCAGGTTGAACAACGGCACCTGCAAGGGCAGCGGCAGGCAGTAGATGATCGCCACCGCCGGCACCCACACGACCCAGGTGGAAAATAGCACCGTCGGGATGGTGCGCGTCCACACGCTGCGGTCCAACCCGGCGCGGAAGGTCGACCACGAACAGCCCGCATCCATCCAGCGGTAGCACAGCACGCAGGTCCACGCCGCCCACAACGGATTGTAGATGAACTGGTCGACCACCACCTTGAGCGCGATCGTCCCCGCATCGTGGCCGTCGCCGAACCACACCGCCTGCATGCGGTAGAGCAGATCGACCTCGACGCCCTTCCAGGCCCAGAAGACGCTGAGCGCGATCAACTGCCGCCAGCGGCGTTGGCCGGTCCAGCGGCCGCGCACGGCTTCGATCGCGGTCGGAATCAACGCCGCGAACAACGCTGTGGCGATCGCCGCATACCAGTATCCACCGCCAATCTTCAACCGCGCCAACGCATCCCACGTCGGCCGCAAGGCAGGAATCAGGTAATACGATGCCACCAGTCCGATCGCCACCGCCTGCAACAGCAGGCCGGGAACGAGATTCGCCCGCGCGGCACGGAACAGCTCGGATCGCCAGGTTTCGTTCGCCATGGAAGGCGCGCACCGTGGCGGTTAGCGCGGCGGCGCAAGATGTGGATTCAGTCCTGCAAGCGACGGCGGCCCAGCAGAAACAATCCCAGCAGGCAGCACGCGAGACCGGAACCGAATCCGCAACCGCCACTGGAATTCCCGCTGTCGATGATATTGGGGGGCGGTGGTGGCGGCGGGTTCTGCGGTTGGTTGCTCGGTGGTGAAAAGGCCGAGGTATTTCCCTGGGCATCGGTGTAGGTGCCGACGACAGCATCCGAAGCGGCGATCGCCAGGGACCAGGAGGTTCCGGTCACCGTGGCCCGACCGAGAAACTGCCGTCCCTGACCGTGGGCGTTGGCGTAGATCTCGACCACGCCCGGACCAGTCGTGGTTCCATGCAGGTTCCCGCCGCCCGTCACCGATCGTGCCGTGCTTGTCGCTACCAAGTTGACCGTGGGCTCGGCGATGATCGGCGGCTGAACATTGTGGTTCGCGCCATCGTACAGGGCGATCGCTCCCAGTTGGTTGCCCCAGAACCGGTTCGCCAGGGCGCGATTGCCAGAGGAAGCCAGCGAGCGGACCTCGATCCCGTTCGCCCCGTTGTTGGCGATGATGTTGCCGAGCGCATCGTCGCTGCCGTCGCCGCTGGCGCCAACCCGAGTCTGGGTGCAGCCGCGCGAGATGAACACCCCGGCAGCCCCGTTGCCCACATCGTGGCGTTCCCCCGTGCTGGAGGACGGATCGACCGAACCGACGCCGATGCCGTTTCCGATGATGACGTTCCCGGTCGTTCCGGTTCCGGTCAGGGTGATGCCCTCAAAGGTGTTGCCGGAGATCAGATTCATTCCCCCGGCCAAATCACTTCCGATCGTATTGTACGACGCGCCGGCCTCGATCAGGATCCCTGCCAGATTGGGTTCTGGCAGACTTCCTGCGGCATTCACGCCGATCCAGCATCCCAGTACCATGTTCTGGACCGCACTGGGACCACTGATCTGAACCCCGTAGATGCCGTTGTCGGCCAGACGCAGGCCGCGCCCGTTTGGTCCGGTTCCTTCGCTGCGCAATCCGCCGATCACGTTGTCATGGGCTCCTTCGGTCAGAACGATGCCTGAACCGGTGAAACCGATGAACGAGAGACCACTGATCACATTGCCCGCACTCGTGATGACCAGTCCATTGGCGCTGCCGGCGGCGGTGCCGTTGATGGTCACCCGTCGATCCGAGGCGTCGATGGTCAGCCCGCCATGGGTGAGATACGGCAACTGTTCATAGAGATTGATGACCGTCGCAGCGTTGCTATTCACCAAGTCGAAGACTTCGGGATCGAAGACGATGGTGTCCGTGCGGCGCGCCACCTGGATGGCGGCCCGCAGCGAACCGGGGCCATCGTTCGCCGTGTTTCCGACCACGACCTGATCGGCGACCGGGGTCAGGGTGATCCGACCGCTGACCGGGGCGGACAGGTCGCTGCCGCCATACCCCGTGCCGCCTGAATCGCGGACCTGGATGCTCAGGTCGACCACGGTCGTTTCATCGATGTTGTTGGCAGGGGTGAAGCGCAGGGTGCCATCCAGGTCGATGCGCGGCTGGACGCTGAAGACCGCAGAATTGCTGACGGTGGCCAGATATTCGACAGGGAACTGAGCTGATTCGTGGGCGATGCCGGGATCAAAGGCGACCCAGTTGGCTATGGCCTGCGAAATGCTGGTCTCAGGCACGGTCACCGTTCCCGCTGTCAGACTGGGCTGATGATTGACCGGCAGGATCTGGATGGTGGTGGACTGGGCTGGGGCCGAGTCGACGCCGCCGTTCTCAGTCCCGCCATCGTCGCGCAGGGTCACGGTGATCTGGGCAATGCCCCCGGCGGTGTCCGCTGGCGTAAAGGTCAGGGTGCCGGAAGGATCCAGGATCGGTTGGACCAGGAACAATTCCGGGTGATCCACGGTCACGGTGAAGGTAAGTTGCTGCGCCGTTTCCAGGGGGTTGTTCGGGCCGGCCGCGATCCCTGTGGCCCACCCGAAGAGCGACACCACTCCCTGATTGCGGGGAACGGTGAGTGGCCAGCCGAGGGTGAAGCGCGGAGCCCGGTTGACATAGGACACCCGAATGGTCGCCGTCTGCGGGGCCGAGGTATCCACGCCGCCATGTGCCACCCCGCCGTTGTCACGGGCAATGATGGTCAGGGGCACCTCGCCGTACTGCTCGCCACTCAAGGTGAACGACAAGGTCCCATCCGCCGCGATGCTGGGTGGAACCAGGAACATGCCAGGAAAGTCATAGTTAACCACGAACGAAACCGTTTGCACACCGAGAGAAAGCTCATCGGGGCCAGCACTGATGCTCGTTGCCCATCCTGGATAGACCTGGGCAACGGCATCCTGTGCCAGGGACACGTCAGCGCCGACCATGAATGACGGAGCATGATTGACGGGCACGATCTGGATGGTGGAGGTCTGAACCGGCGACGTGTCGACCCCGCCATTCAGCGTACCGCCATCGTCATGAAGAACGACACTGAGAGTAGCCGTACCGCCAACGGTGTCCGCGGGCAGGAACGTAAGCGTGCCTTGCGCATCAATCGCAGGTTGGACCTGAAAAAGTTCGGGATGATCCACGGTCACGTCGAATCGCAGGTGCTGGGTGGATTCGAGCGGATTCGTCGGTCCGGCGGCGATGCCGGTGACCCAACCCGGCCTGGAGAACGAACCGGCATTGCGCGGACAGGTCACTGGACTGCCGATGACAAAGCGCGGGACCTGGTTGACGTAGGACACCCGGATGGTGGCGGTTTGTGGGGCCGAGGTGTCTACCCCGCCATTGGCCACTCCACCGCTATCGCGGGCGGTGATGGTCAGGTGCACGTCGCCGTACTGTTCGCCGCTGAGGGCAATGGCATTGAGTTAAGCTGTTCCGGTGTGATACACCTGTAATTTACCAGGGTATTATGCTTGCTTAGGCGACCAAAAAAATTTTTCGGGCCTCATGGCCCTTTCCAATCATCCGCCTCGCGCAGAGAGCTTCTCTGCCTTCCTCC
>CAMCMZ010000093.1 GCA_945876185.1 Candidatus Kuenenia stuttgartensis | reverse complement strand
GAGGCGTGCGGCCGAGATGCGGTGCTGGAAAAGCTCGTCGCAATCCTCTACCAGCGCGGCGACATCGATTTCCGGCGCGGCCGCTTTCGCGTGCGCGGCGACGTGGTCGAGATCTGGCCGGCCTACGACGACACCTGCGTGCGGATCAGCTTCTTCGGCGACGAGATCGAGGAGATCGCCACCGTGCATTCCCTCACCGGCGAGATCCTCGGCCGGCACGACCGCCTCAACATCTACCCGGCCAAGCATTTCGTCGTCGACGAACCGACCCTCGACGGGGCCTTTGCCGGGATCGAGCTGGAACTCGCTGAACGCCACGGCGTCCTCATGCGCGATGGGAAACTGCTCGAAGCCCAGCGCCTGCAGTCGCGCACCAAGTACGACCTGGAGATGCTGCGCGAGGTCGGCACCTGCCCCGGGATTGAGAACTACTCGCGCCACCTCACCGGACGCAAGACCGGCGAGCGGCCGTACTGCCTCTACGACTTCTTCCCGCCCGACCTGCTCTGCATCGTCGACGAGAGCCACGTCACCATCCCGCAGATCGGCGGCATGCACGCCGGCGACCGCAGCCGCAAGACGACCCTGGTCGAGCACGGCTTCCGTCTGCCCAGCGCGCTCGACAACCGGCCGCTGCGCTTCGACGAGTGGGAGGCCATCGTGCCGCAGACGGTGTTCGTCAGCGCGACCCCCGGCCCGTACGAGGCGACGAAGGAGGAGATCCGCGTCGAGCAGCTCGTCCGCCCGACCGGCCTGATCGATCCGCCGGTGTCCGTGCGCCCGACCGCCGGCCAGGTCGAAGACCTGATCCGCGAGGTCACCGCGCGCCGGCTGAAGGGCGAACGCAGCCTGGTGACCACCCTGACCAAGCGCCTGGCCGAGGATCTCAGCGAGTACCTGACCGACGCCGGGGTCAAGACGACCTGGCTGCACAGCGACATCGATGCCATCGAACGTGTCCAAATTTTGCAGGCGCTACGCGCTGGCGAGAGCGAATGCCTAGTCGGTGTGAACCTGCTGCGCGAAGGCCTCGACCTGCCCGAAGTCTCGCTGGTGGCCATCTTCGACGCTGACAAGGAAGGCTTCCTGCGCAGCCAGACCAGCCTGATCCAGACCATCGGCCGCGCCGCCCGCCACCTCAACGGCGCGGTGATCCTCTACGCCGACCGCGAATCCGCCGCCATGCGCGCCGCCATCGCCGAGAGCAACCGCCGCCGCGAATACCAGCTCCGCTACAACGAGACCCACGGCATCACCCCGCGCAGCGCGATGAAGCAGGGCGACATGGGCGGAACTTTCTCCGAACAGCTCGCCGGCCGCAAAGTCGCCGACGGCGGCAACCCGGATGGCGGCACCTGGGGCCCCGCCGACGTGCCCGAACTCACGCGCCAGATGATCGCCGCCGCCGAGGACCTGCGCTTCGAGGAGGCCGCCCGCCTGCGCGACGCGATCAAGACCATCGAAGCCGGCGGCAGCGCGCCGAGCGGGGACGGCGGTAGGAAACGCGGGCCGAAGCCGAAGCGCGGCCGGCGGCGGAAGCGGTAGTCGAGTTCGGAAAACGCTCCAACCGGAAAATTAGCGCCGCACCAATTCCTGCAATTTCGCGGCCAGTTCCGCGAGTTCGTTGACCTGTTGCGCGATCGCGGCGCTGCCGCGCGCGGCCTCGCCGACGTTGCGCGACATCTCGTCGGTGGTGGCGCTCTGTTCTTCGACGGCGCTGGCAACGGTCTGCTGGATCTGGTTGATGCTGGTGATGGTGGCGGTGATCTGCTTGATCGCTTCGGCCACGGCGGCGGCGTCGCCCTGGACGGCGGCGATCTTGCCGGCGATGTCGCCGGTGGCGGTTGCGGTCTGACGTGCCAGGTCCTTCACCTCGCTGGCGACAACGGCGAAACCGCGTCCGGCCTCGCCGGCGCGGGCTGCTTCGATCGTGGCGTTGAGGGCGAGCAGGTTGGTCTGGCCGGCGATGCCCTGGATGGTCTGGACTACCGCGCCGATCTTCTGGTTCGAATCGGCCAGGCGAGCCATGACGGTGTCCATCTTGCCGGCCATGGATGCGGCCTCGCCGGCGATGCGGGCGGCTTCCGACGTGTTGCGGGCGATCTCTTTCACGCTCGCGGCGAGCTCTTCGGTGCTGGCGGCGACGGTGTTGACGCTGCTCGACACCTCGGTGGCGGCGCTGGCCACCGTGCCGCTGGTGCCCTTCAGGGTGTCGCTGTGGCCGGCAACCTCGCCCAGGACCTCGTCGAGGCGGCGGCGGATGGTCTCTTCAGCGCGGGCGGCGTGGGCGCGTTGCTCCTCCTGCGCCTGCTTGGCGGCCGCCTGGCTGCGGTCGAGAGCCTGCGCGAGCAGACCCAGTTCATCCCGGCGCGCGAGCAGCGCCGGCGGCAGGGCGGCGCCGTCGCCTTGGCGCAGATGGGTGGCGATGGCCCCCAGCGGCCGGGTGACCGAACGGGTGACCGCCCACACCGTGACGACCAGAACGAGCAGCAGCAGGGCCCCCAGGACGACGCCAAGCTGGGTCAGGATGCTGCGCAGATCACCGTATTTCTCCTCCATTGACACGCCAAAGCCGAGCGTCCAACCCCAGCGCGGATCAGTGTCGAAGATCATCCATTTCGGCTCGCCTTTGAAGGTGTAGATCTGGGTACCCTGCTTGGCCGTCAGCATGAAGCGGACGTAGTCGGCGTCGGATCCAGTGGTGTCGCCCGCCTTCATGACCGGATGCATCACCACCACCCCCTTGGCATCACGGATGAAAGGGTAGCTGCTGCCGGCCGCGCCCTCCTTGTAGTACTGGGCCCGCAGGGCGGCGAGGGCGTTCTTGCGGAACTGCTCGTCGTAGGCCTCGGCCATGCCGGTGGCGTCGAGTTCCTTCTGTTGCGCCGCCAGGAAGGAGCGGATGGTCGCGATGCGGTTGGCAAAGTCGCTTTCGTAGCGTTCATCTGTGACGTGTTTGAGGCCGAAATAACTGACCACCCCGGCGGAGAGCCCGAGCAGCAGTGCTCCCAGCACCATCGGCAGGAGGATCTTGGCTTTCAGTGGCAGGCGCATGGTGACTCTCCGGGGGGAAACAAACTCGCCGTTCACTTCACCAGTTCGGCCTGCTTGACCAAAGCGATGTCGGGCATCACGCCCAGGCGCTTGGCGATCCTCATGTTGAGGATGATCTTGGCTTTCTTGTTGGCGGTTTCGCCGACCTCGGACGGTTTCTTGCCCGTCAGGATCTGGAGCGCCGCGTCGGCCGCCCATTCGCCCTGTTCGGCGCCGATCTTGGCGTAGGTGGCGAAGGCGAAGTAGCGGATCTCCTCTTGGATGGCACCGGTCGGGATGCGGGCGTTTTCCTCGCAGAACGCAGCCATTTCGTCTTTCTGCCAGCCTTTGACCCCGTCGTTGCGGACGAGCAGGATGTCGACCTTGGTCTGCAGATCGATGTAGCCGGCCTTCCACCCGGCCAGATCGGGCACGTAGAGTTCCTGCAAATCGGCGACCCCGCAGTGCTTCTTGAAACCGGCACCATCGGCGCGCGAACTTTCGTTGTCGCCGGCCAGCAGGCCGACGCGGGCGCCCTTGGCGTGCTTGCGCAGGGTGGCAACGAGCTGCTGCACCAGGGCGACCTCGTACATGCCGGCGGTGTTGCTGTAGGGCAGGCCATAGGCGCTGCCGTCCCAGTTGACGCCGCAGAACACCACCGGCGTGGCGGCGTCCTTCAGGTACGGTTTGACCACCAGCTTCATCGGATTGTCGTCCGAGACGATGACCACGTCGGGTTTCCAAGTCTCGATCACGCCCTTGGCTTCCTCCGCCTTGGCCGCGCCACCGGCGGGGGCGTTCTTGGTGTCCATCAGGATGGTTTTCAGCTCGGCCCCGGTCGGGGCCAGCTTCGTTTCGATGGCCTTCTGGATCTCGTCGCTCCAGGCGTAGCCCTGGTGGTAGGCGTTGAGGTACAGGACTTTTTTCCCCGCTGCCGCGCCGGCCGCCTCACCGGCGCAGACGCCGGACAAACCGGCGAAGAGAACGAGAAGGGTTGCCGTGGTTTGAAAGAATGGGCGCATATCGGCTCCGTGGGTTGGGTCAGTGAGGATATCCCGTGAAAAGCGAACGCGCAAATCCGGACAGGCGAGTCCTGTTTTCCTTGTGTCTGTCCGCCTGCCTGCGGGAAACCCCGGCAGAAGATCGGCGGACGCAGGCAAGACCGCAGCCAAATGCCAGGGAAAGGACACTGGCAAGTTCGAACGTCCGAGCCAGCAGCAAGGCGCGACCTGTCCCGCCTGCGCAACGAGGTCACCGCCGCCGAGCGCAAGGTCGCGGCGCTGGAAGCCGAGAAGAAGTCGTTGGAGGCGGCCCTTGCAACCGGATATCAGGTCGAGGCCGGCACCCGCCTCGCCTCGGTGATCAGCGAACTCGCCGAGGCCGAGACGCGCTGGTTCGCGGCGCAGGAGCGGTTGGCGGCGCAGGGCTGAAAGGCAGCGACCTTGCCGCCTTGTCGCGGTGATCCGCCGCGCTAAGGAGTTCCCCGCCATCCTGCATAATCGCTGATGTTTGGATCTTTCTGATTTGACTGGGCCTAACCGCTCAGGCCGCTACACCCGTTCTGCCGTGCACCTTTTCAAGGCGAGGATTTGCATGCGTCTAGCCCTTATCTCGGCCATTGCCGGCAGTATTGCCTGGCTTCAGGCGGCTGAAACGCCGCCAGCTCCCAAGCCCGATGGGTGGAGCGTCAACGGCAAGTTCGGCTTCTGGTTCCAGGGGGTCTCGTCCAGCCATGCCGACACCTCGCGCGACCCCACCATTTCCACCGCCTCGAATACGCTGAATTATGCCGTCGGCGGGGAGGTCAACGCGCTGTGGAAGCGCAGCGTGCACGAGGTCGAGCAGAACCTGAAGACCAAGTACGGCCGGCAGCGTCAGGACGACGGTGCCTGGATCACCGCCTCGGATGAGATCAACTACCAGGGAGTCTACCGCACCGTATGGACGGCGCCGCAGTTTACCTACATAGGCTGGGGCACCGAAACGGTGTTCGTCGGCCCGGCACCCCAGCGCGACGCCTTCGGCCAGGGCCGCAGTTGGGTGTCGGCCGGTTATGGGCTCAAGCGCGAACCCCTCTTCATGAGCGACGCCAAGGGCGAGATCCGCGCCGGCGTCCGGGGTCAGAAGAAATGGGGCGATGGCTACACCGACCGGGAAAGGCAGGCGACGGTCGGTCCCGAATGGTTCGCTCGCTACGAGGCCAAACTCAAGACCGACGTCAAATGCTACGCCCAGTACGAAGGCACCAGCGATTTCAAGGACATGCACCACGTCACTAATCTAGTGACCGCCGGGATCTTCGTGCAGTTGAGCAAATATTTCACCCTGGATGTCGCCTACCGCGCCTATGAGGAGGAGCGTCCGAAGTACGCCGTGGCGGATGCGCCCGGTTATGGCCAGTGGAGCATGCGCTCAGAGACCCTGATCGGGCTGGTCTATTCGTTCTGAGGCGGTTGCGGCAGCGGTTTCCCTATGCACCGCAGGCGCGACGGATGACGTGGCCGAGCTCCCGCGTTCCCGGCGGCTGACCATTCGGTTTCGGCATCCTTCGTCCATGGTGATGCAATCACCTTGATCGGTACGTGCGCGGCTCATGTGCAGGAGCACGGTAACGGCTGTCGTCAAGGACTGTTTAGCCGCGATGCACTTCCCGCCCTTCCTGAGGGTTGCCACCCTGCCAACGCCGTCTAGCTTGCCCGCCCCACCTCCACGGCAGCGCTCGCTGCCTATCCCCCTTCGGAGATCCCATGAGCGTTGAGAAAGCCCTCCAGCTCGCCAAAGACCACGGCGCCAAGTACGTCGACATCATGTTCGGCGACATCTTCGGCACCCTGCAGCACTTCACGATCGTCGCCCGTCGGCTCGAAGCGTCGATCTTCGAAGACGGTCTGCCCTTCGACGGCAGCTCGATCCGTGGCTGGCAGGGCATCGAGAAGTCGGACATGCTGATCAAGCCGGATCCGGCGACCGTGTTCATCGACCCGTTCCGCGAACAGCCCACGATCTGCTTCTTCGGCGACATCTTCGACCCGCGCACCGGCCAGCGCTACTCGCGCGACGCACGCTCGATCGCCCGCAAGGCCCAGGATTACCTGAAGGCCGCCGGCATCGGCGACACCATCTACTTCGGCCCCGAACCTGAATTCTTCATCTTCGATTCGATCCGTTACCAGAGCGCGCCGCAGGGCTCGTTCTACCACCTCGATTCGGTCGAGGCGCCGTGGAACATGGGCGTCGATGATGGCGTCAACCTCGGCCACAAGATCCGCGTCAAGCAGGGCTACTACCCGGCGACCCCGCAGGACACCCTGATGGATCTGCGCAGCGAGATCACCACCAATATGCAGACCATGGGCATGGAAGTGGACCTCCACCACCACGAAGTCGCCAGCCCCGGCCAGTGCGAGATCGGCATCAAGTTCGGCACCGCGATCACCGCGGGCGATTTGGTCCACCTCTACAAGTACGCGGTCAAGAACACCTGCTACCAGCACGGCAAGACGGCGACCTTCATGCCGAAGCCGATGTTTGGCGACAACGGCAGCGGCATGCACTGCCACACCTCGATCTGGAAAGACGGCAAGAACCTCTTCGCCGGCAACGCCTACGCCAAGCTCAGCCAGCAGGCGATCTGGGCCATCGGCGGCATCCTCAAGCACGGCCGCTCGATCCAGGCCTTCACCAACCCGTCGGTGAACAGCTACCGCCGCCTGGTGCCTCACTACGAAGCGCCGGTGAACCTGGCCTACTCGGCCAGCAACCGCTCGGCCTCGGTACGCATCCCGCACGTGAACGGCGACAAGGCCCGCCGCTTCGAGTTCCGCTGCCCCGACGCCAGCGGCAGCCCCTACCTGGTCACCGCCGCCATCACCATGGCCATGATCGACGGTATCAAGAACCAGATCGATCCGGGCAAGCCGATGGACAAGAACATCTACGACCTGCCGCCCGAGGAGCTGGCCACCATCCCCGGCACCTGCGACAGCCTCGGCCAAGCCATCGATGAGATGCTCGCCGACAAGGCGTGGCTCACCGCCGGCGACGTGTTCACCGAGGACTTCATCGACACCTACGTCGCCTACAAACGCGAGCAGGAAGTCGAGCCGATGAAGCTGCGTCCGAATCCGTACGAGTTCTACTTGTACTACGACGCCTGAGTCGTCCTCGAACCGACCGACGCACGAAACCCCTGGCGCAAGCCAGGGGTTTCTGCGTTGTAACTGAGTTGTTGTCCCCAGCCCCCGAGGGAAGAGCAGGAACTGGCGACGGTGGGTCCGGAAAGCCGGCCGTTTTGTGTTCTGGCCATTCTGGCTAGATTTCGCCCATGCCTGCAACCCATTCGTCCACCTGGCAACTGCATGAGGCGAAGGACCACCTCAGTGAGATGATCCACGCCGTGAAAGAGCGCGGCCCCCAGACCATCACCCGGCATGGGGTGCCAGTGGTGGTGATGGTACCCGTTGGTCTGGGCGCGGCAGATGATGCGTCGCCTTCGGCCTGGGATCTGCTGCGGGATGACCTGGTGGCGGATCTGGGCGGGCCACCACCACTGCCTGCACGGGTGCCGGATGCGTCACCGGCCACCGATTTGCCATGATAGGCGGTTACCTGCTGGATACCTGCGTGGTATCCGAGACCGGGAAACCGCACCCGGATGCCCTGGTCGAACACTGGCTGCGCCACCAGCCGGCGCATCGGATCTGGACCAGCGTGCTGGTGCTGGGTGAACTCCAGCACGGCATCGCTCTACTGGAGGAAGGCACCCGCGGCCGCGCTCTGGTTGCTTGGCTGGGTCGGCACGCGTTGGGATGACGCGGGAATCACCGCGCCTCGCGCGGCGCTGGCACGACGGGAACCTCCGGCGGTGCCACGGGCCAGGCCTCGTCGGCGAGATCCGTCGTGCCGATAGGTTCCAGTTTGCGGTCGCGTTCGAGCCCGGACAGCATGATGCTGCCGGTCAGACGATAGGCGGCGCGGGCGCCGCAGCGGCGAGCGGGGATCAGTAAGTGCTGGTCGTCGGTGCGGATCGCGTAGTAGGTCAGCTCGACGCTGGAGGAAAGGTCGTCATGGCGCCAGAGCAGCCAGTCGGTGCGGCTGAGGTCGGTGCCGATGACATCGACCAGCACCACCAAGGTCGCATCGCCGCGTTCGGGGGCGATGCGGATGCCCTGGTGCGCCAGGCGGAGGAGTGTCACCGCGCGCAGGTAGGCGATATCGCTGTCGGTGCCGAAGGCGCTGGGGTAATAGGCCGGACTCAAGCGATAATTCAGGTTGGCCCCGACCGAACCATTGCTGCCGCTGTTGGTTGAGATCGGTCCAATCGACTCGCTGGAACCATCGAATCGGCCCGCGCCGGCATTTATCGAGACGTTTTCCGCGCCCGGCCATTGCATCGAACCGCCGCCGCTGTGCGCGATGTTCTCGATGACCAGACGCACGCTGCGGCCCTGGAGTTCGTCCAACTTCATCTGGGCAATGGAGCGGCGCACGGCGGAGGACACCGCACGCTGCTCTTCGTCGAAGCGTTTGCCGCCGCCATGGCTGGGCATGCCGCGCATGGTGCCGCAGCCGGCGAGGAACAGCACGGCGATCAGGGATAGGACTGGGAGCGTTCTCATGGGCGGAGTTCCATGACGGTGGGGGCTTCGATCGCCGCGTCGCGCCGGTGGGTGACGTCGGGCAGGACGGCCTCGATGGCGTGGCGGCCCTTGAACACACGGAAGGTGCAGGCGCCGTCGGCATCGGTCTCGCCACCGAGGTCGGTCCACCAGCGGCCCTCGACCCAGTCGCGCCAGACGTGCAGCGCTGGTTTTTCCTGCCAATTCGCGCGCCAGAGGCCGTTGTTCGGCGCCCACAGCGCGCCGGCCCAGAACCCATCCAGCGAAATCCCGCGCACCGAGCGGTTGGCGAAGGCGACGATAAGCAGGTCCCGCAGCGCGTCGGCCTGCAGTTGATCGTCGCCGCAGGCATCGATCCCGAGCGCGGTGATGGCGAGCGGGAGTTTCGAGCGCGCCAGCCGGTCGAGGGTGCTCTGCACCGCGACGGGATCAGGGAACATGCCGTGCCAGCGCCAGTCCAGGCCGATCCCGTCGACCGGGGCGCCCGCCTCGACTAGGCCCCGGGCGCGCTCGGCCAACGCGTCGGCCAGGATCTCGTCGCCGGTCCCGGGCCAGAGCCGGTTGCTCAGGAACAGCTTCGCGGCGGGATCGGCGGCGCGGGCGAGGCGGAACCAGTCCACCGCCGCGTCCTCGCCGATCAGGGCGAGCAGGTCGCGGTAGAGCAGCGGATCGGCGACCACGTCCCACTGGGCGATCTGGCCGCGCAGGGCGGCGGTCGCCGCGACCACGCGCTCGGCGCAGCGGCGGCGCAACTCGGCCGGCTTGCGGCTGAGCGCCAGGACCTCGGGCGGCACGTCGAGACCGGGTTCGAGCGACGGCTGGATCAGACAGTGGCCGCGCACCGGCAGCTGGTGCGCGGTCAGCCACGTCACAGCAGCGTGGGCGGTGTCGGCTTGGGTGCTGTAGCGTCCCCAGGTCAGTTCCTGGTCGAGGGTCGCCTGGTTGAAATGCCGGAGCAGTTCCTGACGGAAACGCTCATGCTCGGGCTGCCGCCCGAGCACCGCCCAGGCCGGGACCACGGTGCCGAAGGCGAAGGCATGGGCGGTCTGGCGCACCCGCACCTGCGCCCGCTGCACGGGCGCGCCCCGGGCGTCACGCACGCGCACGGTCAAGGTGGTGGTGCGCATCTCGTTGATCCGCGCCAACGCTGCGCTGCGCCAAGGTGCGTCGGCCTCGCGTCCGGCATAGGTGAACGGGGTCGCCGGCAGGCTGGTGATCGGTGTGCCTGGCGGGCAGGCGGTCAGCGACACATCGGCCAGTTCGATCGCTTGCGCCCGCGCTGCGCAACCGAACCCGATCATGCTCTTGCCGGCCGGCCGGTCCTCGCTCACCACCAGGGGCAGGTCGTAATGGCGCCAGGTGCGGTCGGCCGCCACCCAGCGGAAGAGGTCCTTGGTCCACGGCGATTCGGCGCGCTGGACGTAGAGCAGCACGCGGGCGTGGTCGTCATCGGCACGGATCGCGAAGCGCAGGTGGCAGACCCGGCCCTTGGTGACCGGTCCCGCAACGCCGACGTGGACTTGCTGCTGCCAGGGTTGCGACCCGGCTCTGGGCACCTCCACCCGCAGCAGTCTTCGGCCGGGCGCGTCCTCGCGCTCCAGGCGCTGGACCTTGGCCGAGGATAACCCCGGAGCCGGTTCGGCCGCCAGCGGATCGGGCGCAAGCAGTGACTCGCCGGCGACGGCTGGCGTGGGCTCTGCGGCCCGGCAGAGGCCAGCCAGGAGCAGGAGGACGGACAGGCCCAGGACGGGATGCACGGCGGAACCATAGGTCGACCGCCCTGAATTCCACCTGTCCCGGCAGGCGGAGCCCGGGGCGCCTCAAAAGTACCCCACCGACACTGGCGACCCGAGCGCCAGGGTTGCCAGGATGGCGTGGAGAGATCCTGCAATGGCGTTTCTCAGTCGGTCGAAGCGTTTCGGTCGGTATTGGACGATCAGCGCGATGGTGAGGTTGC
>CAMCMZ010000092.1 GCA_945876185.1 Candidatus Kuenenia stuttgartensis | reverse complement strand
AGGAAGGCAGAGAAGCTCTCTGCGCGAGGCGGATGATTGGAAAGGGCCATGAGGCCCGAAAAATTTTTTTGGTCGCCTAAGCAAGCATAATACCCTGGTAAATTACAGGTGTATCACACCGGAACAGCTTAACTCAATGCCATTGCCGGCGGCCCAGATCCCCACCGCCCGTCCCGCGCCGCAGCCGATGGCCCGCCCGGTCACCTCGCTGGAGGAGATCCCGGTCGTTGCCCGTGTGGCGCTGATCCCGGATCCCGCCGTGCCAGCACTGCCGGCAATCCCGGCAACCCTGCCCAGTCCCGCTACGCTGCCCAGTCCCGCTACGCTGCCGAGCCCGGATGCAGCGCCGGGTCAGTCAGCGCCGTCGAAAGCAGACTTCCGCACCCCGGCTCCACCGGCCCAGGAGCCGTTTCCCAGCGAAGGCCAATTCATTCCAGGGCCGCGGCCCAGCGATTCCGGTGAACACCACGCAAGCGATTGGAGCCGGAACCAGGGCGAGACCCTGGCGCCGCTGCAGCGCAAGGAAGCGCAGGCCACTGCGGCACCTGCAGCCGCTCCTGCGATCGTGGCCCCGGCCGCCGAGGTCTCCTCGCCCATTCTCGATATGGAGGCCACCATCCCCCAGGGGATGCAGACGCCGCTGGCCACTCCTGCGCCGGCCGCTTCTGTCCCGGTGGCTGTGGCCGAAGAACGTACGTTCTACATCACCGTCCTGGGCCGTCGGGTCGGTCCGCTCAGCCGGGCCGTCGCTCGGGATCTCAAGACGCGCGAGTTGAAGGGCACGCTGAATCTGGCCGACCTGGCCGGTTATCCTGCTGCCTGAACCCTCGGCCTGGGTCCATCTGGGTCTCCAAACCCTGAATATCGCAATCGCCGGGACATCCTTGACGCCGTCGCTGCCGATTCACCGTGGGCGGTCGCATCCGAGCGAAAGGTTCCCATGTCCCAGCGCCTGACTTTGCCCCGGTCCAGATTCCTTTGGGGTCGGATCCTCCTGCCCGTTCTCATCGCGTCCGGATTGGCCTGGGCCGGTGAAGTGGTGGCGCCACCGAGCACGCCGCCGGGGCCGACCGCGCCCAGCCCCGACGCTCAGGTGGCCGAAAGCGAGCGGCTCGCCAAGCAGTTGCCGCAGCGCACCTGGCTCGCGGTGCGCGCCGATGGAAAGTTGTACTGGCAGGTCGATGGCGATCTGAAATCCACCGCTTACCCCATCAAGGAACTGGACAACGGCGGCAATCCGCGCCTCGATACCGGCATCGGCGCCCTCACCGTCGACCGCCGCCTGGTCGCTGGCGACAGCAGCATCGCGGCGCTGACCCTGCTGCCGCGCTTGATCGAACACGCGGTCGCCGCCGGATTGAAGGCCGACGAATTGATGTTCCTCGAAGGTCTTGTCACCGGGCCGCACTTGAGTTCCTCGACCCACCGCGTGCTGCCCGAGGGCTGCCTGGCGAAAACGGCGGCCCCGGCGCGTCCGGCCGGCGAGCGCGAGGCGCTGATCGCGGCCGCGAAGAAAGTCGCGACGGCGCTCGCTGGCAGCGATCTCGACACTCTCGGCCGGCGCACGTTGGAAGAAGTCCTCGACCGCCTGGGCCAGAACGATGTCGCCAGCGCTGAGGCCGACGAGTTTACGCCGTCCTTCGCCCGGCGGATCATGCGCCATGGCTGGCTGCGGCGCGTCCTGCCGAAAAGCGAGGCCGATGAGCAGTTGGAACTGGCGATGATCGCCGCCGAGCAGCTGCTGCCGGTGACCCAGTTCCTCGGCAAGGACGCTCAGGGTCGCAACCTGCGCCTGGCCGAGGTGAAGAACGGCTTCGGCCTCGGCGGCTGGATCCTGCAGACGCCGGAACGGGCCTGCTACCTGCGTCCGGTCCCCCGCCCGGTCTTCTACGAGGCCTTGCCCGAATCCGGCCTGAACCTGGTGGTGCAACTCGCCCCCGGGGCCGACCCGTTGGCGGGCCGCCCGGAACCCGTGGCGGCCCGCCTGGTCAGCGGCAACCAGGTCATCGCCGCCTGGCGCAGCGGGAAGCCGTTGGAGGCAGCCCTGGATTCCTGGCGCCGGGTGGTGCCGGTGCGGGGTCGCGGCATCGCCAATGACGCGGTCGCCGAGGTCATGCCGCCGCACCTGGCGCTGGTCGCGCTCAACGGCGACCTGCTGGCGCTGGTCGTGGGCAAGGACGTGCTGCGGCCGCCAAGGGATGGCTCCGACGGCGAATCCGCACGGTTCCTGACCGACGCCGCACGGGTGCTGCCGGACGCGCCCAGCCTGGATCTCATCGGCGAGTACCTCTTCCAGTACGTCCACGACAGCCCCGACAGCCGCTATCCGCAGCTCATCGGCAACAAGTCGGTGAAGGGCGACATCCACCAGACGGCGGCCCAGACCATCGCCACCAACGCCGGCGGCCAGTTCCGGGGCGACTGCGACGACCTGGCGGAACTGTACCAGACCATCGCCGAACGGCAGGGCCGCACCGCGCATGTGCTCAGTCTGCCTGGCCATGCGGCGGTCGCCTGGGCCGATCGCAAGGAGGACGGCCGCTGGCACGTCTACCTCATGCAGACCGGCCCGACCCTGGAGTTCATCGCCACGACGCTGCCGGAAGCCCTGGAAAAAACCTACAAACGATTCGATGTCACCGAGACCTTCGACCCCAACTCGCTCGGCCTGCTCCTGCGCTTCAGCGGCGAGAACACCCGGTCCTCATGGCGGTTGTCGTGGCGCATTTTCAGCGACGCGGACTACGCCCGCACCATGATCGACGTGCAGCGCGACTGGCACTTCCAGACCTACGCCCGCGGCATCAGCAAGATGGAGGCGATGTTCGCCAAGGGCGACAAGGACAACGCCAACGCGCGCGAACTCGCCGGCCTGGCCACCCACACCGGCCAGTTCGACAAGGCGGTGCGCTGGACGGTCGAAGCGCTCGCCAACACGCCGCAGCCGCTGAGCAAATTCTACCTGCGCCAGGAACTGCTGGGCCACCTCTTCGACGCCAGCGCCCAGGATCCCAGCAAGCGGGCCGAGGCGGAATCGCTCGCCAAGGAATTGCTCGACCAGCAGATCCCGCAATTGAAGAAGCAGCTTGGTCCGTCGCTGGTCCAGGTCGGTCTCCAACTCACCGGCACCCTGGCCCACTACAAGTCGCAGGCCCTGGCGGTGCGCGCCCTCGACCAGTGCCTGCAAAGCGCCACGTACACCCTGATCCCAGGTCGCGACCCCCAGACCCTGCCCAGCCTGGCTGAGGATCTCAGCCGGTTCGCAATCCAGGTGAAGGACGCCGACGGCCAGCGGGCCTGGCGTGAGGACCAGCGCCTGAACCGGCTACGTCGGATCCTGACCATGTACGCCGCCACTGCGACCGAGGTTCTCGCCGGTTCGCCGCGTGGCGCGATCACCGGCGATGCGGTGCTGCAGGATGCCGCCCGCCTGGTGCAGTTGTGGCTGAACGACCTGGCGTTCAGCGATGTCGATGAGCCGGGCGAGATCATGTTCCGCTACGCCCAGGCCGCGCGCTACTACGCCGCCGTGCTGGGTGAGAAGGACTTCGGCGCGCTGCTCAACGCGGCGGTGCCGCCGCCGATCCCTGCTGTCGCCACTGCTCCCGGCGTCGCCCCCGCTCCCGGTACCGCCCCCGCCCCCGCCCCCGGCCATGGCAAGCGCATCGGTGGCCTGGCGCAACTGCCCCTCGACCTGCCCTGGATCCGCATCTCGCTGCCCTACTGGTTCGGTCGTCTGGCGGAGCAGTTCGCCAAGGATCACCCCAGCGTCGATGTCGAGGCGGTGCAGCGCCTGGGCCGCTCCTGCGCCGACGCCTGGGCCGCCGCCCAGGCGCGCGGCCTGGAGCATCCGCGCTTGCAGCACGAGGCGCACCTCGCCGCCGTGATCACCAGCCTGGTCAACCGCGACGCCGACGCGTTGCGCAAATGCCTGCAATTCGTCAAGGCGAAAGGCGACAAGCGCCTGCGCGACGACACCGCGCAGTGGCTTGGCGACTGCGCCCGCGCCCTCCCGCTCGACTGGTACGGCCAGGTCATCGACCTCTGGTGCGAGGTCCTGCACGACCGTCAGAACCCTGATGCGGGCTTCGACAAGGCCAAATGGTTCTGGATCGCCTGGCGCGCCTGGCTGTCAGGCGCCCACGATCACGCCCTGCTCGTCGCCGACCGCGCCGCCAAGGAGTTCCCCGGCGACCCGGCGTTCGCCGAGGAGGCGAAGTTCATGCGCGCGCAGGCGCGGCCGAAGAAGCCCTAACGAAGCGAACGTCGAGCTTGGTCACATCTCATCATCGAATTCCCTGCCCGTGACCATGCGATCCAGGGAGATCAACGGTCGAAAGAGATGCGCGGCGAACCATCGCACTTCAGTTTGGAATCGGGACGCATCCCGGAAGTGATCGATGGTGGAGATGTGCAGATTCCCATCGAGATCAGTCCAGGAGAAGGAATAGGACCGGAACCAGAGGAAACCAGCAAGATAGAGGATGCTGATGGCCGACACCACGGCAATGACCACCCAACCCGCACGAGTCATGGTACCGGAATGCCTGAAGAGGAAACATTCCGGTCGGTACAGATGTAAAAGCAGTCGTGGTACCGGCATTCGAGCCAGATCAGCGGAAGCATGGCATTCACCACGAGTCTGCTCTCTGCATCATGTCGCTGGGCTGCGAGCAACGGATCCGGGGCAAACAGGAATATCCCAGGATTGAAGTCGCCCGGCACGACCAGATTCGGCCCTCCGATCGAGGATCGGTGGACGAGACGCAGACTCATTCGGAGATGGAGATAGATCCCGACGTAAATGACCAGAAGGATCGCAGCGATCACGACGATGATGACGATCTTCGCGGAGGTGATGCCGGGGGCGATGTTTGGCGGACTTGGCGGACCAGTCCTCACGCCCACAACGCGATCCCCATCCGCCGTAGGCAGCCGAGCCAGGCGCGGCGTTCGTCGGCGCGGCAGGTCTTGAGCAGGCAACGGACCTTCTCCTCGTCGGTGAGCGGGCGCGGCTTGTTGCGCAGGGCCATGCCGGCCTCGTCCGGGGTGCGGTCCGCCTTGCGCAGGTTGCAGGCTTTGCAGGCGGCGACCACGTTGGTCATGGTGTTCGCGCCGCCACGCGACAGCGGATGCACGTGGTCGCGGGTGCCGGAACCCATGCTGATGCGGGTGCCGCAGTATTGGCACTCGAAACCGTCGCGGATGAACACCGCTTTTTTGGTCGGCAACTGAAAGAGCCGGCCGCGCCGCTTCACGTTGACGCGGTAGCGCATCACCACCACCGCCGGCAGGTTGATCGCCAGGTGCTGGCTGCGCACGACCTGGGGATAATGCTCGATCGGGTCGGCCTTCTCCTGAAGGACGAGCATCAGCGAGTCGAACCAGTCCTCTTCGATGTTGAGGTACTGGTAGTCGGCGTTGAGGACCATGCAGCGCGACATCGGCCCCTTCCCGGGATGGCGCGAACGCTAGCAAGCCCGGACGCGACGGGAATGGCGGGGTGGACGCCCACTCGGCAGGCTGCGAAAGTGACGCACGCTGGTGGTCAGCTAGATTTCCTGCAAGTCCGGACAGCGCGGTGCGACTATGCTGGTGGAGTCCATCATGAGCAATCAGACTGCCGACCCGCCCGCTGTCCTGGCCATCCTTGCTGCGCGCGAGGCCATAGACCGCTACGCCCCCATGGTGCTCGCCACCTGTCGTCGGGTGCTGGGTGCGAGGGACCTTGCCGAGGACGCCGTGCAGGACACGTTCCTGCATTTCCTGCGGCACCGCACCCGCATTCGCGGCTCGGTACCAACCTGGTTACACCGTGTCGCCCTGGGCAAGGCTATCGACCGCCGCCGGCGTGAGGAAGCCCGACATCGCCACGAGGGCCTGGCCTCGGCGCAGGCGGAAGCCGCAGAACGTGACGAACGAGCATTGCTGCGTCAGGAGATCGACGCCGCCATCGACCGGCTTCCACTGGCGCAGCGGCAACTCGTGGTCGGCCATTTCTTCTCCGGTCTCAGTCAGGCCGAGTTAGCTGAGCAACTGGATTGTTCGCCGGCGACGGTCAGTCGACGGCTGACCGAGGCGCTTTCGCGCATGCAAGAGCATCTGCGTCCCCTCGGCTTGGTCGTGGGCGGCGGGATGCTTGGCGAGGTGCTGGCGACGGAGGCGACCGCCACCGTGCCAACCGGTCTGGCGCACCAGCTCAGTTATGCGGCACTGGGTGGGGGCACGGTCGCTCCAGCAGCGACCGGCATGGCCACCCTGGTCGGCATCGCGGGGCTGATCGCTGCGACCACCCTGGCTACAGCTTTTTTCCTTCTGCGTGGCGAGCAAACGTCCGCTGCACCCCAACCGCCACCGCGTATCGCCGTGGCCGCAGACCCGCCGCCTCCGGCGGTGGCGCAACCGGGGAACCTGCGGATTGAGGTTCGCGATCAGTCTGACCAACCGGTCGCCGGCGTGTTGGTCAACTTACATAGGTACGATCACGCTCATAAGCTCGAGACCTGGACAGGTGCCGACGGTCGCGCAATCGTGCGTCTTGAAGGTAATGGATGGATGATCGGTGCCGTCTATCGACCTCATAATAATAATCTTGTCCTGGCCGCCATCGCGGGCGATGCGGTGTTTTCACGCCCGCATGGTTACGCCGTGCGACCTGACCAAGGTGCTGTTCGTTCTTTGACCATCCGCCTGCAGGCTAAACCGACGAAAACCTTGACTGGCGCCCCGATTAACACCCAGGACAAGCCGGGGGACTTGATTCGCCCTTCTTCTCCAACCGAGCATGCAGGCCAGGGAATTGGGGGCAAAGTTCCCCCTCTGACGGTCAAACCTGGCCCACCCGTTCAAATCCAAGAGAATGGTCCTGCCTTGAACGTGACCGTTTTGCGTCCTGATGGTGGTCCGGCGACGGATTGTCCCATCAACCTGGATTTCTCTATTTACCCAATCGGAAAGGAGGATCTCAACCCCACCCCATGGAAAACCATCATTCATCCACCGGCCACACCACGAGACTACAAATTCGTCACCTTCCGGTCCAGCCGCACCGATGCCGCAGGGAAAGCAGTGGTGGGCGGCCTCAGTCCTGGCCCCTGGCGGATCCGTGCGAATCCGCTTCCCGGTGCCGAAGGTGTCATCGGTGCTACGACCCTGGTCGAAATCCCCAATCAAGACGCAAACTGCACCTTGCGCTTGCGCCTCGGCGCGTTGGTTTCCGGCCGGATCGTCGATGGATCCGGCACGCCCCTGACCAGCGCCCAGGTCTTCTTGTTGCATGAATTCGGAGAATCCCTCAATTTCACGACCGATGCGCACGGGCGATTCGCAACCGGATTGCTGGAGCCGGGCGCTTGGCGAATTCGTGCCGTGAGTGCGGACAGCTGGCATCGCAGCTCCGTGATCGAACGGAAATGTGCTCCTGGGCCATCCATCCTGCCCGACCTGCGTTTGGATCCGGCCCCACCACTCACCGTTTCGGGTAGGATAGTCGGCCCGGATGATAAGCCCCAGGCGGAATTGCCGGTGCGGCTTGGTTCCCACTCGACCCGCACGGATTCACGCGGTGAGTTCCTGTTTGCCATCTCCACCAAGGCGGACGGTGATCAACTCGGACAAATCGGTTGGCTGGAGGTTGACTTGCCAGAGGAAGCTGCCTTGGCCTTGGATAAATCGCAATATGGGGTTGATCCCCGCCGACGGCAGCGGGGGGTGGGCGGAGACGGTTTTCCAGGTCCATCGGAATCAGATGCCACCCGCTGTGAGATCCGCCTGGTTCCTGCCGTGGTGCTGCGCGGACGGGTGTTCGGACCGGATGGAAAACCATGTTCAACCTGGAATGCCCGAGTCTGGCTGCGCTCTGTCGGCGGTAGCGGGACTCCCATCGACCTGGAAAGCGATAAGCGTGCGGGTAAATGGTTCGGCTCGACGATTGCCAGCGACCAGCTTCGTACCGCCCAGGACGGTCGTTACGTGACGCGCTTTCGCTTGGATCATCTCGCCCCTGGCCATGCTTTTACAGCGCATAGTGAACACCGTGATCTGTCAGCAAAAGTAACTCCTAATGTACGAGTAAGACAGACCTTCGCGTTGTTCGATCTCCCGCCTTTGTCCCCGGTTCCGACCGAATGGACCGTGCCCGTCGACATATCCCGGCCGACGGTCGTCACCCACGACTTGCATCTGGCAGCACCCAACGAACTCAGCCTGAAACTCGTCGATCCGCAAGGTAAACCGGTGACTGGCCGCATTGGACTGAGCCGAGCCGATGTCGAAGAAGACTTCGCCAAGGGCGCCGGAATCGAACTTGAAACGGACGTGCACGGTGAACTGCGCATCGCCGATCTACGCGGACCCCGCTACCGGATCTCGGTGTTCACCCCGGGCCGCAATCTGATCAGCAATGGTCCGTTGGAGCATCAGCCAGGACCGGGGCTGCGCGAACGCCAGATCCGACTGATTGCCGGGGGCGAACTCAACGCTCAGGTGGTCGATCCCGCTGGTCGGCCGGTGGTGGGTGCTGCAGTACAGTTGCGTCCCAGTGGTCACCCGAAGTTGAAAACCTGGCCGAACTGGTTTGAGCAGAGCCAGATCAGCGACGGTGATGGCAGGGTGGTTTTCCAGCGCCTAGCGGGCGCGGTGGATGTTCTCGCCGATCTTTCGCATCAGTCGGATCGTGCGGTGCGGACACTGACCGGTCCCCCGGTGCAGCGCTATCCCATCGAACCCGGCCAGCGACGGAATGAAGTGATCACGGTGCAAATCGCGGCGATGGCCCGCATCCGCCTGCGCGATCCCTCCGGCAACTATTACTCATGTCGTGCCGAAGCCTGGATCGGATCAGGGCGGATGAGTCATAGTGTCGGCTGGCGCGATCCTGACGACGCCAACGCCTGGTTGGTTGGTCCCATGCCGGCCGGTGAGCACCAGATCTCCATCGGCAGTTCCGACAACGATGTTCAGGGCCAACTCAACCGTGAGCGACCCGGTTTCCCCAAGGAGCGCATCCGCTTTGAGGCGGGTCGCGTGGTCGAGTTCACCCTGGTCTTGAAAGGTCCTTTGGTGCGGGACCCCACGAATGGCATTCGCCGAGTCGGTCCAGCCGGATCAGCCACCACCAAACCGCAACCAATCCCGGTACCGGAAACCAGGCCGCGCACGGAAGACGGAGCAACGTTAGACGATTTCTAAATGGTCAGCAGCGTCGCAGACGGAACGGATACCGTTTGCCGGTACTGACCTCAGTGTAGCTTACCTAGCATGGAGAAACCCCCGCCGTGCCTGGTTCCCGCCGCCCCGGCGGCGGTGGCGGCAGCGCTCGACCGCAGTTGGCCGGATGCACGCTGCGGGCTGTACGCCCGCGATGACTGGGAACTCTTGGTTGCCGCCATCCTTTCCGCGCGCGCCACCGACGTGCAGGTCAACAAGGTGATGGCGGTGCTCATGGAGCACGTCGTCTCGGTCGCCGGTCTGGCCGCGCTCGACCATCGCGACCTCGCTCGCGTCCTGCGCCGCCTGCCATTGTATCCGCAGAAGGCGCGCGCCCTGGTCGAGGCGGCGCGGGCGCTGCTCGTGCACCATGACGGCAAAGTTCCGCGCTCGCGCGAAGCCTTGGAGCGCCTGCCCGGGGTCGGCCGCAAGGTCGCGGCGGTGGTGCTCGGCAACGGCTTCGGCATTCCGGCGGTGGCCGCCGATGTCCACGTCACGCGCATCGCCTTCCGCCTCGGCTGGACGGCGCAGGAACTGCCTCGCGCTGCCGAGACGGCAGTCGAGGCTCGTTTTCCGGCCCAGGAATGGGTGCGCCGCTGTCATCAGCTGATCCGGCTCGGGCGCGAACACTGCCGCCGCCAGGCGCCGCGCTGCGAACGCTGTCCGCTGTGCGCCGACTGCCCCCGCCAAGGGGTCTGATGCCCGCAGGCCTCGGAACCGCCGTCTGGGTCTTGACCCTGACCCTGGAACGCTATGGTTCGCGCCCCCCGGCATCGCGTGGATTCCCACGCTTCCGGGCCAGCAGCGTTCAGCACGAGGACAGTAATCCACATGTCGAAGACCTACACCTGGGGCCTTGGCCGCCGTAAGACCAGCGTCGCCCGCGTCCGCCTCAGCCCCGGAACCGGCCAGATTCTGATCAATGAGCGCAAGTCCGATGCGTACTTCCCGATCGAACGCCTGCAGAAGCTCTTGTCCGTTCCGTTCTCGGTCACCGAGAGCGCGGGCAAGTACGACGTCGCCGTGAACGCCACTGGCGGCGGCGTGGTCAGCCAGGTCGGCGCGGTGGTGCTCGGCATCTCGCGCGCCCTCGCCAAGGCCGACCCGAACACCGAGGCCAACCTGCGCAAGCACGGCCTGCTGACCCGCGACTCGCGCATGGTCGAACGCAAGAAGTACGGCCTGCACAAGGCCCGCCGCGGCACCCAGTTCAGCAAGCGCTGAGCTTTCACCAGCCGTATCAACGCAAAGGGCCGGCATCTGCCGGCCTTTTTGCGTTGGCGAGGACGCCTGGGCAGGTGTGCGTGCATCGTAACGCCGGCTTCAGCCGGCATGTGCGGCGGGTTGAAACCAGCCGCGGCCACGCGGAGCGTGGCGTGCGCCGCGGAGCGGCGCGCTCCCAGGCAACCTGGTCGAGCACTCCTGG
>CAMCMZ010000091.1 GCA_945876185.1 Candidatus Kuenenia stuttgartensis | reverse complement strand
TCAACCACGACGACCTCATGAAGGCCATGGCAGATGACATCGAAGATCTAGCAAGATATGCAGAAAAAAGGCGTCCGGGACGCAGCGAACCGCGAGCGTGCAAACATCCCTATGGGCGACCTTTGGCTAAGTGAACGCCATTGGGTGCTCCAGGGCGGCTCGCGCCACGATGGGCGCGGCGGCACGGCGGGTCGCGTCCTCATCGTCGCCGCCCGAGAACCGTCCCTTGGTCTTGACCACGGCCCCATCGCGTCCGGTGGCGATGTAGTCATTGACCGAGGTGCGCCAGAGCCGCTGGTAGGGTGTGCGTTCCAAGTTCAGGCCGGTGTGCGCTTCCCAATCCCGTGCGGCCATTTCAGGATCGCCCTGGACCACTACACCTTCGGTGTTCACCGACACGATGCGGCCACCTGCCGCGAGGACGCCGTCCATCAACTCAAGCAGGCGGAGCTGCCCGGTCAGGACCACGCGCAGCGCGTCGGGAGGGGAAAACAAGCCGCTGCGGTGATTGCCGAGCTGGCCGTACAGGCTGTTGATGACGTATTTGAGCGCGTTGCTGACAATCTGATCGCCGGTGCGCTTGGCGCTGATCCGCCGGGCCATGAGCGCCCCGACGCGGGTCGCGAAATCGGGCAGTTGCGGTGGGTTGATACCATCACGCGCAATCAGCGAGGGATAATAGGAGGCGACATCGAGGTCGGTGAGCGGACCATCGATCACGCCCGGCGGGTCGGCCGAATGCAGTCCGCCGACGCCGCTGGTCAGCGCGATGCCGCCGACTTCCAGGTGCCAGCCGCCGACCGGTCGCACGGACAGATGCCCGCGCTCGTTCCAGCGCGCCTCGCCGTCGAGCAGCGCCCGCATGGCCGCTTTCACGTCAGCACGGTTGGCATGGAAACGTTCAGCATTCCCCAGCAACTCGGCGACGGGCATGCTCGCCGCCTCCACCGGCCGGCGTACCTGATCCCGGCGCAGGCCATGCAGGATGACCTGTTCGGCGAGCAACCCGGTCGAGGCCATCCAGGCGGAATCGCCAATCCAGGGATGGTCGTGCAACAAGCGCTGTCGCACCGCCAACGCCGTGCGTTCGCGCTCCGCGAACCACGCGATGGTGGCGACGGTGCGCAGAGGATCATCACCAGGCAGCGCCAGTCCGGACCGGCAACAGGCGCCTTCAAGATCCCCGATGACGACACGGAGGTCGACGGTGCGCAGCCACCGCCGGCGGTGACGTGGCAGTTCATGGATCGGTAATCGCGGTGGCGGCCAAGGCCCAGCCAGGATGGCCCGCGCCGCCGGATCGTCGTCGGCGATCGCGGCGAGCAGTCGTTCCCCATCCCACGGTGACATTTCACCCGGAGCCATGGTGTGCACGACCAGGGTCGGATCATCCAGGAGCAGCACCGCCACCGGCCACGGCAGCATCCGCGTCAGGCCGCCCGCGTGCACCGCGCATCCGGAGGGGGTCGGAAAGATGGCGACTTCGGCGGGCATGAGCACAGCGTCGGTCCCAGCAGGACGAGGCAACGCTGCTCGCTGACTGTACTACCCCGGCCGCATCATGGTCAGCAGCCACCGCGAGGGTTGCTCAGCCCGAACGCCATGCGGTTGGCCATCGGGCAGCAGGATGATCTCGCGCATGTTGGAGTTGGGGTGGCCGGATGTCACGTCGGCTTGTGGATCGTTCGAACGAGGTTGTCCTCGTCCTCGGCCGCCCGGATGATGCCGGCGAGTAGGCGGGGGAAGACGAGCACGTGCAGCGGTGCCACCGTGTACCAGTAAAGGAGTCCGAAAAGGCCAAGCGGACGGAAGCGGGCGAGCTGGACCACCTCGCGATGCGTGCCGTGATCCACGATGGTCCATTCCAGGCGGGCTTCTCCGGGAAGGCGCATCTCAGCGGTCAATTCCAGCCGGCGGTCGGTTTCGACGGTGGTTACGCGCCAGAAGTCCACCGCATCACCGGTCTGGAGATGCAACGGATCCCGGCGGCCACGACGCAGTCCTGGACCGCCGACCAAACGATCGAGCCAGCCGCGCAGGCGCCAGAGCCCGTCGGTGGCATACCAGCCCTGCTTGCCACCGACGCGGCAGAAGGCGGCGAACACGGCCTGGGCCGGCGCCACTGTAGTGCGTGAGCGGCGATCGCCCAGCACCGTCCCGCCTGACCAGTGCGGATCGCCCGGCATCGGTCCGGCGTCGCTCCAACGAGTTTCGACCTGGCCGGAACTTTCGCGGCCGAGGGCGAGATCGATGGCTTCGCGCACCCGCAGGAGTGGTTGCGGCATCAAGGTGATGGCGCGGTTATCACGGCAGACCACGCGGTTGCGCAGGCCATCGGCCAACGGCCGGGCGAGACGGTGGTCGATCGGGGTAACGAGATGGATCCACCAGGAGGATAATCGCGGGGTGAGCACTGGCACCGGGATGATCATCCGGCGACGCAGTCCCAGGGCCTCGGCCGTGGTCTGCATCAATTCACGGTAGCTCATGACCTCCGGACCGCCGAGGTCGAGGTTCGTGCCGATCGTCGCCGGGGTACTGAGGCAGGTTACCAGGGCGTGCAGCACATTGCGCACAGCGATGGGCTGACATTCGGTCCCGACCCAGCGGGGGGTGACCATGACCGGCAGGCGTTCGACGAGATAGCGGAGGATCTCGAACGAGGCCGAACCACTGCCGAGGATCACACCAGCACGGAAGGCGGTCAACGGCACCGGTCCGGCGGCCAGGGCTTCTTCGACGGCACGCCGTGACGCAAGATGCTCGCTGAGTCCCGGCCCGGTCTCGCCCAGACCACCGAGATAGATGACGCGATCCAGCCCTGCGGCGGCTGCGGCGCCGGCGAAGATTCTGGCCAGGGTCTGATCCTGGGCATGGAAGGCGCTGCCGGCGACCAGCATCGAGTGGACGAGGTAGTACGCCGGGCCGCAGCCGCGCATCGCCTGGGTCAGTTGCTCGGAGTCGGCGAGATCCACTTCCACCGCCTGCAACCGGGGATCGGCAGCCCAGGGTCGCGCCTGCAGCTTGTTGAGCGAGCGCACCGCCGCCCTCACCGTCCAACCACGATCGATAAGCCAGCTCACTAGGCGGCCACCGATGTAGCCGGTCGCCCCAGTCAAGAACACCGGCTTCGCATCAACCGGGGCGCGTGGCAAGGCAGCGCGGAAGCTTGCCGTGGCGTCAGCAGAGGGAGGGGCTGCCATCAGCGCCGGACCGTGCCGAATCCGCCATCGACCCCCAGAACCTGACCGGTGACCCAGGTGGACTCATCGCCCAGCAGCCAGCAGATGGCGGCGGCCTGATCATCGGGCCGACCGATCCGCCCGAGCGGGTGCTGCTGCACCAGCGCGGCGCGGAGTTGTTGTGAGCCGAGGATAGCGGCGGTCAGTGGAGTGTCGGTCAGACCAGGGGCGATGGCATTGACTCGCAGCCCTTGCGCGGCGTAGGTCGCAGCAGCGGCGCGGACGAGGCCCTCGATCCCGGCCTTGGCCGCGGCGATCGCCTCATGGTTGTTCAGACCGACCCGCGCTGCCACCGAGGAGCACAGCACCAGCGACCCCCGCATCTTCGCCTGCGTCACCAGCCGCAGCACCAGGAAGGCCGAATCGAGGTTGGCGGCCATCACCGCACGCCACTCGTCGAACGAGCAGCGGTGTGCCGGTTTGAGCAGGAGCGAACCGATGGCATGCACCACCCCGTCGAGCGGCGGCCGTTGGGCTAAACAGCCCTGGAGGGCCTCGGCCCCGGCCTCGACGCTCAGATCGGCTGGGAACGCCAAGGCATCGGGCAGACCAGCCGCCAGTTCAGTCAGCGGGGCTGGTTGGCGTGCGACCAGGGTCAACCGGTGCTCGGACAGGCGCTGGCACACCATTCGCCCGATACCGCCGGTGGCACCGGTGATGAGGTAGTGAGCCATGTCGCCTTTGTAGACGCTACCGCGATCGTGCAAAGCCTGCCGGATCCAACACTTGACCGGAATTCGGTGCTGCCGCGCGTCTTACCACCCTGTGCTCCGTGCTCCAGCAGCAGGAATGGATTATGAGCGTCCAATCCCCGATTCCAAAACCATGCTTTTCCCCAGCGTTTTCGCATGTCATTTCGACCTATTTCGCATCCTTCTCGGTGCCAAGCGGGACAGGTGCGTTAACCCGGAGGGTTCTCCAGCCCTGAGAATAGGAGAATCGGGGGTGGAGAAGCCTCGTCCTGCTTGGTGTCCGAGAGAAGGTCTCCAGAACGGAGAACGCAACTTGGCGGCTGCCCAGGGATAAAGCTTGGGATTTTGCGCTACTTCCGGACAGGTGTGATAAACTAAAAATCCCTGGTTTTTTACAGGGATTTCTTTTTGGTTCACGGATCTATCTCAGCCAGATTGGAGATGGTCATTGGCAACGCGCCTCAGGCGCCGAGCCGTCGCCGCAGTTCAGCTACATCGCGTTCGATGCGTGCCAGCAAGTCGGCAGTGGACGGGTCGGACGCGACCGGCTTATCCTGGACGGGCTTCGCCCCGAGTTCCTGCATCGTCGAGACGATGATACCGATGAACAGATTCAGGATGGTGAAGGTGGCGAGGACGATGAAAGGTAGGAAAAAGGTCCATGCCCACGGATGCTCAATCATGATCGGACGGACGATGCTCATCGACCAGCTTTCCAGCGTCATGATCTGGAACAGGGTGTAGAGCGACCGTCCAAGGTGACCGAACCACTCGGGAAACGTGGCGCCGAACAGCCCGGTCGCCATCACCGACGCAACGAAGAAGAACACGGCGAGCAGCGCACCCACCGATCCCAGGCCGGGAATGGCGTGGATGAACGCCGCCACCACCCGCCGCAGCGAGGGGATGGTGGTCAGCAGTCGGAAGACGCGCAGGACGCGCAGGCTGCGCAACACGCCGAAGGGTCCGGCATCAGGCACCAAGGCGATGGCCACCACCAGGATGTCGAAGATGTTCCACCCGCTGCGCAGCATGGGGGTGCGATACGCCACCGCTTTCAGCAGCAGTTCGATGACGAACACCGTCAGGCAGGCGCGGTCGAGGATTGTCAGCACACCGCTGATTGAGGCGTGGTGGCCCAGCGGTGTTGCCTCCAGCCCGAGAATCACGGCGTTGAGCAGTATGACGGCGATGACCGTTCCCTGGACGCGCGAGGAATCGAGCCAGGCCATCAGCGCCATGCGCCAGGGCGCAATCTCGGGTGTCTCGACCGCAGGATATGTCGGCATGGTTTCTCCGCGCGAGGATTATGGCAGCACTCGTTGGATCGCCAGTGTGCATGAGCCAGCGCATCTACTGTTGCGCTGGGCTGCACTTGGCGTCGCTGGGGTCGATGGGTAATAAGGGGAACTGCATGAACACGGTCACGTTGGGCTGGTTCTGATTGTGCCGGCTGTGAGTCAGTCCATAAGGATCTCACCATGGATGCGACCGTCCTCTTCCCCTTCGCTGAATACTGGTGGGTCTACGGTGTCTTCACCCTGCTGGTCCTGGCAGTCCTCGCTCTCGATCTCGGGGTGTTCCACAAGCAGGCGCACGAGGTCTCGTTCCGCGAGGCGGCAGTGTGGAGCGTGGTGTGGGTCGTCCTCGGTCTGAGCGTCGGCGCCGTGCTGTGGTGGTATGCCGGACACGCCCTCGACGACCCGGAGCGCATCGCGGCCCTGGCTAAACTTGGCGAGACCTCGGCGGCGGCGGCCGATCGCATCGGCATGGAATACCTTGCCGGCTACATCGTCGAAAAGGCGCTGGCGGTCGACAACGTCTTCGTCTGGGCGATGATCTTCAGCTATTTCGCCGTGCCGGCGCAGTACCAGCATCGCATCCTGTTCTACGGCATCCTCGGGGCGATCGTCTTCCGCGCGGTGTTCATCGCCCTCGGTGCCGTCCTGCTGCAATACCAATGGATCGTCTGGCTGGCCGGCGGCTTCCTCATCCTCACCGGGATCAAGATGGCCGTGGTTGGCGACCACAAGCTGGAACCCGAGCGCAACCCGGTGGTGCGGTTGCTGCGCCGGCTGCTGCCGATCACGCCCACGATGGAGGGGCAGAGCTTCTTCGTGCGCCGGGACGGCCTGCTCATGGCCACGCCTCTGCTGCTCGTCCTCGTCCTGGTCGAGGTCACCGACATCATCTTCTCGATCGACAGCGTGCCGGCGATCTTCGCCATCACCAACGAACCGCTGGTGGTCTTCACCTCGAACATATGCGCCATCCTCGGCCTGCGCGCGATGTACTTCCTGCTCGCCAGCGTGATGGACCGCTTCCACCTGCTGAAGTACGGCCTGTCGCTGATCCTGGTCTTCGTCGGCCTGAAGATGCTCGGCGAGATCGTTCCCGGCTTCAACCAGTTGCTCGACGCCAAGGGCAAGTTCCCCATCACCTGGTCGCTGGGCATCATCTGCGGCATCCTCGCCGTGTCGGTGGTGGCCAGTCTGATGATCCCGAAGCGCACCAAGCCCTGATCCGACCATGGATTTCGGGCTTCTCGGGCACAACCTCCTTGCTCCGGCCTTCCTCGCCTTCGCCGTCGGGGTGCTCGCCCGCCTGGCGCGCAGCGATCTCTCCTTCCCCGAGGCGCTGACCCAGTCGCTGAGCATCTATCTGCTGTTCGCCATCGGCTTGAAAGGAGGCGCCGCACTGGGTTCGGTGACCTTCGCCGAGGTCGCCTGGCCAGCCGCCGCCGCGCTCCTCCTGGGCGTGGCCATTCCGCTGCTCGCCTATCCGCTGGCGCGCAAACTCATTGGATTGGGACGCATCGACGCAGCCGCATTGGCGGCGCATTACGGCTCGACCTCGGCGGTGACCTTCCTCGCCACCGCAGCCTATCTCACCCACCTCGGCGAGAGCTACGAAGGCTACATGCCCGGACTGCTGGCGCTGATGGAGGTGCCGGGTATCGCCGTCGCCCTGTGGCTGATCGGGCGCGGTGGCGAGGCCGCGCAGCGACCGGCCCTGCTGCCGGCGATCGCCCGCGTGCTGTCGGGCAAGTCGATCGTGCTGCTGCTGGGCGGCATGGCGGTGGGCTGGGTCGCCGACACCAAGGCGCTGGCCAAGATCGACGCGTTCTTCGTTGCCCCGTTTGTCGGCGTCCTGTGCCTGTTCCTGCTCGATCTTGGCACGGTGGCGGCAGAGCGGCTGCGCTCGCTCGATCGCGGCTGGAGGCGGCTGGTGCTGTTCGCGGTCGGTCTGCCGCTGGTCAGCGGGGCTCTCGGCGTCGTCCTCGGTCATGCCGCCGGCCTCAGTCCGGGCGGGGCGACGCTGCTGGGCGTCCTGGCGGCCAGTGCCAGTTACATCGCTGCTCCGGCGGCCGTCCGCGTCGCCATGCCGACGGCCGATCTCGGCACCTGCCTGGCTTGCGCCATCGGCATCACCTTCCCGTTCAATCTGGCCATCGGCGTGCCGCTGTACCATGCCCTGGCTGGACGGCTGGCGAGCTGAGCACGCAACTGGGGCAAGAATCCGCAAGCCCCAACTTTTAGGTGCTTCGTGCTTCAGCGGGGTGGGGTGATGAACTGGTAGTGCTCGGACTTCTCGACGACGAATACGACGGCGCCCTCTTTGTCAGGTGTCAGCGAGACCCTCAACTCAAGTCCGCCAAGGAACTTGCCACTGAACTTCGTCAGTCTGTGGCCGGAAGTTCCTTGCGCCAAAATGGATAAAAGCATGTAATTCTTAATCATATTCGGGTATTATGCGGATGCATACGGTGCGCTGTGTTCGGCACTCGTTGCGCTCGGAGGTCCAAGCAGTCCAACTGGCGGCAGGAATGGGTTATGTGCGTCCAAATGCCGTTTCCAAAACCACGCGTTTTCCCAGCGTTTTACATGTCATTTCGACCTATTTCGCATCCTTCTCGGTGCCAAGCGGGACAGGTGCGTTAACCCGGACGGTTCTCCAGCCCTGAGAATAGGAGAATCGGGGGTGGAGAGGACCCGTCCTGCTTGGTGTCCGAGAAAAGGTCGCCAGAACGGAGAACGCGACGTGCCGGCAGCCCAGCGATAAAGCTTGGGATTTAGCGCTACTTCCGGGTTGGTGTGATAAACAAAAAATCCCTGGTTTTTGCCAGGGATTTCTTTTTGGTTGACCAATCCAAACAGGTTTCGAGCGCTCCTCCGCTCATAACCCCCGCTCCCGGACCTCCCGGCCGCGGGCGGTCAGGCGGTACTGCTGGAAGCGGCTGTTGGGGGCATCGGGACGGGTCAACTCGATCAGGCCGGCCTCCAGGGCCGGTTGCAGGTAGCGCTGGCTGAAGGACTTGCGATCGGCCAGGCCGAGGGCTTTCTGGAGGGCGGCGCGGTCCAGGTCACCGGTAATGGCGGCCAGCAAGCGAGCGACTTGGGGGGTAACTTGGGGGGCGACTTGGGGGGTGGCGTCCAGGATGGCCAGGGTGTCGTGTATGACCTGGAGCATGAAGGCGATGAACGGGGTCGAGGCACCGGCCCGGTTGGACTCGTTGAGGGCGGCGTAGTAGCCGGCCTGCTGGTCGCGGATCAGGGACTCCACAGGGACCAGGGCGAAGAGCGGTTTCCAGCGGCTGAGGATCAGGGTCTGCCACAGGCGGCCCATGCGCCCGTTCCCGTCCACGAAGGGGTGGATGAACTCGAACTCATAGTGGAAGACGCAGGCGGCGATCAGCGGGTGGTCGCCCGTGGCCTTCAGCCAGGCCAGCAGGTCGTTCATCAGGGCCCGTACCTGGCCGGCCGGCGGGGCGACATGCACGACCTCCTCGCCGCGCTTGATGCCAGCCGCGGTGGTCCGGAAGTGGCCGGGGCGATCCACCAGGCCGGCCATGAGCACGCCGTGGGCGGCGAGGAGGTCATCCCGCTTGGTCGGATCCCACGTGCCGAGCTGGTCGTAGGCGGCCACGGCGCCGCGCACCTCCTGGACCTCACGGGCGCTGCCCAAGACCCGCTTGCCGGCGACCACGGCGGTCACCTGCTCCAGGGTCAGGGTATTGCCCTCGATCGCCAGGCTGCCCTGGATCGTGCGCAGCCGGTTGGTGCGGCGCAGTAGGAGCTGGCGCTCGGGCGGCAACGAGGCCTCCAGTCGGCCGACCTGTTCACCGATGGCGGCGACCAGGGCCAGGATGGGCGGAGTGGCGATGAACGGGGGGCGGGCGGTCATGCCGGTGGCGTCCTGGTCACGACAGGACCTCCCAATGGCCGGCGCTCCGGCCGCCGACCCGGCGAATGATGCCTGCCTCTCGCAGGGTACGAATATGGTTCTCGATGGCGGTCGTGCTGATGCCCTGGCGCTCGGCAAGCGTAGCGATGGTCACCGAGGGGTCTTCCAGCATGGCGAGAACAATAGCCTGACGCGTTGGGTCGAGGTCCTTTCCCAACCCCTTTCCCAACCCCTTTCCCAACCCCGGTTGGGTAATCCCGCTCGCCTCCGGCGCCACGTCCTTCAGCCAGGCCGGCTCGGGGAAGGTCAGCATCAGGCCGCCCTGGTCGAGGACGAAGGTCGGCTTGGGGCAACCAGCGGCGGCGCAGGCGCTGGTGATCTTCTGGATGCCCCGGCCCCAGGACTCGATCATGCCGGCGCGGAAGAAGGCGGCAGCGATGAGCGGGTTGTAGGGTTTCGAGGCATGGGCGCCCAGCAGTGTGTCCGCGGTCCAACCGTCGGGCAGGCGGCCGTCGTTCCAGATGCGGACCTGGTTGTCGTACACGCGGATCTGGATGGGGATGCCAGTGCTGTAGTCCTTGTGGATCACCGCGTTCAGCAGGGCTTCGCGCAGGGCCTCGCGTGGCACCACGAAGCGCTCGATCCGCTGGATGCCCTGATAGCTGATGTAGGCCTTTAGGTACTTGGTGGTCAGCAGCTCCATGGCCCGATCGACCTGCTGGATCAGCGGGCCGCGGATCTCGTCCTGGTAGCGCAGGTCGGCATCGTTCACGAAAAAGCCGAGCTTGATGTTAGCGCCCAGGGCAAAGCGCTCGGGATCCTTGGCGAACAGCAGCGCAGCAGCGCGCTTGAGGTAGGCCCCGGCACTCAGATTGAGATTGTCAAGCAACACCTGCCGATCGGTAGCCGACACGGTGGGTTCGATGCGACCCGCGGCCTGCCCGCGCTGCACCAGCTCCTCCAGGGCGGCGGCCTGGCAGTCGGCCGCGGCGAAGCCTGGCTCGGGCACGCCGTCCCAGTGCAGGCCGCGCTTTTTGAGCAGGAATTGCTCCAGCGCCGGACCTTTCAACTCCTGCTTGGTGCTGCCGCTGCGGTAGTGGTACTGGCCCTTATAGCTGATCGGACTGGGATAGGGCTCGACGCGGATGCTGATCAGGTCCTTGCCGGCTTCCTGCACCAGATGCACGTCGGCGATGATGCCCAGGACATCGCGGATCTTGTTGGGCAGCTCTTCCAGGAGGGACTTGGCATCGGCGACGCCCACCGGCGTGCCATCATCGGCGCGGCCGATCTCCAGTACCCCGCCCTCGGCGTTGGCGAATCCACAGATCCACTTCAGGAACTCGTCCCGCCAGGTCTGCTTCCACTCGATGTGCTGCGATTCAGGCATGGGCGTCACCAACGGCCAGTCGGCCCTGGAGGGTGAGCGGCAATGGCATTGATTTAATTTCTAATAATTTTACAGGGTTCTTGCATACGGATGCAGCGGCTTTCGCCGGTAGCATCGTCCCAGTCTTTGCTTCAGCATCCATCGGATGACGGAGATGATCGCGGCATTCGCTCGTCGGATAAGC
>CAMCMZ010000090.1 GCA_945876185.1 Candidatus Kuenenia stuttgartensis | reverse complement strand
TTGAAAGACGAGGGCCAGGAATCGTCGGCTGTCGGAAGTCCGCATGCCGACGGCCGTCGAAATTTTTTGAGTTTTTTGTCAATCCCCAGTTATATCACTGCGAATTCGCGTGTATCACTTGCCGAATCCTTAGCGCAATGGCATTGGTCGCGTCACGGCGAGCAATGCGGTGGATTCCGCCAGCCCCATGCGGCCACTCGGTTCACGTCGGGCAAGTAAGGATTCACCCAGCAACGTGACGCGCTCAGGCAGAGACGGAAAGGACTCAGGCAGAGACGGAATGAATTCTCAAAGTTGGGTAAAGATTTCTCCAAGTAATCTAAAGAATTAACAAAGTAACGAAATAATTTTACAAAGTAACGAAAGAATTTCTCCAAGTGGCGATCCGGCGACTCGCAGTCGGGTTGCGCGGATTAACAGTTGCTGTCTGCGGATTCAAAGTCGCGGTTCGGATTCACCCTGTTTCGTTCGACGATTCAAAGTCGGCGTCCGATTTCACCAAGTTGACCTTCGGCGACTCAAAGTCGTTGTCTGAATTCACCAAGTGGCGATTCGGATTCTTGTTGTCGCCCAACGACAACTCAAAGTCGACCATCGCCGGGTTGGCGCAGATGTTATCCAACAGTTTTTCATGCAAAGTGGTCACGTAATGGCCGCTACGCGAATGGAACTGGCGTCCGGGTCACCTGGTTGTGTACGGAAAGATGTCCTGCCATCGCTCATGGCGATTCTCCCCTGGGCTTCGACTTCAGCCTTGCCTTTGGCGATGCCTTTTGGCCTCGCCTTCGGCAATCTGCCGTTTGATGTCCTGCATGATCCGGGTTGCCATCATGGGTTCGACCTCATCGATGATGATCCTACCTGACTTGGATATTCACCCCAACTTGGTCAGTGCAGACTTGGCCAACGCATGGGGAATCCTGCCTGCCTTCTGCAGGGCTTTGATCTGGGTACGAGCGGCATCAATGGCCAAGACTCCAGAGCGCACCAACTGACCGATGGCCTCGAGCATACCGACGGCTTCGCCCCGTGCCTCGCCCCGAGCTTCGCCCCGTGCCTCGCCTTCGGCGATCTGCCGTTTGATGTCCTGCATGATCCGGGTTGCCATCATGGGTTCGACCTCGTCGATGGTGATCCTACCTGACTTGGATTCACCCCAACTTGGTCAGAGCAGCCTTGGCCAACGCATGGGGAATCCTGCCTGCCTTCTGCAGGGCTTTGATCTGGGCACGCGCGGCATCAATAGCTAAGACTCCAGAGCGCACCAACTGACCGATGGCCTCGAGCATGCCGACGGCCTCGCCCCGAGCTTCGCCCCGTGCCTCGCCCCGAGCTTCGCCCCGTGCCTCGCCCCGAGCTTCGCCCCGAGCTTCGCCCCGAGCTTCGCCCCGAGCTTCGCCCCGTGCCTCGCCTTCGGCAATCTGCCGCTTGATGTCCTGCATGATCCGGGTTGCCATCATGGGTTCGACCTCGTCGATGGTGATCCTACCTGACTTGGGCATCATGAGCAATCCCATCGGTGCCAGGGCATCCGCGTACCAAGTGCCGATAGTTTCGCGCAAAGCGGGGTCTTTCAGCCAGGCGCGCAGGGCGTGGATAACCTTTTGCTGTCCTGGCAGAGTGTTTGACTGCTCCAGGGCGAAGATCGCAGCGACCAGATTCTTCAGCAGCCTGCCGCCCTTCGTCGGGACGCGGTTCTCGTCCAGGAATCGATATTTCAGGTCGGGTTGCAAGTCGGCCAGAAACGCCGGGGACGGCGCGATCAGCGGACGCAGGCTCAGCGGCGAGGTCCACGGCCGGTCGCCGTTGTAGAGGACGACCGGCACTACCGGCGGCAGCAGACCAGCGTCGTCCAACTGCTTCTGGTGGATGAGGTCCTGCCACAGCAACGCGATGTAGCCCAGCATGCGCACGGCCATGTAGGGTTCGACCGTGGTCTGGAACTCCAGGAGCAGGTAGACGTAGGTCCAGCCATGCGGCGAGCGCATGCGCCAGACCACGTCGCTGCGCCGTTCACGCAGGTCGGGCGACACGTAGCTGCCGTTGCAACGTTCCAGCGAGGTCAGGTCGTAGGCCTTGGCCAGGCGCGGATCGAGGTAGCCACGGATCAGGTCGGCGACCATCTCTGGGTGCGAGAACAGACGCTTGTAGCCGGCGTCCTGCGAGCGCGCCGCAGTTGGTTTCGCTTGCTTGGGCATGGGTGACTCTGGTCAAAGATGGACTAGGCCTTCAACGTCGCCAGCGCCTTGGCCGAGTCGGCGTATACCTGCTGGTGCAGCGATCCCCCATGGCTGTCCATAGTGACGATGACGGGGAACTTCACGACCCAGAGGTGCCAGACGGCTTCGGGACTGCCGAGGTCCATCCAGTCCACCCCGTCGACGCGGGTGATGCGCTCGGCGCAGATCTGGGCCGCGCCGCCGATCGCGTGCAGGTAGACGCAGCCGTACTTTTTGCAGCCATCCAGGGTTTTCGGACCCATGCCGCCCTTGCCGATCACGCCGCGGATGCCGTGATCGCGCATGACCTCCCACTGGTAGGGCTCTTCGCGGCTCGACGTCGTTGGCCCAGCCGCCTTGCAGACCCAGCGGCCGTTTTCCTGCACCATCACCGGGCCGCAGTGGTAGATCACCGCGCCGTGCAGGTCGACCGGTGGCGGCGTTCCCTCATGCATGCGGTGATGGGCGGCATCGCGGCCGGTGTAGACCCGGCCAGTGAGCTCGACCGTGTCGCCGACCTTGAGGGCGCGAACAGCATCTTCGGTCAGTGGGGTGGTCAAGGGGATGATAGGCATGATCGCATCCTTGCAGCGGATAAGATGGAAATCGTGACTTCAGTACAACCAGCGGCTGATGCCGCCAGCAGCATCGAGCGCCACGCCCTGGCGCCGGAACGCCCAGCACATGTAGCTGATCGAAACGAAGAAGCTGGCCGGCACGCGGTTAAGCTTGCCGATCTTGCAGCCCAACAGGGTGGTCGCGCCGCCGAAACCCATCGGGCCGATACCGCTGCGGTTGGCCTTGTCGACCACGCGCTTTTCCAGGTCGCCCAGAACCGGATCCGAATTGGCGTCGTCGATCAGACGCAGGAGCTGCTCTTTCGAATTGCCGTAGCCGGTGGCGCGGTCGCCGCCGATGCAGACGCCGAGGATGCCCGGGCCGCAACCCTGGCCCTGGGCCTTGAGCACGGCGTCGAGGATGGCGTTTTCCACGCCTTTCAGATCACGACCGCCGAGGTCGGGATGCGGCAGGCTGTACTGGGCGCCGACGTTTTCGCAGCCGCCACCCTTCAGCATCAGGCGGATCTCGACGTGGTCGCCGTCCCACTGGTGGTGATGGAAGTTCGGGGTTCCTGGGCCGACGTTGTCACCGCTGTTCTTGCCGGTCACCGCGTCGACTGAATTCTGGCGCAGGTAGCCGATCTTGGTCGCCTGCTTGACCGCTGCGATGAAAGCGGTCTCGAAGGCATGCACGTCGTAGCCGCGCGGCAGGTTGGTGTAGACCAGAATTGAACCCGTGTCCTGGCAGAGCGGCTGGCTCTTGGCCTTGGCCATGGTGATGTTGTCGCACACCACGCCCAGGGCGTAGGCGGCGTTGCTGCCTGCTGTTTCTGCCGCACGACCGGCAGCGACCGTCGTGACCACGTCGGCGGGCAGCACGCACGAGGTCGAGCGGATGAGTTCGAGGAGGGACACGCCAAGGGCGGCGTCCGGGGTGGCGGTATCGGTCATGCGGCGCGAGGATCAGGCTGCGCCACGATTGGCAACCCCAAGCACGATGCTGTGCCCATCCATGCAGGACGGGAATCCCGGAATCGGATCAGCGTGTGGACGGGCCTGGCGAGGTCATCGCTCCAGGCGACGCAGGTTTCGCAGCCGGTCTCCATTCGCTGCCGCCAGCAGCGATGTCCAGTTCGCGTCGGATCTTCTGCATGGTTGCACGGAAGGTGCGGGCCGGGCCGGGCGAGGCTTGGACCAGCGCCAGCACCAGGGCGTCGAGGTAGCGCCGATCGTCGTTTTCCTGGTCGGCTACCGCTGCGGCGGCCGGTTCGTCACTGGCCGGCAAACCGGGCCGGGGCGCGACCAGACCGGTGCTCGGCTGCATCACCACCGAACCCTGGGCGAAAGCGGCCCGCAGGGTGATCCACCGCCGGCGCCGCGCCGCGATCCGCTCCGGCGGCTGCCAACCGGCATCGGTATCGGCTCCTTTGACCCAATCGGCCAGGCGGAGCAGGCCGGGGCTGGCGTCGTCCAGTTCCAATTCGCCCGGACGGCGGGCGACTCCGCGCGACACGTCCTCGATCCACCAGGCGACGGCGTCCGCTTCCGCTTGGTCGAAGGCGGTCCGCGCACCGGAATTGCACCCGGCCAAACCGATCAGACAGGCAAAGATCAGCAAGAAACGTCGCATGGACCTACGCTGGCGAAGGTTCGCTGGAGGGGCAAGCCGCATCGGTGCTAGGATTGGCGACCGTCCCATCGCCTGGAACTAAGCCTGCACCCCAGCCGAGGCCAAACGGGCGACCAAGGCCTGATGGTCGTCGCGCCGGCTGAAGGCGAGCCCTGGGCATTTGCCCGAGGTGGTGTTGAAACGCAGGGCACCGCCGGCGAGATCGGTGGCGATACCGCCGGCAGCGATCAGCACCGCGGCAGGCGCGGCGACGTCCCATTCGGCGATTGGTCGTGGATGCACGAACAGATCGGCCTCGCCGCGCAGCATGAGCCAGACTTTCGCGCCGACCGAGGACGTCGGCAGCCAGGAAAATTCAGGCAGGGCGCGCAGCACGGCCTCGACCCCGGCCCGATTGCGTTCGCTGCGGCTGCAGATGAGCCGGTTGCGTTGAACTGACGCCATCGTGAGCGGTTCCCGCCGATCACCGACGCAGAGAAACGCGCCCACACCGACGACCCCGGCAACGCAGGCACCATGTCCAGGCAGGTCGAGGACACCCAGCACCAATTCCCCATCGATCGCCAGCGCCAACTGCACCGCCCAATCGCGCTGCCCGGCGAGAAAATCGCGCGTGCCATCGATGGGGTCGGTGATCCACAGCCGGCGGTTGTCCAGGCGGGCGCGATCATCGGTGGTCTCTTCGCCCAGGATCGCATCGGCCGGGAATGCGGTGGTGAGAAGTTTTCGGATCTCGGCCTCGGCGGCGATATCGGCATCGGACACTGGCGAACCATCGGGCTTGTCGCGGCGCGCCGTGGTGGTTTGCGCCGCGGCAGCGACTCGACCGGCCGCCTGGGCGGACGCGATGGCGACTGCCAATTCACGTTCGAGATGCATGCTGGGATGGTGGACCCTAACGGTTGAAAGCAATCCGTTCGGTTCAGCAGATCCTGGAGAAAGTCGGGGCGGTAGGCCGAGCCATTTTCTTGAGCGAGGGGATTGGCCTGGCTTTCTTGTTCGTGACTGTTCGTGCCTGTTCGTGCGAGAGGACCAGATTGCCCCGGCCGTGATCGCGCCAGCATCCGTTGGCGCCAACTCAGGACTGCGCACCCAAAGCACGGCGAAAATCAGCGGTACCGGTGCGCCAGAGCCACGATTGGCACTCGGAGAACCTCGTTCATCTCTCTGGGGTGGTCCAGCAATCCAGCCAAGGCCGACCGGGATTTTTCTGAAGTTCCATGCTCGTTCCGGCCTTGGCCGGATCGCCGCGTGACCAGCGGCCGGTTGCAAACCGGCGGTCCCAGGCGCAAGCGTTTGACCAGAAGGTGACGGCCGACACGCGAATGGGATTGCCGTCAGGTCAGGGTCACCTGGTTGAGTGTAGACAGGTGTCCTGCCACCTCTGAGTGCCAGCCGCAGGCACTAATGCCAACGCCAACTTGCCCAAGCAATCGCGATTCAGCCCAGGAGCTTCAGTGCCTCGCGGCCCAACGCCCTGGGGATCGATTTGGTCGCCATCAGTTCTTCGATCTCGGCGCGGGCGGCATCGACGCTCAGCCGGCCTTTGGCGACAAGATGATGGATCATGGCGATTCTCCCCTGGGCCTCGGCTTCGTTCTTGCCTTTGGCCTTGGCTTTGGCTTTGGCGACTTGTCGGTTGATGTCCTGCATGATCCGGGTTGCCATCATGGGTTCGACCTCGTCGATGGTGATCCTACCTGATTTGGATATTCACCCCAACTTGGTCAGAGCATCCTTGGCCAACGCGTGGGGAATCTTGCCTGCCTTCTGCAGGGCTTTGATCTGGGCGCGGGCGGCATCAATGGCCAAGACGCCAGAGCGCACCAACTGACCAATGGCCTCGACCATGCCGACGGCTTCGCCTCGTGCTTCGCCTCGTGCCTCGCCCCGTGCTTCGCCCCGTGCTTCGCCCCGTGCCTCGCCCCGTGCCTCGCCCCGAGCTTCGCCCCGTGCTTCGCCCCGAGCCTCGCCTTCGGCGATCTGCCGTTTGATGTCCTGCATGATCCGGGTTGCCATCATGGGTTCGACCTCGTCGATGGTGATCCTACCCGACTCGGGCATCGCGAGCAACCCTATCGGTGCCAGAGCATCCGCGTACCAGGTGCCGATGGTCTCGCGCAAAGCGGGGTCTTTCAGCCAGGCGCGCAGGGCGTGGATGACCTTTTGCTGTCCTGGCAGACTGTTTGACTGCTCCAGAGCGAAGATCGCGGCGACCAGGTTTTTCAGTAGCCTGTCGCCCGTCGTCGGGACGCGGTTCTCGTCCAGGAATCGATAATTCAGGTCGGGTTGCAAGTCGGCCAGAAACGCCGGGGACGGCGCGATCAGCGGGCGCAGGCTGAGCGGCGAGGTCCACGGGCGATCACCGTTGTAGAGGACGACCGGCAATACCGGCGGCAACAGACCAGCGTCGTCCAGCTTTTTCTGATGGATGAGATCCTGCCATAGCAACGCGATGTAACCCAGCATGCGCACGGCCATGTAGCGATCGACCCTGCTCTGGAACTCCAGAAGCAGGTAGACGTAGGTCCAACCGTGCTTTGAGCGCATGCGCCAGACCACATCGCTGCGACGTTCGCGCAAATCGGGCGAGACATAGCTGCCGTTGCAGCGCTCTAGCGATTTCAGGTCGTAGGTTCTGGCCAAACGCGGATCCAGATAGCCACGGATCAGGTCGGCGACCATCTCCGGGTGCGAGAACAGGCGCTTGTAGCCGGCGTCCTGCGAGCGCGCCGCAGTTGGTTTCGCTTTCCGGGGCATGACGAGGCAGCGTCGGGAGGTGGGGCGCGACGGCAAGTGCGGGTGAACGTTGAACGTCAGGCGGTAGGGCGGCGGTTACATTTCGCAGTTAATTGCTGGGATTACCCAGTGCTGCCGGCCAGGCTGAAGCGTGGCGCTGGGGATTGGCCATTTGCCCAGGATGGTCCGGCGATCCAGCCAAGGCCGATCACGATTTCGCTGCAATTCCATGGTCATTCCGGCCTTGGCAGGATCGCCACATGGCCAACGGCCGGTTGCAAACCGGCGGTCCCAGGCGCATGCGTTTTATCATCGTTTCCGTGACATTGGGGCCGAATGGCCAATCCCCACGGCCAGGCTGGCGCCTGGCGGTCCCAGGGCGCGAGCGTTTCCGGGGTGCTGAAGTCGACGTGCGCCAACTCACGATTGCGCGCCCAAGGCGCGGCGGAAGTCGGCGGTACCGGTGCGTGCCGGCAGGTCGATGGTGATCGTGGTTCCTTGACCTGGCTGGCTGGTCAACCCCAGGACGCCTTCGTGCTGCCGCACGATGCGGTTGACCAGGCTGAGACCCAGCCCGGTGCCCTGGGCCTTGGTGCTGAAGAACGGCGTGAAGATGCGTTCCTGCAATTCCATCGGGATGCCGGTGCCATTGTCGGCTACGGTGATGCGCACCGCCGGGCCGCGCAGGGCGGATTCGCGGGCCATCTGCACCTGGCAGGCGATGCGCGGTTGCGGCGTGGCGCGCACCGCATCGACCGCATTGTTGATCAGGTTGGCCAGGAGCTGGCGCACCTGGTCGGCATCGGCATCGATCGGCGGGCAGTCAGGCGTGATGGAGAAGACCATGGCGATGCCGGAGGGCAGGTCGCGCCGGGCCTGCGCCAGGCGTTCGATCGAGGCGATGATCGGTTCAAGATCGACGTCTTCCCGCTGCGGATCCCGCATGCGCGACAGCGACAGAAAATTCCCGACGATGCGGCCAAGCCGATCGCTCTCATCGACCATGATGCCGGCGAGCGCTGCCGCGTCGGGATTGCCCAGCTTGGTGCAGATGTCGGCGACCTCCTGGGCACAGCCGCGCAGGCTGGTCAGGGGATTACGCACCTCATGCGCGATACCGGCGGCCATTTCACCCAGCGACGCCAGGTGTTCGCTGCGACGAGCGTTTTCTTCGAGGATGCGCAGCCGGGTCTCGTCGGCGATGAGCAGCGTCCGGCCGAGCGGTCGCCCGTTGGCCCCGACCAGGCCGGTGACCCGCAGTACCAGCGACCGGCCCGCAAAGCCATCGAAGCGCTCCAGAGCCGGCAGGCGTTCCCCCTGTATAAGAACGAGCACCGGGGCGAGCGCATCCCCGCTCAGCAGACGCTCGACCGGCTGGTCGGTCAGGTCAGCGAGGGGCGAATCGCCGTGGCGATGCAGGTCCAGGAGGCGCACGGCCTCGGCGTTGACGTAGACCACGATGCCGGCGCGATCGATCGCGAGCACGCCTTCGCCGAGCTGATCAAGCACTTCCCCAGTATAGCGCTGCTGCTCGCGCAACCGGCGGGCGAGGAACTGCCCGAGCAGATCGACCACAAAGATCGCCCCGACTTGCAGGGCAAGATTGCCAAGGATGCGGTTGGTTCCGACCAGGTCGGGCCGGGCCGAAGCGACTTCGGGTGGGATGGGATGGTTGTCGCCCAGGTAGAGCGCAGCCTGCAAGGACAGCACCAGCCCGGCGACCGTGGGCAGCAGGAACGGGGCGACCCCGGGCAGCACCAGGTTGCCGATGAGCACCACCGCAAAAAGCAGGACCACACCGGTCGAGGCGACGCCGCCGGTGCCGTAGATTACCAGCCCGACCCAGGCGAGGTCGAAGACAAGGTGGAACGCCAGCACCCAGCGATGGCGGATATAAGCCGACCACATCGCGATCGCGCCGGCCGAACAGGCCACCGCGACCACCAGAATCCCAAGACCAAGCGGCAATCGCCCCGGATTCGTCCCGCGCAAGCTGCTGATGAACAGGACACAGACATAGAGGGCGAGTACGACCAAAAGCAACCGGAACAGGCTGATCAGCCGGGCCTGGGAACTCAGGGTCGCAGGGCGCTGGACCGGGGTCGCACGCGGCGTCACGCTCGAAGGCATGCGGAACAGTCCGCTACATCAACTGCTTCTGGAGTTCGAGGATGGGTAGGAAGATGGCGGCGACAATGACGCCAACCACCGTGCCCATGACCACGAGCATGATCGGCTCGATCAGACTGGTCATCGATTTCACTGTCGTATGGACCTGTTGATCGTAGAAATCGGAAATCTTCGAAAGGAGTTGTTCCAAGGCACCAGAGCGTTCGCCGATGGCGATCATCTTGGTCACCATCGGTGGGAACACCCACGAAGTAGCGAGGTAGCTCGATAGGGGCTCGCCCTTCTTCACCGTCTCACGGGTTTCGTACAGAACCTCTTCGATGATGCGGTTGCCGGCGGTCGAAGCGACGATTTCCAATGCACCAAGGATCGGGACGCCGGAAGACAGCAGCGTAGCAAAAGTACGCGAGAACCGCGATAGAGCGACCTTTTGGAACAAAGGCCCAAAAACCGGAAGTTTGAGGAACAGGTTATCCCGGAATCGCTGGCCTTGATAGGTCCGCATCACAGCGATGTAGGCGACGATGATCGCAACGATGATGCCAACCATCAGCAGGGCATTTTCAGTCATGAACTTGCTAGCGGCCAATACGTATCGCGTCAAAGCTGGCAGTTCGCCCTTCACCATTGTGAACATTTGTTTAAATTTGGGAACCACGCCGATTAAAAGATAGCCGGAAATTCCAAAGATCAGCAACAGCGAAATGACGGGATAGGTCATCGCTCCCTTGATCTCGCCCTTCAGGGTTTCATTGGCCTCCAGAAAGTCCGCCATGCGGTTGAGGATGACATCGAGTGCGCCGGAGGCTTCACCAGCCTTGATCATGTTGATGTAGATCTCGGGGAAGATGCGCGGGAACTCGTGCATGGCCTCGGACAATTCCATGCCGCCACGGACCTTGTCTGCTGTTTCCTGCAGACCGAGCCCGAAGCCCTTGTTCTGGGTCTTGGTCTGCTCGGCGAGAATTTCGAAAGCTTCCAAGAGTGGAATGCCGGCCCCGATCATGGTCGCGAGCTGGCGCGTGAACATGGAAAGTTCAGCCGTGCTGGCCTTGCGCGGCACCCCGAACAGTCCGCCGGCCGGTTCGATGGCCGGCGAGACGTTGCTCGGCGACAATTGCCGCCCCTTCAACTGGGCGAAGGCGTCCTCCCTGGAATTGGCTTCTATGCTGCCACGGACGTCTTTGCCGTTGGCATCCTTGGCAAGGTAGGTGAATTTGGCCTGCGCCATGATCGGCTCCTGGGTATGGACCGTGGTTCGGCAAAGGTGCCGCCCTGATCCCGGTCGAGGATGGAGTATCGCCTGCGACGGGCCGGGCCGCAAGCGGCTTGGGCCGGACCGCTAGCGGCTGAGGCCGGACCGCAAGCGGCTGGCGAAGGACGCCGCGTCAGCCGGCCCCGCTGAGCCAATGGCGTTCACTTAGCCAAAGGTCGCCCATAGGGATGTTTGCACGCTCGCGGTTCGCTGCGTCCCGGACGCCTTTTTTCTGCATATCTTGCTAGATCTTCGATGTCATCTGCCATGGCCTTCATGAGGTCGTCGTGGTTGACG
>CAMCMZ010000089.1 GCA_945876185.1 Candidatus Kuenenia stuttgartensis | reverse complement strand
CTGCCGCTCCCACCACTCCAGCGAAACCGCAACCATGAGCGCATCCTCCTGGCCTTCCCATCTGGTGGCCTTCGCCCTCGGCGCCACTGCCGCGACCCTGATTTTGCTGACGGTCACCGATCGCGAGCCGACCTCGTACGCCGAGCACTCGGTGCAGGCGGCAGCGCCCGATCCGCATGTCCACGCTGCCGACCCCCATGCCCAGAGCACGGATCCGAAGCCTGCGCCGGCCGTGGCACCCACGGTCAAGCCGGCGGGATCCGCCCTGGCCAGCCTCGGCCTGACCCTGCCCGAGGGCTGGCGTGAAGTGCCTTCGGACAAGGGCAATGTGCGCCGCTTCACCGTCGGTGTAGGTGAAGCGACCTGCGCGATCTCGCTCTGGCCAGCGAATCCGATGATGTCCGATCCGCTCGCCAACCTGAACCGCTGGCGCGGCCAGGTCGGAATGGCGCCGGTCGTGGCGGCGGATCTTGCCAAGGAACTGATCGAGGACCGCACCGGCGGCACACCGTTCTCGTGGTGCGAACTGAAGCCTGCGGATGCGACGGCGAAAGGGATCCTGGCCGCCATGGCCCAGGTGCCCTCGGGCGTGCTGTTCGTCAAGATCGACGCGCCGGCCGCCAAGTTGGAAACGGCGCGTCAGGGCTTCCTGGCGCTGTGCCGTTCGCTCAAGCCGGGTGCGAACGAGTGAGCCTGCCTGCCGAATCCGAGAGCCCGCGTTGGCTGACCATCCTTGCCAGTCCGCATCCGGCGGCCTTCGCCAATGCGTGGCTGTTCGTGCTGGTGGTGGTGGGAACCCTGGCCCAGGTCGACCTGGGACTCTACCAGGCGCAGGAACGCTGGTTCTCGGCCTGGTTCTTTTTCGCCTTCGATTGGCTGCCGCTGCCCGGCGGACGCGCCACCTTCGCACTGATGGCAATCAACCTGATCGCCCATCTGGGCACCAAACGCGGCCTGACCTGGCCGGGCTTGGTGCTGCTCCATGTCGGCGTGGTGCTGCTGCTCGCGGCCGGGCTGATCGGCGGGGCATTCCGCCGCGAAGGTTCGCTCGCTTTGGCAGAGGGCGAGTCCGGAGCCGAGATGGTCTCGTACCGCCACCATGAACTGGTGGTTTCCTCGTCGGATGGGAAAAACGAGCGTCTTACGCGCTTTGGCGAAGGTCTGCTCGTTCCGGGAGCCACCCTGAACCACCCCGCCCTGGCCCTGCCACTCACCGTCGTGACCCATCACCGCAACGCCCGCCTGGTAGGCAGCCGGCTGGGGGCCCTCCCGCCCAATCCCGAGCCATCCGACAACCAGCCCGGCGTGGTGCTGCTGGCGGCCGGACGCGAAGTCAACGTGCTCGCCTACGAGACCCCGCCAACGGTCGACCACCAGGGTCAATCCTACCGCCTGGGCATCCGCTCGGCGGTCACGCCGCTGCCCTTCAACGTCCGCCTGCTCAAGTTCACCCGCGACCTGCATCCCGGCACCGGGATGGCGAAGGCCTACCAGTCCGAGGTCGAGTTCACCGTCGACGGCACCACCCGCCGGGTCGTGATCTCGATGAACCAGCCCCTGCGGCACCAGGGCTGGACCCTGTACCAGTCCTCGTTCCAGCAGGGCGCGCAGACCGTCAGCGTGTTCACCGTCGTCCACGATCGCTTCCAATACAGCATCTATTTCGCCTCGCTGATCATGGGGGCGGGCCTGCTGGTGCACATCCTCGACCGCATGCTGCGGCGGGTCCCCGCTGGGCCAGCCAACGGAACCGCTCCTGCCGCCGGAGACTCGGCATGATCCGCCAGACCTGGATAGCGTTTGCGCTGCTCGTCGTGCTTGCCGCCGGCCGACCGGTCGGGCTCGCCGCCGGTGAACCTGCCGCGCCCGCAGCCAAACCGGATCCCGCCGCATTTGCGCATCTGATCGGCTCCCTGCCGGTGCTGCACGAAGGCCGGATCAAACCGATCGATTCCGCTGCGCGCCATTTCCTGCTCGCCCTCGGCCGCAGTTCACTGCCGGGCGGGGTCAACGCCTCCACCTGGCTGGTCGAGGGCCTCACCGATCTTCCGGCCGCGAAGGCCCGACCAGCGGTGAAGCTGCGCAATCCCGAGGTCGCCGATGCCTTGCGCCTGGAACGCCGCAACGACCTGCGCTATTCGCTCACCGAGGTGATCGACGGCATGCGCAGCCAGTCGACGCTGATCGAATCCCTGCTCGCCAAACGCCAGCGCCCGACCGATCCGGTCGAGGCGCAGCTGGTCGAGCTGGTGCATAATGCCTCTGCCGCGCTGAACGCGCTGGACTTCGTGCGCGGACTGGCGGTGGTGCCTGGCGATACCGCCCACCGTGAACAATGGCGGACCTTGGCCTCGTTCAGCGAATCCCAGGTCGCCCCGGACGCGGTGCAGTCGCAGATCATCGGGGCCTGGATCAACCTCATCGACGCGATGCGCGCCGGAGACCGCACCGCAGCGGCCGACCGGGCCGCCGTGGTGCGCGCGCTGGTGGCGCCACTGACCACGCCCAACCGGCTCGCGGTCGAGGTGTCCTACAACCGCTTTGCCCTCTTTCATTGGTCCATCGCGCTCTATGTGCTGGCCGCCCTGCTGGCCGGACTCGCCCTGTGGTCGCCCCGTGCCGCGCTGCGCCAGACCGCCTTCGCCGTGCTGGTCCTGGGGGTCGTTCTCAATCTGGCCGGGGTGGCTGCGCGCTGCTACATCATGAACCGGCCACCCGTGGCGACGCTGTACGAGACCATCCTGTTCGTGGCGTTGGTCAGCGCGTTGACCGGGGCGCTGGTGGAACTCGTCCGGCGCGACGGCATCGCGGTTTTCGGCGGCGCCCTGCTCGGACTCGGTGGCCTGCTGATCGCCAATGGCTACGCCGCCGACGGCGACACCATGGGCATGCTGATCGCCGTGCTCAACTCCAACATGTGGCTGACCATCCACGTCATCACCATCACCGCCGGCTACGCCTTCTGTCTGGTGGCTTCGCTGGCGGCCCACTTCGCCCTGATCCAACGGGCGCTGCGGCCCCTGGATGGCGAGGCCCTCGCGCGCACCGACCGCCTGCTGAACGTCCTCGCGCTCATCGCGCTGCTGCTCACCCTTGCCGGCACCATCCTCGGCGGCATCTGGGCCGACCAGTCATGGGGCCGCTTCTGGGGCTGGGATCCAAAGGAAAACGGCGCCTTGCTCATCGTCCTCTGGCTGGTCACCCTGCTCCACCTCAAGGCCGCCGGCCAGTGCGGTCCGCGCGGCGTCGCGCTCGGCCTCGCCCTGGTGTCGATCGTGGTCGCAGTCGCCTGGTTCGGGGTGAATCTGCTCGGTATCGGCCTGCACAGCTATGGCTTCGACACCGGCACGGCGGCAAAGTTGGGGGCATTCGCTCTCGCCGAACTGATAGCGGGTTTGGCGCTGTGGGCGTGGGCTACCGGCGCAGCGCGGGCTGTTCAGAATTCTTGACGATGGTCTGGTTCCGGTTCCAGACCACGTTGCCACTCGAGACGTTGATGATTTCGAAACCGACCTGATAGGCGGACCGCTGACGTCTGCCTTGGATGTCTTCATGGACCTCGATGCTGCCCCGGAGCAGGATGGCGGGCTCTGCACCTGTCCCGGGTTTCTCGCGTGAAACCGCAGGCGCTTCCGTTGCCGGGCGGGTGAATCCAGCCGCGGCTACGTCGATCCGATCCGAGCGCACGAAAGCAGCGCTTATCCTCTGCAGGATCGGGCCACTGGGGAGTTCCTCTCCATTGCTGCGAACGGTGATTTTGCCGATGGCGAGCCTGGGTTTCCCCTGGTACCTGAGCAGGTGATCCTTGAGCCACCGACCCGCCAGGGCATCAACACTCATGCTTTCCGCCACCACCCAGGTATCGACCTCGTCCCATTTCCCGGATCGTGACCGGCCGGCCCCTGCAATTTCGCCCGACGCATCAAGAGACGACACGACCAGGTCGAACCGCTGATTGCCGGACAGGTCCACCACCGTGAAGGCGCGGTCGGCCGCGACCAGACGCCGGGTCGGATCGCTCGGATCCGGGTACCCGGGAACATCCAGAGACAACTTGTCCGTGAGTTGGAAGCGGATCGCCGAACCCGCACCAAGGTTTTCCCCCGACGCCGGCGTCGCAGCTGGGTAGATGGACCGGAGCAGGCGTTCGACCTCGGCTTCCGGCTGATTCGGCCGAATGGCGCCCAGGGCGTCGTCGATCCCGGGCGGGAGGAGCGATGAAGTCCGCGCCGATGAGGTGCAGGACGCCGAGAGCACGGCAAGGACGAGCAGGATGGATCGCATGGATTCCCCGGACGGTGGTGGCCGCCGAGGATGCACTGCTGAAGCTGCGGTCCAGTGGTCAAATCCGACAGTCAGATTACTGAACGACCTCAATGCTGACTTGCGCGCCTGAGTCGGAGGTGTGTACCTTGGCAGGAACAGTGATCGCGTTGGGGATGTCGGTATTTCGACTCAATCGGAGGTCGCGAATTCTCGATCAATAAGGGCGTCAAATGTCCTGAACGCCTGTTCAACAGCGGCAGCGGATGTGAAATGACTGGAAAGCCCAGAGCGGACTCCGGATTTTATCGACACTCGTATCTGCTTCAGGCCATCATTACGGAGCATGACAACAACAAATAAGCGTTCTTCTTCAAAGCGAACATGATATTCACGAGCGGGTGATTGTTGGATCTCATTCTTGATGATCGGCTTCAGCACTTCTTGATACAACAGAGACGCATTCACCATCGCATTCTCCCCGATATCCATTCCCCCCGAAGCGCCCCATGACTTGAAAACTTTCAGAATCCCAAGATTAAATTTCCCCGCGATTTTTGCGCGGGCCTGATCACCCGCCTCTTTGAAGATTAAACCGAGATCACGGTCATCGACTTTAGCAGTACCCACCGCAGACCAGGGGTGCTTCCCACCTAGTGATGGATCCTTTATCCAGACAGGTTCATTGGTCTGATCGACTTGATCGGCGCCTTGAGCCAAGCCAAGCGTCAGGATCAAGGCAAGTATTATGGGATTCACGCTCTTCGCCTATTCAGATCAGATGCAGGTCTTCATTCTACGATCTCGACCGTGGTGGTCGTCCGGTCGGGCTGCGACAGCCAGTGCGCGAACTGCTTCACCTCGTCGTTGGCCATGCGGATGCAACCGTTGGAAATCATGCGGCCGAGGCCGCCGTTGGCGCCGGTGTAGCCGTGGATGCCGATGCCCTTTTGGCCGAGCTGCTTTTCATCGAAGGCGAGCCAGACGCCGCCGAGGATGTTCTCGGGGTCGCCAGCGGCCAGGACCTTGCCCGTCTTGGGATTGGTCCATTCGGGATCGAACTGGCGCTTGGTGATCTTCGTCTTGCCGACCGGGGTCGGGGATTCGACCGCGCCGATCGAGATCTGGTAGCGGCGCGCAAAGATGCCGGCGATGTACCAGTCGAGGAACTTCTGGCCCTTGTCGATGTGGATCTGGTGTCCGGCCTCTTTCAGGTTGACCACCTTGAGGCTTTCGCCGGCCTGGAGGTTGCCGTTGTTGATGTCGGCGCCGCGCATGGTGTTCACGAGTTCGCGGCTCATACCGTAGTGGATGCCGATCTTTTCAGGGCTTTCGCCGGGCGCGACGAGGTGCAGGGCGAACAGGCCGCCGTCGTCGGCCGGGACCTTGGCCTTGGAAAAGAACAGCACATCCGCGAGGGGCTGGGCGCGTTCGGCGATGAGCTTCGCCTGGCGATCGTGGCTGCCCTTGACGTCGTAGAGGGCGCGCAGGGCCTTGGCGCACTGACGCGCCAGGGCCGGGGCCTTGGGGGTGCGCTGGGGCGCATCGCCAGCGGCGGTCCAGTCGGCCTCGGCGCCGTCGATCAGGCGCTGGACCTCGGCCGGCAGACCGACGGGCTGGATGCTGGGCGTAGTGGTGACGAATGGCCCCGGATCCTGGGCCTGGGCGACCGGTTCGGCGCGGCCCTTGAACCACCACCAGCCGCCACCGACAGCGGCGCCGATGAGGATGAGAACGACGAGGATGCGCATGCTGGGCTCCTGGAAACGGCAAGGACGGCAGGGTGCCAATGAACGCCCTGGTCGCAACCGATGGCGGGCGGTGCGGATTCCAGCTGATGGACATGCCAGCGGACACCAGCCTGCCGGTGGCGATATCGCACTGGCCGAGGATCGGCGTGCGGCTACGGTCCCCGCCTCAGCGTCAAACCACCGGAACCATTCCATGTCGCGCCGCACCGTCTTGCACGCCGTTTCCACCATCCCTGTAGTCGCCAGCCTCGCGGCTATTGCCGTCGCCAGCGCCGCCACCAGCGCCAGCGCCGCCGACCAGCCGCTGCCGGTGAACCGGCCGGCGAACCCGATCGGTGGCGCGGCGATCAGCGAATATGCCCCGGGCCGCTCCAGCACGCTTGGTGGCCAGCGCCAGGTCATCGTCCAGGGCGATCTCGATCTCGATGCGATCACCCAGGACAACTACCGCGACGGCGAGCAGGGTCTGGGCGACCATCGCGGACGCGGCCTGATCCGCTGCGATTTCGGCCTGAAGATGACGCTCGACGACAAGGTGAAGGTCCAGCTCATCCTGGGTTACCATGGCGAAGCCGGCGGCGTGGCCGCCAACAGCCCGGTGGACGGCCCTGCGCCCGGCAGCGGCCAGTCCGGCAACCAGGGACCGAACGGCTTCCAGGATCGCAACGGTGACGCGCGCGGCGCGGTGGTGCTGCAACAGGCCTTCGTCCGCCTCCAGGACGTGCTCGGATTCAACACCGTCACCGCGATCGCCGGACGCATGCCGGAATCGTTCTGGGTGCACCAGGATCTCACCGAGGAAAAATACTCGAATGAGAAGAAGCGCGCGATGCTCCTCGATTCGCGCGCTGACGACCGCGACCTGACCAGCTGGGATGGTTTCCGCGCGTCCTACAGCGGCTTCGACACCTGGCAGATCATCCCGTACGTCTACCGCACCCCCGATGCCACCGGCTTGTACGGTCTCGCGCTCGACTGGCGGCCGATGGAATCCAACGCGAACCAGCAGCTTTTCATCACCGGCTCCTGGAACGTGATGCGCAACGTTCCGATCAAGTCCGGCTTCGACGCCAACGGCCAGATCACGAACTCCAAGGGCAAGAGCCTGACCACCTGGTACGTCGGCACGGACTACAAATCGGGCGGATTCTCGTTCTTCGGCGAGGTCGGCTACCAGACCGGCAACCAGGGCAATGGTGAGAACTTCGCCGGCCGGGGAGCGACCGGCGGGATCGAATGGCAGTTCGGGCCGAACAGCCCGGTGACCATGGGCCTGCTCGCCGACTACTTCAGCGGCGACAGCAATTCCGGCGACGGCAAGAATTCGCGCTTCATCAACCCGTACGAGCACATCTGCGACACCTACATCGTCGAGAACGAGAAGTACGGTGAACTCAGCCGCTACTTCGACGGCGACCTGCAAGCGCTCAAGGTCAAGCTGGGCGTGCGCATGGCCAACGACAACAGCGTGCGCATGGACCTGATCTGGGGCGGCTACCGCCTCGACAGCGCCGCGAGCGCGCAGCGCTACCTCGGCCAGGAGGTCGACCTGACGATCAGTTGGCGCGTCAGCTATGACGCGCGCCTGAGCCTGCTCGGCGGCGTCTTCCTGCCCGGACCCGGCTTCAAGCTGATCGCGCCGCCCAATCCGCTACCGCTGGGCGAATCCGCCGGCAACAGCCCGATCTACATGGCTGGCGTCAATCTGAAGGTCGCGTTCTAGCGGCGCGGTGGGCACGGCGGTTCCCATGCCCTTCGCCCACCTGCACGTCCACAGCCATTTCACCCTGCTGAATTCCACCATCGCGGTGCCGAAGCTGGTCGGCGCGGTTAAAGCGCGCGGCATGACGGCAGCGGCGCTGACCGACCGCGGCAACCTGTGCGGTGCATTCGAGTTCGCGTCCGCCTGCAAGGATGCGCAGATCACTGGCCTGATCGGCTGCCAGCTCAACGTCGCGCCGCTGGGCCTCGCAGAGAAAGGCAAGGACTGGCTCAACCTGGTCCTGATCGCGGCAAGCGAGACCGGTTACCGCAATCTCGCCCGGCTGGTGTCGCGCGGCTGGCTGGAGGGTTTCTTCTACGAACCGCAGGTCGATCTGGAAATGATCGCTGCCCACGCCGGCGACGTGGTCTGCCTGACCGGCGCTGGCGCGAACGGCTTCATCAACCGCCACCTGCCGCATTCGCCCGAAGAAGCCAAACGCAACCTGGAACTGCTGCGCACGATCTTCCCGGATCGCCTGTTCCTGGAAATTTGCGACCACGGCGACGACGGGCCGCTGGGTCGACGTGCCGCGCTCGCCCGCCTGGCGCACGAGACGAACGTCCCGGCGGTGGCGGCAAACTGGGTGCATTACCTCGACCGCGCCGATGCACGCGTGCATGAGGTCATGCTTGCAATCGAGGGCGCGACCACTCTCGACGATCCGCGCATCGTGCGCAAACGCCTGCCGACCGACGAGTTCTACCTCAAGACGTCGGATGAAATGGCGGCGCTGTTTGCCGATCTGCCGGAAGCGATCAGCAACACCGAGCGCGTGGTCGAACTCTGCAAGGGCGGGAAGATCCCGTCGGGCCAGTACTACCTGCCCAAGTTCCCCTGCCCGGAAGGCCTGGACGAGAACGCGCTGCTGCGGCGCGACACCCTTATCGGCGTCCAGCGGCGCTACGGCGACAACCTCTCGACCGAGATCCGCGAGCGCATGGAGTTTGAGCTCAAGACCATCATCGAGATGGGCTTCCCGGCGTACTTCCTCATCGTCGCCGACTTCATCGGCTGGGCCAAGCAGCACGGCATCCCGGTCGGCCCTGGGCGCGGCTCCGCCGCCGGCAGTCTGGTGTCGTATGCTCTCGGCATCACCGACATGTGCCCGCTGCGCTACGGGCTGCTGTTCGAACGCTTTCTGAATCCAGGCCGCAAATCGATGCCGGACATCGACATCGATTTCTGCAAGGACGGCCGCGACCGGGTCATCCACTACGTGGCGGAAAAATACGGCGCCGACGCAGTGACCCAGATCATGACCCTGGGCACCATGAAGGCCCGCATGGCGATCAAAGACGTCGCCCGCGCCTACGCCTGGACGCCTGAGGAATCGCAGGAGTTGGCCAACCTGGTGCCCAACAACCCGGCCAAGCCGGTCGACCTGCAGCAGGCGCTCGGCCGCAAGGCGATCGACAAGGACGGCAAGGAATGGGCCACCGTCGACCAGTTGGCGAAACGCTACGAAGGCGACGAGCGCACCCGCACCACGCTCGATGCCGCGATGAAGGTGGAAAAGCTCGGGCGCAGCCTGGGCGTGCACGCCTGCGGCATCGTCATCGCGCCTGGACCGGTCAGCGGCTACATCCCGGTCTGTTCGGTGAAGGGCAAGCCGGCGACCCAGTTCAACATGACCCAGGTCGAAAAAGCCGGCCTGCTCAAGATGGACTTTTTGGGCCTGAAAACCATGTCGATCCTGAAGAAGGCGACCGACTTGGCGCAGGTTTCCACCGGCACGGCGATCGACTTGCTGCAGATCCCGCTCGCGGATCCACGCACGTTCCAGCTGCTGGGCACCGGCGAGACGCTGGGTGTGTTCCAGTGCGAATCGCCGGGATTCCAGAACCTGATCAAGAACCTCAAGCCCGACCGTTTCGAAGACATGATCGCCCTGGTCGCGCTCTACCGACCTGGGCCGCTGATGGCGAACATGCACATCGACTACTGCGAACGGAAGCAGGGCCGCCAGCGCATCGACTACCCGCATCCAGTCCTGGAACGCTCGCTGAAGGAAACCTACGGCCTCTACATCTACCAGGAACAGGTGATGAACATCAGCCGCGAACTGTGCGGCTTCACCCCGGCCGAGGCCGACGACCTGCGCAAGGCGATGGGCAAGAAGGACGTGAAAGTCCTGGAAAAACTCGAACAGAAGTTCATCGAGGGCGCCTTCACCCAGCACCAGTTCGACCGCGACCGCTGCCGCGAGATGTGGAAGAAGATCCTCGGCTTCGCCAGTTATTGCTTCAACAAATCGCACTCGGCCTGCTACGGCCTGATCGCCTACTGGACGGCGTACATGAAGGCGAACCACTACGCCGCCTTCATGACCGCCAACCTGATCTATGAGATGGGCGACAAGGACAAGATGACCCGCTTCGTCGAGGAGCTGAAGTCGCACCGCATCAGCGTGCTGCCGCCGGACCTGAATGAATCCGGCTGGGAATTCACTATCATCCCTCACGTCACTGAACCAAGCAGCGCATCTGGCGGGAACGTCACTGGGGGGAAAAGCGATGGAGCTGATAAAATCCGCTTCGGTTTCGGCGGCGTGAAGGGCATCGGCGACCAGGCGGCGGCGCATCTGAGCGCCAAGCGCAGCGACGGCGGCCCGTTCACCTCGCTCTACGATCTCTGCGAACGCGTCGACACCCGGGTGATCAACAAGCGCGTGGTCGAGGCGCTGATCAAGGTCGGCGCGCTCGATTCGCTGCACGGCAACCGCCGTTCGCTGGTCGAGGCGATGGAGCGCGCCTTCGATCGCGGCCAGAAGGCGAGCCGCACCAAAGCCCAGAACCAGCAGACCCTGTTCGCCGCCTTTGAACAAGACGCCGCCTTCGCCCAGGAATCGCATGGTTATCCCGACGTGCCCGACTGGCCGGTCGAGGAACGCCTGGGCTATGAGAAGGCGCTCACCGGCTACTGGATGTCGTCACACCCGGTCGCGGTGCACGCGCCGGCGCTCGCCGCCCACGTCACCGCGCGCGCCGGCGACCTGCGCACCATCGCCACCGGCAACCGTGCCACCATCGCCGCGGTGGTGGTCGGCAAGCGCGTCGTGCGCACCCGCACCGGGAAGCAGATGGGCATCCTGGAATTGGAAGACGAAACCGGCCGCTTCGAAGCCGTGCTGTTTCCGGGTGGAGGACGCGGCAGCCGCCGCGACGAACCGTCGGTCTACGAGCGCTTCGGTGGCGAATGCGTCGAAGGCCTGGTCGCGCTATTCACCGGCACGGTCGAACGCCGCCGTCGCGGCGGTGGTGGTGGTGGGGGCGGCGGCGGCCCCCGACCCCAGGCGGATGAGGACGGCGGCGGCGAACCGCATCCCGATGGCGAGGACGCCGAAGGTGCAGACGGCGGCGCAATGCACGCCCCTGATCCCGAACCCGACACCGCCAGCCTGATCATCACCGACGTCATCCCGGCGCGCTCCGCTGCCGAACGCCTGACGCGCGAGGTGCTCATCGCCATCGACGGCGCCAGCGATCCTGCCGCCCTGCGTCAGCGGTTGGACGCCCTCACGACCCTGATCGCCGAAAACCAAGGCGAGACCCCGGTCACCATCCAGGTCCACGTCCCCGGCGATGTCGCGCTGACCCTGCGCACCGGCGACGACCGCCGCCTGCGCCCCACCGCCCCGGTGCTCGAACGCCTGCGCGCCCTCTGGGGTCCAGGCCGGGTGAAGGTCTTCGCCAAGGAGGCGGCACAGGTCCAATCCTACGCCACCGGCGGGGATGATCTGGGCGACGTCGACTGACGCTAAAAATCGCAATTGCACCCCCACCTGCTGCATGCTGCGTTGGTCGTCAGTCATTGGGCGCTGCCCAATTCCTTCCTCCCGCCTTGCATCTGGGGCGCTCTTACGATTTTTAGCTGGAAATGCATAGCGTTGCTTCAAGCCGCGGCGTGAACGTGCCCCATCCAGCGCGGTGAGTGGCGTTACGCCGCGGGTTGAAGCAACGAGTGGTTGGACATGGCCATCAGCGCTGTGGGTGGCGCAGGGTATTTTGCTCCTGGGCGAGTA
>CAMCMZ010000088.1 GCA_945876185.1 Candidatus Kuenenia stuttgartensis | reverse complement strand
GAGGAAGGCAGAGAAGCTCTCTGCGCGAGGCGGATGATTGGAAAGGGCCATGAGGCCCGAAAAATTTTTTTGGTCGCCTAAGCAAGCATAATACCCTGGTAAATTACAGGTGTATCACACCGGAACAGCTTAACTCAATGCCATTGCGGGCCGCGGTGCACCCCGGTGATCCGCGATGGTCTGGCGGCGGTGGCCTTGCTGAATGGCGACATCATCGGACTTGATCTGAAAACTGGTGAAAAACGCTGGAATGTGAATGCCTGGAAGGACTTCGATCGCGAACCTGCGGCAGCAACCGGGAAGCCGAAGGGAGCGATGGGCTGGGGATTTCCCTCATCCTTCCCTGCCTTCGAAGACAAGATCATCCTGAATACGTGCAGCAGGAAAAACACCCAGCCACCGGTGGTGGCGATCGATTTTGCCAGCGGCAAGCTGATCTGGGGGGCTGATCCGGGGGTTGATAAGAAATATTCTGCTGGCGACCACTCCGCCGCGGTCTTCCAGCACCAGGGGCGTTGGCTGAACGTGAATCCGACCTGGCGCTACATACTCTGTCTCGACCCGCGCGATGGTAAGAAACTCTGGGAGATCCCCGACCCCGATCTCAAGTCTGGCAGCGAGAAGGTCCTGACCCCGGTCTACAACGAAGGGTATCTGCTGTTCGATCGGGCCGGCATGATCACGTGCATCAAACTGGATCCGGATGGCAATGGCTACCGGCATTTGTGGACGAGGCGAGGCACGGGTCAGGATTTTTCCCACGCGGTCATCCTCGGCGGCCGGGTCTATGTCGCGGGTCAGGTCAGCGGTTATGTCTGGGCCGGCGATCAGGGATTGGAGCAGGCTGGAAATGGCAAACAGGGCGCCTTCAACCGTTACGAACCAGCCCGGACCGAAGCGAAACCACCGACCCTTGGCGAAGGTCTGATCTGCATCGAGGCCGAAACCGGCCGGGTGCTGGATGTCCGGCGGGTGGCCTCGAAACTCGGCCACATCGTCACCGCTGATGGTCTGCTGTATGCCACTGGGTATGTACCCCGGGAACATGCGCCCAAGCCGGAACACCTCGGGGTGCCGCTGCTGCTGATCAAGCCGGTGGCCGAAGGCATGGAAGTCGTCAGCCGTTTCCGTCTGCCGCTGGCTGAATCCGAACAGATCAAGGACATGGAATGGCAGGCCAACGCGCCGCCGGTCGTGGCGCATGGACGATTGCTGGTCCATTTTGGTCCGCTGTGGTGCTTCGATCTGCGCCCCGATCGCAATCCGCCGCCGGCTGAACCGGCCGCCATGCCGACTACAGGAATCTGGGACCTGCGCTTGCAGGACTGCCTTGGCAAGGCAAACGATCTGTTTGTCTCCGTGGCGGTCAAAGAGGGTAAGGTGGTCAGCGCCGTGGCGGCCGCCCCGCAGTGGAACCGCTCCGGCCAGCAGGTCGTGGTCACCGACGCGGCCCTGACCAAGGATGGCCTGGAAGGCTCGCTGACCGTGCACCTGCGTTTGCCCACCCCATCCCCACTCGGCACCAGCACGGCATCACCGACGGACCAGCCGGCCGGGGCGCTGCCGATCACGCTCAAGGTCTCATACCTCCGCGGCCGCCTGGTCGGAACCTACAGCGGCGGCCGGACCGCGACCACCGCGCTCAACGGCCAAGTCAACGATCCGGAGTAGGCGACTGCGATGGCGATTTTGCGCTGTTCGCCAATGGCCAACGGAGAGTGAGCCTGACGGTAAGGTTGGCACAGCGTGAGTGGTCGATGACCACGGTGTCGGGATCGTCGGCACGAACGCCATGGCAAAATGGCGGATTGATGATGCCCATCAATCAACCTAAAGCTCGCAAACGAGCCTCGCATTTTTCAGCAAGCTGGCCCGGGTAAAAGGATTGGTGAATTTCCCGCTGGCATCAATCGGGTGAGGAGATCGGATCGGCCTGTGGTCCCTGGAATCATGGCCTATCCAGGCGGCAGAGCCGTCCTCGTTCCACTATTTATTACGGCGTGGTCGTCGATCAGCAGACCAGGCCCCTAGCCAGGTTATATCACTGTAAATATGCGTGTATCACTGACCAATTCCTTAGCGCAATGGCAATGGTCAACAGAGTCGCCTCGACCTTGTAGTCATTATTTCCCATAAGCTCTCATAAATTCACCCAAGGGCCTTGCCATGCACCAAGCATTTCTTCCGTTTCTTCTCGCGACGCTCATTGGCGTCCTTTCCGCCGCCGAAACCCCAAGCGTCGAGCGTAGCCCCGAAGACGCCTGTTGGGGGATTTCTTTGACAGGTTTGCTCAAAGCCGATGGACGGATGAATGTCTATGCCATTCGCCGTGATGGTCGATGGATCGGGGCCACGGCCTCGACTGGATACAATGGTGCGAACCGATTCAATACCAGCAAGCATGTTGTCGATATGAGCAAACTGGTGGCCAAAGATGGTAGGCATAGTGGGCTGATAGTGATTCATATCGCCCCTGATCCTTGGATCCCCGTTGATCACAAGGCCAGAGAAGTCCGGGTTCAGGTCGATTTTACTACCGGTCCAAAACCGGAAAAAGACGCCAACGCCATGGCCTCAGTCAGCGGCACGTATCAACGAGAGGCGATTACCGGCGATGCTGATGGCTCCTATGACCCGGCCCCACGCCAGGGTTCCATTGGCGGAGCCATTGGACCGACCGATATCAAAACTGTTCCAGAGATGATTTTGGCAATGACTTTGCACGTTTTTCTTCCTGGTGGCAGGCCAATCGATGGCGCTCGAAAGCTGTCGTTGTCCATCGGTCTGCGCGATGGCAAACCGATCTCGGCGATTACCTCTTACACTGACGCACATCATAAGCCTTTTGGCGATGAATACCAACAAGTCCCAACTGCAACAAGTATTGATCGTGATGGGTTTCAAGGGGTCGCCACTTTCCCCGTGCTTTCTTTGGATGGCGAGATGCTGAGCGCCGAAGTGACCTTTAGCGGCGGCCGGGTGCAGGGCATGGTGACAGGCCGCTGGAAGGCGACCTTTCGTCCGCTTTCGGGCCCTGGCGAAGCCTTCACCTCTGAGGGTTTGCTTGAGGGCAGTGCCAATCCTGGGATTCAAATCAATCGATATGCCGCTGATCCACGTCCGTGGTTCACCACAGTGCCAGGTTGGAAACCGATCGAACCGGGCGAACACCCACGATTGTTTTTCCGCAAAGCAGATGTCGCAACCCTGCGCCAACGTGCTGCCACGCCCGAAGGCCAACAGATTGTCGCACGGCTTCGCCAACTGCTCAACGGCAGTGACGGGCAATCGCTGCCCAAGGATCTGAACCCATCTGAACGTGCGTATAGTGGCAAAAAGTTTGCGGCTCCGCTTGGTTCCTACACCATTTCGCATGCCGCTGGTTTTGGATTCCTGTACCAGATCACCGGCGAAACCAAGTACGCCGACCTTGCTCGCCAGTGTGTTGAGTTGGCCTGGAATGGCCAACGTGATCTGGATGAACGTTATAGTTGGAAGTTTCCCAATGGTCAGTTGCGCGCCGGTCCGACCCTCGGCTGGTATGCGGTCGCCTATGATCTGTGCTACGATGCCTGGCCGGCTGATTTCCGCAAGAAAATGGCTCAGGCGCTGCTCAATTATGATGAAATTGCTGACCCAAAATCCCCAGTATCCAGTACAGTATCGACAACAAAAATTGAGGGAGAAATTGATCCAGATGCCAAACCAGCAACTGAGGGCATCAGCCTTCGGCGCATGTTGCTCTCTCCCGCACACGGCCCCGCAAGCAACCATTTTGGTCCCATCATCGGTGGCTCCGGCCTTGCCGTCATGGCAGTCCTTGATGATGAGGGCGTCGATAGCGCTCTCACCACTCGGTACCTTCGCGCCTTGCAAGTCCAGATCGAACGTGCGGTGACCACAGGCTTTGGTGATGGTGGTTTTTTCGCCGAAGGTCACGGTCCGGGGCAAATTGGCACCGACACCGCCTTTGTTCCTTGCATTCAGGCCATGCGCTCGGCTTTGGGCCGTGATTATCGCGCACCGAGGCCCAACTTTGAGAATCTGACCTTGCTGCGGGTCTGGGAACTCATTGGCTCACCTGCCATCTACCCCTACCGCAGCGCCATGGGTGGCAGTTATGGAAGTGCTGAGTTTCATTCTCTTCGCGACGGGCTTTCCCGTGGTGGGCAATTTGTTCAGGGTTTTGGCCTTGTTCGCGACGAGCACAAACCGGCCTTGTTATGGATGTTTGAAAATTTTATTGAACCAGATGCAGGGAAACGCACCTTTGACACCATCAGCCCATATCCGCATCGGCCTATGTTGGCCTTGATCAACTGGCCTTTTGGTCAGGCCGCAAAAAATCCCGAGACGGTTTTGCCCAAAGTTCACCGCGATACCCGCTTTCAATACGTGGTTTTCCGCAATCGTTGGCAAGACAAGGACGACACCGTGGTTTCCATGCTAGGCCTGACCCGAGGCAAAAAGTTGAGGCCTTCCGAAGTTATGGTTTGGGGTCGGGGCCTGCGCTTAACGCTGCCCGGTGTCAACGGCGATATCAGCGACTACCGTCCCGGCAAGGATGGCTCTGGCCAGGTCGCTACTGAACAAGGCAAGGCCATCGCGGTTGATTACAGCGGTACCAGTGGCGCCGAGACCCTGGTCGTCGTCACGGGCGGCAAAGCCGATGTCGGCAAGGCCAAGGCAGCCAAAGCGACCCCGGTTAAGATTGGAGACACTGCCTTTGTGGTGCTCACCATCACCCCCGATGGCAACCATCCCGAGGTGAAGACCGAGGGCGACACCATCCTCGCCGGCAAACAGCGAATCACCTGGAAAGATGGCCGGCTAACACTGGCCACCTTCACAGCGGCGCCGTGAACGCGAAGAAGCGATACTGGAGGGGGGCAATGGCGTTGCGATCTGTATATTCCACAAAAATCATCCTAGAAAACGCAGTTACCAACATCCAGTCGTAGTGCGGAAGTAACGCATCAGTGGAGCCGCGTGGCGTTGATCTGCCACTTGGCCGCCCCAATTTTCTTCCTTCGCCGGCACACCCGGTGGGGGCTTTCGTGGCGACTGGGCGGGCTCTTACCCTGGGGCAAACCCGCCGCCCGCCGACATGTTGGTCCAGTAGCTTGTTGGCCGTGTGGCGGGACAGCGTCCCGCTGAAAAAGTGGCACGAGGGCTGCGTTAGCCAATCGGATCCTCCCCCATCCCGGGCCGGATGCTGCGGACCGCGACAACGCGCGTCGACGGCGGCGACAAGCGCCCAGGGATCGGGCCGGATTCGCTTCTTCTCGTAAACCCAGGCGGACCAATGCTTTCTTTCGACCGCTACCACCAACTGCTGGAGCAGACCCCGGTCTTTCGGGCGTCCGGCGTCGTGCTGCGGGTGGTGGGTCTGGCGGTGGTCGCGTCCGGTCCGGGTCTGCCGTTGGGCGATACCTGCACCATCCAGACCCAGGCCGGAGAGCGCATGGCGGTGGTGACCGGTTTCCGCGAGGGCGAGATCATCCTGCAACCGTTGGGGCGGTTGGACGGCGTACGCCCGGGCGATCAGGTCATCGCCTGCGGTGGGCCGATCGCGGTGCCGGTCGGACCGGGGCTGATCGGTCGGGTGGTCGATGGCGTTGGCCGGCCGCTGGATGGCCGCGGGCCGATCGTCGGCGCGTCGCGCCGGGCCATCCAGGGCGAACCGCCGGCGGCGCTGTCGCGCGCGCCGATCAGCCAGATTCTTGAAACCGGCCTGAAATCCGTCGACACCCTGTTCACCGTCGGCAAGGGCCAGCGCATGGGCATCTTCGCCGGATCCGGGGTGGGCAAGTCCACCTTGATGGGCGAGATGGCCAAGCACGCGCGCGCTGACGTGAACGTGATCGCCCTGGTCGGTGAACGCGGGCGCGAGGTCGGCGAGTTCATCACCAAGGCGCTCGGGCCGGAAGGCGCCGCGCGCAGCGTGGTGATCGCCGCGACCAGCGACCGGCCAGCCGTCGAACGGTTGTCAGCGGCCTACGCCGCCCACGCGGTGGCCGAGCATTTCCGTGATGCCGGGCTGGATGTCCTGCTGATGATGGACTCGCTCACCCGGCTCTGCCACGCCCAGCGCGAGATCGGTCTTGCCGCTGGCGAACCACCGGTGACGCGCGGCTATCCGCCCAGCGCCTTCGCCATCCTGCCGCGCCTGTTGGAGCGTTCCGGCACGGGGGCGGTCGATCCCGCCACTGGCCGGGCCGGGTCGATCACCGCGTTCTACACCGTGCTGACTGATACCGATGAGGAGAACGACCCCGTCGCCGACGCGGTGCGCGCCATCCTCGACGGGCACCTGTACCTGTCGCGCAAGCTCGCCGGCCAGGCGATCTACCCGTCGATCGATCCAACCATGTCGATCAGTCGCCTGCTCGTCGATCTGGTGCCGAACGCGGAATATCGCCTGGCGCTGCGCTCGCGGGAACTCTGGAGCGAGTTCGAACGGGTGCGCGACCTGGTCGAGGTCGGGGCCTACCGCAAGGGCACCGACGCCAAGCTCGACCGCGCCATCGCCGCGTATCCCCGCATCCAGGACTTCATCCGTCAGGACATTGGCGCGCGGTTTGCGCGTACGGCTGCAGTAGACCTCCTTCGCACCGCCATCGGCGAACCCGCCTGATCGGAGCAGCCATGTCCCTCGCCAGCAAACCCCGCTTCGAAGCCCTCCACGCCATGCTCGTGCGCAACGAGGACGCGATCAAACGCACGCTCGGCCAGCTCGAACGGCTGCGCCAGGAGATCGACGCGAGCATCGCATCGGCGGAACGAGCCGCAGTCGTAGCCGGCGCCGCAGCCTCGCCGGTTGCCCTGCGCGATCAGTACTCCCTGTTCTGGCGCGCCAAGGCCGAGGAGGTCGTGCAGCTCAAGACCCGCCTCGGCGTGGTCGACCGCGACATCGAATCCACCCGCACCGCCCTGACCGAGGCACACCGCCAGACCCTGGCGATCAAGGAATTGCGCAACCGCGACCAGGAGCTGACCACCCGGCGCGAGCAGCGCATGGAAGCGCGCATCATGGATGAATTCGGCCTGCGTCAGAACGCAAGCCTGGCGAGCGCATGAGCGGCTTCATCCGCACGCTCGTCTACGGCCTGGCCGCGATCGCCGTCGTGCTGCTCGCGGGTGGGGTCACCATGCTCTCGGTCATGCGCGGCAACGGCACGATCTCGCCGGAAAAAGTCCGCAGCCTGGTGCTGTCGCCGGAAGAACTCGCCTGGCTGGAGGCTATGAAAAATCGCAAGGACGAACCGGCTGAACAACGTGGCGGGCACGGCGCAGCCGGCCATGGCGCCACGAGCCACGGTGACGCAGGCGTCGACCGCCCGGCCGACGAAGAGGCGCTGCTCACCCACATCGCCGAACTCGCAAACGCCTCACGGGCGACCCAGTTCGTGGCGGAATTGAAGCGCACGCGCCAGTCGCTCGACGAGAACCGCATCCTCCTCGACCGTCAGGCCTCCGAGGTGCAGCAGGCCCGCGCCGAGTTGATCCGCCTGCAGACGCGTTTGCAGGAGCGCGAACAGGCCCTGGCCGAGCGCGAAAAGACGCTCAGCGCCGAGCAGGCGCGCTGGGCCGGCATCCAGGCCGACGCGCAGGCGAAGGTGAACGTCATCGGCGAAGCCGAACGCGCCCGCCTGCGCGACCAGGCGAAACTCTTCGAGCAGATGAAGGACAATGCCTGGCTGACCCTGCGCCGGATGGAGCCGCGCGAGATCGCCGGTTATCTGGCCGTGATGGATGGCAAGAAGGCCGCCCGCCTGCTGGTGGTCGCGGCGCAGGACGCGGAATCGCCCGGCATCGCCCTCGCCATTCACCGCGAACTCATGCGCGTCGATCTCAAGAGCAAGGGCAGCGACACCATCCAGTTCATGGCGCAGTTGTACGGCTTCATGCCGGCGGAGCAGGTCATGGGCTATCTGGCCACCTCGACCGCGCAGGAGGTCGCCGATGTGCTCACCGCGATGGGCCAGGGCGGGGGGCAGCTCAAGAAACGCGCCGAGATCCTCGAACGTCTGCGCACCAGCGATCCCAAGCGCGAGTTGGAGGTCCAGCGCATCCTGGCGGCCGACAAGCCGGTCGCGGCCAACATCCCCCAGCCCGCCGTGGCCCCCGGCGCCGGGTCGAAGTAGACTGTACCGGAGGTTCCACCCATGTCTGATACCGCCAAAGAAGATAAAAAAGAGGACAAGAAGGACGACAAGAAGGACAAAGCCAAGCCAGCCGAAACCGCAGCAGCGGCTGGCGGTGGCGGCATCAAGGCGCTGGCCGGCCCCGTGCTGGCTGGGGTGGTGCTGGTCGGCGTCGGCGTCGGCCTGGGCATGTGGTTGCCGGGACTCATCATCGCCAAGCCCGCTGCGACCGACGCGACGGCAGCCGGCGGCGACGCCCACGGAGCCCCTGCGGCGGCGCACGGCAAGGACCCCAAGGGCGGACATGGCGAGACCCTGCTACATTCCACTGGCGAACTCATGCTCGACGACCTCAAGAGCAACGTCACCGGCCAGGGCGGGCGCAAGTACGTCGTGATGAAGTGCAGCATGCGCATCGCCAGCGACGTCCTGAAGAAATTCATGGGCGGCGGTGGGGGTGGCCACGGCGGCGGGGGTGGCCACGGCGGCGGGGGCGGCGACGAAGGCGGTGAGGTAAAGCGCATCCTCCAGGCCTCGATTGAGGAGCATCTCAAGACCTACCAGCTTGAAGAGTTCAGTTCGAACACGATCTACAAACAGCTTGAGAAGGGCTTCACCGAGATCGTCGAGCGTCACCTGCGCGAGCTGTTCCCGGATCTCGCCAAGGACAAGCGCATCGTCCACAAGGTCACCATCAACGGCCTGCTGGTGCAGTGAGGACTCCATGGCCGACGAATTCCTATCCGCCGAAGAGCTCGATGCGCTGCTGTCCACGGTCAGCGACGCGAGCGCCGGCAAACGCAAGAAGGAGAAGCACGTCGTCGAGTACGACTTCGTGCGCCCGAACAAGCTTTCCGGCGAGCAGTTGCGCGCCCTCCAGCGCATGCACGAATCCATCGCCCAGAGCATGACCATGGTGCTCAGCACCTACCTGCGCATCAACCTGGAGGTCAACATCGTCTCGCTCGGCGAACTCACCTTCGAGGTCTTCCGCAACTCGCTGCCCAACCCGACGGTGATCAACGTGCTTTCCGTCGCGCCGCTGCCCGAACGCGGCCTGTGCACGGTCGACATGAAACTCGCCTTCAGCCTCATCGACCGCATGCTCGGCGGCCCCGGCAAGCCGCTCGATAAGGTGCGGGCGCTGACCACCATCGAGCAGAGCCTGCTCGACAACGTGGTGCGGCGGGGCATGGAGCGCTTCGCTAGCGGCTGGTCCGAACTGGTCGAGTTCAAGCCGGAAGTCGAGGCGCGCGAGATGGATCCGCAGTTCGTCCAGGTCATTCCGAGTTCGGAAGTGGTGTTGGTGTCGACCTTTTCGGTCAGCGCCCCGGGCGAGATCGAACCGGGCGAGATCTGCTTCTGCCTGCCCTTCATCAGCCTCGAATCGATCATGGCCCGCCTGGGCAACCAGTTCCGCTTCGCCGCGATGAAGCGCGACCAGACCCCGGATCAGCGCCGCAACATCAGCCGCGTGGTCAAGCACACCACGATGCCGTTTCGGGTCGAACTCGGCAACGCCAAGGTCACCCTTGCTGACATCATGGCGATGAAGGTCGGCGACGTGCTGGTGCTCGATCAGCGTTCCGACGCACCCGCCACCGCCTTCGTCGACCACCGCATGCGCTGCGCCGGCAAGGCCGGGCGGATCGGCAAGCACACGGCGCTTTTGGTGCAGCAGGTATTCCCGGCCGGCAAGACCCCGAAGGACAAGGAATGACTCATGGCTGATGAAAACCCATCCGCGAACGCCGAGGCCGGGGTGAAGCCGGCGGTGCTGCCCGATCTGTCCGGGGCCGGCGACGTGTCGCCGGCCAAACCCAGCCTGGAAATGGTGCGTGACATCGAGGTCGTGCTGACGGTCGAACTCGGTCGTACCGAAATGCTGGTGCAGGACATCATGGAACTGACGCCTGGCAAAGTGCTCGAACTCGACCGCCTGGCCGGTGAACCGCTCGACATCCTGGTCAATGGCAAGCTGCTCGCGCGCGGCGAGGTGGTGGTGGTCGACGAGAACTTCGGCGTCCGCATCACCTCGATCCTCGACCCCGACCAGCGCCAGGCCGCAGTCAGCAGCGACGCCGCCGCCGCGACGGCCGCTGCGTCGTCGGGCGCGAATCCAAGGAATTGATCAGAGGTCCTTGCCCGCCTTGCCCATCGGAACCACGGCGGGCATGGGCGCCGGGGTGAGCGTGGCGGTGACATCGACTGGCACGTCGAGATCCTTCACCTCGCTGACGTAGGTCGCCTCGACGCCAGCAATCGTCGGGGCGGTGGCCCCGGTGAAGGAATACAGGTGCTGGACATGGCCGGTGGCCTCCTGCACGGAAAGATTCTGGAAATAATCGGCCGCGATTGGTTTGCCGGCGGCGTCGAGGAACTTCATGGAGCGCACCGCGTCCTCGTTCGTGACGCCGTCGATGGCGAGCGTCCAGGCAGAATCCTCGGCGTCCTGCTTGCCGAAACTCGCCACCACCAGCGTCGCGGGGCCGATGCGCAGGGGCGTGCGTGGCGCAAGCGCCGCCAGGGCGATGCGTTCCTGGCGTTCACCGTTGCCGAGGCGCAAGCGCAGGTGGCCGACCACCCGGACCCCGGTGGCACCGGCAACCGGCAGACCCGGACCATGGACTTCGACGAGCGTGGCGGTGGGCGTCGGCGACGGCTGTGCTGGAGGCAGGCGTGGGGAGTCCTGATCGACGGGGACGGGACTGCGGGTGAGATCGGTGCCACGGTCGTCCGCCAGGCGGTCGATCCGGCTCGCCCGCCGATCGATGCCCAGGATGACGCCCTCACTGATCGTGACCCGCAGGGCAATGCGAGTGCCTGGCATGGAAGCGAACGGAACCAGCTCGGCCGGATTCGCGGGATGCTGGGCGACGCACAGGCCGACCACTGCGATGGTTGGTGGTTCGGCCGCGATCAGGACGCAAACCAGCAGGGACGGCAGGAGCAGACGGTGGAAGGCGCATCCGTAGAGCATGATCGGCTTTCGGGGTCGTACGCAGGTGGGTCGTGCAGCGGTTCGTCTGCACGAATAGGACAAGGTCGTTGGCCAGCGATGCAAGTCGTCAGTCATGGTGGCTGGCTCGATGCAGGAATCGCCTGCAATCGAGCAATATATCATTTATTAACAACGACTTGATAACAAAAGGTTACAAGCGACGCAGGCTCAGTCATATGTGGCAACCTGTGCAGTGACTCAATCACCTGCCTGACTCTCAAGCAAGACCCCCCTATGAGAGCGGCCCACCCACACCGTTGCTTCAAACGGAGCCATCATGCGCACTTCGATCCTGGTCGGCGGCATCCTTGCCACCGCCCTTTCCTCCACCCTTTCAGCCGTCACCGATGTCGGTGATGGCGGCATCGGCACGTTCGTCTCCTGGGCGCGGCTGAACAGCTCGAACCCCGGCGGCACCACCACCTCCCAGTTCGGTTATCGCTCGTACAGCACCATCCCGTTCAAAGGACAGGCGATCTTCTGGGGCCCGCTGGTCCAGGATGATGGCAGCGTACTCAACAACGAAGTGGTGACCCCAATGGCATTGATTTAATTTCTAATAATTTTACAGGGTTCTTGCATACGGATGCAGCGGCTTTCGCCGGTAGCATCGTCCCAGTCTTTGCTTCAGCATCCATCGGATGACGGAGATGATCGCGGCATTCGCTCGTCGGATAAG
>CAMCMZ010000087.1 GCA_945876185.1 Candidatus Kuenenia stuttgartensis | reverse complement strand
GATCTGACGACGACCTTTGCTCCTTACCAATTTCCTGGTGGTCATATCGGTGGAGTCACACCCGTTCCCATTCCGAACACGGACGTTAAGCCCACTGGAGCCGATGATACTCGCAAGGGGAAAGTAGGTAGCCGCCAGGATTTTTTCCCAACCGCCCGGTCCACAAGACCGGGCGGTTTTTTTGTCATCGAGCGTGTTCCACGAAACGTTCAGTCCTCCTGTTCTGACAGGAGGACTGAGGACTGAAGTACACAGCGAATCGACACTACGATCGGAATTCCGACCTCATTTCAGACTGCGGCGCTTCTCGATCAACAACTGCACCACGCCGGGATCTGCGAGGGTGCTGGTGTCGCCCAGGTTGTCGGTCTCGTCCGCAGCGATCTTGCGCAGGATGCGGCGCATGATCTTGCCTGAACGCGTCTTGGGCAGGCCGGGCGCGACCAGGATGACATCCGGCGTGGCGATCGGGCCGATGTGGTGGCGGACCTCGTTGCGCAGTTCGCCGATGAGTTCGGGCGTCTCTTCGTAGCCATCTTTCAACAGCACGTAGGCGAAGATGCCCTGGCCCTTGATCTCGTGCGGGTAGCCGCAAACGGCGGCCTCGGCGCAGCCGGGATGGGTGACCAGGGCGCTCTCGACCTCGGCGGTGCCCATGCGGTGGCCGCTGACATTGATCACGTCGTCGACGCGGCCGGTGATCCACCAATATCCGTCCGCATCGCGGCGGCAGCCGTCGCCGGTGAAATAGTAGCCCGGATAGGGTTTCAGATAGGTTTCGACGAAGCGCTGGTGGTCGTTCTGGATCGTGCGCGCCATCGCCGGCCACGGCCGCTTGAAGCAAAGGATGCCGGTCACGTCGTTGCCGGCGAGTTCGTTGCCCTTGTCGTCGAGCACCACCGGCTCGACCCCGAAGAAGGGCAGGGTGGCTGAGCCGGGCTTGGTCGCGATCGCGGCCGGCAGCGGCGTGATCATGATCGCGCCGGTCTCGGTCTGCCAGAAGGTGTCGACGATCTGGCAGCGACCCTCGCCGATCACGTCGTAGTACCAGCGCCAGGCCTCGGGATTGATCGGTTCGCCAACGGATCCGAGTACGCGCAGGCTGCTGCGGTCGTACTTCTTCGGCCACTGGTCGCCCTCGCGCATGATGGCGCGGATCGCAGTGGGCGCGGTGTAGAACTGGGTGATTTTATGGCGCTGCACCACGTCCCAATAACGGCCGGCGTCGGGGTAGGTCGGGATGGACTCGAACATCACGGTGGTCGCGCCGTTGCAGAGCGGGCCATAAAGGACGTAGCTGTGCCCGGTGACCCAGCCGATGTCGGCCATGCAGGCGAAGATGTCGCCGGGGCGGTAGTCAAAGACGTACTTCATCGACATCGCGGCACCGAGCAGGTAGCCGGCGGTGGTGTGGGCGATGCCTTTGGGCTTTCCGGTCGAACCCGAGGTATACAGCAGGAACATGGTGTCCTCGCTGTCCATGTGCTCGATCGGGCAGTAGGGCCGTTCCTGCGCCATCAGTTCATCGATCCACACGTCGCGCGGGGCGTAGAACGGGATCTTGCCGCCGGTGCGCTTGACCACGAAGACGTGCTGCACCGTCGGGCAGGCCATCACCGCCTCGTCGACGGTGCGCTTGAGCGGGATGGTCTTGCGCGCGCGCAGGCCCTCGTCGGCGGTAATCACCGCCTTGCAGCGTGCATCAAGAATGCGATCGCGCACGCTTTCGGCTGAAAACCCGGCGAAGATCACGCTGTGGACCAGCCCGAGTCGGGTGCACGCCAGCATCGCGTAGGCCGCCTCGGGGATCATCGGCATGTAGATTGCGACCCGGTCGCCTTTGCGCAGGCCGTGGTGGCGCAGCACGTTCGCCATGCGGCAGACCTGGCGCTGGAGTTCGCGGTAGGTGATGGTGCGGGTCAGCCCCGGCTCGTCGCCTTCCCAGATGATCGCCGCCTGGTCGCCCTTGGTCTTCACATGGCGGTCGACGCAGTTCTCGCACACGTTCAGCTTGCCGCCCAGGAACCAGCCGACCTGGCCCTGGGTCCAATCGTTGTCGCTGACCTCGCGGAAGTCATGTTGCCAGCTCAGGTGCTCGCGCGCCATCCGGCCCCAGAAACCATCGGAATCGCTCAAGCTTTCCGCGTACATCCGCTGGTAGGTCGCGAGATCGGGGATGAGCGCCCCGTGACTGACGCGGTTGGGGGCGTGGTAGAGGCCGTCAGCGGCGGGCGAAGCGGACATGCGTTCTCCTGGTCGGTTGGGCGGAAGACGATGGCCGGACCGTCGTGCAAACGATCCGGCGCAGGTGTGAGGGGGGTGGTTTGAGGCGACGGCTCGTGGATGCCAACCGGAATCGAACACTGATTGGACAGGCCTGCGCGCCGATGACTGCTGTTACCTTTGGCAGACCGAACACCACGCCGTCGTCCGTCCCCCAATCGCCGCTGTTTTCAAGGTGGATGAGCACGTCCGGCAAGCCTCTCCGCCCCGACCGTACACCGACAGGTCGAGTTGGAACCAGCCGGAGTTGCCGTCCGCCTGCCGGTAGTCGTTGATCGTCGTGCCCCCGCCCGCGATGGCCTCAGCCAGGATGGCGCGGATCTCGTCGACCAAGCTGGCAAGTGCAGCGCGCGGGATCCGGCCGGCCTGGCGGCGCGGGCTGATGCCGGCGCGGAAGAGTGCCTCCTGGGCGTAGATGTTGCCGACGCCAACGACCTCAGCCTGGTCCATGATCAGGACCTTGATCGGGGTGCGCCGGCCGTGGCAGCGATCGGTCAGATAAGCGGCGGTGAATGCAGGGCCGAGCGGTTCCGGGCCGAGTCCGTCCAGGCACGGATGGCGGCCATCCGGCGGGACGAAACCGACCAAGCCGAAGCGACGGGGATCGCGGAAGACCAGGCGCCGGCCATCGGTCAGGAAGAGGGCGACGTGGTCGTGCGGCCGGTCGTCACCCTGCGGTGCGAGCCGCCACGATCCGGTCATCCCGAGATGACTGAGCAGGCTGCCGACCGGTGTGGTGAAGAGCAGGTATTTCGCGCGTCGCTTCACGTCAGAGATCGGTTGGCCCGCGAAGCGTTGCGCCAAACCACGCGGTAGCGGCCGGCGCAGCTTCGCCCCGCTGGAGGTGATGCGGGCGATCACGCTGGCGCTGCCCAGGATCCGTTCCAGGCCGGCGCGGACGGTTTCGACCTCAGGAAGCTCAGGCACAGATCGACGCTAGCATGGCCGGGGAGGTCGCCAATATGAGCCGCCGCGAGCTTTCCACCCCATGGCCATCCACCTCGAATGCGTCAACGGCCCCAAGCCGGGTCGGCGTCTGCCGATCCGCGCCGACAAGCCGCTGTCCATCGCCGTGCGCCAGGAAGGCTCGCCTGACGGATCGGTCGACTTCGCCCTGGTCGATGGTCGCCCGGTGGTGACCAACCGGTCGCGCCGGCGGTTGTACCTCAACGGCATCCTGGTGGAAAAGGGCGACCTCAACCGCGCCGACACCATCACCATCGGTGGCCTGGAATTCCGCATTGTCGTCGATGCTGAGGCCCTGGAACGGCGGAAATCAACTGATCCGGGCGCTGTGGGCGCTGCGGGGTCTCCGGGGGCACAGCAACCCAATCGGGACACGGTCGCCAACGACCGCATCGCCACGGTCGACTTCTCGCCGCAGCAGGTTGCAGGTTTGGTCGCAGCAACCAATCCGGCCGACAAGATCGAGACCGCCGACTTCCGTCCCGAGGCAATCCAGGTGGTCGAACCCACCCCGCCAGATTCTGACACGCAGGAAACTGCAGATATTTCTCCGGCGCGCCAGCAACCGGCACCCGGATGCGCAGCGGACGACGGAAAGAAGACCGCTGCCGAATCGGATTCCGACCGCCACCGCCGCCGCAACCGGATCAGCGCGACCCAGCCGGCGATCAAGAGCGACAGTACCCGCAAGAGCCTGTTCGGCCGGGTCACCGGCGTTTTCAGCGGCCGCGCCGAACGCGCCCGCCTGAAGGAACTAGAAACTGAGCGCCACGCGCTGCTGTTGCAGGCCGGACGGCTGTCGCTGACCAACGGCTTCGGGATCCGACCGCACGTCATCACCGCGATGCTGCAAGGCGAAGCCGTCAGCTTGACCCCGCAGGACATCGACCCGGCGAGCATCGACCGCTGGCGCAGCCTGCGGCAACAGGTCGCGCTCATCGACTCTGAGGTCGCCGCCCTGCGCCGGCTGCTCCAGATGGAAGCCGATCCCGACACCGTCCTGCCACCCCTTCCGGCCCGGGGCCTGGACAAGAATCGCCAGGATCGCGTCTTCGGCGTGATGGACGCGGTCGGCACCGACGAGCTGCCTCCCGTGACCGGAGCTGACGCCACCCACGAAGACTCCGCCGTCCCCACCGACGAGCAGGTGCCAGCCAAGCCGGGCGACGAAACCCGTCCGGGCCGCCCGGCGATCAGCGCCCGCCGGCGCCATCGGCGCTGACTTACGCTCCGGCTCCCGAGTCCGCCGGGATGAACGCAACCGTTTCCACCGTCACCGCCGCCCCCACCGCCGGCGCACCATTTCGGATCACGGACTTCCCGATCACTCCCGGCGTTTCGGTGATCGAAGCCAGCGCCGGCACCGGCAAGACGTTCTCGCTCGCGGCGCTGATCGTGCGCCTGGTCGCTGAAGGCCGGGTCGAGTCCATCGGCCGCATTCTCGCCGTGACCTTCACCGAGGCCGCGACGGCCGAACTGGTCGACCGCGTGCGCCGCTTCCTGGCCGCCGGACGCGAACTGGCCGGTCGCCTGCGCGCGGATCCTGGCGCCGATCCGGTCATACTCGCCGCGAGCGACGATGAGCGCGCGGTTGCCCCGGTGGTCGCCCAGGCGGTGCGCGAGTACGGCGGTGCGATCCCGGTCGCACGCCGGTTGGCGGCGGCGCTGGCCGCCGGCGACGACCTCGCGATCCACACCATCCACGGCTTCTGCAAGCGCATCCTCGACCAGGCCGCCTTCGCCTGCGCCATGCCGTTCGGTGCCGAGTTGACCGGCGCGGGTGACGACCTGACCGCAGCGGCGGCGCGCGACTGGTGGCGCGCCAGCGTGCCGCACGATCCGCTGCTGGCAGAACTCGCGATCGCCCGCGCCTGGTCGCCGGACCTGATCGCCGACCTGCATCGCCTCGCGCATCGTCTGCCCGGAACCCGGTGGAGCCCGGCACCCGTCCCGCTGGCCGCCGCGCGGCGCGACCTGGAATCCGCCGTGCAGGCCGTCGTCCAGACGTGGCGTGACGAACGGGATGCGCTGTTGGCGTGGGCCGCGAGCAAGGCGTGGAAGAAGGACTCGCCGCTGAGCGACACCGCGCTGCCGACCACCCTCGCCGCGTTCCAGGCGTTGTCGTCCGCACCGGCGCGGTTGCGCCCGTTTCTCGCCATCGCCGCCGATCTGGCGCCGGCGCGCCTGATCGAAGGCCGCAACCGCACCAAGCACAAGCAACCCTTCCCCATCACCCACGCCGTCTTCACTGCGGCGGGCCGGTGCGCCGACGCGGCCGATGCCGTCCATCGGGCCTGGCTGGCGACAGGCGTCGCCGAGGTCGATCGGCGGATGGAAACCGCCAAGGCAGCCGACCAGGTGATGACCTTCGACGATCTGCTGCGCCGCCTGGCGACAGCACTCGCGGATCCGCTGCGCGGACCCGGCGTCGCGGCGGTCATCCAGGCGCACTACGACCTTGCGCTCATCGACGAGGCGCAGGACACGGATCCGGTGCAGGCGGCGATCTTCACCACCGCCTTCCGCGATCGGCCGCTCATCCTGATCGGCGATCCCAAGCAGGCGATTTACGCTTTTCGCGGCGCGGATCTCGAAACCTATCTCGCCCTCGCCGCGCGCGCGACCCTGACCGCCAGCATGGATCGCAACTGGCGCAGCGCCCCGGCCATGGTCGCCGCGGTGGGCGCGTTGTTCGCCGGCCTCGCGCCGCTGTTCGACCCGCGCATCACGGTGCCGGTGGTGACGCCGGCGCGCGACCATGGGGACTTGTCCGGCGACGATCGCGTCGCCCTGGAGTGGTGGTCGATCCCGGCCCAAAGCGGCAAGGACGGCGCCGCCGCGCAGGTGCTCGACCGCTTGGCGGAGGAGCTGGTGCATCTGCTGTCTGGCAGCATCCGCCTGGGAAACGCGCCGCTCTTGCCGCAACACTGCGCGGTGCTGGTCTCTACCCACCGCCAGGCGCAGGCGGTGCAGGATCGCCTGCGCGCGGCGGGCATCACCGCCGTGCTCGGGTCGACCGGCGATGTGGCCGGTGGGCCCGCCGCCGCCGATTGGCGCGCCCTGTTGACGGCGGTGCTCGATCCACGCGACGCCGGCCGCCTGCGCGCCGCGCTCGCCACGCCGATGCTGGGATTCCCGGCCGATCGCGTCGCGACCCTGGAAGCTGACGTGGTCGGATGGCAGCGCCTGATCCAGGAATTCGCCAATTGGTCGCTGATCTGGACGCGCTTCGGCGCGCTCGCGCTGAGGCGCGCGGTCGATGCTCGGTTTGGCACCACCGCCCGGCTCGCGCAGGAGGTCGGCGGCGAACGCCGACTAACCGACTACCGCCATGTCGCGGAACTGCTGGCCGAAGCCGCCATCGCGGACGGCCGCGCGCCGGCGGGACAGCTCGCCTGGCTGACCGCCGCCGGGCAGGACGATGATGCCCGTGACGAGCGACGACAGCTCCGCCTCGAACGCGATGGCAGCGCGGTGCAGATCGTCACCCTGCATAAATCCAAGGGTCTGGAGTGGCCGGTGGTGTTCTGCCCCTTCCTGTGGCAAGCGCGTGAAGAGCGCGGCCCGGCCCGGCTGCTGCGCGACCGCGACGGCACGGCGACGTTGCTGCTGGTCGACAGCGACGAGGCGGAGGCCGCCACCGACCGGCTTCAGGCCCAACGCCTGGCCGAAGACCTGCGCCTGACCTACGTCGCGCTGACCCGCGCCAGGGAACGCTGCTACGTCGCGGTGGCGGCGGGGCCGATCGGCAGGGATCCGGGTGTCTCCGCGCTCGACTGGTTGCTGGAGCGCCCGGATGTGGGCAGCGATCCGGTGGCGGTCCTGGCCCGGATGGACCTCAAGCAACCTCGCCTTGGCCTGGAGGCGTTGGTCGATCGCCACCCGGACAGCATACGGACGAGCGCGGTTGCGGGCTTGCCCAGGCTGGTTGCCGCCGCCGCCCTGCCGCCAGCGTCACCGTTGCCCCCGTCTCCATTACCGCCGCCGGATCCGTTCGATCCGGGGCGCGGCGGCTGGTCGGTGGCGAGCTTCACCGCCGTCACGCGCGGCTCGACCGAGGAACGTCCCGATCGCGACGCCCAAGCGTCCGCCCCGATGCCGGGCGATCGCGGCGTGCACGGCTTCGCCGCCGGCGGCGTCGCTGGTGACTGCTTGCACCGATGCCTGGAAAAAGCCAGGTCGGACGACGAAACAGCCCTCGCCGCCGTGATCGCGGCAGAGCTCCAACGCGCCGGCCTGGCCGAGGCAGCCGCGCATCCGGCGTGCGCCGATCCGGCGGCGGCCGCGACGGAGATGGTGCGCGCGGCCTGGGCCGCGCCGTTGTCTGGCGCTACGTCGATCGCCGAACTGACGCATCAGCGGCACGAGTTTCCCTTCCACCTGCCGCTCGCCGGCTGGTCGGCGGGTGCCGTGGCCGACATCCTGCGCCGGCATGGCAGCACCCTGGCGCAAGCCCAGGCAGAGCACCTCGACCGGCTGGCACCGCGCACCTGGCGCGGATTCTTCACCGGGGTGATCGATCTCATCGGTTCGCACGATGGCCGCTGGTGGGTGGTCGACTGGAAGTCGAACCGCCTCGCTGCCGATGCGACGGGGTACACGCCTGAAGTGCTCACCACGGCGGTGATCGAGCATTTCTACGTCCTCCAGGCGCATTCCTATGTGCTGGCGCTGCACCGCTTCCTGGCAGCACGTCTGCCTGACTACGACTACGACCGCCACATCGGCGGCTACGCCTACGTCTTCCTGCGCACCGGCGCGGTGGTCGAGGACCGGCCGCCGCGCGCGGTGATCGCTGCGCTCGAACGCGAGCTGCTGCAACCGGCCCGGATCGCGGCGAGGACGCCGGCATGAACGACGCCGCCTCGTTGTTCGCACCCATCGACCTGCGCCTGGGCGAGGTGCTCGCACGCGATCTGCCGGCTGACGTCGCTGCCGCCGTGCGCTGGGCGGCGGCGATCGCCTCGCATGAACGCGGCCTTGGCCACGCCTGCGCCGACCTCGCCGCCTGGGCGGGACGCGAGATCGAAGGCCGCCGCCTGCCGCCGCTTGCCCACTGGCGTCGGTTGCTGCTCCTGGCCCCGACGGTCGGCGACGGCATCGCCGGTGACGATGCGGCGCTGGTCCTCGACGGCCCCGCACTGTACCTGGCGCGCTACCACCGGGCGGAACGGCGGCTCGAGGCGAACCTCCGCCAATTGCTTGAAAAATCTGTTGAAAGACAGGATGACCGAAGCGGAGCCGACCTTGATCTGCTGTTCGGCAGCGACGGCGATCCGCATCAGCGCGCTGCCGCGCACACCGCGCTGCGTTCGCGCCTGGCACTGATCACCGGTGGGCCCGGCACCGGCAAGACCACGGTGGTGGCGCGGGTTTTGGCGCTGCTGCTCATGCAGCATCAGCGCCAGGGTGGCGACCATCGGCTGCGCATCCGCCTCGCCGCGCCGACCGGCAAGGCGGCGGCGCGGCTGGCGGAATCGCTGGCGCATCCGCAACCACCGCTGGCGGTGCCGGATTCGATCCTGACCGCCATGCCGACCGCGGCCACGACCGTGCACCGGCTGCTCGACTACCATCCCGCGACCGACCGCTTCCGGCGCCGGCACGGCAATCCGATCGAGGCCGACGTGGTGGTGGTCGACGAGGTCTCGATGGCTGACCTGCTGCTGATGGATGCGCTGGTCGCGGCGCTGCCGGCGCACGCCCGCCTGATCCTGGTCGGCGACGCCGGGCAGCTCGCCAGCGTCGAAACCGGCTGGGTTTTGGGCGATCTGGTGCGCGCCGCCGAGGCTGATCCGGCTTCTCCGCTCGCCGGCGCCGTGGTTGAACTGACGCGCAACTTCCGCAGCGCCGACGCGCCCGGCGTGGTCGCCGCCGCCACCGCCGTGCGCCGGGGCGACCGCGCCGGCGCCCTCGCCGCGCTCGACGGTCGGCATGCCGACGCCAGGTGCCTCGCGCTGCCGCCGCGCCAGTTGGAACTGGCGTCGTTCGATCCCATCACCGCTGCCGCCGTGCGCGCGGTGCCCGAGGCGACCTCGGCCAGCGAAGCGCTGCAACGCCTGGGCCAGGTGCGGCTGCTCACCCCGCTGCGCGAAGGACCCTGGGGGGTCGGGTCGCTCAACCGTTGGGCGGAATCCGTGCTGCCTGCCGTGTGGATTCCCGCCGCCGAGGACGATCCCTGGTACCGCGGCCGCCCGGTGCTGATCACCGCCAACGATGCGCAGACCGGCTTGTTCAACGGGGACCTCGGGATCTGCTGGGATTCCGGCGCGGTCGGGGACGACGGCGGCCTGGTGCATTTCCCCGACCGTGAGGGCACCACCCGCGCTTTGCCGCTCGCCAGCCTGCCCCGGCACCAAACCGCCTGGGCGATGACCGTGCACAAATCGCAAGGCAGCGAGTTCCGCCACGTGCTGCTCGTGCTGCCCAATTTGCCAGAAGGACTTGGCGTACGCGAATTGATCTACACGGCCATCACTCGCGCCAGATCCAGTCTGTTGATCGCCGCCGCACCCGGAGCGCTGGAATCCGCCATCGCCACCAGCGCGGCCCGGCGCGGGCGGGTGTGGCGGGGTGGTCACATGGCCTAGCCTCGTCGTAGTCAATCCAATCCCGAACCACCCTGCACTCACGCGCGGCCCCGGCGCATCATGGCGGGAAACCGGGATTGTCCCGCAACGACACCGACGCGGCCTCGCTTGAGCCCTCGATCCGCACCCCGCCCCCGGTGCCCTCAAGCTGGTTGCCGGCGATCGTCACCCGGCGGCTGTTGACCACCCGGATGACTGGCCCCTGGTCGCGCACGAAACGGTTGCCGCGTACCTCGACCTCCTCGGCCGAGCCAAGATGGAGGTCAGCGCCGCCATTGGCGGCGAATCGGCAATCAAGAATGCGGATGCCCGCATGAACCCCGGCGGCGGATTGGCGGTCGCCGGCGAGTTCAGAGAATACGTCAACCGCCGCCGCCCGCTTTGCCGCCCCGAAATTGCAACGCAGGAAGGTGCAGCCGCGCACGGTGACCTCGCGTACCCCCAGGCACTCCCACCAGGTGGAACCATCGGCGCACAGCTGGATCGCGGCGGCAGAGATATCCTCGAAGCGGCAGTCCTCGATCACCACATCGCGGGTCTGCAGCAGCATGCCGCGCGCCCGGTTGCCGCGTACGAGACAGCGGCGGATCCGTACCGATGGCGCTGCGCTGGCATTGGCCAACACGCTTCCGGCGACGATGTCTGGCGGCAGATCGGCCTCGGCGCGGAGGAGCGTGCGCTCGCGGGTGGCCTCCGGGTTCGCAGCGGCCACGGTGAAGACCGCCTTGGGCAGGAGCGGCTCGCTCCCACCTCCCGCCTCGATGCGGTCGCCTGCCAATGGCGGATCCCAACCGGTTCGGACCTTGTCGTAGTACGGATGCAGGCGGGCGCGGACCACCGCCACGGTCCTGGCATCCAGCCGCTCTTCGACCAGTCCATACATGCCGTGGATGTTCAGCGCATCGTCGCCCATGCCGCTGAATTCCCCATCCTCGATGGTGATCGTGCCACGACAGGCGGAGAAATGGAGCGCATCCGCCGTGGTGGAATGCAGGCTTCCCGGACGCGGCCTGACGCGCAGGTGGCGCAGGGTCAGGTCGCGGCAGCCGTGCGCCCAGAGGGCCATGCCGGGCGCAGAGTTGATTTCGACCTCATCGATCCGGATCTCGCGGCAGCCGTACAGGCTGATGGCGTTGTGGCCGTAGACCTGGTGCCGCGCGATCACCTCCCAGCCCACCTGCGGCAGCGGCTGGCCACGGGCCACGAACATGCGAAGCAGACCGCCTCCGAGCGCCTGGGTCGGGTCGGCGTCGCGCTCTCCCTGGGTCTGATAGACATCCCAGCCATTTTCCGCCAGACGGTTCCGTGCGCGATCGTAGGCGAAAAGCGCCTGCACGATCCGTCCCGGGACGGCGCCATCGGCGGAGTCGACCACGAGATCGAGGCTGTTTGCCACCAGATCAGTGGCCACCACCCGACCGCTGGTGAAAGGAAGCGGATCCCAATCGAAACGCAGGCGGCGCAGGACCAGGCCACGGCAGTTGCCGAAGCCGAGCAGGGGCAGCGGATCGCGCCCGACCAGCACCGCGCCGCTGCCGTCAAATTCCACCCCGACGAGATCGGACACCCCGATCATCACCGGGCCACCAGAGGAACGGCAGTCATAGCGTCCCGGTTCCAGCACCAGGCGACCCCCGCTGCGCAGACTCGCGAGAGCGCGGGCGATCGCCGGGGCGTTATCCCCGGCCACGGGGGATAACGTGATGACCACCGGCGGGGCCGACTCACCTGCCACGACGATGGCGGTGAGGATCAAGCCGAACAGGGCGAATATCCACCGACTCGCCGCAACAGACAGTCGCTCCGAGGTCGTTGCTGGCATGGCACCCTCTTCGCAAATGTCGGATCTGCCGCAAGCCTCGGGCCAGCTCCCCTCCTTTGGGTGACAGGGTGATTTTCCGGGGTGGGCAGGCTGGCTATAGGTTGGACATAGCCGGCGTCGCCGGCGATCGGACGTTGGCGTTGGCAGTTCGTCGCCGGTGAATCGCAAGGTTTCACGTCGATAGGGCAGTTCACCAGTTGCTCGTGCGGTGAATACGGCCGCGCTGCCGGGAACCCGTTCAAGGCGAAT
>CAMCMZ010000086.1 GCA_945876185.1 Candidatus Kuenenia stuttgartensis | reverse complement strand
CCTGTGACCCCTCGCGTGTGAAGCGAATGCTCTAGCCACTGAGCTAACCGCCCTGATTTACCAAAGCTTTCCGACAGCCCTCTTCCAGAGGGCGCCCCACACCTTGCGGCCAGGGCCAGACATTCCGAATCAAAAAGCGATGCTGAGTGTGAAGCCGATTCGTCGTTTGGCAAGGGTGGGATGGTCGCCAACGGCGGGGCGCCTTAAAAGTCGGCCTTCCTGGGAGCGCCGGCGTCTCGCCGGCCGGGAAAGCAGCATCCGCAGGATGCCAGCATCCACAGGATGCCACCAACCAACTTTTGAGGCGGCCTGTCGCCAACGGAACACGGCAATGGTGTGACGCAACATTGGGTACTTCCTGTCAAGAAACTGTCGGCGGGATTTCCGGCTGTGACTTGTGGGCGAAGCGGGCGCCCCGTCCGTCGAGGTTGGTTTCCAAACCAGCACCTTTGCAGCTGAGTTTGTCGGGTTGGTAGATCAGAAGGGCGGCGGTGTAGGCGTTGATATGCGGCCGCACGGAAACGCCGCCTTTCCACCATTCACGCCGCGTGCCCGTAACACTTCTTTTCGATGAGCATCTGAATCATTGGCTGGTTTCCCATAGTGACAAAGCCTGCATCTGCTTCCGCAATCCACCGTTCAACCTCAGCCACGCTGGAGCGTGGCGGTCCCAGGGGGATTCCCGTCAGCCGTTGAAGATCCCGAGCGGGTACTCCCTGGGACCGACCACGACGCTCAAATCCATGCCTGAGGCCGATCCCAGGCGCTCAGGGTCTTGCAGGTCGTTCAGGCACGCCAGCGGCGCGCAGTCCCAGGCGTGATTTCGCGACGCGGGACAGGACGCGGGACAGGACGCGGGACCGCGCTTGACGTTCAGTAGAAATAATCCAGACGCAGCCGCAGATCGCGGTCACGGTCATTCCAGGTCTCGCGGATCGAGGTGGAAGCGGTGACGGCAAAGGTGCGCGCCAGGGTGGTGCGCAGGCCGAGGCGGCCTTCCCAGTTGGCGGCCTCAGCGCCAAGCAGGTACCAGGTGCGGTGCACCTCGGTGGCGAGCAGGCAGCGCCCGCCGAGCGGGGTGTACAGGTACGCCGCCGGACCAAGACCGAGGGCATAGCGCGGGCGATCCTGGAAGGCGCGCGCCTGAGCCTCAACCAGCGCCGTGGCGCGACCGGCGCGACCAAGATCCCAGGTTCCGCCGACGCCAAGCTGGCCATAGGCGTCGCGCCGCACGTCGTCGGCGATCGGCTGCCGCACGATGCCGATGCTGGCCGTCCACGACGGCGAGGCGAAAAAATCGTCGCGGATCGAGAACGAACGCAGCAACAAGGCGTCGAAGCGTTCCAATTCCGGTCGCCGGCCCTCATGCCAGCGCAGGTGGAGGTGGGTGAACTCGATCTGCGAACCGGGCAGGTAACCATCATTGGGATCGAGCAGGTCATGGTAGGCCGGCCGCCACTCCGCCACGGCGAAGACCCCGGACTTGTCGACGCCGCCGCCCAGCGACACCCGGCCGCTGGGGTGGCCGAGATCCGGCCGTGGCGGCGCCGGCACCTCCTCGTCCGGCATGGCCGGGACCGCGATCGTGCTGCGCTCCTGCATGGTGGCGAAGAAGCGCGGCTGGTACTGGTCCTGGCTCAGGCTTTTGCGCCCCCGCAGGGATTGCAGGTATTCGCTGGCGAGGTCGAGGGTGCGCGCCCGGGTCACCGGATCAGAGATCTGCGCCACGGCGGTCGCTGGTGCTGCCCCGTCGGCGATGGCATGGGCCGCGGTGCGGGCCTGCGGCGGCACGCTGCGGGACAACTGCCGCACCCGCGCCGCGCGACTGGGACGGAAGTGGCACTGCTTCACCATCCCGGTCTCGCGCACCAAGCGCACGGTGTCGAGCGGGATCACCCACCAGCCGACCTTCAGCCGCAGGTCGAGTCCGGGACGGGCGGCATCAAGCAGGTAGAGAAGGTTGTAGGAGCAGTTCTCATCGAAGAAGAAATACCGCGTCCAGGTGTCGCGCATCTCCCACACATGGAGCAGCATGCGCCGGATTTCGGCCGGGGTCAGGTCGAGTTCGTATTCCCACACGTCGCGCTGGTCGATGTCGCCGTATTCCTGCACCAGCCGCCAGTAGGGCATCAGGCTGTAGTAGCCGGGATACAGCCCGGCCATGCCGCGCAGGGCATAGATGATGCCGTTGGATTCCTCGGTCACCGCCGCGTAGTTGACCGACTGGCTGAGCAGCGCGCTCTTATGCTGGCTGCGGATCACCACCAGGGTGTGGCCGAACATCGACGCCGGGGTGTTCATGTAGGCCGACGGGAACATCAGCCAGGCGCTCTGCGCCCCGAGGCCGGCGACAGCGTCTTCAAACTCGGCGTTGCCGGGCACCGGCAGTCGCTCGCGATCGAGCCCCAGCCGTTCGACTAGGAACTCCAGGCGGGCAGGAAAACGCCAGGCCGCAGCTTCGCTCGCGATCCCCGCCCCGCGCAGGATCGCTGCCAAGGTCGCCCGCAATTCGGCCTTGGCATCGTCCTTGCCGCCCGGGGCCAGAAAGAACCGCTCGTCATCGACCTGGCTGCGCGCCCCGCGCCAGCTCGGTGCCCAATGCAGCAGGGTCAGCCAGGTGCCGTCGTCGGCCAGGCGCAGGCTATCAGCCCTGGCCAGGATTTCGGTGCGTTCCGCCGGCGAATAGACCGGCAGCGGCGGACCGGCCAGGTCCTCGGCGGCAAGGCCGGCGAGGAAGGTCACAATTGCAAGGCAGCGCATAGGTGGGCGGAGCGTGGTCGGGTCGAGGCCCGGCGTCCAGTCGGAGGTCTGTCAACGCAAGCAGGCGGCACCCATCGGCACCGCCTGCTCGTGAAGCAATGAGATGGAGACCTGTTCAGGCTGCGGGAACGAACTTCGCGAGGTTCACCGCGACTTCCTTGTCGGTGACCTTGGCCGAGGTGTAGATCTTGCCGTAGTTGCTCTGCAGGGTGCGGGCGAAGGTCGTGCGCTGGTCCTGCGGGATGGCGGCGATCTCGGCCAGGGCGTCGATGGTCTCGCCCGAGCCGGTTGAGATGTCGCGCGCCAGCTTGTCCATGTTGTCGTGGATGAACTCACGGTAGAGCTTGTTCGCGGCGATGCTCTGTGGCCGTTTTGCACCTGAAATGCCTGTGGTGATGACGAGGGTCTGGTGAAAAAAAATACCGTTGGTTGTGGCAGCGCAGATCTGGGATATCAAGCCGTCGCCTGCGGGTTCCCAGATCAACGTACCGAGACCAACGCCGACGTTGTCGCGCAGTTCGGAGGCGCCGGCCATGCCAGCGAGGAGGATGGTGGTTGGTACGAGGATGAGTTTCCTCATGAGGTGTTCCTTCCCAGGTAATGGGGAATGGGGTGCGTTGGGATAAGTAACGCAGGGGTCTGGTTCGGGCAAGCGGTCGTATGGTCCTGCCGGAACAAGCCAAAAAATCGGGCAATAAAATTAATCTGGAATTGCCATGCGTAAACCCAGGTAATTACTTTTGAAACTTGGCTTTCCTTTGTTTCGTGCGGCGGACCGACAATCCTTTGCGCCGTATCGCCAACATCCGCCACGGAACACGTAATCCCCTCTCTGACCAATATTATTGGGATTAGTCAAACTGTAATGGCCGTAACCGTCTTTGCACCACTGCCACACATTCCCGTGCATATCGTAGAGTCCCCAGGCGTTGGCCTGCTTCGTCTTCACAGACTGGGTCGAACCACCGCTGTTTGTTTCATACCAGGCCATCGCGGCCAGATCGCCGGCATAGTCTCCGGTCGTACCGGCGCGGCAGGCGTACTCCCATTGCGCCTCGGTCGGAAGGGTTGCATGTAATCCCGGTGTCAACTCATTCAAAAATCGGAAGAAGACTTGGCAATCATCCCATGAGACCGATTCGACGGGACGATTGACATTTCCCTTGAAATTGCTGGGGTTTTGCGTCGTAACCGCCTGCCACATGGCCTGAGTAACCGTAGTCTCCGCGAGCCAGAAGGCCGAGACTGCAACCTGGTGGGCCGGACGTTCGTCCCTGTCGCCGTTTTCAGACCCCATGACAAAAGTTCCGGCCGGGATGCGGCGCATGATCTGAGTCTGATTTTTAACCTGCCACTTGGCCCATTCGCCGAATTGATCCTTGCCGATTTCAACCGCCCAGACCGGACGATCTCCAGCCTTGACTGTAGGTAAAACTACTGGCGGGACTGGTGACGACACGGACGACACTGACGACACTGGTGTCACCAGAGCGGTCAACGCACGCTGGGCAACCGTGCGTAATTTTTCATCCTCCTGATTGAACGGGTTGTCGGCAGCGAAACTGACAAGGAACTTCCGCCATGCCGCTTGTTTTACCTCCGCCGACACCAAGGCATCCTGATCAAATGCTTGCACCTGGGCGAACGCTTTGCCCATCTTGTCCTGCCAGGTTGCCCATTGGGCTCTGGCGCGGTCGGTCTCTATCCGTTTGCCAAGGTCACCAAGATCGAAGTCCCCGTTGCCAGGCAGAACGGAAACGGGCAGGACAGCGACCGATACCTTGGCGACGGCAGGATCTTCCTTCAGGTCTGGGACCTTGAAGATGAAGTCTCCTTTATTATAGCCGGTCTGCTCGCTGACGCCGGACTGAGGCGTCAATGTGATTCCAGCGGCGCGGGCACGATTGCCGACCTGTTCCTTGAGATACACCGCCAACCGTGATCCGCTAACGTAACCGGTGCGGCCGTGATCAGCGGCGCCTTCGATTCCGGCGATGAACTCCTCACGGAAGAACGAGCGGTCGGGAACTTGCTCGTCGGCACTTCCGGCAGTCAGGAACATTCGCACCGGCTCGCGTGCTGCGGACATCAGGTAGGAGTTCGCTCCACGCATTGGCGTGAACACCGTACCGGCAAAGCAACTGTCGAAAGCGAACAGAACCGAACGACTCTTTGCCTGCAACGCCTTCGTCTTTACCTGCGATATCTCGTAGGATTTTCTTAGAAATCCACGCACTTCTGGTTTGGGCGCATCGACACCGACAAGATACCCTACGTTGTTCAGCGTGTGCCCGTGGCCGGCATAGTAGACCAACACGCGGGCGTCCTCGACCTGGGCTTTTTCCTCGATGAATGTATCGAGTACATCAGCGAGTCCTTGCTTGGTCAGGTCCATCGCCACCTGGACTGCGAATCCTTGACGTTCCAGTGCCGCCTTGACTGCCGCCACGTCGGTCTTCACCCCAGGCAGAGCGGACCAACCGGCGGTGTAGGCACTATTGCCGATCACCAAGGCCTGCGAATTGGAAAATGTTATCATGCTACCGCGCTCGTCGATAAGGGTCAGTGGTTTCAATCCACGCGTTGACTCTATTTCGCCCGCCGCCAAGTAGGACAAAGCCAGGACAACGTAGGCGATGATCCAGGAGAGAGGTGTCGGAAGCATGGGGGAAGTTAACATGTAGTGGGACTCTTCGCAAGCGTGGGGAAAATCGGTGCGACGTGTTCCGCCCTATGTCGCCAACTAATCTGCGGCAACTGTCGTCACCACCACCCTTGCCTCGGCCAGTTCCGGTTTATTTGATGGATCGACCTTTTTGAACCCGCGCGTCTTGGCGTTGGCAGACGCCAAGGATTCGGTGATCACGGCGTAACCGTCCTCTAGTTTCGTTTCCAGACGCGAGAAGGCGACGGTTGACGCATTGGCCTGGATCGTTTCCGCACCAAACGGCGCGCTGACCTCGAAGTCGCCCGGGATCTGGTAGACGAGGTTCACCTTGGATTCGTCGAGATACAGGTCATCCACCAGCAATACCCGCCGGCCGTCCGACAAGTGGTCGACCACCCGCAGGTGAGCGGGGCGGTCGACCCGGACGAAAATGCGGGCGGATTCGCCCTTCAGGAACACCGGTGCATCGTCGCCCTTCGACGTCCACAGTTCCAGGCGTAGCGCCCCGCCGACGATTTCATCCCGGCGGAACTGTTGCTGATCCGCAAGGGCGGCGGCGACATTCTGCGGCGCAGCGCTGAGTCCCGCCTTGGTCAATGCGGCGGCGGGCAAGGTGGCTTCGGCGGTGGCGAGCAAGTGGCCGTTCTTGAGGTCATGCACACTGACGAGGACGCGGATGCCTTCGGGACGTTCCCAGGTTGCGCCGAGCACGACGGCCTCGGCCCCAACCGCTGCGGCCACGTCGCGCGCCGGCCCCGGCACTGTAGCGGTGACCACCGGCCAACTGCTGGCCGCCGACATCTGCGTCGCCAGGGCCTGACCCAGATAGCGACCCAGCGGTGAGGACAACCGCGACGAAGCCACTGTGCACGGCGGCACCAAAACCTTGGGTTTCACGCTGCCCACCGCGCGGCCGAGTTGGGCAGCCAATACGAAGGCGAGATCATCGACGGTCGTCACCGGGCGTTCAGCCAGGCGGGCCAGGGCCTCGCTGGTTCGGTTGTGGATGGCCTGGGCACGCGATGCGACTTCGACGGTTTCGGGATCGTTGCGTGCGAAGATCAGCGCTAGACAGAGATCGTTTTCGGCAGTCTGGATCTGGGTGAGCACCCTGCCCCACTGGGCCAGGGCGTCGCCTGGATGATCGGTTTCTACCGCCTTGGCAGCATCGGCAGCGTACTTGGCGGCAGTGAGCACGGCGGCAATGCGTTCGCGAGCCTGCGCAGCGACCGCAGAACGTTCAATCGCACTTAGAGCATGCGCGGTGCCGGTACGCGCGTCGAACCAAGTTTCCAGACGACGGCCGACCAGGATGAGGTCGCTCCGGGTCCGACTGCGGGTAGCGAAATAACTGTCGCACCGGCTAGCGGTGGAAGTTGTGGTCTCGGACTGGCGCGATTCGGATTCAGCCTCGATTCGAACCCGGATGCTACGCGCCAATTCTGCCTGCGCCGCCGCCATGACGATCTCAAGGCATTTCTCTCGGTTGCGCTCAGTGGTCGCGGTTTCTTGGCTGACACTGACCAGCCAGGAGCCAGCAGGAAAGGCAGCGGCGCGGCCAGCGTCGGTCAGCCACACCGGGGGTTGATCTACTATAACGGTCGCCGTGGTGGCTGTCGTGATAGTCGCTGGGGGTGTTGGGGCGGTTTCCTGCCGGGTTGTCGTTGCCTGACCTCCGCCTGTTACTGACGAAGTTCTGGCATCTCGCTCGGCCTGGTGCTGCTGGAAGGTAGCGCGGTCATGGGCCGCTGCGGCGGCGGCAGATGATCCAGATTCTGGGCCAGTCCGATTGCAGGCGGTCAGGCCCAGGATCAGGCCGAGGCTGGTAGCGAGGAACTTCATACCAGGTGCGCGCTTGGTCATGGTGGAAACCTACTCCGGCCTGACTCGCTTGCCAGTGTGGGTGAAACCACAGCAGAGGTGATGGCAGTCCTTTGCCGTTATCGGTCACCCTGGTTCGTAGGCACCACGCATCAATCCATTCCCCCTTCCTTCCGTATCCGCAGTCACCCACTTGCCACGATCACCGCCGACGCTGGCCAGATAAACGGGATCATGGACCATTCCTGGATGGCGTGGGCCGAAATCACCACGATAAACCGGCATACGCAACCATGACCGAAAAGCCTCATCAACCACCCGCCGGCATCACCTTCCTGGCGGGTCTTGATCGCGACCTGCGCCAGGGGTTGGCGACCGAGATCCGGGCCTTGTGGACGCACCACTCGACGGCGCTGGAAGGCAATACGCTGACCCTGGGCGATACCGCCTTCGTCTTGCAGGAAGGCCTCACGGTCAGCGGTAAGTCGATCAAGGATCATCAGGAGGTCATTGGCCACGCTCGGGCCATCGATCTGGTGTACGCCATCGTCGACCAACGACGTCGCGTCACCGTCGAGGATCTCCACCTGCTGCATCGTGCGGTGCAGACCGAGGTGGTCATCGACACTTTCGCCCCCATTGGCGCCTGGAAGGTCGAACCCAACGGCACGACGGCGCTCTTGTCCGATGGGACGACGCGCTGGCACGACTATGCGGCCGTGGATCAGGTGCCACCGCTGATGGATGCCTGGTTGCGTCTGTTGAGCGAGGTTCGGCGCGATACCACCATTGATCGATTGGATGCCTACACCGATTTGCATCTGGGTTTCACCGCCATCCATCCGTATGCGGATGGCAACGGTCGCATGGCCCGTCTGCTGGCGAACCTTCCCATGGTTGCGGGCGGTGAACCGCCCATGCTGGTCCCCGTCGAACGCCGTCGGGACTACCTCATGCTCATGGGCGATTGGAGCCTTGCGCGCGGCGCACCGCGCCGGGACGAACCCTTGGTCATCCGCCAGCCGACCTGGGAAAAACTCAGGGCTTTTTTCGCTGAGGTCCACCAACCGGCGCGCCATCTGGTCACGACCTATCGGTCGCGCCAAGCGCAGCGCCGAAATGGTCTGGTTTAAGCCGCGTCTGGGTGTCGTCAGTATCTGCAGGTTGCCGCAAAAGCCCGTTGGTGGCATCCTGCGGTTGCTGCTTATTCGGCCGGCGAGACGCCGGCGATCCCAGGAAGGACAACTTTTTGTGTACGGACAGATGTCCTGCCACCTCTCCGTGCCTGCCGCAGGCGCTAACCGTGGTGGAGGACATTCTGTCTGTACACCAAATCAGGGCTGATGTACGCAGCGAAGCGGCCCAATGGCCGGACATCTGTCCTAATTTGCGGTGCAACGCTCGCACCTGGGGTTGAGCGGTTGCACCGCCCGGCCGTGATCGACCATGGCATCAACTCCATGCTCCTGAGCTTCGAAACCGTCTCCCGCACCGCCTCCTCCTGCATCGTTGATGCTGCCGGCAACGAGTTGGAATACGGTGATCTGGCCAGCGCCGAGGCCGAGGTCGGACTGGTGCGGATGCTCAGCGAACTGATCGATCGCCACGGTGTGCCGTCCGCGCTCGCGGTGGCGGCCGGGCCGGGCAGCTTCACCGGGATCCGGGTCGGCATCGTTGCGGCGCGCACCCTGTCCTGGATGGACCGGCTGCCAGTGCACGCGGTGGACAGTCTTGCCGCCTGTGCCGCCCAGGCCGGCGATGGGCTGTGGTGGGTGCTCCTGCCACTGAAACGCGACACCACGTTCCACGGCCTGTTCCGCGTCGAATCCGCAGCGATCGAGGTCCTGGCCGCGACGACGGCCGAGCTGGATGCCGCTGCGCCGACCTTGCACTCGCTCACCGCCAGCGCGGTCGCGATCGGTCCGGCATTGGCGGCCAAGCCGGACTTGGCCCGCCGCTGGTGCCCCGGCATCGTCTTGGGCGATGTTTCAGCTCCGAACGCGCGCGGCGTCGCCCGCGCGGCGCGTGGCGAGGTAGCGACGACCTGGGATCGCCTGCTGCCAGCGTACCATCAGGAACCGTCGCCGGTGTTGCAGCGCCGCGCACGGGTCTAGCCTTTCGCGCTTCCATGGCATGGCGCAACCGGGTCGAGGTGAGTTACGGACAACTGCGCGCCAACGTCGCGGCGGTGCTCGCGGCGGCCGCCGGTCGGCAGGTCCTGGCGGTGATCAAGGCCGGCGCCTATGGCCTGGGTCTGGAGCGCTGCGCCCGCATCTACCATGAATCCGGCGTCGCCGGCCTCGCCGTCGCGGCGCTGTCAGAAGCCGACACCGTGCGCTCGGCGGTGCCCGAGGCCCGCGTCCTGCTGCTGTCGTCGCCCCTGCCCGAGGAGCGCCCGGCGGTGGTCGCGAGCGGCTATGAGGTCTGCTGTTCCGCGCTCGACGAGGTGCAGGAGTTCGCCCACCTCGCCAGTCCGCGCGCGCCGCATCCCATCCACGTCCTGGTCGACACCGGCATGGGCCGCTTCGGCGCGGTGCCGGCCGAGGCGGAAAAACTGGTGCGCGAGGTGCTGTCGTGGAACACATTGCGTCTCGCGGGTCTCGCCAGCCACTACCCGATGGCGCTACATGAAACCACGGCGGCCATGCAGGAAGCAGCGTTCGCCGCACTCATCGCGCGCTTGCCGCCGCTGCCACCGGACTGCCTGATCCACCTGGCGGCCAGCGAAGGGCTGCTCGCCCGCCCCACCGGGCCGACCAACGCCGTGCGCGTCGGCTTGTTGCTGACCGGCGTCATCCCTGATGGCTGCGCTAACCCTGGCGTCGTGCAGGCGGTGCGCTGGGTGTCGGCGCTCAGCCTGACCAAGCGCCTGCCGGCCGGCCACGGGATCAGCTACAACCACACCCACGTCCTCGCCCGCGACAGCCTGGTCGGCATCGTCCCGGTCGGCTACGCCGATGGCTATCCCATCGCCCTGTCGAACCAGGGCGCGGTGCTCATCCAGGGCCGGCGCTGCCCGATCCTCGGCCGGGTGACCATGGATTACTGCATCGTCGACTGCACCGACCTGCCGACGGCGCCGAATCCGGGTGAGCCGGTGGTGCTGTTCGGCAGCCAAGGCGGCGAGCACATCGCCGTCGCCGAACTCGCCCGCCTCGCCAAGACCATTCCCTACGACATTCTTTGCGGCCTGCGCGGACGCTGCGACGTGGTCGGCGTGCCGTAGGCGTGCCGAAGGTGAAGGAAGCGGAGCGTTCAGCGCCGGCGGGCGATCGCCAGTTGCAACGCCAGTCGTTCGCCCCCGCGATTCGGCGGCGGGAACTGCGCCTTGGCGGCGGCTTCGGCTTCCTGCTTGCTCATCTTGGTGAGTTCATCATTGAGGGCGATGAAGACCGCGAGCTGATCCAATCCAGCGAGCCGATCGAGGAGAACCACGAGTTCGGCGCGGGTGGTCGGGTCGGAGGTCAGCGTCAGGCTGGCGCGGATCGGATCGACCCAGCGGCGGCCGTCGTCGACCAGCAGCGCGGCGATGGCGCGCGGCGGGAACCAGGCGGCAGAGCGCTGTTCGCCGCCACTCAGGCCGCATTCGAGCAGCGGCAGCAGTTCGGTCGGGGTGAAGCGCGCCAGTTCGTCACGGGTGGCGTTGCGACGGGGATCGTGGAGGGCGGCAAAGAAACGGTCGCGTTCGACGCGGGTATGAACCTCGGTCGCATGATCGGCCCACCAGATCGTCCAGGCCTGGCCGGGTCCGGCGCGATGGCCGGTCAGGGTCGACAGGGTCCTGGCGGCGGCGGTGGCCAGATCAGGGCTGGGGTGGCCGACCGCGATGCGGATGAGGGCCTGCAGGCAGCGCGAATCGCCGCAGCTGGCCAGGGCCTCGATGGCGAGCAGCACCGTCCAGGCCTCGGGCCGGGCGAGTTGGGCGGCCAGCACCGGGGCCAAGCGCGGATCGCGGGTGTGGCCGGCGACGCTGATCAGGGCGGCGCGCTCCTCGTCGCGACCGGATCCCAGGCCTCCCTCGAGCAGGCGGATGAGTTCGGGCACTGCTGCTGGCTGCTGCGCGATGCGGTCGAGCGCTTCGGCCTTGGCGCGGCGGGCGAGGTCGTCGGAATCCTGGCCGTGCGCCGCGAGGCTCGCCAGGGCCTCGACCCGGCCGACCGCGCCCAGGCCCTGGGCAGCAGCGGCACGCATGCTGGAATCAAGATCCCCGGCGAGTTGCATCAGGCGCTGGAAGGCCTCATCCCCCCGGCAGCGGCCAAGGCCGTACACCGCGAGTTTGCGCACCGCCAGATCACGATCGCGGCTCAGGCGCAAGAGCAGGGCCTGCGCCTCATGGCCGATGCCGGCGGCAACCATCGCCACGCGCTGGCGGATCTCGCCGCTGCGGTCGTCAGCCAGGACAGCGAGATCCGGCAGGCAGCGTGGTCCGGTCGCGATGAGTGCGCGGACGGCGCTGTTGTAGGTGCCTGGGCTGGGATCCGTAAGGGCGGCGATGTCGCTGGCCCAGGGCTTGGCCGGATCCGTCCCGCGAATGGCGCGGTTGATCGCCTGCACCGCCGGCAGGATATCCATGCCTTCGACGTGGCGCTGCTGGTTGTCTTCTTCCACCGTGGCGGCGCTAAGGGGGCTGGACAGCGCGCCCAGCGTCAACGCGCTGAGGACGGCAAGGGACGGCACGGATGCGGTGATACGTCGTGGCGCTGGCATGGCGGGGATGTTCCGACCTGCGCCGCGCGCGGCAAGCAACTGGGAGCGCCCCCGTGATTTTGCCGGCGTGACCAACGCGAAGGAATATCTTGCCACCGCGCCCAACCGGCCATTCTGTCGCGACCCATGGCCACCGCCCGGACGCGATCCGCCCTCGCCCAGCTCGTCGCCTCGGCCCTCGCCAGCCAGGGCCTGGGCGGGCACACCTTCGCGGCCATGACCGGCATTCCGGCCGAGCAACTCGATCTCGTGCTCGCCGGGCGCGTGCCTGCCGACGTGGCGATGCTCGACCG
>CAMCMZ010000085.1 GCA_945876185.1 Candidatus Kuenenia stuttgartensis | reverse complement strand
CACAAGTGGTCTGAAAGCCTAGGAGCCTGATAACCACTTCAATCTTATTTATAGTTCACAGAATGATTTCCCCCGCTTTCAGTCCTTCCTACACGTACCCCCCAATGCTATTCCGGGGATCCCAGAGGGGATCAATTAGGGGTTCAATTTGGCAATTAGGGTGTCGAACCGGGGGTAGACTGTGTTTAGAGGGCGTCAGAAAAGGTCCATTTTGGCCCCTAGACATACACCCTGGGTTTTAGGTTTCTGGGGATTCAGTGACGTTTACAATTATAACGATAAAAAATGGAGAATTAGAATTGGAAGACTAAGACGAAAAGGAATTTTATTTTTTAAATTTATTTTTTCCGGGTCAGATCCTATCTAACCATTAATTCGTTTTTGACATTCTTTCAAGCCGATTGGAAGCCGTTCCAAATCCATTGAAGGCTTGAGATCGGCTCAAAGCGACTTCAAACCCCAGCAAGGGCCGGGAGATGTTGACGAGGAAGGACTTCAAGCTGATCCCAAGCCCCTTGGGCGACTCAATGGCACGGGCAAGGACAAGAAGTTACTCCAAGCGACTTCAAACCGCTTGGCGGGTCAGTTTGGACTGCCCACGGCCATCCGGGCAACTCCAAGCCGGCAAGGATCGGGGAACGCCTTCCCATCCCATTTGGCCATCCCAACCCGCACGAAGGTTAACGACTGCCTGGATATGGCCGGTCAATCCCTTCGCCATGGAAGAGGGGCTTGAGGTGGCTGGAACGGCTCCCATGGCCAAGCCCAGACCCCCCCCAATGGGATTTCGCAGGTGGAGTACAACCCTTGTGTGCCGCTGCTACCTTCCTGCCAACTGGTTTTCCCTGGACAAATTTCCCAGGAAAAACACTAGCCAGTTGGCAGTTTGGTAAACCTATTACTCCCACAGGGATTTGAACCCTGGTTCACGGACTGAGAATCCGTTGTCCTAGGCCGCTAGACGATGGGAGCGGGAAATGCTGCTGGCTGGACGGGCGCGGATGATTGTGGGGGTGCCGGGATTGTCAATCTGCGACAAGTAGCGGGAATCCTGAAATCTGAGTGAACTGGAACCCGCTCATTCCGCCGGCCATGTGAGGGCGAAGATGCTGCCGGTCGGTCCGGTCGTGGTCAGACGGAGGTCGCCGGATTGGCGCTGCTGACAGCGGCGGGCGACGGTGGCGCCGAGTCCCAGGCCACGGGTGCGGCCGGTGACGAAGGGCTCGAACAACCGTTCGCGCAGGGCTTCAGGGACACCGTGGCCGGTGTCGTGGACCTCGATCAGGGCGGCGCTGGCCACGAGGCGCACCCGGCCGCCGGGGTCGCAGGCCTGGATGGCGTTACGGACGACGTTGAGCAGCGCCTGGCGCGCTAGGTCTTGATCGCCGAAGGCGCGGCCGCCTCCTTCCCAGGTGAGTTCGACACTGAGCTTCTGCGCCAGGGCCTGCGACAGGTCGCAGGTGGTGCGGACGAGCCAGGCGAGGTCGATCGCCTTTCGTTCGGCGGCGCGCTCGCGGCTGTAATACAGCAGGTCGGTGACGAGGTGACCGAGGCGGTCGACCTCGGCGAGGATGATGTCGACCGATTCGACATCGTGGGGATCTGCGAGGCCTTCGCGCAGCAGTTCGGCGTTGGCGCTGATGCCGGCGAGGGGATTGCGGATCTCGTGCGCCACGGTGGCCGCCATCCGGCCCATCTCGGCGAGCGGGCGCAGGCGGGCGAGTTCGGCGCTGAGGCTCGCCACGTCGAGGGCGGGCGGGGAACTGGTCGTTGCGACGCCGATGGCGGCTTCGCTGGGGGGATGATCGAGGAGGGATTGGGCGCCGGTGGTCATGAGCCGGCGAGTATACCCTGGAAACCAGGTCTGTGCTGCCTGGCGTCGCGACCGCACCTGGCGACCGCTGCTGGCGTCAGGGGCCGAGGTCGCCCGTCGGCACGAAGCCGCGCCGGCCGTCAATCAATTCGACCGGGATGCGGCCCGACCAGGCCTCGCCCCGGCGCCGGACGAGTGTGGCAGTTGGTAGCGGATTCCCAGGGTTTCCAGCGGAATCATAGAGCCGGCACTCGTGCAGCGTCGTGGCCCAGGGTTCGGCGGCGTCCAGGCGCAGGGCGATCTGGCCGGGCAGGACGCCGACCAGGGCGATGGTGCCGATGACTGCGGTGAGGCCGCGCCGGCGGGTGCCTAGGGCAGCCCATCCCAGGCCGAGTCCGGCGACGATGGCCAGGCCGATGCCAGGCCAGCCGACGCCGGGCCACGCGGCCGGGCCCAGGCGTTCAATCCAGGTGACGGGCGGGGTCGCGCCGACTGTGCGCAGGGCGGCCAACGGCTCGGGGCGTTCGGCGGCGGTGCGGTGCGCGACGATGAAGGCGACCGCAGCCTGGCCCGCATCGCCGGCGTTCGCGTGCGCGAGGCCGAGGTCCATCCAGGCGTCCCAGCGATTGGTCGTGCGCGCGACGGCGCCCAGCGCGGCGATGGCCTCTTGCGGCCGGCCCTGGGCCCAAGCGGCATAGGAATCAGCGGTTTCCGCGCCGTGCCCGCAGGCCATCACCACAAGCAGCAGCGCAAGACGAAAGATCATGGCACGTCCGCCACGGTCGCGGCCCAGGCGGCGGCCTCGGCCGGAAGTTTCGCTCCGCCGAAGCGCGCACCATCGGCGGCGGCGATCAGCCGGTCGATCGCCGCCCGTTGGGCGGGCTCGAGCGTGGCGTCGGCGAATGCGGCAGCGGCGTTGGCGATGGCGTCGATGCCGCCAGAAGCGACCGCCGCCTTGAGTGCCCGGCCGCGATGCGGACGCGGGCGCGAGCGACCGGCGAAGCGCAGGACGGACCCGGCAATCAGGGCGATTGCGGCGGAACCGGCAGCCGCGATCAGGGCCCAGCCGTCACCCGGTCGCGCGGGCGCCGCGCCGCGCCAGGGCAGCGGCAGTTGCGGCCCGGTGGTCGGGGCAGCGATCGTCGGCGCCGTGGCGCCGCTCAGTTGCCTGCCCGCGACATTCAGGCCGATGCTGCGACCCGGCAGCACAGTGAGGGTCACGGGAGCGGTCTGGCTGCGGCGGTAGGTGCGGCTCGCGGGGTCGAACCAGCTGAACGAAAACACCGGCAGTTGGTAGGTGCCCGGGGCCTCGGCCCACAGTTGCCAACGAAAGATGCGGCGGCCCGGTTCGGTGACATCGCCGCCCTGCTTCGCCTGGCCGGTCAGGCCCTTGGGCAGATCCAGCCGGGGCTGGCGTGCGAGATCGATCTGACGCCCGGACACCGTGAGTTCCAGGCCGACACCCTCGCCCAGGGCGATGCGGTCGCGTTCCAGCTTCGCGTCGGTGGTGATCGCGCCGACCAGGCCGGCGAAATCGTCGGGGCGGCCTTGTTCGGGCAGTTCGGCCACGGTGATGCGCGCTGGTTTGATCGGCAACTGCGCCGGGTTTCCCCGCAACTGGCCGAAGAGGTCCTGCCGGACGTTGGTGTAGATCTGCTGCTGCCCGGCCGCCTGATAGGCACCCGGTTTACCGAAGGCGAGCGGCCAGCGAAAGGTGACGACGTTCCACTCGCGCCCGTCGGCAGCGGTCGAGGTGCCCTCGGTCTTGGTCATCTCACCCAGCGAAATGCTGCCTTCGGGCGGTTTCAGGCCGGGCTCGATGGGCTGACGGTCCGCGGTCGCCACCTTCAGCACCAGCGCGGCCGGTTCGCCCGGCACCACGGCCTCTGGTTCGAAGCGTGCTTCGACCAGGCCGTTCCCGCTCAGGCGGTTGTCGCCCGGCGCGGCGGTGACAGTCACCGGCGCGGTGGCCATGGTGGTCTTGTTGACCAGGTGCAGGGTGATGGCCGGAACGGTGTAGCGGCCTTCACGCGCGGCCTGGACCTCGATGAGGATGCGTTGGGTGCTGCTCGACACACCGTTGATGATGGTCTGCTGGAAACCCGCGCTGCGCGGCTCGCCCCAGGTCAGGCCGTCGACGGCGGGCATTTCGACCCGGCGCACCTGGGCCGGGGGATCATTGACGGTGATGGTGGCATTGAGCCGTGCACCGGGCACGAGCGGGTCGGGCAGGCTCAGGACCGCGTCGCCGCCGATCACGACGGATGCGACCGACACGATCGACGCGACGAGAATAGGCAGGATGGTGAAGACGGACGACGACCAGCGTGCTACCACGGTTTGTCCCCGGGCTTGGGCCGCTCCTCCTTGGGATCCAGCAGCAAGCCGCGCACCGCTTTTTTATCCTCGGGCGGAAGCTGATCCAGCCAGCGTTCAGCGGCGGCGCGGTCGAGCGCTGCCGCCTGCTGTTGTTCGCGCTCCTTGCGTTCGTCTCTCTCATTTTTTTCGTTTTTGCCGTCCTTGCCCTGATTCGCCGGCTGGTATTTATCGTCCTTCTTGCCGTCCTTCTTCTCGGCTTTCTGGTCGTCATTTTTGTCGTCCTTCTTGTCCTGCTGATCCTTCTTAGCTTGTTCGTCCTTCTTGTCGTCCTTCTGCTCGTCCTTTTTGTCGTCCTTGTTCTGCTCGTCCTTGGGATCCTTCTTGGCTTGGTCGGGCGGAGTCTCTTTGGCCGGTTCGACGGTGACGGTGACCTTATGCCGTGCCTCGGCCTGCCAGCGGTCGGCGGCGACCACCCCGAGAACAAACTCGCCGACCTCGCCCGGGGCGCCGCGCAGGCAGCCGTCGGGATCCAGGCGCAGGCCCTTGGGCGGCACGCCGTCGCTCAGGCGCCAGGTGAACGGTGCGGTGCCGCCGGACAGCTTCAGCGGGCGGCTGGCGGGCTTGCCCTGTTCCAGCCGGACGGGATCGGATTCCTCGATGACCGGCGGTGGGTTGACCTTCATCGCGATCTCGACCCCGCGCGTGCGGCCGTCGTCGGCCTTGATCGTCGCGGTCAGTTTGAGGTCGCCGGCTTTTTCCGGCGAGCCCGCGATGGTGCCGTCTGCGCCAACCGCCAGGCCCTGCTCCGGCTTGCCTTCCCAGCGATACCCCTGCGCCGGGCCGCGCACGCCCAGGCGGTGCTGGTACTTCGTCCACGCGGTCGCGGCGGGGATCTCGGCCGCGTCGGGCGCGAAGCCGTCGCTGACCACCAGGGTCAGTTTGCGTTCAGCCTTGCGGCCATCGCCGATGCCCGTGGCCTGCACCGTCAGTTCGGTGCTGCCGGTCGCGGTCGGGGTACCGCTGATGGTGGCGCCGCCGCCTTCGGAATCGGCGAGGCTGAGACCTGCGGGCAAGGCCGGGCTTGCGCTCCAATGCGGCCGATCGAGTCCGACGCAGGCGAGCGTCGCACTGAAGGGCTGGTTGACGATCGCCTCCGGCAGGTGCTCGGTGGTGATCGCCGGCTGGGGCAGCACCGCCAGGGTCACCGTGCCGTTTGCTGTGTTTTTTGCATTGGCGGTGCCTTGGGCACTGTCTTGCACCGTGATCTTGAGCTGATGCATTCCGGCTGCGGTAGGCGTGCCGCTGATCTTGCCATCGGAAGCGAGTTCCAGACCGGGCGGCAGTTTGGTGCCCTCAGCGGCGGCGTAGCGGTACGGCGGGGTGCCGCCGCGCGCTACGATCGTCGCGGTGAAGGCCTCGCCAACCCGGGCGTCGGCCAGGCGCACGTCGCTCAGGTGCAGCTTCTTGGCCTCGGCTTCGGCCTTCACCCGCGCCTCGTCCAACAGCGCGATCGCAGCACGGCGCAGTTCATCGCGCGCGGCGGCGAACTGCGGATCGTACTCGGCGGCGCGCACCATCGCGGCGACCGCGAGTTCAAGCTGGCCCTGTTTCCATCGCGCCAGCGCAAGGTTGTGCCAGGCATCGGCGGCCAACTTGGGATCGTCGGATGCCGAGGCCTTTTCCAGGTGGCTCGCGGCCTTGGCGGCGTCGGTCCCAAGCAGCAGGCTGCCCAGGTTGAAATGCGCGGGCAGGAAACCGGGTCTATCCGCGAGGATTTTTTCCAGCGTCGTGCGCGCCTCGGCCGGCGGCTGCCTGGCGGCCACGTCGATCTGGTCCCAGGGATCAGCGGTCAAGGCCGTGGCGACCGCGACGAACGGAATGAACCAGCGCATCAGGTTTCACTCCCTAGAGGCGGTTGCCTGCGCCGCGTCGGCAGCAGCGCCCCGGCCGCGAGCAGGCCGATGGCGATCAGCAGCGGGAAACGGTAGCGCTCGCTCGCCACGGTGCGGCGGCGTTCCTCCCACGGCCGGGCGGCCAGGCGGGCTTCGAGTTCCTTGGCGATGAACTCGACATCGTCCGGGCCGGTGGTGCAGTTGACGCTGACCGCGCCGGTGACCTCGGCCAGGCGTTCGAGCGTCGCGCGCGACGAGGTCATTTCTTCCAGCTTGCCGTCGATCATCAGGCTGACCTTGCGCGAGTCGTCGGCGACGTACCAGCCGAACACCGGGATGCCGGCGTCCTTGGCGGCGGTGCCGGCCTCGGCGACCGCTTTCTCATCCACGTCAGCGCCGTCGCTGATGATCAGGATCGCCTGGCCGCGCTCGCGCGCCGAACCCAGATACCGCAGCGCCTCCTGTACCGCGCGGCCGATCGCGGTGCCCTGCAGGCCCATCTCGGCGGGGAACAACTCGGGCGAGCAGTCCTCCAGGATCCCGCCCAGGGCCAGGTGGTCGCCGGTGAACGGGCAGCGCAGGGTGGCGATGTTGGCGAATGGCATCACCGCCAGACGCGACTGCGGCAGGCGGTCGAGCAGTTGCAGAGCTTTTCGTCGTGCCGCCGCCATGCGATTCGGGCTGAGGTCATCCGCCATCATCGAGCGCGAGCAATCGAGCACGACCAGGATGTCGGCGCCGCTGTGCTTGCGCAGGCTGTTGTCCGCGCCCCAGCGCGGGCCGGCGGCGGCGATCACGGCGGCGGCGAGGCCGGACCAGAGCAGGATCGCGCGCAGCCGCACCAGCGGGCGCGACACGCTGCCGGTCAGGTGGTCCTGGCCAGCGCCGACGGACGCGTGCCGGCGGCGCAGCCGGCCGCGCAGCCACCACCTCAGCGCAGCGGCAAGCGGCACCGCTGCCAACAGCCATAAAATCCACGCTTCAGCCCAGCTCATGCCGCACCTCTGAGGCGCGGTTCAGCGAGCAGCGCGAGCGCGATCAGGATCAGCCCCGCCGCGAGCGGCCAGTCGAAGCGGTCGCTGAAGTCGTCGGCTTCTTTCACCTGGCGCGGTGTCGGCTGCAGCGCGTCGATCTGCTTGAGCACGTCGTCGAGTCCGGCCCGATCGGTGGCGGCGAAGGCGGTGCCGTTGGCAGCACGGCATATCGCGGCGAGCCGGCCCATGTCGGGCAGGGCGTCGCCGGTCAACTGCTGCCGGCGGACGCGGCCGAAGATGTCGCGCACCTCCAGGGTGCCGTGCGGATCGCCGACGCCGATGCCGTAGATGACGATCTCCTCCGCCCGCGCCTTGGCCGCAGCGATGAGCGGATCGACCCAGTTGGCCAGGCGTTTGGTGTCGACGCCATCGGTGATCAGGATCAACGCCCGACCAAGTGCGTTGGTCTGCTTCATCTGGCGGATCGCGGTGCCTAGGCCCAGGCCCATGTTGGTCGCCGCACCCAGCAGGCCGTTTTCTTCGCCTCGTGACTTGGCCCATAACGCGCGCTGCTGCGTCTCGATGCGGTCAAGGAACTCAGCCACCGTGCCATGGTCGTAGGTCAACGGGCAGGCGGTGACGGCGTCGGTCGAGAACAGCACCAGGCCGATGCGGTCATCGGGCCGGCGCTTGGTGAAATCCTTGGCGGCCGAGAACACCGCGCCCAGGCGGTCACCGCGTTTTCCATCGGTGGAAAGAATGTCATCGATGCGCATCGAACCCGACAGGTCGATCACCAGCATCAGGTCACGCCCGGCCTGCTCGCGTTCCAGCACCTTGCGGCCGTACTGCGGCCGGGCTGCCGCGATGACCAGCAGTGCCAAGCCGGCAGCGAGAAGCGCGCGCCAGACGAACGGCCCGCGGCTGGGCCTGAGCACCCCCGCCGCGATGCCATAGGCCCCGAACGCCGCGCCACCGCGCCGAACGCGAATGAGCAGCACCACGAGTGGCAGCACCAGGGCGAGCAGCAGCCAGGGATCGGCGAAGCGGAAGATCATGACGGTTGCCTGGTGGACGCCCCGGTGGACGACCCTTCGCTGCGCGGAACGGCCTGCTGCGCTGCTTCCGCATTCCGTTTCCCTCCGCTGCGCGCGGCAGCCTCGGCGGAAAGCCGGCGATCGACGGCGGTGGCCCAGTCGCGCGATTCGCGCACGACCGGCCGGACCACGTCCGCCGGCAGATCGCCCGGCGACCAGCGGTGCTCGTCCAGGCGCTCCAACAGGCGGATCAGGCTGCGGCCTTCGTCGGCCGGCACGTTGCCAGCCGAACGCAGCCAGGCGGCGGCCTCGCGCGTGGTCGAGCCGACGCCGTCGAAGCCGTAGACGATGCCGGCGCAGCGACGCAGGGCGAGGCTGAGGCGCGCGCCGAGCTCCTTGCCCTCGCTGGCGGTCTCGGCGTGGGCGAGATCGCGGTCGAAGATCTCGAACGGGGTCGGCGGCGGCGTGCGTTTGCGCAGGGCGAACCAGATGGCGAGACCAATGCCGAGGACCGCAACCGCAGCGGCTGCGATCCACCAGCCGCGCTGGCGCACTGCCGGTGGTGCGGGCGGCCGCGTCCAGGCGGGACGCGCAGCGGGCAGCTTCACCGCTGCCGCCTTGGCGCCGACTTGCACGATGACTGCCGGGGCCTGGGCCGTGATCGCGGGCGCGTCTTTGACGCCAGTCGCGGCCACCGAAAACGACGGCCGTGGCAGCGCCCACGCGCCGCTCTGCATCGCCGCCACGGTCAGCTTGTGGACGCGGCGGTGCTCGTCGCCGCCTTCGATGCGCTCGACCGGCGCCACGCTGGTGACGAAGCAGCCGGTAAAGTTAGGCCCCGGATCCGGCTCAGTCGCCGGCCGCAGGCCGAGCGGCCAGCGGTAGGTCACGGTCACCGTCACCGCGTTGCCGACGTCGACCTCGGCCGGCGCAGCGGCGATGCCGACGCTGACCCGGGGATCGGTGCCGGGTTCGCCGGCGAAAAGTAAGCATGCGAAAAATATGGGGAAAACGCAGCCAATCCGGCAGAAACGTGAAGGAATTCCCCCTGGGACCGCCAGGCTCCAGCCTGGCAGGCGATCATGTTGCCAGAATGGCGTTCTGGTAAATCTGGTGAAGAAGACGCCTAACTGGCGGAGTCGTGATGGGATGCCTTTTGCAATCCTCAGACGCAAGTCCGGCCTCGGATCGTTCGGCCAGGCTGGAGCCTGGCGGTCCCAGGGGACAGCCATCAGCGCACCCTCCGCCGGCGTTCGCGGAAGAAACGTTGAAGCGCCGAGGTCGCGCTGGAGGCGGTGGACAGCTCGACCAGATCGCAGCCTGCGGCGTGGAAGTTGGACTTCACTTTGGCCCGGGCGTCGGCCCAGGCGGTGCGATAGCGTTGCCGCGCCGCCGGTGAATTCGCCAGCACCGCTTCGCCGTCGCCTTCGGGATCAGCCAGCACCAACGGCGCACGGCCGGCGGGCAGGTCGTGCTCCGCTGGATCGGCGACACGCAGGCCGACCACATCGTGCTTGCCACCGGCGCGGGCCAGGGCGCGGGCGAAGCGCTGCGAGGCATTGGCATCGGGCAGCAGGAAATCGGAAACGACGAAGCAGACCGTCCGCCGGTGTGCGACCAGCATCAACTCATCGAGGGCATGCGCGAGCGAGGTCGGCGCGCGGGTTTCGGGCGCGGACAGCACCTCGCGCACCACGCGCAAGGCGTGGCCGCGCCCCTTGCGTGCGGGCAGGTGAAGTTGCGTCGTGTCAGCAAATCGCACCAGGCCGATTCGATCGCGATTGCGCAGCGCGGTCACCGCGACCACGGCGGCGGCTTCGGCGGCGAGTGCGAGTTTGGCGCGCGGCGACACGCCTGGGATCGCCCCAAAGCGCATCGAGCCCGAGGTGTCCACCAGCAGCATGATCGACAGCTCGCGCTCTTCGCGGAAGACCTTGATGTAGGGCTTTCCGGCCCGCGCGGTGACGTTCCAGTCGATGACGCGCACGTCGTCGCCGGGCGAATACTCGCGCACCTCGTCGAATTCCAGGCCGGAACCCTTGAACGCCGAGCGATACGCCCCCGACGCGAGGGACGACACCACGCGCTGGGTGCGGATCTCGATGCGCTTGATCTGGCGCAGGAGCTCGGCGAGGTCGGTCATGCTGAACCTTGTGGCGATTTTTCCTGTAGCCGCTTCAACCGTTGAAGAACGGGCCATAAACCAATTATCAAGAGAGTATTGTCGATGATGACCAGGATGCCCAAACTCCAGTAAACCTTATTAAATACGGCCTCATCTACCACAATCAAATTAAAATAGATCAGAATATAAAAAATCTCCATGCAAACAGTGAGAATCGACGTTATCAGAAAGAATGCTGCAATGATCTGAAACTGAGAGGCAATTAGCCTATAGGCGACAAGTGTGGCCAACGTGTAGGTCATAAGACCAACCAGGCGCAGGCATATGTCTACGGAATCAGACATGTTTTTTTTCAGTGACGCCTATGGCACCGGGACGTGCTCAAGCAGCCGCGCCACCAAGCGGTCGGGATCGAGCGATTCGGCCTCGGCCTCGTAGCTCGGGATGATGCGGTGGCGCAGGATGTCAGGCGCGATGCTCTTGATGTCCTGCGGGGTGGTGAAGGCGCGGCCATCCAGAAACGCGTTGGCGCGCGCGGCCTGGGCGAGGCCGATCACCGCGCGCGGGCTGGCGCCGACCTCGATCAGGCCGACCAGATTGCTGACCCCGGCCTCCTTGGGATCGCGGGTCGCGCGCACGAGCGCGACAATGTAGTCCTTCAGACGTTCATCCATGTGGACCTGATCCGCCGCCGCCTGCGCCTTGGCCAGGGTGGCCGGATTCAGCACCGCGTCGATCTTCGGCCAGTTGTGCGCGAGGTGGCGATCGAGGATGGTGCGTTCTTCCGCCTGCGTCGGATAGCCGACGCGGACCTTCATCAGGAAGCGGTCGGTCTGGGCCTCGGGCAGCGGGTAGGTGCCTTCCTGCTCAATCGGGTTCTGGGTCGCGAGCACCATGAACGGGCGCGGCAGGGCAAAGGTCTGGTCGCCGATCGTCACCTGGCGTTCCTGCATGGCTTCCAGCAGCGCCGCCTGCACCTTGGCCGGGGCGCGGTTGATTTCATCCGCCAGCACCACCTGCGCGAACACCGGCCCCTGGCGCACGGTGAACTGGCCGCCTTCATAGATGCGGGTGCCGACGATGTCGGCCGGCAGCAGGTCGGGCGTGAACTGGATGCGCTGGAACTTGCAGGCCAGCGCCTGCGCCATCGCCTTGACCACCGTGGTCTTGGCCAGGCCGGGCAAGCCCTCCAACAACAAGTGCGCGTCGCAGACCAGCCCGATCAGCAGCCGGCGGACCAGGTCGCGTTGGCCGACCAGAGCCTTGGCGACCTCGGTTTCGACCTGGCGCAGGGGCGCGGCGGCATCGGCGATGGCATTGGGGGCGGCAGCAGTCATGGCGTCTCCGTGGCGGGGGCACAGACGAACGCCATCCCCGGACCTTTCAACAGATCTTCCGATAAACCTGGGGTTGGTGCGGCGAACGGCGTGAGAAAAGATCACCATTGCACACCTGCCGCCCCGCAGCGCTTCTCAACGCCGCGCGCGTTCGCTGTGGTAGGTCACGCCCAGGCGCTCGCGTTCAGCGGTCGCCCAGGCGGTCAGGCGGGTCGCACCGGTCGCCTCGCCGCTGGTGTCGAGCAGTCCGCGCCTGAGTCCCTGGATCTCGGCCCAGGTCAGCAACGTGTCGCCATGCAGGCGACCGAGGAACTGCGCGCCCGCCCAAGGCAGCCAGGCCGGGGCGGTGATCACCCGCCGACGCAAGTTCAGGATGCCCGCCAGGGTCTGGACCAGTTCGATGAATGGAAACGACTCGGGGCCGACCGCATCGATCAGGCGACGGTCGCCGGTGTCGCTGCAGGCGTCGGCCAGCAGCGCGGCGAAATCCGCGACGTGGATCGGGCGCAGGCGGTACTGCCCGCTGCCGGGCACCAGGAAGACGGGACTGCGGCGCAGCGCCCAGGCGAGGTTGTTGATCAGGATGTCCTCGCCGCCGAACAGCACCGCCGGGCGGAGGATGCGCGTTTGGAGCGGCAGACGCGCCAGTTCGGCCTCGATCCGCGCCTTGCCCTCGAAATAAGTCAGCCCGCGACCCCGATCGGGATTGGTGATCGAGACGTGCACGATCCGGCGTACCCCGGCCCGCTGCGCCGCCGCGAACAGTTGGAGCGTCAGACCGACTGCGGTCGGATGATCGACCCCGAAGGCGGGATCGCGCACCCACCAGGTGTTGACCAGCACGTCGCACCCGGCCACGGCGGCGGCGAGCCCGGTCGGCTCGCCCCAGGTCAGGCGGTGCCGGGTCAGACCGAATGGATCCGGTCGCCGGCTGTTGCTGAGATCGACCACGGTGTGGCCCGCCTCCAGCAACCGGCGGGTGAGGTGGGTGCCAGTATAGCCGGTGGCTCCGGTGAGGGCGATGCGCATGGATGACTCCTTGAAGCTCAGTGGTTGGAAGATGTCAGATCTGACCTTTAGTTACTGATATTTCTGTAATAACGGAAATTATAACCAATGAATTCGCCCCGGCCTCACGCCTTCGCGAGCCTCAGCCCTTGGACTTGGGGACGAGCGAGCCCAGCACGCTGCCGAGCT
>CAMCMZ010000084.1 GCA_945876185.1 Candidatus Kuenenia stuttgartensis | reverse complement strand
CTCATCCACCACGAGGGGAAGTACCTAGCCGCACGTCGGCGCGAAACCGGAGACTGCGCCGGAATGTGGGAACTTCCAGGCGGCAAGCGCGAATCCGGTGAGACCGACCGCGTCGCCCTCGCACGCGAGGTGCGCGAGGAACTCGGCGCCGAAGTCCTCGCCGCCCGTCATCTGCTGTCGTGGACCCACGACGCCGGGAACAGCTACCTGACTTTCCATCTCTTTCGTGTGCGCCTGTTCGACCCAGACGTGGTCCAACCATTCGCCGCGACAGAACTGCGCTGGCTTGAACCCGCTGATTTCATCGCCTTGGATTTTCCCAAGGCCAACGCGCCGATCCTAGACCGGCTGCGACGGTATCACCGCCTGAAGGCCTGAGCGTCGCCGCAAAGCGGGAAGATCGCCGCAAAGCGGGAACATCGCCGCAAAGCGTGAGCACCGCCGCAGCGGCAACCGGCCATCCGCGCCATGCCCAGCCCTCAACCGCGCTGGCAATATCCCCGCAGCGGCAGATCACGGCTGCTGAAACCAACCGCGATCGTGTACTTTCCGGGTTCTTGGTGCCAGCCACGGCGTTCTTGGCACCAGTGGGCGAAGGCGTCGGGGCCCAGCTCCAGGGTGAGGCGACGGCTGGCGCCGACGGCCAGTTCCACCGCCTGAAAGGCCTTGAGTTCCTGCGGCGGTCGTGGCCAGCGGCTGACCGGCGGGGCGATGTAGCACTGCACGACGGTGCGGCCGGAGCGCTCACCACGGTTGGTCACGGTGACGCTGCAGCCCCCCTCTGGGGAAATGTCCAGATCACGGATCTCAAAGCGGGTGTAGGACAGGCCGTGGCCGAAAGGGAACAGCGGTTCAATACCACGCTGATCGAACCAGCGGTACCCGGTGAAGATGCCCTCGCGGTGTTCGACCCGTTCGGCCCGGTAGTCATCTAGGGCGTGCGCGGGACTGTCCTCCAGGCGTGCGGGCCATGAGAACGGCAGGCGCCCGCCCGGATCGACCGCCCCGGTGAGCACATCGGCCAGGGCCTCGCCGCCTTCCATGCCAGGATACCACGCCAGCAGCGCCGCCCGCACCCGTGGCAGCCAGGGCATGGAAAAGGGATTCCCGCCCCACAGCACCGCAACCAGGTTGGGGTTGGCGTCAGCAAGAGCCGCGATGAGATCGTCTTGGCCGTGGGGCAGGCCGTAGCTGCTGCGATCCTGGTCCTCGGTGTCCTCGCCGTGGGACAGACCACCCAGGTACAGCACCAGATCAGCCGCGCGGGCCGCGGCCACCGCCCGCTGGCGCAGATCGCTGGCGCCTTCGGCGCGCCATCCGGGTTGCCGCAGGCCGATGCGCAGGGCGGCACCCGCGTTGCGCACGTTGAATTGCACCAGCACCTGCACCGGTACCCCAGCGCGCAGCCGCACCGTGGCCTCACTGACCACCGGCACGGGGGCAAGGCCGATCTTGCCGCAGCGCCGGCCATCGATCTCGATCACCCCGTGCCCATGCACGCTCTCGGTGATGATGACGTGCTCGCCATCGAGCGTCGGGGTCAATGTGGTGGTCCAGCGCATCATCCATTCGTTGGCCGCGGCGGCGATTCCGACCGGTCGCTGATCCGGCACCAACCGGATTTCCCCAACTGTCTCAGCGGAAACCGGCTCGGCGGAAACCGGCGCTCCCGGGCTGGGGCTGGGGCTGGGGTTGGCGAAGATTTCGCGCTTCCATCCGGTCAACCCGCCAGCCAGGCCGGTGGAGCCCAACTGTTCACGCGCAAACGCCGGCATGGCCAGCGCGAGATCAGGATAGCCGCGCTCATGGATGATCTCGACCCCTGCCAGCCGGCGGCGCAGGGCCTCCAGCGGCACGATCTCATGCGGCGGTCGCAAGGCGGACGAACCGCCACTGCGGCAATGCGGGGTGGTGGCATTGTCGCCGATGATGGCGATGCGCCATGGCCGTCCCGTCGACGTGGCCGGCGGCGGACTGAGCGGCAGGACTCCATCATTCTTCAGCAGCACCATGGCCTGCGCCGCAGCGGTGCGCGCCAACGCCTGGTGTTCAGGGCAGGTGCCGCGACCAGGTCCGGGCCGGGTCTGGCCGGGCAGCAGTCCCAGGCGTTCCTGCAAGGAGAGGAATCTACCCGCCTTCTGTTCCGCCAGAGCGCGGGGGAAGATGCCGGTGGCAAGTCCCTCGCGAAAGGGCCGGGCGAGATGGAATTCATCGAAGGGTCGCGGGGTGCCCATCTCGACATCGAGACCATTCCAGGCTGCTTCCCAGGTGGAATTGAGGGAATTCCAATCCGACACTACCAACCCGTCGAAACCCCACTCGCGGCGCAGCAGATCGCCAAGCAACCACGCGTGCTGGCAGCACCATTGCCCACGCAGGCGGTTGTAGGCCCCCATCACCGTCCACACCCCGGCGTCGCGCACGGCGGCGAGAAACGGCGGCAACTCGATTTCGCGCAAGGTGCGCTCATCGGCATGGACATCCACCGACTTGCGCGCCAATTCCTGGGTGTTGCCGGCGAGATGCTTGACGCAGGCCGCCACCCCCTGGGCCTGGATTCCACGGATCAGTCCCACCGCCAGGCGTGCCGTCAGCAGAGGATCCTCACCCAGGTATTCGAAATTCCGCCCGCACAACGGCGTGCGCAGGTTGTTGACCCCAGGCGCGAGCAAAATGTGGATGTCCCAATGCCGGGCTTCGGCTCCCATCACCGTGCCCACCGCCTGCGCCAGGGCGGGATCGAAGGTGGCCGCCAGACTGAGCGAGGCCGGAAAAGCGGTGCATTGCATCTCGGCCTCAGGCGTGGTCTGGCCCGGCCGCTGTTGCGGGCGCACGCCCAAGGGACCATCAGCCATGTTCAGGGCCACGATTCCCAGGCGCGGTACGCCACCAGCAGCGAAATAACTGCTGGCATGGCAGCACGACACCAGTTCGGCGTCGGTCATCACATCGAGCAGGGCCTGGACGCGGGGCGAAGGCATGGGGTTCTCCGACGGATCAGGGAATTGCGATTCGGTCGCGCAGGCTCAAGTCCGGCCTGACGCCGGCAACCGGAATCCGCACGGCAACCGTGACGACTGGCGCCTGCTTGATCTGCCGGAACCTGCGGCGGCGCTGTCTCCGCCTGCAGCCCTGCCCGCACCATGATCAGGGTCTTGGTTTTCAACGAAGCTGGTCGTCCAACGCCGCCACCGCTGCCCCAGCGCGCACATCGCCCTCCAGGATCCAGGCCAACGCCTGATCGTGGCGATCGCGCAGGGCCATCAGGTCGAGGCCCTGCCGGGCTGCTGCCGCCAGCGCCTTGCCGAGGTCAGCTTCGGCGCGGCGGCGGATAGCCTCCAGCCGGGATCGCAGCGCCGCGACTCGCTGCGGATCCGCCTGGGCGATCCGTGCTGCCCGCTCCTTCGCGACGACGGCGGCAGCTTCAATGGTGCGGATCTCCTCGGTATGCCGTGCGGCCCAGAGTGCGTGCCGGCGTTGCGCCAGGGTGGTGGCCCCAGCGGCGAACTCGGGGGGCGCGTCCCAGCGCAGCACTCGCACGCGCTGCACGACGAGGTCCCGACCACCGTGGTGCTCCAGGGCGAAAGTCGCGCCTTCGGCGGTGGCGGGCAGCGCCGCCACGCCGAAGGACACCGTCCACAAGTGGCCATCGACGGGCAGAACCGGCGCCGGGATGGACGCCTGTCCGGGTACCTTCAAAGCCCAGGTCTGCCCGCCGGACAGCACCGTCGCCTGGATCACCACGCGGTGGTGGCCCGGGGCAAGAAAGCGCGGATCGGTTCGGAAATCAAGGCGGTTCTGGCCTGTGGCCTGGTCCGTGCTGCGTCCGGCCCAGGTATGGGTGACACCATCGTGCAGGGTGAGACCGAGCACTCCGTGGCAAAGGGCCTCGGTGGCGGCACGGGCATCCAGTCCTGAAACCCGTGCGGCCAGCATGCGGGCACGACTGCCCGGCACCTTGACCAAGCGGTCGTAGCCGTCGCGCAAGGCGGCGAGGTCAGTCTCGTCGAGGCGCCAATCCCGGCGCAGGGCCGGCTTGCTGCGGGCGCCGTCTCCATCGATCTGATCCAGGCACCAGCCGTGGTTGACCAGGCGGCGCAGCGTGCCCGCCGTCATGGGCCAAGGATGATCGCGATCGAAAATGCGGTCAGAGCGCACGTCCATCTCGCCCAGGGCCACGACCGCCTGCGGTGCAAGTTCGGGAGGCCAACCGGCAGTGCGCCGCAGATGGTCGAGCATCCCGGCGTAGCGTGCATCGAACACCGCCAGCGCGGCCGGGTCCTCGGCCAGACGCAGAAACATGGCGTCATCGAACAACCAGTGGGTGAAGCCCTGGGCCACGCCGGCGTCGACCATGGCTTCGAAGTAGGCAAAGCACGGCGCGAGGAATTCCTCGGCCTCATTGCCAAAGAAGCGCAGCGGCAGATGCCGCGCGCGACGTCGACCGGTGCCGTCATGGGCAAGCAGCCAGCCGTTGGTGACGTGGTTGGTGATCGAATCGGTCCCGCCGCTGCGGCTCGACAGCCCGGCCCGCAACACGGCATCGATGAGGGTCGTGTAGGCGAGGCGTTCGCGCCGATCGCCATCCTGGCTGCGATGGCGGCCGTCCAGCGGCGCATCAATGCTGACCCACACGCCCTTTTCCGGCCCCAGATGCGCCACCCAGGTGCGCAGCAGATCGAGGTGGAACTGCAGCCATGTGCCCTCGATGCGATCACCTCCGGCCTCGAATTTCTCCAGCAGATCCCGGGTTGGATAGCATTCCCCCGACGCATTGCCGAGAGTCGGCAGGTACACCGCGCCGCAGGCGGGATCGTCCTTCAGCCGGTCGCCGAGCGCCGCGATGGCCTTGAGCAGATCCGCACGTGGCCCCGCCCGCCACACCGGCACCACGCGGAACGACCCTTCATGGTCCTTCACCGTGATCGGATCCAACCGATGCCGACGCAGCACCCACGCCGGCACGTCGCCCTCGCGCCAAGCCATGAACCACAGGATGCCGCGTCGCCCCGACGCGCGCAGGCCGCCCAGGCCCAACCGATGCGCGGTGCCGCGTTCCAGCAGGTCAAAACGATAGACGCCCGGTTCCGGTTCTAATTCAGCCCAGGTCAATTCGGGCAGGGCCGCCAGATCCATCATCCGGCCCAGGCGAGGATCTGTCGACCGCCCCCACAACTGGTAGAAGCCGCCGCAGGGATTCTCTGCCGGCAACCAGGCAGGCAGACGCAGATCGCCCCCCTGGTGCGCCTCGGGCCGTTCTGGCCAGGTCAGCGTCCCGCTGCGCAGGCTCTCGACGATGGTTCCGGCCTGGCGCTGCGCGACGCCGGGCAGTTCCTGCGCCGGCAGCATGGATTGCGGCGCTGCCAGCAGGTAGAGAGCGAGAACCAGCCCGATGCCGAGGCTTGATGTAGAGCAGGACATGCGGGCTCTTGTGACCGCCTGCTGATCAGGTCAACCCATCACCATGATCCCGTCACCGTCACGGAATCAGCAGCACCTTGCCGGTGGTGGCGCGGGACGCGAGCCGCCGATGCGCCTCGGCGGCGTCGGCCAGGGGCAGGGTCGAATCGATGCGCACGTTCAATGTGCCGGCGGCGACCAGGGTGAACAACTCCTCGCAGCGCTGCGTGAGTTCAGCACGATCCTGGATGTAGTCCTTGAGCGTCGGGCGGGTGAGGAACAGCGAGCCCTTGCCAGCGAGAAGCTGCGGATCAAAGGCCGGCACCGCACCGCTCGACTGGCCGAACAGGGCGAGCAGCCCGCGCGGCGCCAGGCAATCGAGACTGCCGGCAAAGGTATCCTTGCCGACCGAATCATAGACCACGTCGACACCGCGCCCGCCGTTCAGGCGGCGCACGGCGGCGGCGAAGTCGGCATAGGGGATGGCATGGTCGGCACCCTGGGCGCACACCAGCGCGGTTTTCTCGGCGGTCGAGGTGGTCGCGAACACCGTCGCGCCGGCGCGCTTGGCCAGTTGCACCAGGAGCAACCCGACCCCACCGGCCGCCGCATGGATGAGCGCAGTGTGCCCGCGCTGCAGCGCGAAGGTGCTGTGCGCCAGGTAGTGCGCCGTGAGACCCTGCATGATGAGCGCCGCCGCCATCTGGGCGGAAACACCGTACGGCACCGGCACCGCGCGCGCCGCTGGAACTACCACCTCGCTGGCATACGACCCGCCGACCCCGGCCCAGGCAACGCGCTGGCCGACGCTCAGATCCTTTACCGCTGCGCCGACCTCGGTGACGATCCCGGCCCCCTCCATCCCCAACGGCAGCGGCAACGGCATGGGATACTGGCCGGAACGCTGATAGATGTCGATGAAGTTGACGCCGAGGGCTTCGGTGCGCACGCGCACCTGATCCGCGGCGATGGCCGGAGCCGAAATCTCGGCAGCAACCAGGACTTCGGGCCCGCCGGTGCGGGTGGGACGGATGGCGATGGGCATGGCCGCATGCTGCGCACGGCGGCGGCGATGGAAATCGGTTGGTCGCGATTCTGCCCTCGGCGCTGCAGGTGTCCCCCTTGCAGCGAACCATCGCGTAATGACGACGTTGACCTCAAGACCACGAAGGGAGCCTGAGACCATGAAGATGATTCTCCTGATCGCACCACTGCTTGCCCTTGGCTGCCTGACCGCTGGCCTCTACGGCATGCTCCACAATCAGATCAGCTACACGGTATCCCCGGATTATTTCCACCAGTTCAAGTTCATCCAGTTCCGCATTGATCCTGCCTGGCAGAACCGGTGGGGTGCGTCGTTGGTTGGCTGGCATGCCTCCTGGTGGATGGGGTTGCTGATCGGCATCGTCATCGTGCCGATCGGCACCATCGTTCCCGGCACCAGGCCATACGTGGTCGCCGTCCTGCGGGCGTATGGGGTGGTGGCCTTGACCGCTTTGGTGATCGGCTTGGGTGCCCTGGCGTATGCCTATGCCACGGTGGATCCCACCACCGTGGGTGTGGTGACGCGATTCGAGCACCCGATCACCGACCCGGTGGCCTTCATGCGTGCGGGCACGATGCACAATTTCAGTTATCTCGGCGGTCTGCTGGGAATAGCCACCGGCGCGTATTGGCTGACGCTGGAACGGAGATGGTCGGCAGCGATGAACCGACCGGCTCGCAGGAAATCATGATTCGTCCCTCTGGAGCTCGCCAGATGCTGGGACTATGTTGGCCGCCTGGGACCGCCGGTTTGCAACCGGCCGCTGGTCACGGGACGATCCGGCCAAGGCCGCCGGTGGCCGTGATCTTGCAGGATAATCCTGGCCGGCCGTGACCGGATCGTCCGACCATCCCCCCGGAGCAAGCTCGATATCCCGCTTCAATCGCAGGTTGTTCGGATTCGTAGTGATCCACGAGCCTTCCTGGCTTCGTGCCGGTTGCAAACCGGCGGTCCCAGGCGCAAGCGTTCACGTGCGACGTGCGACAATGCGTTTATGGCGGTCCCAGGCCGTCCCTCAGGACATGCACTCGCCTGCGCCGAGCTCATCGAGGCTGAACAGCTTGTCGGAACCGATGTCGCGCAGGTCGGCGTCGACGAGCTGATCCGGCTTGATCGCGCACAGCGGTTCGATGCGGGCCTTGAAGGCGTCCTTGGCCTTGCGGGCGGCGTCTTTGTCGAGGCCGGCACCGGCCTGGACGCGCAGCCACTGGGCGAGCGTCTGGGTCGCGGCGGTGCGTTCCTTGAGGTACCAGCCGCCGATGGCGGCGATCACGTCGGCGACCTTGCGCGCGGGGATGCGGCAGATCATCGATGAGAAATGGACCTTGTCGCCTTCGTCGCCGCCGCCGACCAGCAGCACGTAGTGCGGGATCAGCTTGTCGCCGATCTTCGAGGTCGCGCCGTGCAGGCCGATGGTGCCGATGTGGTGCTGGCCGCAGGAGTTCGGGCAGCCGCTGATGTTGATGTGGCCGCCGATGGTGAAGGGATCCAGGCCCTTTTCGAGCAGTTTGACTTCGAGTTCCTTGGCCAGGTTCTTCGACAAGGTGATGCCGAGCTGGCAGGTGCTGGCGCCGGGGCAGCTCAGCACGTCGGTGAGGCTGTGCGCGGGGCGGGTGTAGCCGAGTTCAGCCAGCGCCCGGTGGAGTTCGCTCAGGTGCCGGTGCGCGACGCGGCGGAAGACCAGGTTCTGATCGTTGGTCGAACGCACGTCGCCTTCGCTGAACTGTTCCGCCAAGGTGGCAAGCGTGCGCAATTGGGGTGCGGGCAGGTCGCCGCGCGGGATGCAGACGCTGACCACGGCGAGACCGGCTTCGCGATGCGGCCGCACGTTGTCGCGCCGCCACAGTCCTTCGGCCCCGGTTGCGGCCGGGATCGGCGTCGGGTTGGCGGCGGGCAGCACGTCGGGCAGCGCGCTGCCGGTGATGCCGTCAGTGCGGGCGTTGGCGAGTTCTTCCGCGATCAGGGCGCGGAAACCGTCTTCGCCCTTGGCTTTCAGGACGAACTTCAGGCGGGCCTTGGCGCGGTTCTGGCGGTCGCCGTACTTGTGGTGCACGCGCACCACGGCATCGCACAGCGGGATCAGGTCCTCTTTCGCCAGGCAATCAGCGATGAGGCACGGCGCGACGGGCATGGAACCGAGGCCGGCACCGGCGACGACGCGGAAGCCCTGCTTGCCGTCCTTCACCACGGCCGTGATGCCGACGTCCTGGATGTTGACCTGCTGCAAGGGATCCGCGTCGGAAGCCGACAGCGCGATCTTGAACTTGCGCGGCAGCGACGAACTGAGCGGCCCGCGCAAGAAATGCTGGAAGACCGCTTCAGCGTAGGGTTCGATCGCGAAGGGTTCGTCGGTGCGGGTGCCGGCGTTCGGGCTGCCGCACACGGCGCGCACCGCGTTGCCGCAGGCCTCGCGCGCGGTCAGACCGACCTCTTCCAGGCTGCGCAGCAGGGCGGGCGTGCCGTCAAGCTGCACGTAGTGGTACTGGATGGCCTGGCGGGTGGTGATGTGGCTGATGCCGTTCGCGTGCTTTTCACTCAGATCCGCCAGCGCACGCATCTGTGGCGGTGTGACCTTGCCGTACTTCAGCTTGATGCGCACCATCTGGTTCTCGCCACCCTGGCGCTGGCCGTAGACGCCGTGGACCAGGCGGAACGGCTTAAAGACCTTGTCGGGATCGATGGCCCCGGCATGCAGGGCGGCGACGGTGGAGGCGTACTTGACCAGTTCGGTCTCGACGGCTGCTGAAAGGGTGGTGGTACTCATGGGACGGGCCTTCTAGCCCGCTCGCCCAGCGCTGGCAAGGCAAAGCGGGCGAACCTGCTGCCCAGGTTATGGCTTGGCAGAACGCCGGAATCCATCAGCGACGACGATCCAACCGACGCGCGGCCGCAACCAGGTTCTGAAACTCGCGGCGGCGCTCATCGTGTTCATCCCGCTCATCCCCTGCCCAGGTGGCGATCTGCGACCAGTCCAGACGGCCGGTGCTGGGCGAGTGGCGCAACAGCATACCGAAGCCGGCGACGCCGCAGGCGAAACGAAAATCGGCGTCGGGTTCGGTAAGCGCTTCGGTCACCATGGTTTCGCTCAGACGGCTGGTGCGGCCGTCGGGCAATTTGCAGCGCAGACGGACTTGCAGCAGGGCGCCGTCCTCGCCTTCGGTGTTCGCGCGCTGGCCGGCGATGAAGGGATTGGCGTCGGCCGCGCCGCGCGCTGGGATGATCTCGTACAGCGCGGTGACGCTGTGGCCGGCCCCGATGTCGCCGCTATCGACGCGGTCGTTGTTGAAATCGCTGCGGCGCAGTTGCCGGTATTCATAGCCGATCTGGCGCCACGCGACGACCTTGGCCGGGTTGAAGTACAGCTGCACTTTCGCGTCCTTGGCCACGGTGATAAAGTGGCCGAGCATGCCGGTGATGATGCGTTCGGCCTCGGCGCTGGAGTCGAGGTACGCATAGACACCGTTGCCATTTGCCGCCAGCGCCTTGGCGGTCTTGTCCTGGTAGTTGCCGGTGCCGACGCCGAAAACGTTGAGGAACACACCGCCATGGGCCTGTTCCCGGATGAGCATCCGCAGGCGGTCTTCGCTGCTTTCGCCCACGTTGAAGTCGCCGTCGGTGCAGAGCACCACCCGCGACTGCATGCCCGGGCGCTGATTGCGCTCTGCCAGGCGATACGCCGAGCGCAGTCCATTCGCCCCGTTGGTACTGCCGCTGGCGCGCAGGCGGTTGAGCACGGTGGTGATTCGTTCGCGCTGATCGCCGGCTACCGGTTCGAGCGCGACGCGACTTTCGCCCGCGTAGGTGACGATGCCCACGATGTCGTCGGCATCCAGGCGCGTGGTCAGGCTTTTCAGCAGATCGACGACCAGTGGCAGGCGATCGCGCGCATCCATCGAACCCGAGGTGTCGATGAGGAAGATCAGGTTGAGCGACGGCCGGCGCGCGGCATCAGTCTCGCGCGCCTTCACCGCGACGCGCAGCAGGTGATGGTCGCCCTGCCAGGGGCATGCGATCAAATCCGTGCGTAGCGCCAATGGTATCTCGGCGTCGGCGGCAGGCGGCTGGTAGTGGTAGGGGAAATAGTTGAGCAGTTCCTCGACCCGCACCGCATCGACCGGCGGCAGAGTGCCGGATTGCAGGAAGCGCCGCACGTTGCTGTACGACGCGGTATCGACGTCCAGGCCGAAGGTCGAAGCATCGCCGCCGCGTTCGCGCACGCCGATGAAACCCGGTTCTCGGCGCTGCGGATAGCCCTCGCCACTGGCGTTGCGCGGCGGTTCGTCGCTGTCGCTGCGGAAGGGATTGCCAAGCTTTTCGCCGCCGGCACCGGCGCCGAGGTCGCGGGAGAGGGTAGGTTTTGTGGGTTCAAGCTCACTGCGCGTGGCAGGTCGGGCAGTGCTCATTACTCCTGTGGAGGTTAGTCCCGATCCCAGGTCGCCGACACAAGCTTCAATTTCCCTGCGCGTATAGGTTGGGTGTTCTTCCATAGATCTGGTAACCTGGTCGGTGCGATAGACGCCATCACGGTAACATCCCGAAATGACCAGCAGCACGCCGACGACGATGGCGACAAGGAATGGACGCATGGTGGAAGCTCCCGGGCATTCAGCCCACGAGGTGGATGAGTCGCGCCGCGTGGGCCGGGGCCGATGGCCCCATCTTCCCGTCGCGTTGGCGCAGAAAGCGGTCGTGCAGGGGCCCGGTCATGGCACCCCAGAGGATGGCCTCGCCATCGTCGTCGAGGCCGGTCAGGCGTTGCAGCACCGACCGGACGGAATCCGGATTGGCGCGGTCGATTTCGGTCGGCAGGAAGTCGTGCGGCGGGAAGACGAGCAGGGCGAGCATGCGCGGCCGCTCGTCGTAGGCGCGGTACATGAGTTCCACCGCCGCCGTCACCGCCGCCGTGGGCGATGGGCGTTGCGCGGCCAGTTCCGCGAATTGCTTCTGCAGCGGCGCCAAGGCGACGCGATACAATTCGCGGCCGAGGTGCTCCTTGGTCGGGAAGTGCTTGAACATCGACGCCGGGCCGACGTTGGCCTCTTGCGCGATGGTCCGGGTCGCCACCGCCTCGTACCCTTCGCGGGCGAAGAGATCGAAGGCGGCGTTGAGGATGCGCTCACGGACAAAGGCGGGACGACCCATGGTTATGGGAGGAAGCATGTGCTTTCTTACTAGTAGTCAAGCAAATGCTTTCTTACGCCATGAAATCTGAATAGGTGCTTGTAAATCATGCATTTGCGCCGTCAGAATTGGCGTGGAATTGATCCAAGGCAACCTCCCACTTGGATCACCTTCAGATGGTGCCGGGAGGCAGACTAGTCGCGCCAGCGAAACCAAAACGAAAACGCGGTGGCAGGGCAGAACCCACCACCGCGCGTTCAGCTCAATTGCTTTCGACGATCAGGCTTTGGGCGTGCCTGCCGGCTCAGCCAGGAAGCGATGGATGATGCCGCCCAGGATGCCGCCAATGATCGGTGCGACCCAGAACAGCCAGAGCTGGCTGATGGCCCAACCGCCGACGTAGACCGCCACGCCCGTGCTGCGGGCGGGATTCACCGAGGTGTTGGTCACCGGGATGCTGATCAGGTGGATGAGGGTGAGGGCCAGACCGATCGCGATGGGGGCGATCAGGCCACCGGCGCGGCGGTCGGTGGCACCAAGGATGACCAGCAGAAAGAACGCGGTGAGCACCACTTCGGTGATCAAGGCGGCAAGCATGGAATAGCCGCCGGGGGAGTGTTCACCGTAACCATTCGAAGCGAAACCGCTGGCGACGACATCAACGCCCGCCTTGCCGGTGGCGATGAGGTACAACACGCCTCCGGCCAAAATGGCACCGACGACCTGGGCGATGATGTAGGCCGGCAGGTCCCGCGCGGGGAAGCGGCCACCAGCCCACAGGCCGATCGATACGGCCGGATTGAAGTGGCCTCCCGAAATGTAGCCGACCGCAGCGGCAAAGGTCAGCACGGTGAGGCCGAAGGCGAGTGAAACCCCGAGCAGACCGATGCCGACCTGCGGGAAGGCGGCGGCCAGAACGGCGCTGCCGCAGCCGCCGAGCACGAGCCAGAAGGTGCCGAGGGTTTCGGCGGTGAGTTTCTTGAGCATGAGGAATCCTTGGGCTGGAGTCGGGTGAGGAGCGGAGTTGGGTGAGGAGCGGAGTTGGACTGGGTGGTTTTCAAACCGGGTAGGAACCCTATTGCCGAACAGAATCAGAGCCAATGAGTTCTTGGTCAAGATTGCGGATGGTTGGACATAGCCGGCGTCGCCGGCGACCGGACGTTGGCGTTGGCAGTTCGTCGCCGGTGAATCGCAAGGTTTCACGTCGATAGGGCAGTTCACCAGTTGCTCGTGCGGTGAATACGGCCGCGCTGCCGGGAACCCGTTCAAGGCGAAT
>CAMCMZ010000083.1 GCA_945876185.1 Candidatus Kuenenia stuttgartensis | reverse complement strand
TGCACAGCTAAGCGGTGCGCTCCCAGGTGCCAGCGCTCAACCTGGCTGCCTGGGAGCGCGCCGCTCCGCGGCGCATGCCACGCTCCGCGTGGCCCTGGGGATTGGCCATTCGTACGGGCTGATCAGGCGAGCCGGCCAAGGCCGACCAGAATTATCCAGCAATTCATCATCTTACCGGCCTTGGCCGGCTCGCCTCGCGGTCAGCGGCCGGTTGCAAACCGGCGGTCCCAGACGCAAGCGTTTTTGCTGGTTTTTGTAGTTTGACGACGCAAATGGCCAATTCCCAGTGCCACGCTCCGCGTGGCCATGCCGGCTGAAGCCGGCGCTACGGTGGCGTGAGTCCGATCATGGGCACCGCGCCAGATCCTCGGGCGTGTCGAGATCGCAGAAGGCTGCCGCCTCGTCGAACCGCACCGGTACCGCACCCAGCCGTTCCCACAGGCGATGCACTCCACGCTCTCCATGATCGAGCGCAGCGCGAACCTCGCCCAGCACGTCGGCGGCGATCACTGCACACAACGGTTGCATGCGGTCAGTCCAGGCGACGCATAGCCGGCCGTCCCAACCATGGATCAGTCGATCGATTTCGCTGCGACCCAGGTGAGGCATGTCGCCGGCGGCGATCAGGACCGGTGCCGGCGCGAGCGCGGCGAGCACGGCCTCGATGCCCGCCAACGGACCTGACTCGGGGCGCAGATCGGCGACCACCCGTAGACCGGTTTCCGCGTAAATGTTGGGATCATTCGCGCTGACCACCACCGGCGCGCAGCCCGCGGCATGCAATGCGGCAGCGAGTCTCTGCACCGGCGTGCTGCCATCCGCCAGCACCAGCGCCGCCTTGTGCGGTGTGCCCATGCGCCGGCCGCGACCCCCGGCGATGATGGCGGCAGCGATCGGCAAGGCGGACATCCGTGCAACGACTCAGCGATAGACCCGGTAGTCGATCTCCGGAAAGATCGTGTCGCGCCAGCTGATCTGATTCAGCGCGTTTTCATCGATCTGGCCGGCCATGATCATGGTGTAGAGGCCGGTGAAGCGGTTGATGTGGTCGCGCGTGCGCCGGGTCGCATAGGCGACCGTGGTGTTCATGGTCATGATGAACGCCCAGTCCGAAGATTGCATCAGCAGCAGTTCGCGCGCGAGCTGATCCAACGCCCGCTTCGTCAGGCCCTGGGCGTCGGGATGGCGGCGGGCGACGTCGACCATGCGTGCCTCGGCTTCATGCAAGTGGCGGTAGACCCAGTCGTTGGTCGGGTTCAACCAGACGCCGTTGTAGCCGGCGTCGCCCCAGCTCGACGCCGCCGGGGTGACCACCTGATGGATCGAATTTTCGGCTAGGTATTCCGAACCGCTGACCGGTCGCAGGCTGTTGCCCCAGCTGGTGTCGCAGCTGCGCAGCACGCTTTCGACGAACTGTGGACCTTCGTACCACCAGTGGCCGAACAGTTCGGCGTCGTACGGCGCGACGATCACTGGCGGCTTGCCGATCAGTTCCCCGACCTTGGTCGCCTGGCTGATCCGGTTGCGCACGAAGTCGGCGCCGTGCTCCATGGCGCGGGCAAAAGCCGGCGACGGCTCGTACGGAGCCTTTTCGTGCAGTTGCACCTTGCCGGTGACGCGGTGGTACTTCAGTCCTAGATTGCGGCGCACGCCATCGGGGTGGAGGAAGTTGCGGATGCAGCCGTATTCGCCGTCATAGCCCAGATCGCGGTAGTATTCGCGGTAGAGTGGATCGCCGGGGTAGCCGCATTCCGCCGACCACACCGAGCGCGAGCTTTCCGGGTCGCGCGCGAACGCTGCCACGCCGCACGGGGTGTAGACCGGCGCAAAGCAGCCGAAGCGCGGACGCGGATCGCCGTAGTACAGGCCGTGCGTCTCGACGAAGAAATAACGCAAGTTGCACTCGCGCAGCAGCTCTTCGAAACCGGGCACGTAACCGCATTCGGCGAGCCAGATCCCGCGTGGATCGCGGCCGAAATGCTTGCGGTAGTTCGCGCACGCCACCCGCACCTGGGCCCGGCGCGCCTCATGGGTCAGCATCAGCGGCAGGAATCCATGGGTGGCGGTGCAGGTGATCGGCTCCAGAGCGCCGCGCTCCATCAGGCTCTTCACCCAGCCCAGCAGGTTGCCATTCCAGCGCGAGACGCATTCCAGGCACCACTTCAGGTGGTCGCGGTACATCGCCGCCGCCGCGCCGAACGGGCTGCCGGACTTGGCGGGAACCTCTTGTTCGGCCAGTTCCAGCAGGCGGCCGACCCGTTTGCGGTAGCGCTCCATCAGCAGGGGATCCGCGAGCATCTCGCACAGCGGCGGCGACCAGGTCATGGTCAGCCGGGTGCGCACGCCGTCGCGCAGCAGATGCTCCAGCCGGGTCAGGATCGGGATGTAGGTCTCGGTCAGCGCCTCGACCAGCCAGCCTTCCTCGATGAAATGCTCATCCTCCGGATGCCGGATGAACGGCAGGTGGGCATGGAGCAGCAGCAGCAGATGACCGACGGGTTCTGGCACGGGGATCGGCCGTCACCCTGGGACGCAGGACGCCGCCGCAAGGGCGAAGCCCCGCAGCACGCGCTCAACCTGCGTCTGCGTTGCGTCCACGCACGGTGACTACCGCCCCCGCGTCGTCCTCGGCAATCGTCACCACGTCGCCCAGAAACAGGCCGATGATCGTAGCGTTGGTGCGGGTGTGCTCGCTGGGTTTCACGGTGCGGAAACGGCCACCGGCGCCAAGAGCGAGCGGCAGCAGGAGCTGGTCCGCCAAGTGCTCGCACACCGGAGCCTCAGATTCGCTGAAGCGGCGCACCTGCTTGATCACCTCATGCGCGACCTGCTCCGACGATTTCCGCAATTCGCCGAAGGCGGTGAACACGGCGGTGACGTTGGCGTGGCGCAGGTGGGTGATGATGGCGTTGCCGGGGCCGGCGGCGTCGACGGCGCGCTCATCGACCTCGGCGTGGCTCCAGTGCAGGCCGTGCTTCACCGCCTGGGATTCACGATTGGCGACGTGGGCCGGCAGGTTGGCGAGCAGGACCTCGGCGTGGCGGCCGATCGCCTTGCCGCGCTCCATCAGATCAAGCGCCACCTGCGTCTGGCCCGGCTGGATGACTGCCCGGATGGCGCCGCCGCCGGCGGGATAGAACCCATGGCGCTCCAACGTGACCGTGGCCGACGCACCGCAGCGGTGCAGGACGGGCAGGAAGCTTTCAGTCAGGAATTCGACCGGAGGCGCCATGCTGTTGTGGGTGCCTCCGCGGATCGTCACCGTCGATGGGCCATCCGCCGCGAGCAGGATCGGCAGCACGGTTTGCAGCACGAGCGTGGTGCTGCCAGCCGAGCCGATGTCGAAGACGTAGGTGCCGGCGCAGGGCGTTTGCGGCGTGAAGGTGATCTCCCGGCTGTTGATCTCAGCCCCGTCGAGGTGGCCGTTGCACGCCCGCGCCGCCGCCTGCACCGCGACCAGATGTTGGCGCTGCAAGCCCGGCTTGGGCCGGCGGGCGCGGATCTTTTCGATTTTGATGGGGGTTCCGGTAATTGCGGCGAGCGCAAGGGACGTGCGGAGGATCTGGCCGCCGCCTTCGCCTTGGGAACCGTCGATGGTGATCATGGGACGGCCTTTGTTCTTTCCGGTGGATTCCATGTGGCTGTGTCGATGTCGAGGAGACGTTCGGCCCCCAGTTTACCGATCCGATCACAGGTGATCCGTCCCGCTACAGCTTCCCACCAACGACCCGCAGCATCGACGCAGCAGGACAAGTGATGCCTGGTACCCGGATCATGATTGTCCCAGGCGCGTTCCGCGATCTGGCGCACCACGCCATCTGGACCGGTCCAGGACCAAGAACTGGTGCCTTCCAACTGGCAGAATCCCTGACACAGCATTCGGTCGGACTTTTCTTCTTTGAGTGTACGCGACAACAGGCGGGTCGGCCCCAATCGCTGACCTAAGGCATGAATCTTGATTTTCGCCTGTTCCAGATCATGGACCTGCCTCTGGCTGTCCGATTCCACCTTGGCCAGGGCAATTCCGACCATGTCCTTGTCCATGAACCCGGCCAGGAGTCGCTCAACCTCTTCGCGAGTTGCGTTGTCAATTTCGGATGCCGTTCCATTCCTGGTTAAGGATACACAACCGGGTGCAGGAAAGTGAAAGGCGGGCTTGGACATGAAGGGCATGGGTTCATGCACCTGCGCGATGCAGCGCAGCCAAGGTGGTCGACAAAGGCCACTCCAGGCGGTGTGGGCATCGGCAGTCGCGATGTAGGCCATGAGAGTGCCGTCATGATTCACTGTCACCGAATCGACCATTATCTTTGCGCCGCGGAACCAGGAGCCGCGCTCGACGGTTCCGTCTTCGGTAATGCGGACTACATGCCACCATTTGGACCGAACGCGCAGGACTGCCACGACCACCGGGACGTCTTCGGCAGGGAATAGCGCTATACGCGATGGTACGGTTTTGGTCACGATCTCACCCCTTCACGCACACAACCTGTTTCAACGTATGCACGATCTCGACAAGATCGCTCTGCGCCGCCATCACCTTGTCGATGTCCTTGTAGGCCATCGGGGTCTCGTCGATGACGTCGGCATCCTTGCGGCATTCCACACCTTCGGTGGCCTTGGCGTGGTCTTCGACCGTGAACTGCCGCTTGGCCTGGGTGCGCGACATGGCGCGGCCGGCACCGTGGCTGCATGAGCAGAACGATTCCGGGTTGCCCTTACCGCGCACGATGTAGCTGCGCGCGCCCATCGAACCGGGAATGATACCCAGGTCGCCGAGACCCGCGCGCACCGCGCCCTTGCGGGTCACCCAGCATTTTTCGCCGAAATGCTGTTCCTGCTGCACGTAGTTGTGGTGGCAGTTCACGGCTTCGACGGTGGTAGTGAACGGCGGGATGTGGCGGTTCGCGGCCACCGCTGAAATCACCTGGGAGAGCATCAGGCGGCGGTTGTGCCGGGCGTAATCCTGGGCCCAACTGACGGCCTGGATGTAGTCGGCGAAGTGCTCGGTCCCTTCGCTGAAGTAGGCGAGATCCCGGTCGGGCAGATCGACGCCGGCGCGGCGGCAGTCGTCGCGGGCCAGGCCGATGAAGTATTCACCGAAGCGATTGCCGATCCCACGCGATCCGGAATGCAGCATGAACCAGACCTGATCGGTCTCGTCGAGGCAAACCTCGATGAAATGGTTGCCGGTACCAAGGGTTCCCAACTGGGCGGCGGAACGCTTCACGCTGTCGCCATCTTTGCGCAGCGCCGGGTACTTGGTGAGCACGGCTTCCAACGGCGCTTGCAGGTGCTCGGTGAAGGTGCTGATCGCGCTCGTCGGCGCGTTGCCCCAGGCGCCGCGATCGCGCAGTCCGCCGTTGTCGCTTCGGCCGTGCGGCACCGCCCGTTCGATGGATTCGCGCACGCCGCGCAGGGTGTCCGGCAGATCGTTGGCAGTCAGCGAGGTCCGCACCGCACACATGCCGCAGCCGATGTCGACGCCGACGGCGGCCGGGATGATCGCGCCCAAAGTCGGAATCACGCTGCCGACGGTCGCGCCGATGCCCATGTGGACATCCGGCATCACCGCCACATGGCGGTGGATGAACGGCATGCGGGCGGTGTTCAGCAGCTGCTTCCGTGCCGCGTCCTCCAGCGGGACGCCGCGCACCCACGCCTTGATCGGCGCGGCACCGGGGACAGAGATCAGGTCATGGTTGGACATGGGAGGACTTTCGCGGTTAGGTGGTCATGGTGACGAGGCGTCGGTAGGCCAGCGGAGATTCCGCCAAGCTCAAATCGGCAATTGAGGCACAGGTATTTTCCTCAACTGCCAGTTCGCATTCCCCTTCCCAGCAGTCGTAGAGTTGCACCGTAGTGCCGGCAGGCAACGTGCTGAGATAATCGCGGAGTGCTTGGCGCGAGCCATCGTTTTTTCCATGGAATGAACAGGAACAACCGGAACTGGAACCCAGGTAGCGGATGGACCAATTGGGCGGGAAGTGTTGGCGGATCCCCTGGTAATTTCCCCCGATGGATTCGACACTGAACGTTGGTGGGTCAGTGGGCGCCATTTGGGGAAGATCGATCGGCGCAGCGAGGAAAAGGGCGTGGCACATGGATGGTCCTTGGTTCTTGGGAAGCGTCCGTCATTCCATCCATTGGAAAATCGTAAGTCATTGCTGTGCTATGGACTGTAATTCAGGCGAACCTAGGAACTTCGCTTGTGCTATCGTATTTTCGCCTATGAGAGAGTCACGTCGTCGACGTTCCCTGGCGCCGCTCTTACGACCAGAGCTGGTTTAACGATCATCATCGACTTGCATCACGACGCGCATCATGATGCTTCCACCCATGCGGACCACCCTTTCCCTCGATGACGACCTGTTGTCGGCGGCCAAGGTGCAGGCGGCCCGGCTCAACACGTCGCTGAGTGAGGTCATCAACCGGGCCCTGCGCCGCGGCCTGATGGAAGCACCAACCACCCGCCTGCGCGAAGGCGGCACGATCGCCTACGGCGATGGGTCCGCACCGCCGCTGACCAGCGATCATGTGCGCGCGCTCGAACGGCGGCTCGACGACGACTACCTGCTGGGGAAGCTGGATGGCGGTCGCACCGGCGGGCCCACTTGATGCCGCTGTTGCTGCTCGACGTGAACATCCTGTTGGCGGCGCATCGGCGCGAGCACGTCCTGCACGCTCAGGCGCGTCAGGTGGTGGACGTGGCCGCCGCTGACGGGTTCGCCCTGTGTGCGCACACCCGCAACGGTTTCCTGCGTCTTGCCACCCATCCGGTGATGCGTGATCCGACCCCCATCGGCATCGCGCTCGATACGGTCCAGGGCTGGCTGGAGCGCCCGGCAACCCGCCGCCTGGTCGAGGACGATCCCAAGGTGTGGGAAGCCTTCGACCGCTTGTGCCGGACCCACGCCGCCCAGGCCAACGCGGTCTATGACCTGCATCTGGCCGCACTCGCCATCGCGCATCGTTGCATCTTGGTGAGCGACGATCGTGGCTTCGATCGCATCGGTGAGGTGCGTTGGAAGCCGCCCGAGGCGGTGCTGGCATGAAACCGCTCGTCGCCCTCGGTCTGCTTGGCCCCACGCTGGACGCCGGGCGGGATCAGAAGCGGTGGAACCGATGGCGGCCGACGGTCGGCCTGCACCTGCAATCCGATCTCGCGATCAGCCGTTTCGAGATGCTGCATCAGCGGCGGTTCGATGCGCTGGCCGAGACCATCGCCGAGGACATCCGCCAGGTGTCGCCCGGAACCGCAGTGACCAGCCGGCACATCGAGTTCGCGGATCCCTGGGATTTCGAGGATGTCTACGGCGCGCTCTGGGGCTTCGCCGCCGGCTATCCCTGGAAGCCAGACGAAGAGGACTACCTCGTCCACATCACGACCGGCACCCATGTGGCGCAGATCTGCCTGTTCCTGCTGACTGAGTCGCGCCACTTCCCGGCCCGGCTGGTGCAGACCCAGCCTGGGTCACGGCGCGGACCCGGCGATCTGCCAGAGGTCGGCGACGGCCGCGCCAGCGTCACCGGTTCGCACGCGATCATCGACCTGGATCTGTCGAAATACGACAAACTGGCTTCGCGTTTCGCCGAAGAACGCGCCGCTGGCGCGGCCGTGCTGACCGCCGGCATCCCGACCCGCAATGCCGCCTTCGCCGCGTTGATCCAGCGCATCGAGCAGGTCGCGGCGGCGACCCGGGCGCCGATCCTGCTCGGCGGCCCGACCGGCGCGGGCAAGACGGTGCTCGCGCGGCGCATCTACGAACTCAAGAAGGCGCGCAATCTGGTCGACGGGCCGTTCGTGGAACTCAACTGCGCCACGGTGCGCGGCGACGCGGCTGGCTCGGCGCTGTTTGGCCACCGCAAGGGTGCATTCACCGGCGCGGTGAACGATCGCGAGGGACTGCTCAAGCGCGCCGACAGCGGCGTGCTGTTCCTCGACGAGATCGGCGAACTCGGGCTTGATGAGCAGGCCATGCTCCTGCGCGCCGTCGAGGACAAGATCTTCCTGCCGCTGGGCGCTGATAAACCGGTGCTGTCGGACTTCCAACTGATCGCGGGTTCGAACCGCGACCTGCGCACGGCGGTGCGCGAGGGACGATTTCGCGAGGATCTGCTCGCCCGCATCGATCTGTGGACCTTCACCCTGCCCGGTCTCGCCGCCCGGCGTGAGGACATCGAACCCAACCTGGACTACGAACTGGAGCGATTTTCACGCGAGCATGGCCGCAAGGTGGCCATGAACCGCGAGGCGCGCGAACGTTTTCTGCGCTTCGCCAGCGCGTCAGAATCGACGTGGAGTGCGAACTTCCGCGACCTGGGATCGGCAGTGACCCGCATGGCGACCTTGGCCGTCAGCGGCCGCATCGATGAGGCCCTGGTGCGCGAGGAGACCGCCCGCCTGCTCGGCCAGTGGCGGCCACCGGCAGAGGTCGACGACGATCCGTTGGTCGGGATCCTCGGCGCGAAGATCGATCAGCTCGATCTTTTCGACCGCGTGCAACTGGCCGAGGTCATCCGCGTCTGTCGCCGCTCGCGCAGCCTGTCCGACGCCGGCCGCACCCTGTTCGCCGTCACCCGCCTCGCACGCAAGACCGCCAACGACGCCGACCGACTGCAAAAGTACCTCGCCCGCTTCGACCTGCACTGGGACGACGTGCGCCAGGCAGATTGACCGCCAGAGCGTATCGGTAACGGAAAAACCCAGGCGATCGCCTGGGTTTTCGCGTCTAGGGTCCTTGTGTGAAGGCAGTTTGATTCAGAAAGTCAAACTTTTGCACGAGCCGGGACCGTGCGGGTCCAGGGACGAGAGTCCCTGGCGGGCGTAGCGGGCAGAGCCCGCGAGGAGCAATCCCCTGAACGAGCGCAAGCGAGTGAGCGGGGACGGGACAATCTTTGCTGCCTTCTTGATGGTCGAAAACTCGTTCAGGGGAACCTCCGGATTATATGGCTGTTGCGTCTGATCACCTTGCGGATCGCGCCACCCGATCGTTGGCGGATATTCCCAATGCATTGCCAGGATCTTCAGCTGTCTAAACGTATAGGTCTTCACCATTTTTGTCGGCACCTGGCACCGGATTATCGTCATCGGGTGCCGGGGAGCATTGGTCGCAGTGTCCCCTTCCACGCTACCAGGCAACGCCAGTCTCCCGACGCCAGGTTGATCCATGCTCGCACGACGTGGACCCCCGGCTAGATTCCATGCGTGCCAACCAACGTCGACTCTACTGCCCTCCTCGCCCACATCCCCGATGACGGATCAACCATCGGCAACGGTGCCGTGCGCGAAGCCCTGGGTTGGGACGAGGCCCGCTACAACGCGGCCAAGGACGCCCTGGTCACCAACGGCACGCTGCAGAAAGGTCAGGGCAGGGGCGGTACGCTGCGTCGGGCTACGGCCACGACGGCACCAGCAGCCTGGGAAACATCAGTCCAATCCCCACCCCCTTCTCCGACCAAGGCAAAGACCCAGCCGGTCGCAGCGCCCACTCCATCAACACCACCAGCCGCAGACACCGCCGCCCGCCCCACCACCGGCCGCCGCACCGCCCTGACCAAGTCGGAACTCTACGCCTCGCTATGGGCGTCGTGCGACGAACTGCGCGGCGGCATGGATGCCAGTCAGTACAAGGATTACGTCCTGGTGCTGCTGTTCGTGAAATACATCAGCGACCGCTTCGCTGGGCAGCGTTACGCGGCGATCACGGTGCCGCCGGGTTCCAGCTTCGCGGACATGGTGAAACTCAAGGGCAAGGCCGACATCGGCGACCAGATCAACAAGACCATCCTCGCACCGCTCGCCACGGCCAATCACCTGGCCGACATGCCGGACTTCAACGACCCGAACAAGCTCGGTAGCGGTAAGGAAATGGTCGAGCGCCTGACCAACCTCATCGCCATCTTCGAAAACCCCGCCCTCGACTTCACCCGCAACCGCGCCGAGGGCGACGATCTGCTCGGTGATGCCTACGAATACCTGATGCGGCACTTCGCCACCGAAAGCGGCAAGTCGAAGGGCCAGTTCTACACCCCGTCTGAGGTCAGCCGCATCATCGCCCAGATCCTGGGCATTCGTCAGGCGGCGGCGAACGCCAGCACCACGGTCAGCGATCCGACGTGTGGTTCCGGTTCGCTGCTGCTGAAGGTCGGCGCCGAGGCCGCCCACGACCGCGCCAACCTGCGCGTGACGCTCTACGGCCAGGAAAAAGACAGCAGCACCGCCGGCTTGGCGCGCATGAACATGATCCTGCACGACTACGCCACGGCGCAGATCGAGCAGGGCAACACCCTGGCCAATCCTCTGTTCAAGGACGGCGCGGCGCTCCAGACCTTCGACTATGTGGTCGCCAACCCGCCGTTTTCTGACAAGCGGTGGAGCACCGGCCTGACGCCCGACGCCGATCCCTTCGACCGCTTCGCCGCCTTCGGCGTGCCGCCGGCCAAGCAGGGCGATTACGCCTACCTGCTGCACATCATCCGCTCGTTGAAACCCACCGGCCAGGGTGCCTGCATCCTGCCGCATGGCGTGCTGTTCCGTGGCAACGCCGAGGCTGCGATCCGCAAAAACCTCATCCAGCGCGGCTACATCAAGGGCATCATCGGCCTGCCCGCAAATCTGTTCTTCGGCACCGGCATCCCGGCCTGCATCATCGTCCTCGACAAGGCCGGCGCGGCTGAGCGTTCCAACGGCAAGGGTGCCATCTTTCTCATCGACGCCAGCAAGGGTTTCCGCAAGGATGGCCCCAAGAATCGCCTGCGCGAACAAGACCTGCACCGCATCGTCGATACCTTCACCCGCCAGCTTGTGGTGCCGGGTTACAGCCGCCTGGTGCCGATCACCGAGATCGCCGACCCCAAGAACGATTACAACCTCAACCTGCCGCGCTACATCGACAGCGCCGAGCCGGAAGACCTGCACGACATCGACGGCCACCTGCGCGGCGGCATCCCGGCCCGCGACCTCGATGCGCTGGAACGCTTCTGGCGCGTCCTGCCCGGTCTGCGCGCGGCTCTCATCACGGCGGCCGACCGGCCTGGCTACCACCGCCTGCTGCTGCCCATCACCGAGGTCAAAGCCGCCATCCTCGGCCACCCCGAGTTCGCTGGCTTCACCGCGACGGCCACCAGCCGCTTCACCGCCTGGCGCACCGCCAACGCCCCGCGCCTGCGCGCTTTCACCCAGGACAGCCAGCCCAAGCCGCTGATCGAAGCGATCAGCGAAGATTTGCTGAATGCATTCGCCCTGGGAGCGCCGGGCACCAGCCCGGCTCGAAACGCCCACGATGCCGGGCTGGTGCCCGGTGCTCCCGGGGGCGACCTCATCGACACCTACGACATCTTCCAGCACCTGATGGATTACTGGGCCGCGACGATGCAGGACGATTGTTACCTGATCGCCGGCGAGGGTTGGGTGACGGCGGCGCAACCGCGCCCGATCGTCGAGGACAAGAACGCCAAGACGCTCGCCAAGGGAAAAGCCAAACCGGATCTGGTCATCGGTCGGGCAAAATACTTCACCGAACTCGTCCCGCCGGCCCTGATCATCCGTCGCTGGTACGCCGCAGAACAGGCCGCCATCGACCAGTTGGAGGCCGCCGTCGCTGCGACGACGCAGCAGCTCGACGAACTGGCCGAGGAACACGGCGCCGACGGCGGCCTGCTAGAAGACGCCCGCAACGACAAGGACAAGCTGACCAAACTCTCGGTCGCCGCCCGCCTGCGCGAGATCCGCACCGACGCCGAATCGGCAGACGAACGCCAGGTCTGCGAGCAGTACCTCGCCCTGGCCGAGCAGGAAGCCCAGGCGAGTGCTCGACTCAAGGCCGCGCAGGACGCCCTCAACCAGCAGGTGCTGGCCCGCTACGCCACCCTGACCGAGGCCGAGGTCCAATCGCTGGTCGTTGACGACAAATGGCTCGCCACCCTCGCCGCCGCCATCCAAGGCGAGATCGACCGCGTCGGCCAGACCCTCACCGGCCGCCTGCGCCAGTTGGCTGAACGCTATGCGGATCCGTTGCCGGTCCTGACCGCCCGGGTGGCTGAACTCGACGCCAAGGTGGCTGGGCATCTGCGGCGAATGGGGTTCACCCATGCGTGATCAATGCACTTTCATGCGATGGACAGCCGTGTCATGGTGAATACTCCCCTGGACTTCAATGCCCTCGTCGCCATGTGCCAGCAGGCCCACGACGCGACCCGGCGCCAGGCGCATCGCCACATCGAAACCGCCCTGGCGGTCCGTAATTGGCTGTTTGGATGGTACATCTTCGAATATGAGCAACGCGGGGCCGACCGGGCGGCCTATGGGGTCCGACTGATTGCACGGCTGTCCCAAACCCTGCGTCAGTCCCTCGGCAAAGGGTTTTCGGTGCGCAACCTGGAACAGGCGCGGCGCTTCTACCGGCTCTACCCAGCGATTACGCAGACGGCGTCTGCGCCATCACTCGCTGAACCGAATCCACCAACTCAATCCTTGCCGGCAATTGCGCAGACGGCGCCTGCGCAATTGGACCGGCTGCGGCAACGCAAGTCCCTGCAAGAGGTTCTGGCCGTCTTGCCGGGCGCGTTTCCCCTCACCTGGTCCCACTACGTCGCCTTGCTGACGGTGGAATCACCCGACGAGCGCCGATTCTACGAGATCGAGGCCACGGCCAATCAGTGGAGCGTCCAGGAACTCGAACGTCAGATGGCGACCTCGCTCTATCAACGGCTCGCCTTGAGTCGCGACAAGGACGAGATTCGCCGCCTGGCGACCGAAGGGCAGGTGGTCGAAAAAGCCGCTGACCTCATCAAGAATCCCCTGGTGCTGGAATTCCTCGGCCTGGAAGAACGCCCCCACTACAGCGAAAGCGACCTGGAATCGGCCATCATCGACAAGCTGGAACATTTCCTGCTCGAACTCGGAAAGGGATTCCTTTTCGAGGCCCGGCAGAAGCGGTTCACCTTCGACAACGACCACTTCTTCGTCGATCTGGTGTTCTACAATCGACTGCTGCGCTGCTACGTCCTGATCGACCTCAAGCGGGACAAGTTGACGCATCAGGATCTGGGCCAGATGCAGATGTACGTCAATTATTTCGATCGCTCGGTCAAGACCGCAGATGAGAACCCAACCATTGGCATCGTCCTGTGCAGCCGCAAGAATGACGCCCTGGTCGAGTTGACCTTGCCCAAGGATGCCAACATTTTCGCTTCGAAATACCAACTCTACCTGCCATCTAAGGAGGAACTCAAACTGCGCCTGGAGGCCATCACCGACCAGCTTGAGCAGACCATGGGACAGGATGGTGCGAAGGAGGTTGAGCCGTGAGCATTCCCGGGAGCGCCGGGCACCAGCCCGGC
>CAMCMZ010000082.1 GCA_945876185.1 Candidatus Kuenenia stuttgartensis | reverse complement strand
GCTCGCATCGTTCGCCAACCCAGGCTTCGACCGTTCGGTTACCCGATACGATCGCCAAGTCAGCTACATGTTGCAGGCTTTTACATGGTCGATCCTTTCAATCGACAAGGTTGGTCAGGCTTGGCCTGACGCACCAGAGATCACAAAGGTGACGACTCTTTTGTGTTCTTTGTGGCCGTTCTCTTCAGTTGATCGGTCGCAAGGAGAATGGCTGCTACAAGTGCAGAGAGCTGAAGGATGAAAACCCTTTTGTGTCCTTTGTGCTCTCTGTGGCCATTCACTCGTCAACCAGTTCGCCCATGACCCGCGACCTGCCCGTCTACGCCCGCCAGACCGCGTGCGGCCTGGAATTGCGCTTGAAGGTCGTGCCCGGCGCAAGTCGCAGCCAGGTCGCGGGCGTGCTGGGCGACCGGCTGAAACTGCGCATCGCCGCCCAGCCCGAAGGCGGCAAGGCGAACGCGGCGGTGCTGGCGCTGCTCACTGAAGCGACCGGTTGCCGCCGCATCGACCTTGTCGCCGGCCACGGCAGCCAGGAAAAAACCGTGCTGCTGCGCGGAGCGGATGCGACAGCGCTGGCGCGGTTGGGCTGACCCAGCTGCCCAGTTGTCGCCCGCTGCCGACAGCGGCCTATTTCTTCGGGCTCTTTTTCGGTTCGGGCTTGGGGTTCGACAACTCGGGCACGTCAAGGCCGCCGGCGTCCTCGCTCGCGTCCTGGCCCTTGGGGCCGGACTGGTTGCTCTGCGGTGCCGACGCGGTGTACAAGGTGGCGGTGATGCCCTTGCCGGCATCGCCCTCCAGGCCGAGTTCCTTGCCTGGGAAGGGGAAGGTGGCGGTCAGGGCGAACACCGGCAGCGAGTCCAGGAAGGAGACCGTCGCCGCGCCCTGGAACGGCACTGATTTCTCGCTGATGCTGATCAACCCAGCACATTTCATCGCGAAGGGGATCAGCTTCCCGCTCTTGGAGGAAGCCTCCGACACATCCGTCCACAGGTTTCCCTGGGTGATCTTCTCCAGCTTGGGCTCGGTGAAACTGGTGAAGGAGATCCGCATGTAGCCGTCGCCACGCTGTTTCAGTTTTTGCTCCTGGGACAGGGACAGGAACTTGGTGACAAGACCCCCTGCCGGCAAGCGGTCGTACATGCCGGTCTTGCGCGCGGTGTTGGAGATCAACAGCGTCATTTCACCCTTTTGGGCAAGCTCGATGAGATGATCGAGCGGGTCGACGCCGGGGGTGAACGAGATCCGACCCTTCTCGTTCTTCCCGCACCAGAAGCTCGGATAGGGGTTTCCCGCCTGGTCCAGGATCAGCACGACCTGGTAGGGCCGCATGTTGGCGGACATGTCGAAATTACCGCCGATGTGCTTGGCGATTTTCTCCATCTCTTCCAACGAGTGTGCATTGGGACGAGGGGGCTCTCCGGCCCACACGGCAGGTGCGGCCAGAAGCGCAAACAACGCCCAGGTTTGGAAGCGAGCCATGGTCACTTTCCCTTCTTCTTGGTCTGGTCGGAGTCGCCCCAGGTCCGCTCGGGGATGACGGGCGGGTTTGGCGGTGCCTCGGTGTCGATGAGCGCGACGTAGGCGTCCAATCCGCCCCCGTTCACCGGTTGGACGGCGTTCTTGACGATCGTGCGAAAGGCCCGGGCCCAGCGCCGGTCCACGGCATCGTCGGGCAGGTCGGTGGCGCCTCCGTACAGCAGCAGCATCTTTCCTCGGCCAGACAGTTTGCCGCCGCTCAGACCAGGGGTCCGGGTGCTCATGCGTGGCTTGCTGTAATCCTTGTTGAAGAGAGCAAAGAAGGCGCCGCCCTTGGCCTGGGCGTGCTCGTCAGTGCGGTGCTCGATGTACCAGGACTTGACCCAGGCATCGTGGGTCTCGATGAGGCCGGTGGCAGCCCCACCGGTGATCGCCAATTCGCCATTGGGCAAGGGGTGGAAGTCATAAAAATTGACGAGCAAGGGGATGTCGCTGGTCGGACTGTAGGCGACGTAGCCGGTACGGTGGTCCACCGTCATCGTCTCGGCATTCATGTGGATGAGGTGGCCGATGCGCACGGTGAGCCCGGAGGCACCCCAGGTGCTGGTCGCGAAGCCGCTCGACGGGGCATCACGGCGCATGTCGTACGGCTGCTTCGCGAGCACGGTGTTGCCGCCATCGGACCAGGCCCTGATCGCGAGCGACCCGTCCTCGGCCACCTTGATCCCGAGGATCGACGAATCCGCAACCAGGCGGAACTGCTGCGTCCCGACGATCGGCCCGGTCCAGCCGTAGCCCGTCCAGGCCTGCTTCCCGTCGCTGTTCACCCGGTAGATGTAGGGGCAGACGTAGGGCTCCAGGCCGGTTGCCGAACGGTAGCTTCCACCGAAATACATGGCGCCATTGCGGGGGTCGACCGTCATCTTGCCACCGGTGATGTCCAGCTTGGGACCATTGGCGACGGCACCCGCCGGGTCGACGTGGAAGAGCCAGTCGCCGCGCCGGACCACGATCCGGCCATCGGCGAGCCGGAAGGCGTTCACGGCGGACTGCTTGAACTGCACCAGCCAATCGACGCGCTGGCGGTCGGGCGAGAGGCGCAGGGCGAATCCGTCCGGACCGGGCGCAGCCGGGCCCTTCTTCCCGACCGGGGCGGCTTCCGGCGGATCGACCACGGCACGGTTTTTCGCCATGGTGGCGAAGGTCTCGAAATGCGGTCCCACGCTTCCGGTGAGATAGACGGCGTCGTCTGGGCCGAAGAACAGGCCATTGATGGTGCCGGTTCCCCAGGGCAGGCGGATCACCTCGATCAGACGGGTCAGATCGGCGGAATAATGGACCAGGGCGGCCGTGGTCCGGGGATACACCGTCGAGACGACCCCTTTGGGATCCTTGATTTCCCTGGCGGGAAAGGCATCGGCGGCCGGATCGGTTCCCAGGACCTTCATCAGTTTCGCATCGACGAAGGAGAGATCATGGAAATTGCCACTCATCATGATGGAACCGTCGTTGATGAACTCGCCGTGGCTGAACCCCTCAGCTTCCTTGCCACCGAAGAACGTCGCCGCCGCGATCTGGACTCGACCCTGGTCGCCGGTGGCCTGGTTGCTGTATTCGATGTACCGGCCGGTGTACATCTCGCGCTTGAGACCATCCGAGGCCTGCAGGAAGCTGATTTGCACCAGATTCTTCACCGGGATGGACTTGAGCGTTCCCGGGTCTTCCAGGGCGAAGACCAGGGGAGTCAGCGTCGCCTTCCCGACGGGAGGGGATCCAGCGGGCTCATCGGCCCCGGAGGCCCCTGTCGCCTTGCCGGTCGTGGTCGGCTTCGCGGTAGGCAGCTCATCCAGCGAGGTGTTGCCGTCTTCCTCCAGGTTCAGTCGCGTCCGGCCCGAGAGGTTGCCGGAAGTGCTCCTGGCGTCGCTCATCCGCTCGATGCGGTCCTCCATCAGATTCTTGAGCTTCGCCGTGTCGGAGATGGACACGGTGATGGTGTCGAAGGCGAGGGTGATTGGGCGTTCGCCGTTATAGTCGTGCAGGAGCACGGTGCGCGGATCCTCACCCCCGTCGATATGACGGATCCAGATGTCGCCAGGTTTCAGCGGCACGAACCACTTGATGCCGTTGTAGTAGGCGTTGCGCCCGAAACCGCGGACCTTGGAGCCCTCGCGGATGGGCAGGTCGGTGAACCAGAGTTCACCTTTCTCGGTCCGCTCTTTGTTGGTCTCCGCGTCCTTGAAGGTCAGCTCGACCTGGATGAAGCGGGGCAGCGGCCTTTCGTAGGCCGACAGCGTTCCAGCCACGAGCAGCAACCCGGCGAGGATCAGACGGTACGCGGACCGGGTCCGCAGGCCGATGCAGCCGGACCCCTGGGGAAAACGTGCTGCGATGAAGCGGTCGTGCATGTCTGCCTTCCCTGGTGTTTCACGGCTGACCGTGCGGGTTGAGCTGATACGTCCCACAGGCCGTCGTGTTGTCGGACGCCGGCGCCCAGTCCAGGACTCGGCACCGCACCGGTTGGGCTGAAACAGATCATGCACCCCGGCCCGATCAAGGTGCGGTGGTCTACCTTTGCGGCCGGATCCAACCTGCTGACGAAAAAGCCCTCGGCTGCTGGGTCAGCGGCCGAGGGCTTTGCGTGAATCCATCCTGGTCCTGGATCCGCTCGGGATTCCAGGCCGATTTCAGCGTCGATCGTCGCGGCGGGGGCCGCGCGGGCCGCGATCACCACCGCCGCGCGGGCCGTAGTCGCCGCGCGGCGGGCCGTCGCGGCGCGGGCCGCGATCCTGGCCGGGTTCCTCGGGGGGCCCGCCGGCGGCGGCGCGGGCTTCACGCGCCACGCGGTGCGCTTCGGGCTCGGGCAGCAGGGCCTTGCGCGAGAGGCGGAATTTGCCGGTGCGCGGGTCGACCTCGATCAGCTTCACGTCGACCGCATCGCCGACCTTGGCGACGCTGTCGAGGTTGTCGATGCGCTGCCAATCCCATTCGCTGATGTGCACCAGGCCGTCAGTCTCGGGAATGAACTGGACGAAGGCGCCGAATTCCTTGATCGAGGTGATCGTGCCCTTGTAGACCTTGCCGACTTCCGGCAGTTCGGTGAGGTCGCGGATGAAGCTCTTGGCCTTGTCGATCGAGATCATGTCGGGCGAGGCGATGGTGATGATGCCGTCGTCGTCGATGTCGAGGCTGGCGCCGGTTTCCTGCTGGATGCGGCGGATGGTCTCGCCGCCCTTGCCAATGATCTTGCCGATGAGTTCCGGGTCGATCTGCAACTGGACGATCTGCGGCGCGAACTGGCTGATCGTGCCACGGGTCTGGCCGATCACCGCGTTCATGTGCGCGAGGATGTGCAGGCGGCCCTGGCGGGCCTGCTCCAGCGCCTGGGCCATGAGCGCGGGCGAGATGCCGGCGATCTTGATGTCCATCTGGAGGGCGGTGATGCCCTTGTCGGTGCCGCAGACCTTGAAGTCCATGTCGCCGTAGTGGTCTTCATCGCCGAGGATGTCGGTGAGCACCGCGTGGCGCTCGCCTTCCTTGACCAGGCCCATGGCGATGCCGGCCACCGGCGCCTTGATCGGCACGCCGGCGACCATCAGCGCCATCGAACCGGAGCACACCGTCGCCATCGACGACGAGCCGTTGGATTCGGTGATCTCGCTGACCAGGCGCACGACGTAGGGGAAGGCTTCGCCTTCGGGCATGAGCGACAGCAGGGCGCGGCGAGCGAGGGCGCCGTGGCCGATTTCACGCCGGCCGGGGCTGCCCCGGCCCTTTTCCACTTCACCGACCGAGAAGCCGGGGAAGTTGTAGGTGAGCAGGAACTTCTCGTAGTGCTTGGGTTTCAGGCCATCGACGATCATTTCATCGTCCGAGGTGCCCAGCGTACACGACATCAGAGCCTGGGTCTCACCCCGGGTGAACAGCACGCTGCCGTGCGCGCGGGGCAGGACATCCAGATCGATGACGATCGGGCGGACCTGGTCGGTGGCGCGACCGTCGACGCGCTTGCCGCGCAGGATGAGGTCGCGGAAGACCACGTCCTTGGCGTCGCCGAACGCGTCAGTGATCTCGGCGGTGGCGGCATCAAGCGCGGCGGCATCAGTGATCCCGGCGGTCAGCTTGGCGACCACAGCCGCCTTGCAGACCTTGAGCGCGGCGTAGCGCTGGTGCTTGATCGGGGTCAGCAGCGCGGCTTCGATCTCGGCCCAGCAGGCGGCCTTGATCTTCTCGATCCACGGGCTGACCGGGTCATCAGCGACCACGACCTTGGGCTTGCCGGCCTTGGCGCGCAGGGCGTTGATGCCCGCGACCACGATACGCACCTGGGCATGGGCGAGGGTGAGCGCCTCGACCATCTTGGCTTCCGGGATCTCTTGCGCCCCGCATTCGACCATGGTGATCGCATCATCGGTGCCGGCGACCACGAGGTCGAGGCTCGACACCTTGCGCTCTTCCACCGTCGGGTTGACCACGAAGGCGCCATCGATCAGGGCGATGCGCACCGCGCCGATCGGCCCGGCGAAGGGGATCGGGCTGATGGTGATCGCGGCCGAAACGCCGACCATGCTGAGCACGTCGGATTCGTTGACCTGGTCGAACGAGATCACCACGCTCTGGCACGAGGTGTCGCGCTTCCAGCCGGAGGGGAACAGCGGCCGCAGCGGGCGGTCGGTGAGGCGCGAGATCAGGGTCTCGTGCTCGCTCGGACGGGCCTCGCGGCGGAAGAAGTTGCCCGGGATGCGGCCAGCCGCGTAGTGCTTTTCGCGGTAGTCGACAGTGAGCGGGAAGAAGTCGAGGCCCGGACGCGGATCGCCGTCGCAGACCGTCGACAGGATCATGGTGTCGCCGGCGCGGACGATCACGGAGCCGGCGGCCTGCTTGGCGATATAGCCGGTCTCGATGGTGAAGGTGCGCGGCTTCTGACCGGGAGCGCCGAGGGCGACCTCCACGGAGTGCTTGGTCATGTTCAGGGCGGCAAGGGACTGTTCGCGGGTCAACGGCACTTGGGGCATGGGTTGATGGCTTTCTGCATTGCTGCATGGCTGCCGCGAGCCCGAGCCTGTCCGCAGGACCGTCGTGTGGACACGGCGGTCGTGGGGAGAGGCGCAGCGGGCGGGCGCGGCGGGGTGGTTCAGGTTGGGAAAGAAGAAGACTGCGGCACGGAGAGACTGCGGCAAAGAGTGGGAAGCGGGTTTGCGGCCGGCGGGACGCCGGCGTTTCCAGGAAGCAGAGAGAAGACGGCTGCGGCAAAGAGCGGAAAACAGGCGCCGGAAACGAACCGGCCGGCGCATGGCGCCGGCCGGGGTGCGAGCATCAGGCCTTCTGGCGAATGCCCAGTTTCTCAGTGAGTTTGCGGTAGCTATCGATGTTGGTCTTGCTCAGGTACTTCAGCAGCCGCTGGCGCTGCGACACCATGATCAAGAGGCCGCGACGGCTGTGCACGTCCTTCTTGTGGCCCTTGAGATGCTCGGTCAGGTCGAGGATCCGGTTGGTGAGCAGGGCGATCTGGACCTCGGTCGAGCCGGTGTTGGTCTCAGCGCCGCCGAACTCCTTGACGAGCTCAGCTTTGCGTGCTTTGGCGAGTGGCATATGGGACGCGTCCCTTCGATGTGTTTGGCGTTTAGCCGGTTATGACCCAGGGAGCGGTCGCGTGCCCGCTTCCCCGCGTCGGGGTGGGGGAAACTACCGTCAGCCGGGGGGGCCGCAAGGGCGGGTGGAACCAGCTCCGGCCCCACCCATCCCGGACCAGACCTGCCATGAGCCCGTTCCGAAATTGAGATTACGCTTGTCATCCAAGGGGTGACGCGAATGAAACCATCGCAGGGTTCCCCTCGGAACGTCAACCTCCTTCCGAGCGAACCCACCCGATGATGTCCTGAAAAATCGCAAGTGTACCCCAGATGCAAGGCGGGAGGAGGGAGTGTGGCAGCGCCACATGACCGACGACCAACGCAGCAGATGGGGTGCAATTGCGATTTTTCGCGATCAGGAAACGATCTGCTGCCGCCCAGCGATGAGTCCGGCGCGGTTGACCGCATCCAGCCAGGCCAGCGCGCTGGCGTGGACGATATCGGTCGAGAGACCCTTGCCGCCAACAACCACGGCTTCCTGGCCGGGCAGGGTCAGCTTGGCGCGGATCGACACCTCGCCCTGGGCGTCGCCGCCCTTGCTGACCGAGCGCAAGCGGTAGTCCTCAACCTCGCCGACGATGCCGATGAGACGGTTCATCGCCTGCACCACGGCGTCGACCGGGCCGTCGCCGGTGGCGGCGTCGGTCTTCACCGCGTCGCCCTTTGACAGGCGCACGGTGGCGGTGGCCAGTTGCGTGCCCGCCGCCGCGCCAGCGACGGCGCTGGTATGAAGGTAGTCCAGCTTCCACACCGACACGGTGCGGCCGCGCACGACCTCTTCGATCAGGGCGATCAGGTCGCCGTCGTAGATTTCCTTCTTCTTATCCGCGAGTTGTTTGAAGGCGGCGAACACCTTGTCGATATCCGTGTCCGCGACGCCGACGCCCAGGGTGGTCAGGCGCTGCTGCAGCGCGGCGCGGCCGGAATGCTTGCCCAACACCATGTTGGTCGCGGGCACGCCGACCGACTTCGGGGTCATGATCTCGTAGGTCTCGGGATTCTTGATCACGCCGTGCTGGTGGATGCCTGATTCATGCGCGAAGGCGTTGTCGCCGACGATCGCCTTGTTGCGCTGGAGCGGCAAGCCCGTGATCGACTGCACCAGGCGCGAGGCGCCGTACAGACGTTCGGCCTCGATGCCGGTCCACAGGCGGCTGCCAGGCGTTGCGCCAGGGAACTGATCCTTGCGCACCCGCATCGCCATGACGATTTCTTCCAAGGCGCCGTTGCCGGCGCGCTCGCCGATGCCGTTGATGGTGCATTCGACTTGCCGTGCGCCCGCGCGCACCGCCGCCAGCGAATTGGCCACGGCCAGGCCGAGGTCGTTGTGGCAGTGCACCGAGATCACCGCCTGGTCGATCGCGCGCACGTTGGTCTTCAGGTAACGGATGAGCGCGGCGTAGTCTTCTGGATACGCATAGCCGACTGTGTCGGGAATGTTGACCGTGCGCGCGCCGGCGCCGATGACGGCCTCGACCACCTCGGCCAGAAAGTCGGGCTCGGTGCGCGAGGCGTCCTCGGGCGAAAATTCGATGTCGTCGCACAGGGTGCGGGCATAGGCGACCGCCTCGCGCGCCTGCTTGACGATTTCCTCTTTCGCCTTGTTGAGCTTGAACTCGCGGTGGATCGCGCTGGTCGCCAAAAAGATGTGGATGCGCGCGCGGCTGCCGGCGGGCTTCACCGCCTCGGCGCAGCGGTCGATGTCTCCCTTCAGGCTGCGCGCCAGACCCGCGACGCGGGCGCGGCTGGTGCGTTCGGCGACCGAGCGCACGGCGGCGAAGTCATCCGGCGAGGCGATCGGAAAACCGGCCTCGATGATGTCGACGCCCAATGCTTCGAGCGTGCGCGCGATTTCGACTTTCTCCTCCAGGTTCATGGAGGCGCCGGGCGATTGCTCGCCGTCACGCAAAGTGGTGTCGAAGATCCAGACGCGGTCTTCGGCCGCGCCGGCAGGTTGGTTGGTGGTGGGATTGGAAGCAGGGGAAACGGTCATGGGAATCGTCCTGGGCAGGCCCGGTGGGCCATGCGCGTGAAGCTCGGTTGGAAGTCAGGTGGTGCGCGGGAGAAAACCCGACGAAAGCACCGGTGCGGATCCCGTGGCGCTCAGGCCAGGAACCCCGCGATAAGTCGAGCACCAAGACGATGGGCCATAATCGCCATGGGCGCGGATGGTTGGGCGAAGGCACCGCAAGTCAAGCCGTCGGCGGTAAATACCTCTTGAAAGCGACGGATGGCCACAAAGAGCACAAAGGACACAGAAAGACCAACGCAAGACTGGTTTGGTCGTCGCGGAGTCCGTCCCGCTCGTCTCGACCCTTGGTGACCTTTGTGCTCTTTACTGAGGATTCACCAACAGGTTGACGAACCCAGGTACGGTTCCGGTGGCCGCAAGAGATTGATCCACAGGTAACAACTGGAAATTCGTGCGGGCCGAGGCCCGCCGATCCAGGTTCTATCCGTCAACCTGTTGGTGAATCCTGAATAGTGGCCATCTTCTGCACCTCGATCCCAGACTTCCCGGGCTTGGTTCTTTTCCCACCCGGCAACCGGCCCATCCTGCCGCACGCCCATGCTGATGTTCCTCCTCAGTCTCGGCGTGCTGCTGCTGGTCGCCCGCATGGTCGGCGAGCTGGCCCGCCACCTGCGCCAGCCCGAGGTGCTGGGCGAGTTGCTCGCCGGATTGCTGCTCGGGCCTACCATCTTCGGCCTGATCGCACCCGAGGCGCAAGCAGCGCTGTTTCCGCGCAGCGGCGACGGGGCCAAGGTCTTCGCCGGCTTCAGCCAGCTCGCGGTGGTGCTCTTCCTGTTCATCGTCGGATTGGAGATCGAACTCGGCCAGGTGCGCAAGAATGGCCGGCGTTCGCTGTGCGTTGGATTCCTGGGCATGGTGATCCCGGCCGCGCTGGGATTCGCCATTGCCTGGTGGTGGCCATCGCTCGTCGATGGCGGCGGAGGTTTGCACTCCGGCCCGCTGCCCTTCGCCCTGTTCTTCGCCATCGCGATGGCGGTGTCGGCGCTGCCGGTGATCGCACGCACCCTGACCGATCTCGGTCAATTGCAGAGCGATGTCGGCGTGGTGGTGATTTCGGCCGCCATTTTGTCGGATCTGGTCGGCTGGATCGCCTTCGCTGCGGTGCTCGGCATGACCGGCGGATCGACCGGCCACGCGCTGCCCGCCGGCTGGGCGGCGACCTCGGCCGTGCTGTTCGCGGTGCTCATGCTCACCGCCGTGCGTTGGGGCCTGGTCGGCCTACTGCCGCTGATCAACGCGCGCTGGAGCTGGCCCGGCGGCATCCTGGGATTCTGCCTCGGCCTCGCGCTGCTCGCCGGTGCGCTCACCGAATGGCTCGGCCTGCATGCGATCTTCGGCGCGTTCCTGGCCGGCGCGGCGCTGGCCGGCAACCCGCACCTGCGCGAGCGCACCCGCGAGGTGCTGAACCAGTTCATCGGCTTCTTCTTCGCGCCGCTGTTCTTCGCCTCGATCGGCCTGCGCGTCGATCTGCGCAACGACCTTGATGTCGGCCTGACCGCCGTCGTGCTCGCGATCGCCTGCCTCGGCAAGCTGGTCGGCGGCACGCTGGGTGCCCGCCTCGGCGGCATGAGCCCGCGCGAAAGCTGGGCGGTCGGCGTCGCGCTCAACTCGCGCGGCGTGATGGAAATCATCCTCGGCACCCTCGCCCTGGAGGCCGGTCTGATCGGCAAGCCGCTCTTCGTCGCCCTGGTCGTCACCGCGCTCGCGACCTCGCTGTTCGCCTCGCCGATGCTGCTGAAGCTCATCGGGCGCGGGCCGGCGGTGCTACGAAATTGATGCGGCAAGAGACGCTATCGTCCACTTGCGGGTCGACACTTCGCACAAGGATGCGCCAGCATGACCTTCTGTCTTCATGCGGCCCACATCGGCTTTGATCCTCTGCGGATCTACCATTCATGAATGCGGAAATTCCTGAGCCGAAGGCTTCCGGTGGCAGTCCGGTGGCAGTACCACCGAGGGTCAGGTTGGGACCACCGCGCATGTGGCCATGGCTGGCGGCATTCGCCGGGTTGGGGCTGACGATCGGGTTCCTGATCGTGATCAGCCCAACCGATCGTTCCTTCTTCATTGGTCAACTGGCCCTGATTGCCTTCCTGCATTTTCACATGGTCTGTGACTGCATGGACAACCGCCGTGGTTGGGGGGCTTTCATGGCGTTGGTGGCCGCGACGGGACCGCTCGGTTATGTTTTGTATTCCAGTCGAGCCTATGGTCTCGGCTTCTGGCGCATGATGTGGCGGCAGATCGTGCTCTGGTTGGTTTATTGCATCGGCATGATGCTGGCCTTGATCCCGGCTGAGATCTTAGGCAGACAAATACCATAACGGCCAACGTCACGTAGGGCATCCCAGTGGCGGGTACTGGAGTTCCGCCTAGTTTCCGCCCCGCATGCACCCCGCCCTCGACCGCTTCGATGCCGCGCTGGCCGCCCTTCCCGGGTACCATCCGCGCCGGATCGGGTACAGGCTCATGTGCGTTGGCGTGATCGCCCTGGTCGCCGGTATCCCCTTTTCGCTCGCGTTGATGAACCTCGGATTCGGAGCGGCGCTAGCTGGGGCGGTGCTGGCGCGTGTGCCGCTTCACACCCTGCCCGGATTCTGGTTCGGGATCGCCTTCGCGGCCTGGCAGGCACTCAGCCTGGCCGTGATGTTGGCCGCGATCCCGACCGGAAACGTGCGTCCTCCGCTGACCGGCCTCGGCCTGATGTACACCTGGCTGACGTTGTATCCGGCCGTGGTGGTACTGCGTAACGGCGCCTGGCGGCGGCGGGCCTTCACCATCCTGGTGCCGGTGCTGGTGGCGGTGGCCGCCCTCGCCCTCACCCAGGCGGTGCTCGGCCGGCCGACCCCGACCGCACCGTTGGCAACCCTGAGCGCCGATGCGTCCTGGCTGGAGAAAATCTGGGCCAAGGCGATCTGGCCCGGGCCGTGGCGGATCCGGCCGGGCGGCGAGCACATCGGTAGCGGATTCATGAGCGTCCACCTGACCTTCGGTTACATCGCCGGCCTGCTGCTCTGCCTGCACGTGCACGCCCGCGACCGCCTGGGCCTTAGCGCCACGTTGACCTGGGCCGGCCGCATTGCCGCCGCCGTCGCGGTGGCGGCAAGCGCCTCGCGTCTGGCGCTGCTCGCCACCGTAGCCGGCCTGGCCGCCGGGGTCGCCGCGCGCGGCCGGCGCTGGCTCGCGGCGGCGATCGGCGTGGCCGTGGTCGGGTTGGCCCTGGCTGCGACCGCGCTGTGGCTCTTCCAACCCGGCAAGCTCGACAACCTGCTGCGCGGCGACGACGGCCGCTGGCCGATCTGGCGCAAGGCGGCGGTGATCGCGGCCGAGCACCCCTGGTTCGGGGTCGGTTCCAGCGACGCCTACCGCAAGGCTGACTTGGAACTGAATCAACGCCTGTTCCCTGGCAAAGAGATGGAATTCGGCAAACGCGGAGAACGCGGCGCGCCTCACGCACACCACACCGTGCTTGGTATCGCCGCCGTCCACGGCATCCCGGCGGCGGCGTTGTACTGCGCCCTGCTCATCTCCCTGCTGCTTGCTGCCTGGCGACGCCGCCTGGCGGATCCGCTCGGCTGGCGCCTCGCGTGCAGCCTGATCGCCGCGACCGTGGTCGCCGGCCAGTTCGAACGCGTGGCCTCGGGCGGCGAGGCGATGATGGCCCTCGGCGTGCTGTTGGCTGTGGCGTTGCTGGGAAAGGCGAACGATTCGGCTCTTCCGGCCTGATCAGCAAGCCGTCCGCACTCGCCTTGTCGGGGTCGTCGGCTCGGCTAGGGTCGGACCATGATCGAGGTCGGCTGGGGCACGGTGAATCGCGCGGTGGTGCGCACGGCCGAGCGCCGTCTGCGCCGGTCGCACCGCCCACGCGCCGCCCTCATCCAGGAGACGACCGCCTTGGGAACCAGCCCCGATCCCGCGTTGGTGGCCCGCCTGCTCAATCAGGCAGGCATCGATTTCGTCCTCATCGGCGCGCACGCTCTGGCCGTACATACCAAGGAACCCCGTGCCACCGCCGACGTCGATGTCGTGGTCAGCGACGTCGCTCTGGCGGTAAAGGCGCTGCGCCACATTCAACCGCGCACCAGGATCCTGGATCTCGGTGACGAGGTCGGCCGGCGCATCGCCACCACTGGCGGCGTGGAACTCGTCGATGTCCTGCATCCTACCGGCGGAGTGCGCGGCCAATTATTCCAGCACCGCCAAGCGGTCACTCTCGACGGCGAACCGGCCTTCGTTCCGACCCTGACGGCGATGCTGGCGCTCAAGTGGCTCGCGATGTTCAGCCCCAGCCGATCGGCGCTGAAGCAGTTGCAGGACAAGGTCGATTTCCTGCGCATCATCGCCGTGCATCCGAAGGCGAACATCCCCGCCGTCGCCCGCCTGGTCGCCAAGGCAAGTCCGATGCTCGGGGCGCAACTCGTCTACGACATGGGCGAGTACCGGAAGACGGGGGACGTGCGGTTGTTCGGTTCGTCAGACCCGAACAACGATGGCTGAAGCGGTTTTCATGTGGTTTCGTGGGACTCCAACGCGGCGCACACCCGCTCCAATTCCACCTCGCTGATCCCGGTCGAGCACGGCAGGCTCAACCCCTCCGCCGCCA
>CAMCMZ010000081.1 GCA_945876185.1 Candidatus Kuenenia stuttgartensis | reverse complement strand
CGGCTGCACGATGAACGCGCTGCCTGCCGAGGACTGGGAGCGTCGTCTCGCCGGGGCCTTGGCTACCGCCATCAAGGATGATGCCCAACTCATCGGGGTGTTACGGGCCTTCGCGCTGCGGCAGGACGAGTTGATGGCACCCGCGAAGGCTCGCGCCAAGCAGGCGCAGCTTCACCGGGAGGCCATGGAGCGGGCACGGCAACGGCTGTCGGACCGGTTCATCGCGATGGACCCGTCACTGAAGGGCGCGATCCAAGCCATTGAACTAGAACTAGATAAGGCTCAAGCGCAGGTTGACATCGCCCTGGCGGAGGAGGCTGCGGCCAAGGCCGCGATTTACACAATGGAAATCGGAACGGCCACCACGAATGCGCTGATCGGGCGGGTGGGGGTCGGGTTGGATGGCTTCGCCTACGCTCCACCGGAGACGAAGCGGGCTGTCTTCTCGGTCACGCTGTCCGAGATCCGGGTAGCCGCCGACCTGTCCGGGGTCGAGTTGATCCTCCGGCAGCCCTCCAAGGCGATGCTGGCGGTCCTTGACGAGACGGCTCCGGCTCTGTCAGCGGGGGCCGGCGCGGTGGTCGCCAAGCCGGCTCCGAAGGCCGGGAAGGTCGATGCCGGGGGTGGCGGGGGCGGCGGCACGTCTGCCAGATCCAGCGGTATTCGCGCCCACTTCAGAACGAATCAGCCCCAGCACCTTTCGAGTGCTGGGGCTGGTTCGAGCCCTAGTGGCTCTTGGCTCCTCGGGGAGGATTCGAACCTCCGACCAAGTGATTAACAGTCACCTGCGCTACCGCTGCGCCACCGAGGAATGCGAGGCCAACTGGGCCGGCCGGTTGAGGGGCCGGTGTGTTTGGCGGGGCGGATATTGAGTTGAGAAGAGGGGGCGTCAAGCGCAGGAACATTTCCGGTCAGAGCAATTGCATGACCCCTGGCAGAGACTTCGGTCGCAGTGCGTTGGAGCAGCAATGGGCGAAATGCGCGGCCTGATCAAGCCCTTGACACAAAATCGTCTCGGCGCGGGCTGGAGCCGGAAAATCGGGGTGTGGACGAAGGCCCGCGCTGAAGCTGACCGCGCGAATATTGAGGCCAGGGCGGTTTTTTTTTCGCGATTGAAGCGGCTTAGAGGTCAACTCCCGAGGCGCTTGATGGAGGTTGCTGGATGGGTTGCGGCATGGGTCTGCCGGAGGAGACCCCGCGTGCGGCGAATCCGGTCAGCAGCAGTTTGGTGAAGATGCCGCCGGCAGGTCCTTGCGCTTCGTAGGTCGTGCGGCCCTTCTCGCGTCCGGCGACCAGCCACTCGGACTGGGTCATCTCGATGATCTTTGGCCAGACTTGCACCACCGCGCCGAGATCCGCGGGATCCTGGGTCTGGACCAGCATGGGCAGGAATGGCTGCATGAGTCGCAGCAGCGCCTGAGTGTCGAGGCCGACAATGGCCCAGGTGTCGGAGGGGGCCTTCGCCCGGGTCGCCTGGAACAGCGGATTCAGTGCGCGCTTCGCATCCGGAGGCGACAGCCAAGATTCGATCCCCTTGTCGTCGTTGCTCACAACCCAGTAGGATTGCTCGCGCAGCAGGAAGAACGGCAGCGGATTGCGTCCAATCGTCACCGGCACGGTTTTTCCCCGCGCTGGCGCGGTGAGATTGCGAGATTTCAATAAGTCATCCACCATTCGGTCGAGGGCTGGCGAGGTCGGCACGGCGAGGGTGAAGATCGGGAACGGCATCCCCGGCTGGACGGCCAGCATGACGGTACCGTTGAGACCCGAGACGAGCTCGCCGATTGGGGCCCGGAAACCGATCCGGTTCAAGTCGGCATTGAAGGATTGTTCAGCCTCGGCCGGAGTCATCGCCCGGTTTGGTTCTGCATCGGCCATGGCGGCGAGTTGCCAGATTAGGCCGCTCCAGGCCGGCCAGGCGGTCTTGCCGTCGAGACCCACGACGGCGAAGAAGATCGCATCCTTGGGAATGCGGCCGGGATCCAGCGTGATCGGGTTGAATCCGGGGATCGCCGGGCCCTTCGGGGACAACCAGCGTTCGCGGATGCCCTCTGGCACCAGGTCGATGGCCAGGGTGGCGTCGCCGGAGGTGTCGCCCCAGAGCGCGCGCAGCTTGGCGATGCTGCCGGTCGCCGCACCGGGTACGTTAGCGATCAGACGATCGAGCGATCGGCGTACATCGACGGCTAGGGACAGGTCGCCTTTGACCGTGCGCGGCGGGATGTCGAAGGCAGCGGCATCAACCCCGGCACCCCAGGTCAGATCCACCCGTTTGCTGCCACCAGCGAGGCAGGAGACGCCGAAACTGCCTGGCATGAGCGGTATCAGATGCGTCTGCATAGCTGCGGCGGCAACTGGCGAAAACGTCCCGAGTTCCAGTCGGGCCGAGGCGATGGGCTGCACGGCATCGGTCAGGCGGGCGAAATCGCCGACCAGCAGCCGAGCACCGGTGGACCCGCTGACTGCGGCGCAGGGGTCGATGCCAATGGTCGTGGCGAGCGCGTTGATCTCTTTCTGGACCTGCTTGCGCGCTCCGGCCAACGCCGGATCGGCCCAGAGGCGGCCATAGGGGCTGGCCTGCCAATGGCGGTCGAGGGTGGCGCCGTCCGCCAAGGTGACCTCGATGAGCGGCGCTTCGCCGGCGGCCAGCATCGCGGCGAGCACGGTGGAAGTCAGGGCCGCACGGAAGACAGGGGAAAGAGGTGGGCATGGGTACATGGCGGGACGATCTCAGCGTCGCTGCGGTGAAGCAAGGACGGCACCCGTGCCGGGGCAGGCGGTGATGGCGCGGCGTCTGCAAGCGTGGTACACGACAGACATGTCCGCGAATCCCGCCACGACCGAGTCCCAGGCCGATCTCCAGCGTCGCATCGAGCGGTTGAACGCCATCGGGGCCGCCCTGTCGGCCGAGAGCACACCGCAGGCGTTGCTGGAACTAATCCTTCTCGGGGCCAAGGATCTGACCCGCGCGGATGGTGGCACGGTCTACCGGGTTGAGCCGGACGGATCCCTTGCCTTTGTCCTGGTCCGCAATGATTCGCTGGGTTTCGCCATGGGTGGCAGCGGCGGTTCGCCGGTGACCCTGCCGCCGATCCCACTCCATCTGCCCGACGGCGCGGTAAACGACGCCTCGGTGGTGGCGCACTGCGTCCTGGCCGGGACGACGGTGAACATCGCTGATGCCTACCACGTGCAGGGTTTCGATTTTAACGGCACGCGAGCGTTCGACTTCAAAACCGGTTACCGGTCAGTCTCGTTCCTCACCGTGCCGATGCGCGACCACGAAGGCGTGATCACTGGCGTTATCCAGCTCATCAACGCCCGCGACGTCGGCGGCTTGGTGGTGCCGTTCGGCCCCGAGGACCAGCGCCTGGTGGAAAGCCTGGCGTCACAGGCGGCGACGGCGGTGAGCAAGCACCACCTGATTGAAGGACAGAAAGCGCTGTTCGAGGCCTTCATCAAGCTAATCGCCACTGCAATCGACGAGAAGTCGCCGTACACCGGCGGCCACTGCCGCCGCGTGCCGGAACTCACCATGCGCCTTGCCGACGCGGCGGTGGCGTGGCAGCGCGGAGCCCTGGCCGGTTTCGCCATGACCCCGGCAGACCGCTACGAACTCCACATCGCGAGCTGGCTGCACGACTGCGGCAAGATCACCACCCCGGAATGGGTGATGGACAAGGCGACCAAGCTGTCACGCATCTACGACCGGATCGACCTCATCGCGACCCGCTTCGCCCTGGCGAAAGCGCAGGCGCGGGCTGCTTGCCTGGAATCCATCCTTGCCGGCACCGACCGTACGACGGCTACAGCGGCCTTTACCGAAGTCGACGCCCGGCTCGATGATGACCTGGTTTTTCTCAGGCGGATCAACACCGGCGGCGAGGCGATGCGCGCCGAAGACCAGACCCGCGTGCGCGCCATCGCCACCAGGACCGTGTTGGCTGAAGACGGTTCCACCCGACCGCTGTTGACCGAGGACGAGGTGCGGAACCTCTGCATCGCCCGGGGAACCCTCCTGCCGGAAGAACGCGACATCATCAACCAGCACATCACCGCCACCATCCGGATGCTCGAATCCCTGCCGTATCCCCGCCATCTGCGGCGGGTGCCGGAGTTCGCCGGCGGCCATCACGAACGCATGGACGGCAAGGGTTATCCCCGTGGCCTGACCCGCGATCGGATGTCGATCCAGGCCAGGATCATGGGCATCGCGGACGTCTTCGAGGCCCTGACCGCCGGTGATCGACCCTACAAGCAGGCGATGAAACTCAGCCAGGCACTGACCATCCTCGGTCGCATGAAAATCGAAGGTCACATCGACCCCGACCTGTTCGAGGCCTTCATCCATTCGGGCTTGTGGCGCGAATACGCTGAGAAATACCTGCCTGAATCCCAGCGGGACGAGGTCGATCTGCACTCGATCCCTGGCGTCTAGACGCAAGTCCGACCCGGATCCCAGGGTGCAACGATTCGATAGTCTGCCGCCTGGGATGGTGTCCACTCCACTTTACCCGAAGGTTTCACGGTCGGGTGCGTCGGTTTCGCGTTTATCATCGAGCCAGCCCCTGATTAGCTTGCTAGCAGGCCATCCCCCATGCCCATGCGAGGTGAGTTCGGCCCACCCTGCGTCGTGCGTGGTAGAGACAGAAACCTTGGGAAATCCCTACCCTCACAAATCGGGACAAACACATCCCCAAATCGTCAAGTCTTTATGTGGAAACCTTCGCCGGGTGGTTAGCATGTCAGCCATCAAACCGTCCAAACCGACCACAGAAGACCTGCCATGACCACCTCCGATACCTTCAACATCAAAGAGGCCGCCAAACTCAGCGGCCTGACCCCCAGCGTCCTGCGCGTCTGGGAGTTCCGCTACGGCTGGCCCTCGCCGAAGCGCTCGCGCAACGGCTACCGCTGCTTCACCCGCCCTCAGGTCGATGATTTGGTTCGGGCCGCCCGCCTGGTGAAGAACGGCATGGCGGTCAGCCGGCTGATCATCGACGGCTACCCGCGCTGGCCCGCCGAGCAGCGCGAAGGCAAGCCCAGCCGCGAGGTTCGGGCCGCCCATCGCCTCGCTGAGCCGCCGACCCGCGCCGCGGCCGAGATCCGCGATCGCGTGCTGACCGCGCTCGATCAGGCCAACGGAGGTCGGCTCCATGAACTGGTTTCCAGCGCCTGCGTGATGGTCCGTCCGCGCGAAGAACTCTACGGCGTCGTCCTGCCCGCAGTGATCGGCCTGCATGAATTGATCAGCCAGGGCCGCCGCCTGATCGACCATGACCGCCAACTCGCGATGCTCGCCGGCCGTGCCCGTCAATTGACCCGGCGCAACCCGGAAGTGCCGCAGGCCCGCGCCGTCACCCTGCTGCCGCTGTCAGCCACCGATCAGGCCACGGCCCAGGTCGCTGCCGCAGTGCTCGCGGACCAGGGCCGGGCCGTGACGCTGCTCGCGTCCGGCCAGGTGCCGGCGGCTTCATCCGCGCAGACCGTCGTGGTCGGCCTGGGTGAACTTCCCTTGAATATCAGCACCGCCACCCGCTTGACCGCGATCGGCGATGCCAGCTCCTGCGGCCTCGCCACCCTGACTCACCTTGAACCCGCCGCCGCGATTCCCGCAGTCGATCCGAACCGGATCGAGGAAACCATCGAGGACGAGGAACTGGTTGCGGTGGGATCCGAACGCCAGGCATCGTAGTCGGCGTTGCCCGGCCACAGCATCGGCCGGGATCACTCTTCCGAAGGTGATGCAGCGGCGTTTCCGAGGGTTTCTGCAAGGGTCTGGCGCAAAATCAGTGGTATCGTCTGCCCTCTTCGCACCAGCACGGCCGATTCGCGGATCGCCGGCGTCGGTCGGCTTGACAGATGGATCTCCTCTGTGATCCCGTCGCAAGACACTTTCATTCCCGTGCTGCCCAGGGCCTCGACCGTGGGCACCGGGCCGCCGCGACGATAGGGGATCAGCACCGACAGGCAGGCCCCGCCGGCTTCCACGTCCTGCTGCACGCTGATCTGGTATTCGCCGTAGGGCCACGGCTGCTTCCAACCCGGCGGCGGGATCAAGGCCCGGCCCTGGCTTTTCTCCAGGATCTGCTGCCAGGCCTCCTTGGTCGGAGTTGGGCCTGAGGGGGCGAGAGCGGACGTGCGGCTGGCCCAGGCGTCCTCGCTCTCGCCGTCCTGGCGCAACACGCTGGTCGGGACCGGATCCTCGCCATAGAACCAACGACCGAGAACCGGTGCCTGGTTGGAGGGACCGGTGCGGACCAGCAGCAGGTCATGGCCCCATTGGCCGACCGCGCGGACGGTGTTCCCTTCCACCGTGGCGCTGCGCGCCAGCAGGTGGCAGTGGATGCGCCCCGGTTCCGCCCCGGCGATTTCGTCACGGATCACCAGATAATCGCTGAGCGGACTGTCGGGCGCATGCTTCACCAGGCAGAGGAAGCGGCGGTGGACCAGACGGTCAGTGCGACGCGTCGGATAGCCCCGGGCGAACTCGGCGTCGTGCGGGTCCACCGGCGCCAGGGTCAGACCCGTGCCGACGCGTTCCGCCACCACCACGTCGGCCTCGGGCCGGAAAGCAGACGCCACCACCGTGGCCCGGCTGAAGAGCTGTTCGCGCGCTGGAACCTCGACCTGACGCTGGTTGTGCTTCACCGTGCCATCGCGGCCGAAGGTGAGGGAATTGTGCAAAGCGGCGTGATCGCCGCGCGGATGGTAGGAACAATTGAAGTCCAGGCTGATCGGGGTTTGGTCGCTGTAGAAATGGAAACTCATGTCGTCGTTGTGGTAGTGGCCGTGCGCGCTGCCGGCCTTGAGGGTGCAGAAACTCTCGCGTGGCGAGCCAAAACCGTGGCGCAGCACGGCGCCGAAACCGACAAAGGTGCGGCTGCCCCAGTCCAGCGTAGCGGGATCGGCAGGTGCCAGGTCCGGATCCAAATCCATCAAGCGCAGCACGGCGTCGGCGTCGTCGCGGCGCAGGTCCGGCGCGGCCAGACGCGCGGCGGCCAGGAATTCAGCCGCCAGATTCCGGTCACGGCGGCAATGCAGAGCCGCCAGATCCGCGAAACCGCTGCCCAGGCCGGCGAACCAGCGATGCGTGTCGCCGATCGGAGCCTCATGACGACGCTGCCACAGGCGTGGATCCGGCGGCGTCAACAGCAGGCGGTGCCAACGCGCGCTGGCGGTCATCAGCGCCAGGCGGTCGAGCAGATCGTCCTGGCCGCAATGGATCAGGGTGCGCGCCAGGGCCAGTTGCATGTTCAGCGAATAGCCGCTGTAGCCCGGACATTCGTAGCCGACCCCGTCGGGCGCCGAAAAGACCCGGCCGAGGTCCTCCTGATAATTCCGACTGCCGCAGGCCAGCCAGTCGGCGGCGTGCGGATGGTCGGCCAGCATCGCCGCCAGATACACCGCCGGCTGGTATTTGTCGGTGTGGAAGTTCGGATTGCCCGGATGCCAACCGTTGAGCCAACCCGGCCAGACATCGGGATCAGTGGTGCTGTAGCCGATCACCGCCTGGGCCGGACCACCGATGGGCTTGCCGCCGCAGGCCAGATCGGCGGCCGCAAAGGATTCGCGCAGGCGTCGGGTCTGGGATGAGGTCGGATTGAGGAAGTCATCCGAAGCCCGTCGGCTGAGGAATACGCCGGAATCAGTCGGCGCCACCGCCGCCAGGGATTTCCCATCAATCAGGTCCAGAACCTTCCAGCCTGGCGCGGCGAGTTCCCGTTCGTGCGTCCGGATGCGCGATCGCCGCTCAGCCTGGGTCGCCTTGACCGCTGGATCGCCATCCTTCGCGACCTTGGCCTGTTCGGCATCCAGGGACCTGAGTTCGACCAGCGTCTTTTCAAGTTCCTGGCGATACGTCCGGCACGCGGCCAAGGCTTTGGCCAGCGGCTCCTGCGGCATCGTGGCGATGGTCGTGCGCACTTCCTCAAGCCGGTTGCGGGCAACGGTGATGCGTGGCCCACTGCGTGCCGGATCGCGGGGCCAGTCCAGGATGCGACCGTTGGCCAGGGCGGTCAGGGGCCAGTCGGTGTGGCGACGCACCAGCGCGTTGGCCTTGCCGGTATCGTCGAACCGTTCACGCGAACCCAAGCACAAGGCCCAGGATCGTTGGCCGTAATGCAGACCGGTGTCACCGCCATCGTTCAGCGGGAAAACGACCCAGGCCCGGCCGCCCTCGGCAACCTGGACCTGCGGTCGCTGGGCAAAGGGATTGACCCATTTGGAGGGAAAAGCCGTGACCACGCCGACGCAGGGCGCCGCACGATTTTCCGGCGCCGCCTTGCCGCCCTGGGTGAACCAGACCTCCTGAGAACAGGCACCCATCTGGATCCATACCGGTTGCAAGGTGGCGAAGGGTCTGCCCTGCTGCTCCGGTCGGGGCCGGCACGCAAACACCAATTGATCGGTGTTGCCGCCAAAACGGTCGTATTCGAACCAACGCGGCCAGAGCACGGTGTCGATGGCCATCGGCCGTTCCGGTGCCGGCTCGCCTTCGCCGGCCGCGCCGAACGACAGGCGCCAGCCATGTCCGGCGGGCAGGCGGGAACGTTCCACCACTTCGATCCAGGGGTCATCGGCCACGACGCGGACTAGGACCTGGTAATGGAAACGGTCCAGCGGCACCGTCTCGCGGGGAGCGCGGCCGGCTGGCCACAGATGGCTGGTCTTGCCCAAAGCCAGGGGCTGGACGGGACCAGGGCCGACTACGGCATTGTCCTGGAAGGTATAGCTGATGCGCAGGTCGACGAAGACCGGTCCGCGTTCGACGATCTCGACCGCAACCGCCGCAACCGGCGTGGTTCCGCTGAAGCCGGTGCGACCATCGCGTCGATCGCCCAGGGCGCATCCCGCCAGCCAATGCGGCACCAGCCGGAGCGGCGTACCGGCCACAGCCCCGTCGCGCCGAATCGCGATGCTGGCGATCCCGTTCGAGATTTCCCAAGCGGAAGCGCTCTCTGCGATATTCAGAGTCGACGCTGCGGTGCCGAGCCCGAACTCCAATTCCAGCCGACCGCTGGCATCCCTGCCGCCCGGCATGGCCGCGATGAACCAGGCCCGCGCAATCGGCTTCCCGTCCACCGTGAGTCTTTGCACCTGCACCGGCCGCACCTGGCCGCAGTAGCGCACGACCTGCAACTGGTCTGCCAGAACAGGATCGAAATCCAGGCTGACCAGTTCCCCGGGCCAACCGGATTTGAGCGGATCGAGGATGACCCGGTGCAGGGGACTCGAGTCGCCGGCATGCAGCAGGCCGGCGAGGACCAGAATGAGGATGAGGCGCATGGTCGGATCCTGGGGGCGGTCAGCGGCGATGAAGCACAGCCACGTCGTGCCAGCCAAGACGGCGGCCTCCAGGTTCGCGCGGTGGTTGTTGGCCTTCGTGCGGTTTTGGCCGGTTCAGCCCAAGCCGCGTTGTGGTGGTCTTTTGAGGGAGATGTCCAGCATTTATTCAGCCTGAAGTCCCGTTTCGCCTGACGGAAAACCCAAGGGTTTCCAGGTAGCCATTGGGAAGCCGCCATTGGCCCGCAGGCTGCCTCAAAAGTCGGTTGGTGGCATCCTGCGGATGCTCTGGGGATTGGCCATTTGTGCAGAGTGGGCCGGCGATCCGGCCAAGGCCGATTACGATTTCGATGCAATTCCATGGTTATTCCGGCCTTGGCCGGATCGCCACATGGCCAACGGCCGGTTGCAAACCGGCGGTCCCAGGCGCAAGCGTTTTATCATCGTTTCCGCGACAATGGGGCCGAATGGCCAATCCCCAGGGCATCCTGCGGATGCTGCTATCTTCGGCCGGCGAGACGCCGGCGCTCCCAGGAAGGCCGACTTTTGAGGCGCCCCGAATTGGCCCGACTGGTCGGCGGAACCTGTCCTTGCCCCTGAGCCTCCGAGCCGTTATCGCACGGATCCATGGACCAGATCCGCCTTGCTGCTGCGCACGTCGAAGGGGTTGAGGGTTTCCTGGTCGAGGTCGAGGTGTCGCGCAGCCAGCCCAGCACCGGCACCGGGCGCACCACGGTGGTCGGGCTGCCGGATGCGGCGGTGCGCGAATCCATCGACCGGATGACGCCGGCGCTGTTCGCCTCGGGCCTGTCGCATCGGCCGGGCGATCATCTGGTGATCAATCTCGCCCCTGCTGGCCGGCGCAAAGAAGGTCCGGCGTTCGACCTCGCCATCGCGCTTGGACTCGCCGCGACGATGCGCGAGAACCAGTTGCCGACCCTGCCGGCAGACACGGCCTTTGTCGCTGAACTCGCGCTCGACGGGACTCTGCGCCCGGCTCGCGGGGTGCTGGCCTGCGCCATTGCTGCCCGCGCAGCAGGGCTGACCCGGCTGGTGGTCGCCCCGGTGAACGCGGCCGAGGCCGCCGTGGTCGACGGCATCGCGGTCCATGCGCCGGCGAACCTGGCGGAATGCTGCCGTTGGCTGCGCGCCGGCATCGAGCATGCGCCACGGCGTTCTGCCGGAGCCGAGGTCGAAACCACCTTGGATTCCTTGGATCTCATCGATGTGCGCGGGCAGGAGCACGCCAAGCGGGCGCTGATCACCGCGGCCGCCGGCGGCCACAACCTGTTGATGATCGGGCCACCCGGTTCCGGCAAGACGATGCTCGCGCGCCGCCTGCCGGGTCTGTTGCCGGGCCTGACCCTGGAAGAGGCGCTGGATGTGACCCGCGTCCATTCCTGCGCTGGCATGCTGCCGGACGGCAGAGGCCTGATGCGCCAACGGCCGTTTCGGGCGCCGCACCACAGCGTTTCTCCGGTCGGCCTGATCGGCGGGGGATCCTACCCAAAGCCGGGCGAGGTCAGCCTGGCGCACCATGGGGTGTTGTTCCTTGACGAATTGCCGGAGTTTCCGCGTCTGGTGTTGGAAATGCTGCGCCAGCCATTGGAAGACGGCCATCTCACCATCTCGCGGGGCGGCGGCCGGCTGCGCTTTCCGGCCCGCTGCATGTTGGTTGCCGCGATGAATCCCTGCCCGTGCGGGTATCTCGGCCATCCCACCCGGCGCTGCACCGATGGCGCGGACTTCGTGCATCGCTACCGCAGCCGGATCAGCGGGCCGTTGCTGGATCGCATCGACATCCATCTGGAGGTGCCCTTCCAGCGCCCGGACATCCAGGCCGCCCCCGCCGGGGCCACCACGGCCCAGGCGCGGGACCAGGTTGCCACCGCGCGCACGCGCATGCTCGATCGCCAGGGTTGCGCCAATGCCGTCCTGGATGCGCGGGGTCTGAAGAAACACCTGCAGGCCGACGACGCCGGGTTACGGCTGCTCACCCAGGCCGTGGATGAATTGGGCCTCAGCGCCCGGGCTTATGACCGCATCTGCAAGGTGGCGCGCTCCATCGCCGATCTGGATGGACGCGAGCGGGTGACCTTGGAGGACCTCAGCGAAGCGATCGGCTACCGGGTGCTCGACCGGCCGGCTTAGAACTCCGCCAACGCGATCAACCCGAGCGCTGACCCGCCTGCCGCTGCTGCCACGTCGCCCAGCCCCCGGCGAGTCCGCGCGCGTCCAGGCCATGCTGACGTAGTTGCCGCACGGCGTAATAGGCGCGCTGGCCGGCGGCGCACAGCACGGCGATCGGACGGTCGGCGGGAAGCTCGTTCCAGCGCTGGCGCAACTGGTTGAGCGGAATCAGCGTCGCGCAGGGCACGGTGCCCTTCGCGGTCTCGGCCGGTTCGCGCACGTCGAGCACGATCCGCCCGTCGCTGCCGAGGCCGTCCCAGGCGGCGGCCGGGGCATCCCCGTTCAGTTGGTTTTCCGCGATGAATCCGGCGAAGTTGACCGGATCCTTGGCCGCGCCGTACTGCGGCGCATAGCACAGTTCGGCCTCGGCCAGGTCGTGGATGGTGCCGCCGAGCTGGATCGCCATCGCGATCACGTCGATGCGTTTGTCGACCCCGTCCTCGCCGACCGCCTGGGCTCCGAGCACCCGCCCATCGGTCTTGCGGTAAAGCAGCTTGAGGTGGATCGGCTTGGCGCCGGGGTAGTAGCCGACGTGCTGGCCCGGATGCAGGTAGACCACCTCGTAGTCGCTGACGCCGGCGCGCTTGAGCAGTTTTTCGCTCGCACCGGTGGAGGCGATCGTCAGGCCGAAGGCACCGCAGACGCTGGTCGCCTGCACGCCTCGGAAGTTCGTCGTACGGCCGGCGATGGCTTCCGCCGCGACCCGGCCCTGGCGGTTGGCGGGGCCGGCGAGGGGCAGCACCAGCTTCAGGCCGGTGGTGACCTCGACCGATTCCACCGCGTCGCCGACGGCCCAGATGGCGGGATCGCTGGTGCGCATCGCGGCATCGACGGCAATGCCGCCGCTCGTGCCGATGGCGAGTCCCGCCGTCTTGGCGAGCGTGGTCTCGGGCCGGACGCCGATCGCCAGGATGACCAGATCGGCGCTGAGTTCCGCGCCGCGTTCGCTGGTGGCGACGATCGCCCTGCCCGCTTGCCGGAAGGCTGTGACCGCATCGCCCAGGCGCAGCGAAACCCCTTTGGATTCCAGGCGTTCGCGCACTGGCGCGGCGACCTCGGGATCGAGCGGCGGCATGAGCTGGGCCGCTTTTTCCACGATGGTCACCGACAGGCCGCGATGGACGAGGTTCTCGGCCATCTCAAGGCCGATGAAGCCGCCGCCAACGATGAGCGCGCGCTTGGCGTGGTGTTCGGTGATCCAGGCCCGCACTTGGCGCGCATCGGGGATGGTACGGATCGAAAAGATCCCCGGGAGATCAATGCCCGGAATCGGTGGGCGGATCGGTGTCGCGCCGGGCGACAGCACCAGCGCGTCGTAGGCTTCCTCGCTGAGCGCTCCGGTCGCGACCTGTTTCACCGTTGCGACCCGGCGCGGGCGATCGATGGCAATAACCTCATGGCCGGTCCGCACTGTGATGTTGAAGCGGTCGCGGAACAGCGCTGGGCTGGCGAGAAGCAGCTTGCCTTCTTCCGGGATCACGTCGCCGACGTGATACGGCAGGCCGCAGTTGGCGAATGAGACGAACGGCCCGCGTTCAAGGATGATGATCTCGGCCGACTCGTCGAGCCGGCGCAGACGCGCCGCGCACGAGGCCCCGCCCGCCACGCCGCCGACGATGAGGACGCGCCTGCCCACGTTCATTTCCCCCCGCAGCAGGAGCCCGCATCCGGCTTGGCTGCGGGCACGCAGCACGACCCGCCGGCCGGGGCAGACCGGTTCCACGGCATCGCCGCGACCACCAGGGCAAGGCCGCAGACATCGGTGAGGCCAGCGAACAGCAGGCCCGCACCGAAGAATCCGCTCAGTCCGGCCCAATAGGGATGGACGGTGATCGCCAGCACCGACCCGACCAACACCCCGAGACCGATGATCGAGCGAACCTGGCGTTCGACGCCGAACACGGACCCGCCGGTGCCTTCCAGCGGCAGACCGGCCGCCTTCCAGGCGTTGGTGCCGCCGGCGATGTCGACGAGATTTCCGAGGCCAGCCGCCTCCAGTTGTTCGCATGCCTTGCGGCTGCGGATGCCGCCCTGGCAGATCACATGAAGTGGCCCGTTGACGGATCTCAGCGCCGCCGCGTCCAATCGATCAAGCGGCAGGTTGCGTGCGCCCGGCACATGACCGGAGGCGAACTCCGCCGGCGTGCGCACGTCGATGAGGGTGACCGGACCGGCGGCGCAGCGGGCGTTGAGATCGCGGGGCTGGATGCTGATGAAGTTCATGGAGTTCCTTGCTGAGCTTGATTGAGGTTCTTCGACTGCCTGGGCGTTGGACGTGCCGAAGATACACACTGCGTAACTCATGACTGGGCAAGGGTGTTCATTGAAAATGGGAAAATGACAGGTTGCGTCCGTTTGACAGCGATGTGCATCACGTTGCAAAAACGCACCGATGGTTCGAAGCGTGTATTCGGCCCACCGATCAACCCGGAGCCGGTTGAGACGCCTCGGCGAAGG
>CAMCMZ010000080.1 GCA_945876185.1 Candidatus Kuenenia stuttgartensis | reverse complement strand
GTGGAGGAAGGCAGAGAAGCTCTCTGCGCGAGGCGGATGATTGGAAAGGGCCATGAGGCCCGAAAAATTTTTTTGGTCGCCTAAGCAAGCATAATACCCTGGTAAACTACAGGTGTATCACACCGGAACAGCTTAACTCAATGCCATTGGGGGGAAGGGGTGTTCGGCATCGACCTCAGTCAGGTAGGCGACGCGATCCTGAATGACCGTTGGCGCGCCGTAACCAAAAGTGGGGCTGGGCGTGTGCCATAAAATATTCAGACCAGTCTCGCCATTCCACACCGTTGGCGGATTGGATTTGGGATGGATGCCGGTGCTATCACCCCAAAAACCCACGATGGGGGCGGATTCGCCGGAAAGGAGGAATGAAACGGAAAGAAGGCAGGAAAGGATACGGATTGGAGGCATAGACAGTTTATACGGTCGGCAAACCGCTGCGTTGAGGAATCCGTTGGACCGCTGCCATTGGTGGGGAGCAAGTTGGGGAGCAATATCGACCCATGGTCCAGTCGGGGCGCCTCAAAAGTCGGCCTTCCTGGGAGCGCCGGCGTCTCGCCGGCCGGAAAAGAGCATCCGAAGGATGCCACCAACCGACTTTTGATGTGGCCTGGGTCCAGTTGAACCAAGTTTCTGGATCAATCGGTGGGTAGGTCGTCCGCCTCGGGCCAGGAGCGTCGGAAATCGTCAACGAACGTGCTGAAAGTGCCGCTGGTGATCGCGGTCCGGCAGCGCGTCATCAGCCGCTGGTAATACGCGAGATTGTGCAGGCTGAGCAGTGTTCCGCCGAGGTGCTCGCCGGTCTTCAGCAGGTGATGGAGGTACCCGCGCGAGACGCGCGCCGCCTGGCTCGGCGTGTCCGCGTCAATCGGTTGCGGATCGCGGGCGTGCTCGGCGCGCTTGAGCCGCAGCGGCCCAACATCGGTGTAGGCGATGCCATGGCGGCCCATCCGCGTCGGCAGCACGCAGTCGAATTGGTCGATCCCACGCGCGATGGCCTCGACCAGGTCAAGCGGCGTGCCGACGCCCATCAGGTAGCGCGGCCGGTCGCTCGGCAGCAGCGGCACCACCGCGTCGAGCACGCGATTGCGGTCGGCGGCGCCCTCGCCCACCGCCAGTCCGCCGACGGCGTAGCCGGGCAGATCATGGCGGATGGCATCGGCGGTCGACGCAGCGCGCAGGTCGGCGTGCAGGCCTCCCTGGACAATGGCGTAGAGCGCCTGCACCTGGTCACCGCCGTGCGGCCCTACGCTCCGCCACGCCGCGACCGAGCGTTCCAGCCAGCGCGCGGTGCGGCCGACGGCGGCTTCGACGACGCTGCGTTCGGCGTCGGAGGGGGGGCATTCGTCGAACGCCATGATGATGTCTGCGCCCAGCGTGCGCTGGATGCGGATGCTTTCTTCCGGCGTGAGGTCGAGCAGCCCGCCATCAAGATGGTTGCGGAACTTCACGCCGGATTCGCTGATCGTGCGGTTGGCGGCGAGGCTGAAGACCTGGTAGCCACCGGAATCGGTCAGCGTCGGCCCGCGCCAGCCGGTGAAGGTGTGCAGCCCGCCGAGAGCGCGCACGGTCTCGGCCCCGGGTCGAAGTGCCAAGTGGTAGGTGTTGCCCAGCAGCACGCCTTGGCCGAGTTCCTCGGCCTGCTGCACCGTCACGCCCTTGAGCCCACCCAGCGTCGCCACCGCCATGAAGCACGGTGTCGCGACGCGGCCGTGCGGCGTGTCGAGCCAGCCGGCACGGGCCTGGCCATCGCGGGTTTCCAGGGTGAAGCGGACGGGGCTGGGACGGGAGTTCACGCGCGGATTACCACAAAGCTCTCAATTGCAGCTGCGATCCGCCATAGAACCGCCCCAGGATCGCCTTTGCATTCAACCCTTGCCGCGCCAGCCACCAGGCGCTGATCTGGCTCATGCCGACGCCGTGGCCGTAGCCGTAGCTGGTGAAGCGGTAACTGACCCGGTCGTTCACCTGCACCCGCTTGGGACTGTCGTCGCTCCAGCGGGTCGAGCGCAGGCTGGTGCGGCCATCGCCGCTGGCGCGCAGGACGGGTTCGAGGCCCATGCGGAAGATGTGGGCTGAGATCTCCTCGCGTTCGCCCGGAGTGTGGGTGACGACCACGGTCTCGACCCGGCTGTCGGGCGGCGGCCGGCGGCGACCGACCTCGACCCGCTGGACGTAGCCCATCATTTTTCCCGTGGGCTGGATGATCTTGCCGACCACCAGGCCGATCTCCTTGGCGCTCACCGTCACCTCGCTGCGCAGGTGGGTATTGGTCAGCCCCAGCGCCCGGGCCGCTGGTTCGCACGCGGGATCTTCGACCGGGCGCATCACCGTGGTGCCCAGCGGCACCCGGCGCGAGAAGTCGGTGCCGCCCGGTTCGACCGTGTCGCTGGCGGCCGTCCAGCCGCCGGACGAGGCGCAGAAATACGGCGCGAACAGGTTCACATCGCGCGGCCCGGCCAGGGTCACCACGCCGCGGGTTTCCAGGACTGCCCGTCGCACCGAGGCCGTAACGCGCAGGGTGCCGCGGTATTCCTGATCAGAGGTGGCGGTGTCGGTAATGTCCCAGGCCTGATCCGGCTTGGCGCGGGCGCGCAGGCTGCGTTCGAAGGCATAGGAGCGGCTCACGATCGCTTGGGATTTGAGCGCTTCCAGGTACCAGCCCGGCTTCATCTCGACTCCGACCACACCCTCGACGTAGGCTTCGAGCGGCAGGTGGTTCACCGCGATCAGCGCGCGCGGGCTGTGCAGGCGGATCTCCAGATTGCCACGGTAACTGCGGCGCTGGCGGTTGAAATCGATCGCGAACACGCTGCCTTTGTCGGCCGCCTCGAAGGTGCGCAGGTCGCGCAGGGACAGCTTGTTGCCCGAGGTCGGTGGTGGCGGCGCGGCGGGTTCGGTGCGCAGCGGTTGCAGCCAGATCCGGGTCACCGGCCAGCGCTTCTCGCTGGGCCATTCCGACGAGATCAGCACCAATCCGTCCGAATCCGGCAGCACGCGCAGGCGCGAGCCGGTCTTCAGGGTCAGGCGTTTTTCGATGCTGTCGTCATCCGGCGTGACCAGTTCCGATGGCTGCAGCGCCACCACTGAAATGTCCTGGGTGTAGGTCGGCACCGGCTGCGGCGCGGCATGGTTCTGCAGCAGCACCCGCACACCACGATCGCCGATCGACCGCTCGGCCGGCGCGAACCCGGAATCGCGATGGGCCTTCCGCAGTTCGATCGCCGTGGTGACCAGGAAAGCCACCGCCATCCCGCCGAGAACCACCCCGCGCGCGATCGTGATCCAGCCGATGGTCATGGGCGGGGACGGTAGCGGAGCCACCGCAGCACGCCAGCCGGTCGAAGGGACGCACCAGCAAGAAATCGAGCGCCAATCTCGGGTGATCCCGGGTGATCCCGGGTGACGGCTTGCGGTTGACTGGCCACAAACCACGTTAGTCAATACGGACCCATGGCTACCACCTATGAGATCCGCGACCCGATCCATCGCACCATCATCCTTGACGAGGCCGAGCGACTGATTGTCGACCATCCCTGGGTGCAGCGCCTGCGCCATGTACGGCAGCTTGGGTTCGTTCACTTGGTGTATCCCGGCGCGGTGCACGACCGCTTCCAGCATTCGCTGGGGGTCATGCACCTGGCGGGCGAGCGCTTTCGCAAACTGGTCGCGGCCAAGCCGGCGGGATTGGCCGGGTACGCGGCTGACGACCTCGCCTATGCCTACCGGTTGATCCGCTTCGCCGGCTTGCTGCACGATGTTGGACACGCGCCGTTCAGCCACACCGCCGAGGCATTCCTGCCGGCGGTCGAAGTCGTCGCTCCGCCTGCCGACTGGTACCGCCAGGGGCAGCGCCCGGCGGACCGCCAGGCGACGCACGAGGATCTCGGCCAGGCGGTGATCCAGGCGCTTGCCGCCAGCGGCGCGTTGGAGGAATCCATTGCTCGCGATGTCGCGGCGGTGCTCAGCGCGAAAGTCCGGCGCAGCCGTCGCCTGGGCGAACTTGGCCCGCTGGTGTCGATCCTGCGCGCCCTGGTCAGCGGCGAGATCGACGCCGACCGCTGCGACTACCTGCTGCGCGATTCGCATTTTTCCGGCGTGACCTACGGCATCTACGACCTCCAGCGGCTGGTCGCCACGGAAACGGTGGTGAATGGGCCGAATGGACCGGAACTCGGCCTTGACGTGCATGGCGTGCATGCGCTCGAAGGCCTGCTCATGGCACGCTACCACATGTTCGTGCAGGTGTATTTCCACAAGACACCGCCGGCATTCGAGTACTACCTTGAACGCGCGATCGAGGACGGCGAACTCGCGTTCGATCTCAGGCGTGGCGTAGCTGATCTGGTCGACCTGCGCGACGATACCGTGATTGAACGGTTGTACGCCGCCCGCGCCAAGGGCTGCCCCTGGAGCACCCGCATCATCGACCGCGAGCCGGCCAAGCTCGTCCTGCGCGAACGCGTCGGGGCCGACCAGCAGGAAAATTTCCTCGCCCAGGTGCTGGTTTCGGCGCTGAAAGACGCTGGCTGCCACGTCTTCACCCGGCGTTCGCGCCAGATTTTTACCCATTTGAGTACCCGATTGAGCACCCGCCTGGGCGACACCAGCCTGATGCCCGGCGAGGACACCCACTTGCTGTGCGAACGTCGAGTCCTGGGCCGCACCCTGGTCGAACCGGTGCAACTCCATTCGGACCTGCTCGCCGGCTTCAATCGGCCGATCGATCTCCAGCACACCTACGTTCTGCGCCGCGACGCCGACAAGGCGCGTGCGGTGATGGAAAAACTCGACGCCTGGAGCACGACCTGATCCGGCTCTTGCGGCCCCTTGCCTGTCGTGAACCTGCCGCGCTCCCGTGAAACCGACCATGGTCCTGCCTGCTTCGCCCGTCCAGCCGCTGCCGCCCGCTCTACCCGGCATCACCCCGCCCGGCATCGCCCGCTTGCGCGCGCTCAACACCCTGGTCGGCGGTGCGACCTACCTTGCCGTCAGCATGGCGTCGGCGTCGTTCCTCGCCGCCGGCTGGAGCTTCGAGCGCATCGGCCTGTGCATCGCCATCGCCAACGTCTTCTATTCCGTCCTGGTCAAGGTTGGGGGACGGCTTTCCGACCGCTGGGGCCGGGCGCGCACCGCCATCCTTGGCGGGGTGCTGGGCGTGGCCGGATGCGTCATCCCCCTGGTGCTTGCCGGACCCTGGCCGACCACGGCGGCGCTGTTCGTCGTCTTCGCCGCTGGCGCGATCTTTTTCCCCGGCAACGTCGGGTTGTTTTCTGACGCTGCCCCGTTGCCGGGGCACGAGTCAGCTCCGCTCCATCGCACCGTCTCGGCCTACAATGTCGGCTGGTCGCTGGGAAATCTCGGTGGTTTCATCACCGGCTGGCTGGTGCCCGGTGACTCCGCCCGGCTCGGCTTCGTCCTCGCCCTGGTCGCCTTCGCGGTGATCGCCCCGGCGCTGTGGCGCTGGCGCAGCCTGCCGCCCAGCCCGCCGCGCGCCGAGGGCGATCGCGCGCCGCACCCGGCGCTCAGCCGGCTGACCTTGCTCGGCCGCGCCGGGCTGCTCATCCACTGCATGGGCGGCATGGCGGTGATCGGCCTGGGCGAACGCGCGATCAAGGCGTCGTGGAACGGCCTGGATGTCAACGCCAGTCATTTGTTGATCAGCTGGTTGCTGGGTTCGTATGCCCTGGGATATCTGGTCACCTTCTGGCTGCTCGGCCGCTGGAGCGGCTGGGTCATGCATCCCCTGCGCCTCTTCGCCTTGACCGCGATCGGTCTGCCGGCCTCGGCCGCCGTCCTGCTGGTCGCCGGCCAGACGGCGCAACCGGTCATCATCTGGCTGGTTCTCGCCGGACTGGTGCTTGGGCTGAGCTTCGCCGGGGTCTATACCGCCTCGATCTACTACAGCCTGCGCGTGCCGGTCGGCGCGGCGGCAGCGGCGGCCTGGCATGAGGCCAGCCTGGGCATCGGCAGCGTGCTCGGCCCGGTGATCGCCGGGGTCGCCCTTACCGCCTGGGAGGTCAATCCCTGGGGTCGCGGCCTGTGCGGTCTGGGCTGGTGGCTGCTGATCGTCTTCGCCGCGATCGCCCTGTTGCAGCTCGTGCTGCTGCCGGGGATTTTTGCGCGGTTGCGGAAATAGGTTCCGATTTTTCAAGCGTGTTCGGCATTCACCCGCCGGACGCCAATCCATCCAGCAACACCGCGCAGGCCTGGGTCGGATCGTCAGTCGGGCGTAGTTCGCCGGCCAAAACCAGCCGTTCGGCGATGGCGCGTTGCAAGTACGTGCGCGCCTTGGCCAGGCGACGCGAAGCCGTCGCGAGCGACAGGCCGAGCGCAGCGCTGACCTCGCGCAGGTTGCGACCGTCGATGAGATTGGCCCGCAGCACGGCGAAGGCCTCGGGTTCGAGGGTGCCGTCGCGGGACCAGCGTTCGAGTTCCTCCAGCGCCTGCTGCACCACGGATATCGCCCAGGCGCGGTCCATGGCCTGTTGCTGGTCGGGTGCGGGGGCGTCGCCGCTGAGACGTTCGATCGGGGCCTGGTCGCTGTCCGGGTCGACCGCGTCCAGGCTGGCGTGGTCGCGCCGGCGCGCGTGGCGCAGGTGGTTGCGCGCCGACATCCAGGCCAGGTTCATGAGGTAATAGCGGAAGCGGCTGCCGGAACCGGGCTGGGCTTTGGCCAAAATGTCGGATTTCCCCAAGAGATCGAGGAGTACCTCTTGCACCACGTCTTCGATGCGGTCTTGGCGTTCGCCCACCAGCTTGCGCGCGAGGTACGTTCCGATCGCGTCGGCGTAGAGCCCGATCAGCACCGAGATCTGCTGCGGTTGTCCCGGCAAGCGGGCGATCAGCGACCAGCGGGTGGCGGGGAACGTAGAGGGATCCATGGTGGATCCCGTTCAGCCCAGCCAACGATCGCAGAAGGCGCGCGCCGCCACCGGCGAGGCTGCGCCCTGCACCAGCACCCGGCCGTCAGCAAAGGCGGTGGCGGTGAGGTTGCCATCAACCCAGCGCACGAAATGGCCATTGGCAAGGGTCGTGCGCCCAGCCAGCAGGCGGGCGGCGGCGGCGAGATCGAGCGCGCCCCGGCGCACCTGCACCGCGTCGCGGCCGCAGAGCACCACCACCGGATCATCGCCGCCCGCAAGCAAAGGACGCGTTGCGCCTGCCCCGCAGGCGGGGCAGGCGGGATCGCGAGCCGTGGTCAGATTCACCTTCTGGAAGCCACCGTGCCAGAGATCGCACGACCACAACTCGCGCCGCACCGCGTCCAGGTCGCCGACCAGGATCTTGAGCGCCTCGGCCACCTGCCAGGCAGCGACCAGATGCACCGCCGGGGCGATGATGCCGGCGGTGTCGCAGGTCGGCATGTCGCCGGCGGTCGGCAGGTCAGGTTGGATGCAGCGCAGGCAGGCCGTGGTGCCGGGCAGGATGGCGGCGCTGACGCCGTAGGCCCCGACGCAGGCGCCGTAGATCCACGGCGTGCCCAGCTGGCAACAGGCCTCGTTCACCAGGTGTCGCGCCAGGAAATTGTCTGTGCCGTCGATGATCAGGCTGGCTGATCGCAGCAGGTCGACCGCGTTGGCGGCGCCGAGTTCGCAAACCAGCGGTTCGCAGGCGACCTCGATGTTGATCAGACGGATGCGACGGGCAGCCGCGATGGATTTGGGCAGGCAGTCGGCGGCGTCGGCTTCGGTGTAGAGCGTCTGGCGCTGCAGGTTCGAGCTTTCCACCACGTCGCGGTCGATCAGCCGCAGCGTGCCGACGCCGGCGCGCGCCAGTTGTTCAGCGCAGGCCGACCCCAGCGCGCCGCATCCGACCACCGCTACCGTGGCAGCGCGCAGGCGCTCCTGACCCTTCGCCCCGATCGGCGCGAATCTGACCTGGCGGCTGTAGCGGTCATCGGTGGGCATGGCGGCGATGAAACGTGACTGACCCGGTTTGGCAACGCTCGTGCTCAGGGCGCGACGGGCATCAGCAGTTCCGGGGCCTGGGCCGGGGGGGCCTCGACCGCCTTGGTCTCGGTCGCTGGCGCAGCGGCGAATTGGGCCAGGATCTCGTTGAGTTTGGCCGCCTGGGGCGAGTCCGGTTTGGCGGCGATGGCGAGCTTCAGTTGGGCGATGGCAGTCTTCTGGTCGCCCTGTTGCAAGGCCACCGCACCGCGCCCGACGTGGATGTCCTGGCGGCCCTGACCGAAGATGGTCGGGTCGGCGATCAGGCCGTCGAGCAGCTTCACCGCGCCTGCCGCGTCGCCCTTCTGCATCAGGGCTCTGACCTCCGCGCGCATGCGGATGGCGAGATATTTCCCCTTTAATTCGCCCTTGCCGTCGGCATCAGCAGCGATGATTGCCGCGACTTCGGTCTCGTAACCGCCGATCAGGGTTTCGCCGGAGATGCTCAGCGCTTCGTCGAGCATCTTGGCCTTCTTCAGGCCGGCGGCGGACGCAGCCTGGCTGATCAGTCCATCGCGTTTCACCTTGTTCGCGTGCAGTTCAGTCATTTTTGCGAGGAACAGGGCGGGGCCACCTTCCTGGTAGCCGGTGCGGGCATAGGGGCGGCCCTGCGCATCGGCCAGGATGACGGTCGGGAAGCCTTCCACGCCGTAGGTCATGGCGAGGCCCTCGTTGCGTTCACGCACGGCAGCGGCCTGCTCTTTGGTCTGGGGAAAATCGAATTCGACCAGAATCCAGCCCGGAGCAACGGCGGTGAGGAACTCGGGTTTCGTCATAACCTCGGCGGTGAGCTTCTTGCACGGCGGACACCAGTCCGAACCGGTGAAGAAGAGCAGCAGGTCTTTGTTTTCGACCTTGGCCCGTGCCTTGGCGACGTCGAGATCGGTGAGCCAGGGCGAGGTTGCCGGCGTGCCGGCAACCGCCGGCGGTGCTCCGCCGGCGACTGGTTCGCCGGCGGACACCAGACTCGGTACTCCGAACAGAAGGCAGAGGGAAAGGAGCGGAGCGTGAAGTTGGTTCATGGTCCTGCTGTCGTCGGGATCGGCATCGGTTGGCAAGCCGTTCCTCACCGAGGGTCGGCGGCGTGCCGCGCCTGGCTGCGTGTTCCAGGCCCCGGATTCCAGGCCCCGTGTTCCAGGCCCCGTGTTCCAGGCCCCGTGTTCCAGGCCACAGCCGCGCGGCTCGACAGGGCCGCATAGACGCCTAGCTTCCCCCGACCAGCCAAGCCTCACCCTCCTTCCCTCCAGGGTTCCGCCACCATGGCCTACCTCCAGAAGACCTCTGCCGATTCCCCCACCATCGCGGTGTTCGCCCCGTGCGATCCGCGCAACGATGACGCGGCGCGCGAGCGCGCCCGCAACATCGTCAGCATGGTCGGACGCGTCCTCAAAGGCATCCGCCTGCCGCAGGGCGTGAAGCCGAACATCGTCGTCGCCGACCAGACGGTCGAACGCGAGTCCGATGCCGACGCGGTCGCCCTGGAATTCCGCAAGGCCGGCGCCTCGGTGATCGTCATCGTGCCCGACACCTGGTTCTACCCGGGCCGCACCGCGATGGCGCTGACCGCGCACTTCCCCACGGCGTCGATCTGCTGCGTCGCCGGCAACAATGCACCCAAGCCGGGCGTCGTCGGCGTCGACGCGGTGGTGGGCGCCTATGCCCAGACCGGCCGGCTCTGCCATGCGATCATCGGCAACATGCCCGAAACCGGCACCGATCCCGAGTTCGATGACAAGTCCAAGGCTGAGATCCTTGATCTGGTGTGGGCGATGACCGCGGTGCAGTGGATTCGCGGCAAGCGCGTGCTGTGCGTCGATACCGATTCCATGCAGATGGAAACGGCCCTCAACCACGTCCACGCCGCGCGCCGCGTGCTCGGACTCGAGAGCACCCGCGAGTCGATGAAGCTGTTTGCCGACATGATCCGCAAGGACGGCGGCTACGATGCCAAGGAACTCAAGGCGCTCTACGACTGGACTGTCAACAAGCAGTGGAAGAACCGCATTTATCCGGATGTGGAAGAGTTGTGCCGCAGCAAATCCACCGTTTACAGCGACCCGACCAAGGTGAAGCCCAAGGCGCTCAGCGCGGCGTCGAAGGCGTCGCTGCTCGATGAACTCAAGCTCTACCTGATCCTGCGCAACTACATGCGCGACCTCAACGCGGTTGGCGGCGGCTGGACCAGCCAGCTCGCCTGGGGTTCGGACCGCAATGGCACCCCGATGGCCTGCGCCGACATCGCCGAGTCGCTGTTCAACAGCACCTTCGACCACCAGGGCAAGAAGCACGCCATCCCCTTCGCGACCGAGAACGACTTCCAGGGCTTGCTGACCATGCTCAGCTATTCCGCTCTGACCGGCGGCGAGCCGGTGCTCTTCGCCGACTTCCGCAAGGTCTACGAGCCGTGGGAGATCCAGAAGAAGGCCGACGAACTCGGCATCGCCCTTGATCCCAAGTCGGCCTACATGCAGCGCGGCTGCATCGACATGGACAACTCCGGTTCCGGCTCGCTCGACTGGGCCGGGCCGAAGGGCTCGTACCTGTTCGAGGTCTTCAAGCACTACTTCCCCGGCGGCGGCTTCTCGACCGGCTACGTCTCGCCCGCTGGCCTCAAGTGCCAGGCCGGCCGCATGGCCTACTCGGAACTGACCGGCACCTTCACCATGATCCAGGCCGAGGCCGAATCGGTCGAACTTCCCGGCCCGATCAGCGAATCGTTCTGCCATGCGTCGTCGTACTCGTGGCCGCACACCTGGATCACCTTCGACCAGGTGCCAGCCTCGGTCAGCAAGTACGGCTGCCCGGCCAACCACATTCACATGGTTCAGAACCTGTCGCGCCGGCGCTGGCAGTACTTCAGCGACTACGCCAACATCCTGAACTTCCGCTGGGAGAACACCCCGGCCTTCACCGAGGGCGTCGACCGCATGGAACCCATGCTTTACCGCATCTCGGGTGGCGAGACGGTGGCCAAGCTGCGTCTGTCCGGCCGCTGAACTGACCTGCATCCAGCACACACGACGCCGACGGAGGGCTGCGCGCCCAGCGTCGGCGTTGCTGTTTTCAGCCGTTAGCCGTCGCCAGCCCGAAGGCTGAAGCCAGCGAGTCCTACTTGAGGCTTTGCTTCAGCGGCGGGAAAAGTGTTTGCATGAAATACTCGTGCAGTTTCAGCGTGTTTTCCGTGGAGACCTTGCGGAAGGCGTTGTCGGCGGTCACCTTGGCCGTCTCGTGCACGGTCTGATTGAAGATCCATTCGACCTTGGTCTGGTACGAACCGCCGAGGATCGAACCCTTCCAGGTGACGGTGATCTCGACCGACACGCGTTCACCGCCGAGATCCTTCGGCGTCACCCCGGCGAGGGCAGGATGCTTCCCGGAGGGATGGGTGATGGCGACGATCTGCTCGGCCACGCTTTGGGTGATGAGCGCGCGCACGGCGGTGTCGGCCCGTTCGCTCCAGGGTTTGACGACCACGACGACGACCGGCGCAGGTTTCTCAACCGGTTCGCGTTGCTGCGCCGGGATGTCCTCCCATTTGCGTAGGGAAAGAGCGTGGAGTCCGGCGAGGATCTTCTCCTGGTCCTCTTTGAGCGCTGGCAGGTAGTCACGGTAGACCGCCAGGGCTGCCTGATGTATGGTGTCGCTGATTTCTGCGACGAAGAGCTCGCCAGCCAGCGAGACCGCTGCGGTTACGGTGGGATTGTCACTCAGCTTCTTGGCCTTGTCGATGTAGTCGTGCGCGGACTTGGTGATGGCGGCGAGCGCCTGGCTGTAGGCCGAATGCGGATCCTGCGCGGCTTTTTCCAGGTCGGTATTGGCTTTGATCGCCTCAATCACCACTCGGATCCAAGCGTCGAAGTCGGTGCGCGCCTTCGCGTAGGCGGCCTGGATCTCTTGCAGGTGTCGTTCCGCCGCCTGGATGCGCGCGTTGTCCTTGACCGACCGCGCCAGTTGGATCGAGGTCGCAGACGCCTTCATCGCCACGTCCGCCCAATGCTCGACCCGTACGCGCAGGGCCGCCACCTGGGCCACTCCGCCGGCTGGGGCCCGCGCATCACCACAGCCGGCCAGGCACATCACGGCCAGGAGGATCATCGCACAGGCGCCTGCGCCAGGCACGGTGAGGTGGAGGTCATCTGTCCGTACGAAAAATCGGGAAATTTTCATGGTCGTCGCACGGTAACCAGGCCAGCTCCGCCTCGAAAGGAGTCAGGCCCAAACCATCGACACCTTGGTTTTATACGACCGATGAGCCGCCGTTTCAGGGCGAAGTGGGGCTGCCAGCAAAGGTCCCAGGCAGCGGGCCATTGAGCCCGTGATGTTCGATCGCTGCCAGGGCCGCGACCACGTGATGGATGGTCGCCGTATCCGCAGCGACGATCAAACAGTGCGGATCATCCAGCGGGATGATCGTCCATCCTGGCTGTTTCCAGCCGGCGGGATCGACGCGGCGCAAAATGATCGACGCGATCAGGGCATCGTCGCCGCGCCGGGTGGCGAGGTGCGCGATGGGCAGCACCGCCAGGCGCCGACGGGCGGCGGGATGTTCGCGGTCATCCGGCGGCGTCCGGCCCAGGCACAGCGCGCCACGGAGCACCGCCGCCTGGATGCCTTTGGGGGCCAGAAGCGCCGGCACCTCATTCAGCGGACCCGCTGGCAGATCCACCTGGCAGGGCGTGTCGGGAGGAATCGTACCAGCAAGCGCCGTGCTGAGGTGATAGGCGGCAGCGAGCCGCTGCGCGAGTCCGCCCCAAGTGGTGGCCTGGAGGGATTCCTGCGACCGCCGTCCACCGATGGCGGAACCCGCGTCGGGCACCAGGGGCGGCACCAGCGGTTCCGGGTGCTGGAGGATGGACAGCAGTTCGATCAACCGGGCATGGCCGTCCGAATCCAGGCTGGCCGACCATTGGCCGGTCGCGGGGTCTGAGGTGGTGGCGGCATCGCCGCCCAGCCACGGGGCCATGGCCGCGCGCACCAACGGGATCAGCCCGGGCCGGCCGTGTAGACCGGTGGGATGGACGCCAGCACTGCGTTGGCCGGCGGGCAGCGTGTCGGCGCGAGTCAGTACGGCCTTTTCCGCCCTGCCAGGTGGGACCGCCCACCAGCAGTCGAGGGCATGTGCGAGCGCTTGCCTGCGGGTTGCCGGCCCGGCAGCGACGAGATGGACGGTCAAAATCCGTGTTGCATCGCGATCGCGGCAGATGTCAGCGGCGGCGTCTTCGCGGTCCAGCCCGGCGGAAGCGAAACGGCTGACGACCTCGGCCGGAGTCCGGGCCGGGCCGAGGATCGCGGCGGTGGTGCCCTCTTCGGCTGGCATCCAGGACAGTGCGCCGGCGAGCAGCAATCCGGCCAGGATCCCGGCGCGCCGGTTAAGCGCAGCGCGCCAGTGCATGCGTCAGCGGCCCTGCAGTGACGACCGCTCGACGTGATGCATCACCGCGTCGTAAACGGCGGTCGGCTGCGCCGGCAGATGGATCGGCGGGTTGGCGTAGGTCGGGGTGATGCCGGGCAGTGAACCGGAATGGTAGTCGGCCTTGACGTTGCCGAACTTCAGGCCGTGCGCGGTGCTGACCACGACAACGCGATCACCGGGTTTCACCTCGCCCCGCTTCACGAACTTGATGAGTCCCGCCAGCGCCACACCAGTGTGCGGGCAGTTGAACAGGCCGGTGCGGTCGGCCCAGGCGCACGCATCCGCCAGTTCCTGCTCGTTCGCCTGCTCGACCCGGCCGTCGTGCTGCATCAGGCCCTTCATGGCCTTGGTGCGCGACACCGGATCGCCGATGCGGATCGCACTCGCCTGGGTCTCGCCGGCGACCACCGGGGCGAAGTCCTTCCAGCCGGACTTGTAGGCACGGTAGAGCGGATTCGCCGCTTCGGCCTGGCAGCAGACGATGCGCGGAATGCGCGAGATGATGCCGAGCGCGCGGATCTCCTCGAAGCCCTTGTAGAGTGCGCTGACGTTGCCGAGGTTGCCGCCGGGGATGAAGATCCAGTCCGGTAATTCCCAGTCGAATTGCTGCACGATCTCGATGCCGACCGTCTTCTGGCCCTCAACGCGCAGCGAGTTCATCGAGTTGGCGAGGTACAGCTTTTTGTCCTCGGTGAGCTGTTGCACGACCCGCATGCACCCGTCGAAGTCGGTGTCGAGGGCGAGGGTGATCGCGTTGTTGGCGATCGGCTGGATGAGCTGGGCCGGCGAGATCTTGCCGCGCGGCAGCAGCACCACCGCCGGCAGCCCGGCCGCCGCGCAGTAGGCCGCGAGCGCCGCCGAGGTGTCGCCGGTCGACGCGCAGGCGACGCCGAGGATCTTGCGCTTCCCGCTCTTGACGAGGTGGTTGACCTGGCTGACCAGCACGGTCATGCCGAGATCCTTGAACGAGCCGGTGTGGCTGACGCCGCACTGCTTC
>CAMCMZ010000079.1 GCA_945876185.1 Candidatus Kuenenia stuttgartensis | reverse complement strand
CTTGAAAGACGAGGGCCAGGAATCGTCGGCTGTCGGAAGTCCGCATGCCGACGGCCGTCGAAATTTTTTGAGTTTTTTGTCAATCCCCAGTTATATCACTGCGAATTCGCGTGTATCACTTGCCGAATCCTTAGCGCAATGGCATTGGTACCGCCATCTACCAATTTATTGAGTTTGGTTATGAACTTCTGGCAATCCTTCCAGCCCACTTTATCAACCGGATACAACGGAGATAAGGATGGATTCGTTTCCATGACTGCCTGCCACAACTCCTGGGTACATGCACTATCCGCCATCCAATAGGCCCTGGTCAGCGTTACTTGGTGTGGGGCAGAAGTTTCGAGAAATCTGGTCATCTCGTCTGTCGATGGTGCTCCCATGGTGAAAGTACCTGGATGGATTAAGCGGAAACGTTGTGTTATTTGTGCAGTCTTTAATTCGGCCCATGTTCCATATTGATCCCAGCCGAAACCACTGGCCCACCGTGGCCTATCCACGGTGCCAATCTGAGGCGCTAATTTGATCGCTAACGCAAGCTCTTTTCCACGAGGAATACTGCCCGCCGTCAGGCCCCACTTTACCAACACCTTGTCCCAAGCTGCTTGTGATATCTCTCTCCCATACTCGCTGCATGCAATCGTGTGGTACTTCGCCAGGTCTTTCTCAAATTGCCTCTTCTCTTCCCGCTGACGTATTTTCGGCATTTCTGCTTGGTCCTTTTTCATTTTATCAATTTCCGATTCGCGTGCACGACGGGCCGTTTCTACCTTTTCCCGCATTGCCTTGAGTTCCTTTTCTTGCTCCTCCTTTTGCCTTACCATGGCTACCATGCGATCGAGATCATCGTCGGTCTTGGTACTTGGCGCGGATCCATTGCCATTCAATTTCTTGCGCAGCTCCTCAACCTGAGTGTTGAGTTTGTCTACCTCGGCTTGCTTGGCTGCGAGTGCGGCCTCTTCGGTTTGCCGCTTCGTCGCTGCTGAAGCTTCGGCTTTGGTGGCAGCAATGTCTTGTCCTTGCAGGTTCGCTAATTCGGCACGTTTGATGGCTGCTTCCTCATCTGGGTTCGTCGACGGGACAAATGTGAAACTTTCTGTCATCGACGAGGCCGACCAAGGGACCTGGACCCCGCCAGTCGATTTTTGCACTGCCTTCCTTACGTTGCGCAACATGGCATCAACATCCTGGCCAGGCACTAATAACTGAGCGAGAAATGCCTGCGTAAACGGGCTGTTGCGACCATTCCCATCTGAGGCAACCTGTCCCGGACTGGTAGCATAGACAATCAGACTTCCAGGGGGCGCATCTAATTGCGCCAGACCCTTGACCCCTGAGCGACCTGCGCTTTTGAATGGGTTATTGCGACAAGCGTCAAGTACTATCATAGCGACCGGAACCTTAGCCCGCTCCATCGCCACCAGAACTTCGTTGGCATCAACGGCCCGCAGGCGAACCTCATCTTCGCGGTTTATGATTTCTCCGGCCTGACGCGCAACCGGCAGCAGCCAGTTTGAGCCATTCACCTGCACGCCATGGCCTGCGTAGTAGAAAACAGCAGCTTTAGCTTTGGGGAGTCGCTCGCCAAATGCTTGTATCGCCCGCAGCATTTGCGCCTTGTCTGAATCGGTCACCATCTGGACCTGGAAGCCAATCGACTCGAAGGCCTTGCCAACATCTGCTGCGTCATTGACTGGGTTGGCTAGCGGCATGTCCGGATAAGTCCCGTTGCCTATGACGAGTGCGACATAGTCGGCTGCTGCCCGTCGCTTGGGGACGAATCCGCGTTCAGCAGCGGCAAGGGGGATAAGGGCCGCGAGTAGCATAAGGACCAGGAGGTTGCGGAGCATGGTGGGAGACTACACCACACACCAGCAAGGAACAACTAGGCAGGAAAGGGCGAATGCCGGGAATCACCACGCTGGGCCAAAAGCCTTTGCCAATCAGGACATTTCACGCCACGCCTCCCCCGGTTCCCGATTCACCGCCTCCTTGATCGAATCCAGCCCCTCGCCGCACTGGACCGCGATGATGCGCGGGGGTGAAAGGGCAGCCGCAGTTGTCGTAGGAAAAACGACTCTCGACGCATTCGTGCTCGGCGAAGGGGTCACCGACCCGACCTTGCTACTGTCGATTTGCCCTGCCAGCGGAACGCCCGGGCGACGGCGACGACCGTGGCATCCGAATCCAGCATGGGTTCCTGCCCGCGCTTCGGAGTGATCATCCGGGTGCGACCGCTGCGACCGGCGCGCTGTAATCGCGAGGCGGACGGCTCGGCGGACGCACCCGCGACGCCATCCCGATGATCGCCTATCTGTTCTGGCGCTACGACCGCCCGGACGGCAAGGACGACACCTGCGCCGAAGATCTCGCCGCCCACTGCCGCGAACTGCACGACACGCTCGGCGTCACCGCGATGAAGCTGAAAGCCGGCGTCATGGCCCCCGAAGAGGAGGCGCGGGTGCTGGAACTGGTGCGCCGCGATCTTGGCGACGGTTTTGGTCTGCGTATCGATCCCAACGGCACCTGGTCGGTGAGCACCGCGGTTCGCATCGGCCGCCGGCTGGAATCGGTGGCGCCGGAATACTTCGAAGACCCTTCCTGGGGCCTGGAAGGCAACGCTGCGGTGCGCAAGCAGGTCCGCATCCCCATCGCCACCAACATGTACCCGGCGCGCTTCGACGATCTCGGCCCGGCCATCCGCATGGATGCGGTCGACGTGGTGCTGACCGACCTCCATTACTGGGAAGGCCCGCGCGGGGTGAAGGATCTCTGCGCCGTCTGCCAGACCTTCAACCTCGGCGTGGCCATGCACAGCGGCGCCGAGTTCGGCATCGAACTGGCCGCCATGCTGCACACCGCCGCGACCATCCCGCGCATGACCTTCGCCGGCGATGCGCATTACCACCACCTGACTGACGACATCATCGTCGGCGGCCTGATGCGCTACGAGAACGGCGCCATCCGCGTTCCCACCGGTCCTGGCCTGGGCGTCACCCTGGACGAAGAGAAGATGGAAAAATATAGCCGCTTTTACGCCGAGAAGGGCGACTACTACGCCCGCTTCCACCAGGATCCGCGCCGACCTGAATGGTTCCCCATCGTCGGCGGGACTTGAACGAAAGGGCCGGGGTCGGCGGCGCCTGCAACACCGCGCAGTAAGGCTCGGCCGTGGGCTTCAGTTTGGCTTCGCCGTCCCTGCCGTAGCCTGATCCGACCATGCCGATCCCGCCCAGCGTCGCCCCCGGTTCCGTCGTTTTTGCCCAGGTCCGGTTTTCGTTCACCACGCCGCGCAGCGTGCGCCTGGAATACGCGCCCGATGGGGTTTTCGCCGATGCTCCGACCCTGACCTGTAGCGAGCGGTCCTCGACGATGCCTTGACCTGTTTGCGCTGAGCCGGCGAAACCCGCACCGACCCGGCTTTCCCATGTCCCGGCTGGCGTTCGCGATCCTGCGGCGAAGCATGACCTTCGACATGCGTCCACGCCGGGAATCCACGGGAACATGGCGGGTCGCCTCCGCACTTGTTCTTGCCCTCGCGGCAGGGGCGCCTGCGGCTGAACCGGCGCCAAGCGCTGGCGACGCGAGCGCGAGTTCTTCCATGGCCGGCATCAAGCAGCGCTTCGGCTGTTTCCTGGTCGAAAGCGACTGGGGCGACGACGCGGCGGCGCAGAACCGCAACTTCGCCCGCCTGAAGCCGCTGCTGGAAGACACCGTGCGCTACTTCCTGCGCACCTACCGCCTGCAGCCGAGTTGCTTCGCCGACTACGCTGAGTTCTATGCCAAGGGTGGCGGCGAAGAACGCCTGGAGCCCTTCATCCGCCTGCGCATCTGGAAGCGCGACGACGACCTGACTGCCGACTACCAGGCGCGCTACCAGACGAAGTCGTTGCCGGCGGCGTTCTTCGGCATCAGCAGCATGCGCGATGCCTACGGCCGGCCGACCACGACCTGGATGCGCGAGATCGCCACCACCAGCGAAGGCAAGACCGACGAGCAGATCCTGCTCCATCTCTACCACGAGATGGGGCATCTGTTCATGCGCACCTGGCTATTGAGGCCCGGCGAACTGCCAAGCTGGATCGAGGAGGGCAATGCCGAGCTGTTCCAGTACCGCGTCGGCAACGGAACCCGGCCCGAGGCCGAACGCCGCGAGCGCCTGGGGTATCTCAGCGAGATCCTGTCAGAGGGTGCGGCCATCCCGTGGCTGGAGTTCATGCGCATCGGCAACCTGGATTCGCTCGACACCACCTGGAAGGATCCGGTGCGCAGCCAGATCCAGTACCTCCAGGCGTGGTCGGTGATCGAGTTCATGATTGCCACCCCGGCGCGGCAGGAGGCCTACCTCGCCTTCCTGGAACTGCTCAAGGCCGAGTTCGCGACGGCGACCCGCACTGCGGCCGGCAAGGATCTCCACGATGCCGTGCGCCAGCGCGTGCTCGACCGCCAGTTCGCGCTGATCCAACAGGCCTACGGTCTCGACCTGGCGACCCTCGAAATCCAATGGAAACAGTGGCTGCGCCAGACCGTGCATGAGCAGACCCTGGCCAATCCGGTGATCCGCTACCACCGGGGCGATTGGCATCTGTCCTTCCGCGCGCGACTCGCCGCCACCGACGCCCTGCATGCGGCGGCGATCGCCAAGGCCGAGGCGCTGTTCCAGGAATGTGTCAAGGTCGCGCCTCGGATGTGCGAAGGCTGGGTCGGCGTTGGCCGGGTGGCGATGGCGCGCAGCGAGGAGCGCACCGCCACCACCGCCTTCGCGCGGGCGATCAGCCTGGATGGGAACAACTTCACGGCCCTGCTCTACGAGGGTGTCGCATTGCTGCATACCGGTCAGGCCGACCGCGCCACGGTACCGCTGCTCAAGGCCGTCGCGCAGCGCCCTGACCATCCCGAGGTGAACTTGTTCGCCGGCCAGGCCCTGGCGGTCAGCGGCCTCGATCCCGCCAAGGCATTGGTCTGCCTGCGCCGGACGCGCGACCAGTCGCAGGATCGGCTGGTGCCCGCCTCACTGCTGGAGGGCGCCGTGCTGTACCGCACCGGCAAGCCCCAGCAGGCCTACATCGCCTGGCTGCGGGCCTCGAACCAGGCGGTCGACGATCCCGGCCCGCTCCTGCTCATGGCGATGGCGAAGTTCGCCCAAGGCGCGAATGACGAAGCCGGGGCCATCCTCGACCGCGTCCCGAAGGCCGCCCAGGGCGCGGTCGATCGCGTGCGTGCGCTCCTGACCGAGCGGGCGGTGGGCGACAAGGCACCGCCGATCCAATTCACCCGTCAGGGCTGGCCGACCTTCGCCTGCTTTGTGCGGACGCGCGAGGCCGTTCCGACCAACGTCACCGGCAGCAGCAGATAGCCGACCGTCAGCGCTCGCCGGCCAACCGGGCCCGCGCGGCGAGGCGGATCGCCTCGGCCTGGGCTTCCGGTTCCAGCACAGCGATGGACAGCGCGGCCAGGTCGGGGGTGGCCTCGCCCACACGACCAAGATCCATCAGCATGCGGACCCGGGCCAGACGCACCTCTGCCGGAAGAGCGCCATCCCCCAGACGCTGGGCTATTTCGCAGGCATCCAGCGCTGCGACTGCCTTTCCCGCCTTTTCCAGGGCCAGGGCGCGTTCAGCCCAGGACCGTTGCCGGCGATCGGGTTGGGCGAGCAGCAGCCGAGTGAAGGCGGAGTCGTCGAGCAGGTCGTGCGTGGTCACCGGGGCCTCGACCCCGGCGGCCTTGGCCTGGGCGGCACGAACGTGGCGGACGTTGGCTGCCAGGCGGAAAGCCTGGTGCGCCAGGGCGATGCCCAGAACCAGGCAGGCCACGACGAGGAGGATCAGGCAGACGTTGAAAATCCGCACCTGCACGCTTGGCAGGGCATAGAACAGGATGCGCTTCGGTTTGACCGGTGGCAGGGGCGGTGGCTTCGCATCCAGCACCAGGCTGGTCACCAATTCCTCGACCGTGGGAGCGGTGCTGCGCGCGGACCTCAACGGCTGGCTGGGTGGTTCGGACATAGGGTGGCCGTACGCCGCAGCCGTTGCCGCGCCCGCCGCAGGGTGCGGCGGATCGCGACAGCGGCACCGGGACGCAGGATCCCAGGCCAACCGCGTGCCAATGTCGGCGGTGCTGCCCCCGCTTACTTCGCCGGCGTGTCGTCCGCAGGGTGGATAATCATGGTCAGATTGCCGCCTTTGGGGCCTGGGCCGATCATTTTGACGGTCTTGGCGTCGACCTTCTCGACTTTGATCGTGGTCTCCTTGCCGTTCTCTTCGCTAACCACGGTTGCGGTGTTGGGCCCAGTCGAGGTGAACTTCTTGGGCTGCTGGGTTTCCTTGGTGCCGTCCGGCTTGGTGACGGTCACGCCTTCAGGGCCGAAAGAGAAGCGCATCTTCCCCATCATCCCGGTGATCATCGGCTTCATCATGTCGCGCTGCTCCGCCGGCATGGCGGACATGCTGGCGTCGGACTTTTCGATCTCGGCCCAGAAGGCGTCGGTGTCGAGTTTCCAGGAACCGGGCAGGTCGGCATGAGACAATGCCGCGGCGGGGGTGATCACCGCACCGGACAGGGCGGCGACGCCGAGGAACACGACGCAGCGGGCACGGAGGATGGAATGCATGGGTTTTCCCGTAAAGGGTTGGGGTGGTGCGGTGACCCTAGGGCCGGGGCGCGAGGGACAAGGTGGGCTCCTGGCCTGCCGGGGCCTGCCGGGGCCTGCCGGGGCCTGCCGGGGCCTGCCGGCACCGCTGAGGAAACCGGCTGCCGGCTTGTTGTAGGCGGACGACGACCCGACACTGCCGCCATGGACGTTGCCGCCTGGTTCACCCTCGTCGCCAAGGATACGGTGCCGCTGTTCATCATCGTCGGCCCGCTCGGCACCGCCCCCCTCTTCCTCAGCATGACGGCGCAGGATCCGCCGGCGCGTCGCACGCGCACCGCGCTCATCGCCGCCGCGACCACCGCCATCACCCTCGCCATCGCCGCCCTGGCAGGCGAGGCGATCTTCGCGTTCTTCGGTGTCAGCGTGCACGCCTTCCGCATCGCCGGGGGTATCCTGCTGTTCATCATCGGCATGGACCTCATCCAGGTGCGCAGTTCGCGCACCCGCACCACCGAGCAGGAAGTCCAGGTGGGCACCGAAAAAGAGGAGGTCGGCATCATCCCGCTCGGCATCCCGATGCTCGCCGGCCCCGGCGCGATGGCGACGGTGATGGTGCTGGGCGCCAGCGGCCACGTCCCCGGTTCCGGCTGGGCCGCGCCCGCCGCGCTGCTGACCGCGATCGTGCTCGTCGGCTTCGCGACCTGGGTCATCCTGCGCGCGGCGGCGGGGGTGCAGCGCTGGTTGAGTCCGGTCGCGATGGGCGTCGTCGTGCGGCTGGAAGGCTTGCTGCTGTGCGCCTTGGCGGCGCAGATGGTGGTGACCGGGGCGGCGATGGCCTACCGTGAGCTCGACCCGCACGCCGGCACCCCGGCGCAGGTCGTCAAACCACCGTGACCTCCACCTGCCTCCGCATCCTGCTCGGCGCGACCGTCGCCGCCTGCCTGCCCGCCCTCGACCTGCCCGGCATCCCCGGGCCGCAACCCGTCGGGTCGGAGAAGATTCGGCTGGACTGGGGCAACGACGCCTTCGGCCCAGGTGGCGGCGGGCAGAGCGACGACTTCCGCACCAACGAGGTGGCGGCCTACGTCACCTGGTCGTCCTGGTTCGTCGGCCTCGACCACAGCATGCTGACCCTGGGCAACCCAAGCGGCGCCCCGGTCTACTGGGGTTACGCCAATCCCCTGCAATTCTACAGCGCTGGCGCGCGCCGCATCGATGAAGTGACCCTCAGCGCCGGCTGGCGCGGCGAACGTTCGGCCGGACCGGCGCGCGGTTGGATCCAGGCCGGGCCCGGGTTGCTGGTCAGCGGCGACCTCGGCGGCAAAGCCCTGCAAAATGGTACGCACGGCATGATCGGCAATGGCGGCAAGGAGATGCCCTACGAACGCGACGACCTCCACGCGGATGGCTTCGCGCACGCCGGTTTCGGCGGACGCCTCGGCCTCGGCGGGCCGCTCGTGCTGGTGGCGGATGCGTTGGGCCAGGTCACGCCTTCGGGCTGGGCGCGTGGGCGGGCCGACCTGCTGCTGACCGTGGCCGCGCCGCACGGCGGAGCCTGGGCCGGCCTCCAGATTGAAGGATCGACCGGGCCGGCGACCTCGACCACCGCCGCCGCCGTGGCCGACCATGAGAACGGCCTGGCGCTGATCATGGGCTGGGAACTGAGTCTTGATCAGGTCGGGGTGGCCTTCGCCACCGCGCGCAACCTGCACAACGACAGCCAGGAGGGCCGCCTGAGCCTGACCTGGCGGCCGGAACCAGGTCCGCTTCGTTCGACCGCTGCCGACCGGTCGTGGGTCAGCCGATTTGGCCTGTTCACCGGCGACACCGCCGTCGCCGGACGCGGTATCGACGCTGCGCTCGGGATCCCGGTCGGCGCTCTCGAACCAGGCGGCAACTTGGGATGGTTCGCCATGCTCGGTATGCGCGATCAGGCGGTCAGCGTGCCGTTCACCTACGACATCACCTCGCGCCGGCGCCTGCTCTGGGCCGGACTGGGCGCGCAGCCCCGCCTGGCCCAGTGGGGCTGGCTGCGCCTCACCGCGCCACTGGAGGCCGGCCTGGGCTGGAGCCACGCCCGGGTGGCCTCGCGCGGCTTCGTCACCGTCGACGGCGGCAACGAGGTCGAAAGCGACGCCCTGGTCGGCCGGGCTGCGGCGGGACTCGGATGCGACGCCGTGATCAGTCCAGGACTATCCGCCGGACTGGCTTTTCTCGTGGAGGGCACCCTGTCCTCGTCGCACCAGTCGGTCGAGCTGACCACCCTGGATCCCGACAGCGGCATCCCCCAACGCACGGAATCCTTGCAGATCCAGGGTTCCGGCGTGGGAGCGCTGATCGCCCTCACGGCGGCGTGGCGCTGGTGACCGCCGGCGGTGCGAGCAACTCCGCCACGCGGCAGCGCAAGGCGCGCAGATCGCAGTGGACACCTGGGCATTTCGTCGCCTTGCCGGGGACATCGCGGTGGCCGATGATCGCGGCGAGGTGGTCCTCCGGTTGAGGCAGGCGAACAGCCGGGCGCGGAAGCAGACCCGGCTGAAGCCGGATGAGGTTGGCGCACAACCAGGCCAGACGCTCGATCTGCTGCGACGGCGGCGCGTTGCGTTCGCAGTCTCCGACCAGGCAGATGCCAATGCCGGCCTGGTTGTAATCCGCGATGCCGGCGTGTGCGCCTTCACGTTGATCGAGCCAGCGCCAAGTGGCGCGGATCTCGCCCAGGGGCTGACCCTTGCCGTTCCCGATCACGAAGTGGTAGCCGATGCCGTCCCAGCCCCGCTTATTTCGGTGTTCGCGATCCATCGCATCCACGGTGTCAGAAACGGTGGCGCTGTGATGGACCACGATCCAGCGCCAGGGTCTGGACACGCCCGTGAGCGCGAGATCCGAGTCAGCCAGGATCAACCGCGAACGCGGCGGCGACCAGCGCTGCCAAGCCAACGCGCCCAGTCCCAGGGCGGCAACAAGCAGGACGACGGCCACGACGGCGATCGCGAGGCGACGACGGCTCATCGCACGCTGCTTTTACCACCGCCGCTGCTGCCGCCGCGCTTCCGCTTCAGGCCTTCACGCACCGGATCCACCGCCCGCCGTGGCTGGGCAGCGCGATCGGACGCGTGAGATCGATCGCCTCGCCGGTCACCACGTCGCTGGCCGAGGCGTAGCGGAATGCCCACGGGTCGAGCACCACCGTCTTGGCCGGATCGGGATTGATGAGGAAGTAGTGGTCGGCGAGCGGCGCCGCCTGGCGGTAGGCGAGCGCCCCGGCGCAGCGGAACGGGCTTTCGAGCGCGCCCAGGGTGTGGCGGACCATGAGTGCCTGCAGGGCAGTGGAGCCGGGTTTCCAGCAGGTCAACGAGGCCTGGAAGACGAGCATCACCGCCGAGCCCTTGCCCCGGCGATTTTCGGTGATCGCCGGATCGCCGTTGGCGAAGCTCGCCACCACCCGGGCGCTGGTCGGCGTGACCCGGGCGGTGAAGCCGTCGATCTCGACCCCTTCGACGTGGTAGACCTGCTGCCGGCGGTTGGAGTAGGCGAACTCGTCGAGAGATACGCCGAAAATCTTTTCGAAGACGGTGCCCGCGGCGGTGGGAAAGATGCGGCCGAACTCGTCGTAGTACGCGCCAGGCAGGTCGAGCACCACCCGACCGCCTTGTTCCACGTAGGCCAGCAACTGGTCTTGCAGGTGGTGCGACAGCGCGATGTGGGCGGGGATGTAGATCACCGGATAGCGCGCCGCGAGGCCGGCATCCAGGTTGCGCGTGGTGACAAATTCCCACGGCACATTGGCGTCGATGAAGGCGCGCGCCGCGCCGATGCGGGCGCGCACCGGATCCTGGCGGTAGCGATCGCGACCGGGCACGGCCATCGCCGACCACATCGCGTCGCTGTCCCAGTCGTGCAGGATGCCGACCAGCGGCTCCTTGTGAGCCTGCCACAATTCGCGCCGCCATTTTTGCATCGCCTTGGCAATGACCCCGACCTGGCGCGCACGCGCGTTCGGCTTCCGGTTGCGATCGAGCATGCTGTATTCGCCGGCCTCCCAGCCGGCGCTGCGGTAATTCCAGGCCCACAGCCCGAAGCCACGGAATCCCGCCGCCAGATAGCTGAGCAGGAGCTGGCTCATGGTGCCCGCGTCGGTGGTGAAGCCGGGGACCTTGTCGCGCGCCTCGGGCACGAACGGGGCCTTGCCGCCGCTGAAGTACTGCGGTCCGCCGGTCGATTCCCAGGGGGCGGACCAGATGCCCTTGGCCCAGTCGGCAGCGGTCGAGGCCTGCATGTAGACCGGACGTGCGACTTCGAATTCGACCTCCTCGAAATGCCAGGCGAGGTGCAGCGACGGATAGAACGATCCACCGCGCGCCATCTCCAGCGCCATGCCTTCCATGTCGGTGCCGCGCGCGGCGAAGGACAGGAACAAGCCCATCTCGCCGCCGGCCCGGGTCGGTTCGTGCGGATCAATGGCTTGGCAGCGGTCGACCGACGCAGAAATGAACTGGCGGATGAAGGTCTCGGCACGGAACTTCATCGCGTCGACCAGGTGCCGGTAGTCCAGAATGCCGATCTTGGGATAGATGCGTTCAAGATCCTCCCACGATCCGACCTGATCCCGCCACAGATCAAGGCCGACATGGCGGGTGTTCCAGGCCTCCTTCAGGACCTCGATGGTGCCGTAGCGATTCTTCAGCCAACTGATGAAATGCGGCAGAGTCTCGGGCTTGATCTCATGCCCGCGCTCGTCGCCGACCACGCTTGGGACCCAATCCTGGGGTTTCGCCGTCTCACCATCGCCGCTGATCGGCTTGGCCTGGTAGTGCCGGGTGAGTCGCGCTCCGATGAGCTTGTGCTGATACGCAACCATGACCGGGTGAATCAGGGCCGCGTCGATATCCAGGTCGACCGGCAGGCCGAGCCGGGTCAGCAGTTCCGGCGTGATGTCCTCGTAGCCGCCCTCGGCGTACCAGTACGGAATGATGCCTTCTTCAAGCGCGAGCGAGAGCGTCCGTTCGCTCGGCCACTCGGGCGTGGACATGGTCTGCTTGAGGCAGGTGAATCCGAGTTCGCGCATCAGGCGGAAGTGCGACCGCGCTTCGATTTCCGTCATCCCCGGCCAGGGCAGGAAGACCACGCCACATGGCATCGGCGCGAGTCTGCGGATCTTGCGCTGCATCGGCGTGTCGTGCAGGGTGTCGATACGGTGATGGAGGAAGTCGTGGTTGGTGGGGTACATGGGCGGGGAGGGTGTTCGCCAGTCCTGCGATGCAACTGAGCGAACGCTTGCCGCGTCTGGTGGATTTCCCGGATAGTCAAGTCCGGATTCAGCGCTAGGTTTCCCGCCATGACGGAAGGCTCGCCCGAAGTGCCGGTAGATGAGGAATCCGTCGGCCGCGGCGTCTACGAGAGCCTGGTCCGCATGACCTATCTTTGCGGTCGCGGTCTGCCCCTGGATGACCTGCTGCTCAAATTCCTCAAGGTCATGCGCGTCTCGGTTCCCGCCTCTGGCGTCTGGCTGCACCGCGAGCAGACCCTGGTGGTCTGCACCGTCGAAGGCGGCATCTGCAAGGACATCCCGCCACCGCCACGTTCGCTGCCGGCGCTCCTGCCGATCATCGTGCCGAGCGGACTCATGCACGCCCACGTCCTGCCCGGCCTCACCCTCACCTGCCTGATCAAGGCCGACAATGCGCAGCGCGCCACCGATGTGGTGACCTTGTTCGCCCGCATCATCGCCCTGGTCTGGATGGCCGAGCACGTCGCCAAATGCGAACCGCTGCCCGACGACTACGATTCAGCCAAGGACCACTTCAAGCGGCGCTGGCTGGGTGAACTCATGCAGCGCCATGCCGGCAACATCAGCGAGGCCGCCCGCGCCGGCGGCGTCTCTCGCGTGCATTTGTACGAGATGCTGAAGCAGTACGGCATCGCGCCGTCCAGCCAGGCGGGGAACTGATCCGTCAGCCGGAACGGCCCTGGTACAAGCGTTCGATCACCGATTCGATCGGCGGTTCCTCGATCTGCACATCGACCACGGCCAGGCCGGTCAGGCACGCCTGCAAGGTCGCCGCGATGTCGATGCCGGGCGCGATGACGGCCTCCAGTTCGACCGGGGTGCGCTGGGTCCAGCTGATGCCGGTCTGCGGCAGCGACAGTCCTGCGATCACCACCGGCGCGCGCACGGTCAGGCGCAGGCGTTTGCCGCCGCCGAAGCGCTGGGTGAGCAGATCCAGGTCGCCATCGTGGATGATCTTCCCGTGGTCGATCACCACCACCCGCCGGCAGAGCGCTTCGATGTCCTGCATGTCGTGGGTGGTCAGGACGATGGTCGTTCCGGATTCGCGGTTGAGTTCAGCCAGGAAGGTGCGCAGTCGCCCCTTGGTCACCACGTCGACGCCGACCGTGGGTTCATCAAGGAAAAGCACCCGAGGGTTGTGGAGCAGACTCGCCGCAAGATCCGCCTTCATGCGCTGGCCCAACGACAGCTTGCGCACCGGCGTGCGGAGGAACTCCTTGAGATCGAGCACGGCATCGAAGCGGCGCATGCGGGTTTCGTAATCGGCGCGCGGCACATCGTAGAGGTGGCGCAGCAGGTCGAAACTTTCCCCCACCGCGAGATCCCACCACAATTGGCTGCGCTGGCCGAACACCGCGCCCACCGTGCGCACGTAGTCGCTGCGCTGACGCTGAGGATCGAAGCCGTTCACCAGCACCGAGCCGGCGCTGGGCGACATGATCCCGGTCAGCATCTTGATGGTGGTGCTCTTGCCTGCGCCGTTGGGCCCGATGAAGCCGATGATCTCGCCGGCGGCGACGGTGAAATCCAGGCCGGCGACGGCCGTCAGTTCCTTGTGGCGGCGCTGAAATACATCGCGCAGCGCGCCCCACACCCCGGGCCGGCGATCGAAGGTGCGGAAGACTTTGGCGAGTCCGCGAACCGCTATCGCATCAGGCATGGGACGAGGATATTTCCACGCGGTTTCCCTGGGGCAAGTGTACGTTCGCTCGGTACTGGCAGGGCACGCTGCCGTCTTCCATCACCAGCAGTGACACGCTACAAGCGCGCCGGCAGCACCCATGCCCCGACCCCTCCTCGTCCTCGAACACGACTGGCACCGTAGCCGCGCCAACCTGCGCAATGGACGCCTGCGTCCACCGCCGTTGGTGGCGGCCGGCATCGATCTGTCGTGCGATCCTACCAACGGTCGGTCGGTAAAGGTGGGCGGCATCGCGGTGATCTTCGGCACCTTCCCGGCCAACTGCGAGGATCTGGTCGCCCTCGCGCGCACCCGCCTGAGCCTGGGCGACCATTCGGCACCGGAACTCGGCGCGGTGCTCAACACCCGCATCCTCGCGATGTGGGCCTGGCTGCCGACCCGGCGCTGCGATCTGTATCTGGAATACGACCGCGCCACCGGCGACGAGCACTTGTGGCTGATCGGCCCCGGGCCGGAAGACGCGCGCGAACTTGACCTCGCCGCTGAACGAACCGAACTCGACGGCCTGCTCCTCGAATCGCTGGTCCTCAACGGGTCCGCCGGTTGGGGCGGCGCGGCCGGGCTGGAACGCCTGGTCAACCGCTTCGGGCACCATCCGCTGCTCGCCGCCGCGCGCATCGCCGATCACCTGGAGCACCATCCACGCGAACCGCGCCGCGCCCTGGATCTCGCGCGCGAGGTCTGGGCTCGGCTCGACGACGCCGACGAGGTGCCCTGGGCCGATCTCGCCGGCAACGAGCATCCGTGGGTCTGCGTCCAGCTCGGTCGCCTCGCCCTGCGCCTCGGCCTGCTGCGCGCTGCCCGTCTGCTGCTGTCCTCGACCGCCGCCGCCACCAATGCGCCGGCGGTGGCGAACCTCGCGCCGATCGCCCTCTTCGACCTCGGCCAGGCCTGCGAGGCGCTCGATGACCTCGCCAGCGCCGAGGACGCCTTCGCCCGCTTCGCGGCGGCGCGCCCGACCGATCCCGATGCGTGGCGCCGCCTGCTGTTCTGCCGTTTGCGCCTGGGCCACGGCGAAGTGGCGGAAGAGACGCTGAAACGTTATCGCGGCTGCGGTGGCAAGGATGAGGACCTCGTCGCCCGCCTTACCGGCTTGCATCTGCGCCAGCGCCTCAGCCTGGAAACCCGGGCGCAACTCGCCGGCTGGCTCGCCGCGCGCCTCGACCTCGGCGAATCCGGCCAACCGCTGCGCGTGCTGGATGAGGTCCTGCGCCGTCGTCTGCGCAGCCCCGGTTCGGAACGGACCCGCCGCACCTTCGCCGCGCTCAACGCCTCGACCTCGCGCCTGCGCCAGGCCCTGGTGGAACTCATCACCGCGATCAGCGACGCCCCGGTCGAACCCGCCGCCGACCA
>CAMCMZ010000078.1 GCA_945876185.1 Candidatus Kuenenia stuttgartensis | reverse complement strand
GGAAGGCAGAGAAGCTCTCTGCGCGAGGCGGATGATTGGAAAGGGCCATGAGGCCCGAAAAATTTTTTTGGTCGCCTAAGCAAGCATAATACCCTGGTAAATTACAGGTGTATCACACCGGAACAGCTTAACTCAATGCCATTGGACCTTCCCCTGGTTCTGCCACCGGCGACCTGGCCGCTGATGCGGGAATTCTGGGTGCGGATCCGCACCGGCTACTGGCGCGGCCTTGGCGGTCAGTTGGAAGCCAACCTGCTGCTCGGCACCATGTTGCTGGAGTTGTTGCGACCGGCTCTGGGCAAGGTGGGCGGGACGGCGGCAATCGTTTCACCGGCGAACGTTCCGCAGGAATCCGATCCCATCATACGGGCGATTCGCTTCGCCCATAATGCCGAATCCAAGGGGCATCGGGTGACCTGCGCGGACCTAGCCCGCGCCGCCGGATTGTCGGTCGCACGCTTCCGTCATCGCTTTGGGCAGCAGCAGGGATTGGCGCCTCAGGCCTGGCTGGCAGCCCAGCGCCTCGCGGCCGCGGCCCACAGCCTCGACAACAACTCTGGCAAGGACATCGCTGCGGTCGGCCGTCGCCACGGTTGGGCCTCGGCCTCGGCCTTCACCCGCGCTTTCCATCGGCGATATGGGATGACGCCATCGGCCTGGATTGCGCGCCGGGATTTGCCCAGACAGCAGTAAACCATCTTCCAGCCAGTGGTACGTGCGTTCATCGCGCAATGACACGAATATGGGCCACCGGTTCTTCTTCCCCTGTTTCCCACCCTGACCTCACGGCCGACGCAGTTGGGTCGGATAAGGGCCCGGATTGCCTTCGCCCCGGTAGGGACTTCCACCCCATGAATGTCGCACGCTTTTGGGCGCACGGAGCGCCGGCAGCTTGCCGACCTGAAAAACCAGCAGCGATCACCTGCGGGTCGACCATTTGGCGCAAACCAGGTAGACAGATTGGGCAGACTGGCCGCTCTCTCTTGATGAACCCATGCCCAGCGACGATCGCTCGAAGGGCCTGGCGGAACGCTACGACCGCTGGGGGTGGACAACGTCCGCACCGATCTCGAACGGGTCGTCCGGCTTAGCCGGGGTTGCCAGGCGCCGCCGTCTGCGGATTGGCCGCCAGGGCCAGCAGCAGGGTCTCCATGAACTCATTTACCTTGATCGGCTTGGTCAGATAGCGGAAAAAGCCGGTTTCCAGGCCCTTCTCGATGTCGCGGGGCATGGCATTGGCGCTGAGGGCGACGATGGGGATGTGCGCCGTGGCGGGGTCGTCGCGCAAGAGGCGCATCGTTTCGATGCCGCTGATGCCCGGCAGGTTGATATCCATCAGAATGACTTCCGGCAGGGACGAGCGGGCGATGGCAAGCCCAACCGTACCGTTCTGGGCGGTGAGCAGGCGCATGTCGGGACGGCGCGCGATTAGCCGCTCCATCAATTGCAGGTTCGCCAGGTTGTCTTCCACATACAGCAGGACCCGCTGCCGCTCCGCCGCTGGTGGCGGTTCAGCGGTCGTCGCGTTCAAGGCCTTCATGTAGGTCGATCCCGGATCCGCTTCGGTCTGCATCTCGATCCAGAAGGTGCTGCCTTTGCCGACGTGGCTATCGACGCCGATCTGCCCTTTCATGAGCTCGACCAGCCGCTTGCTGACCACCAGGCCGATGCCGGTGCCTTCCTCGTTGCCGGCCTCCTGCCCAAGCCGGTTGAAGGGCTGGAACAACTGGGCCATCTGCTCTGGGGTCAAACCGGCTCCGGTGTCCATGACGCTGATCCGCAGGCCTCCGTTCCCCGTGGGCAGCAGCGCGACTGAGACCGTGCCGCCGGCCTGATTGTACTTGATGGAGTTCGACAGCAGGTTGATCAGCACCTGCTTCAGGCGGGTCCGGTCAGCCTTGATGTAGCAGCGGTCGGTGAAGCGCGGGAAGGCCATGCCGATGCCGCGCTTGAGGGCCTGCGGTTCGATCATCGCCTGGCATTCGAGCATGACATCGGCCAACGACACCGGTTCGAGCGAGATCGACAGGCGGCCGGATTCGATCACCGAAAGGTCGAGAATCTCGTTGATCAGTTCGAGCAAGTACCAGCCGGCGTGCAGGATCTGGTCGATGCTCGCCTTCTGGCCGGGCGAGGGCGAGGGCGCATCCGACTCCATCAACTGGGCGAAACCGAGGATGGCGTTGAGCGGTGAGCGCAGCTCGTGGCTCATGCTGGAAAGAAAATCGGATTTCGCGAGGTTGGCCTTTTCAGAGAGGGCCTTGGCCTTTTCCAATTCGACCGTGTTCTCGCTGAGCTGCGCATCCCAGCTCTTACGCTCGGTGACGTCGCGCGCGGTGCTGAGCACGCCCTGCAGGGCTCCCTCGCGGTCGTAGAGCACCGTCGCATTGTAAGACACTGCGGTCTCTTGGCCGTCCTTGGCGCGCACGGTGAGTTCGTAGTTGGTGACTTTGCGTTCCTTGAGCACCAAGGCGATCCCTGCCGCAGACCGGCCCGGATCGGTGAAGCAATCCTTGGATGGGGTTCCGATCAGTTCCTCGCGCGAGCGGCCGGTCAGCGTCTCCATCTCCTTGTTGACGTCGGTGAGGATGCCGGACGAATCGGTGATCATCAGCGCGTCGAGGTTGGATTCGATCAGCGAACGGGTGTAGAACTGCTGGTCGTGCAGTCTCTGGTCGAGCTTCGTCCGCTCGTCCTCGACCAGCTTGCGGGCGGTGTTGTCGGTGCCGATCAGCAGGTAGCCGATGATGCCATCCTTGGAATCGCGCAGCGCAGTGACTGATACGACGGCGGGAAAGCGGCTGCCGTCCTTGCGGATGTAGGTCAATTCGTAGATGTCCTCGATGCCGCGCGAGGCCTTGAACACCAGGGCTTCGAAGCCCGGGGTGATCGTGGTGCCCAACTCGCGGCTGAGGGTCTCGGCGCGCGCGATGAGTTCCTGGGGGTCGGAGATGTCGGCGTGCGAACGTTTATCCTTCATGTCAGCGGCGGCATAGCCGAGCATGCGCTCGGCGCCGACGTTGAAGATCTGGATGACGCCCTTGGCGTCGGTGGCGATACTTGAAAAGTTGGCGCTATTGTAAATCGCCTGCTGCAAGGCTCCAGCCTGCACCAGGGCCGCCTCGACCTGCTTGCGGGCGGTGAGGTCCCGCAGGATGCCGGTGAAGAAGCGCTGGCCATCCAGGAGCATCTCGCCGAACGCGATCTCGAGCGGGACCTCGCTGCCATCCTTGCGGCGGCCGACGACCTCGTGTCCGATCACGTTGCTCGGCGTGGTCGCGCCCGCCTGATAGCGCTTGAGCAGACCGCTGTGCTGACCCAGGTCAGGGATCAGCAAGCCGAGATCCCGGCCGTTGATCTCGGCCGCCGTGTAACCGAAAATGTGCTCGGTGGCATGGTTGACCGACTCGACCGTGCTGCCCGAAGCATGGATCGTGACGATGCCATCGACCACCGTGTCGAGGATGGTTTGCACCCGGACGGCGCTGTCGCGCTGCGCCTGCTGCGCCTTGTACTCGCTGGTGACATCGCGGAAGACCAGCACGGTGCCGACGATCCGGCGTTCGCGGTTACGGATCGGCGCGCAACTGTCAGCAATGTCGTATTCGCTGCCGTCGCGCGAGATCAGCACGGTGTGGTTGGCCAGCCCCTGGATCGTCCCGCGCTCCAGCGCCTCGGCCACCGGGATGGCGGACGGACTCCGGTTCAGCTTGCTGATGATGTGAAAAATGTCCCCGACCGGGCGACCGACGGCTTCCGCCTGGGTAAAGCCGGTGAGTCTTTCCGCCACCGGATTCAGGTTGGTCACGCAGGCCCCGGCATCAGTAGTCAACACGGCGTCGCCGATCGATGTCAGCGTCACCGCCATCAGTTCCTCGCTGTCGCGCAGGTTGCCGTTGGCCAGCAGCAGCTGCCGGCTGGTCTCCTCCTGGGCCAACAGCGCCTGCTGGGTTTCGTGATGGATCCGCTCCAGCATCCGCTGCCTGACCATCGCGTGAAGGGCGTAGGCAAATGACAGGGCGAAGAACAGCCCGAGCACGCAGCCACCGATGATAAGGGCGAGCAGCAGACGCAGGTTCGCCTGCAGGTCTTTATCGTCCTGCGCCAGTTCGGCCTCGGTGTCCCGAACCAGGCCAGCCATCTCAAGACGGAACGCCTCCATCGCGCGCTTGCCCGTGCCACTGAGCACCATCGCCTGGGCGGCGGCGGTCTCGTTGCGGCGACGCAGTTCGATGACCTGCGCCATTACCGTCATCTTGGCGGTGATCAGCGGACCCATGGCGTCCAGGTGCCTGCCAGCGGAAGCGGTGGTGGCGAGCCGGCGGACCTCCTCAAGGTGGTGACCGATGCCGTCGTGAGCCGCCAGATAGGGCTGCAGAAAGGCCTCGTCACCGGTCAGCAGATAGCCGCGCTGGCCGGTCTCGGCGTCCTGCACATCATTCAGCAACACGCTGGCGGCCTGCAGGGTGAGAAAAGTATGTTTTCGCGCCTCGGCCGCCTGGCGGGTTTGCTCGAAACTGCGCAGCGAAAAGGTCACCACTAGGCCGACCATCAGCACGGCTCCGACGAGCAGGGCATACAACTTGAGGGGATAGGTCATGGTGGGCCCGATTGGTGCGGTGAGAGGTGTTGAAAGCGGTGCTGGGAGCGGTGCTGAGAGCGGTGCAGAGAGCGGCGCAGAGAGCGGCGCAGAAGGAAGCTGTTCTGAAGGCGGCTGTCGGGAAGTCGGCTGGGCTGGAGGGATCATGCGATTTCCACCGGGGTGACTTCGACATGGCAAAGCGGCCGAGCCGGTTGCACCGGGGGCTGGGTGCCAAGAACGGTGACGCGGATGGTGGTTGGCTGACCGGGGGCAGAGAGGATGGCGAAGGTGCCGCCGATCATCTCGACCCGCTCCTTCATCCCGAGCAGACCCAGGCGGTTGTGCTTCCTGACGCTGCCGGTGCCCTCCACCGCAAAGCCCTGGCCGTCGTCGGTGATCTCCATGCGGATGCCGCCGTCGTCAAAAGCCCGGATGCTCACCGTCGCCAGACTGGCCTGCGCGTGGCGGGCGACGTTGGTGAGTGCCTCCTGGGCGACCCGGTACAGCATGGTGCGCACGTCGGCGTCGGCGGTTTCGACCGCAGCGAAGATGGCGAGGCTGACCCGGACGCCGGTCTCTTCGGTGAACCGCTTCATGAACGCCTGCAGGGCGGGGATCAGGCCGAGGTCGTCGAGCATGGTCGGGCGCAGTTCGCGCGCGAAGCGGTGCACGATATCCACCGACAGTACGACCTGCCGTCGTGTGTCGGCGATCGCAGCGGCCAGTTGGGCGGCCTCGACATGCGCACCCGAATCCAGGGTCGACAGCTTGAGGTTGATGCTGCTCAGCGTCTGCGCGATGACGTCGTGCAGTTCGCGGCTGATCCTCCGGCGCTCCTCCTCCTGCGCGGTCAGCAATTGGCGCGAAAGACGGCGCAACGACTCCTCCATCGCGCGCGAGCTGTCCACCAGGCGAAGCGACACCTGCTGGCTGTCGCGAAGCGCGGCCTCGACCGCGTTGCGCAGCCCGATCTCCGCCTGCAGTTCCTCGACCGTCCTGGCCAGCGTCTTGACCACCAGGCTGAGTTGCGCATTGGCTTCCCGGGCGCCGCGGTGGGTCTTCTCGATCGGGGTGATCGCCTCGGCAAAGAACAGGCCGGCCCGTCCCATCAGAGCGCTGCTGATGTTCGGCGAATAGCCAGGCAGCACCAGGGCGACCAGCGCGATCTCATGAATCCGCGCCATGTCCAGGGTCTCCAACCCCAGCGCGACTGCTTGACGCCCCAGCTCACGCGCTGGCTCAAGGTCGAAGCCCGGTCCTTGCCGCAGGTATTTTTGCAGGCCTGCGTGGTAGAGCCGGGAAATCCCAGCCTTGCTGTCGATGACCGCCGAGGCTAGGGCCATGGGCCAGCCGCACTGGCGTCCACGCGCGACGTCCGGCTCCGGGCGGGGAAGGCTTCTGGATAGTGGGCGATTTCCAGAAAGGCCTCAGCCGGGACGAGCGGCGTGGTCGATCGATGCGGACGGTCAGGTAGTTTGCGAGGCCGGATGCCCCCGACGATGGGGTGTTCACCCCATTACATCTTCGTCCCCGGTTGAGCGACCTCTGAGCGTGCCCCCTACCGGATGCCCATTCGCCATCCTATGGCCACTGACGCCGAATTGATCTGCGTCATGGTCTTGCCGATCGCCGCCCGATAGGGTGCAGGCATGGAAAACAACCTCCCCCTCCGCCTTCTCGATGCCGCCCCCATCGTGCCTGGCGCCAACGTCTCTCGCCCCATCCACGAGGCTAACGGCTGCAAAGTCGTCCTCTTCGCCATGGATGCCGGGCAGGCGATCAGTGCCCACACCGTCAAGTTTCCCGCCCTGGTCCAGGTCCTCGACGGCAACCTCCAGGTCACCATCGGCGAGGTCTCCCACGCGGTCGGGGCGGGTCAGCTGATCCTGCTGCCCGACGGCCAGCCGCATGGGGTCAGGGCCGAGCAACCCTCGCGTTGGCTGCTGACCATGATGCGGCCCGGGTAAGCGTTGAGATCACGCCCGCAGTGGGCTAATACGAAGCCCGTAGAACTTTATCCCGCGAGGCATGGACGAAAGCCGCCGCCCATCCATGGTGCGCAGCCACACCAATCCCTGGAGCCACCCATGCCCGCCACGCCCTGGTACGAGCAGTACCGCACCGGCATCGCCTCAATCGACCACATGCACGAGGAGATCTACACCCTCGTCAACGCGCTGTACGACGACGTCCTGGCCAAGGCGCCGATCGTCACCTCGCGGCCGAAGATCGCAAAGCTGACCCAGCTTTCCCTCACGCATTTTGATGAGGAAGAAGCCGACATGAAGCGCACCGGCTATCCCGACACCGCTACCCATTCCGCCGCGCACCAGGTCTTTCGCGACCAGCTCGCCGGCATCCAGGCGCAGTTGAAAGAGGGCAAGCAGGTCACCGGCGACACTCTGGAAATCGTCCGCAATTACCTCACCCAGCACGCCAAAATCCACGACATGAAGCTGGCAAAGCATCTGGCGGCGAGCCAGGGCGCGAAGACGGCGAAGGGCTGACGGACTCAGCCGCTGATTGGCGGCAGCGTCATCTCGGTGTCGCCGCCGGCGGGCGCGCCGCGCTTGCGCTTGTAGGCGGCGCCAAGGAATCCGCGGAAGAGCGGATGCGGTTCGACCGGGCCGGACTTGAATTCGGGATGGGCCTGGGTCGCGACGAAGAACAGGTGGTTCTTGAGTTCGATGATCTCGACCAGGGATTTCTCCGGCTTGGTCGGATCCGGCAGGTAGAGACCGGTGAAGATCATGCCGGCGGCCTCGAAGCGTTCGCGGTAGGCGTTGTTGAACTCGTAGCGATGTCGATGGCGTTCGTGCACCAGTTCGGCGTGGCCGTAGCACTTCGAGGTGCGCGAGGTCTTCTTGGTGATCGTGCAGGGATAGCTGCCCAGGCGCATGGTGCCGCCGAGCAGGTTCAGCGCGATGATGTCCTTTTGCGTTTCCATCGGCGCGATGAGCGGATTGGTGGTCTTTTCGTTCATTTCCGTGCTGTTGGCGTCGGCGAGACCCAGCACGTTGCGGGCGAACTCGACTGAGGCCGCCTGCATGCCCAGACACAGGCCGAGGTACGGCACGTTGTTCTCGCGCGCGTAACGGATGGCGCGGAGTTTGCCTTCCCAGCCGCGCTTGCCGAAGCCGCCGGGCACCAGGATGCCGTCGATGCCTTTCAGCTTTTCCACCCAATTGTCGTCTTTTTCCAGGGATTCGCTCTCAATGCGGACAATGTTGGCCTTCAAGAGATGCGCATAGGCGGCGTGGTCGATCGATTCCGTTACCGATTTGTAGGCGTCCTGGTGGTTGATGTACTTGCCGACCAGGGCGATGGTGACGGTGTCTTTCGGTTTGCGGATGTGCGAGACCATCAGATCCCACTCGTGCATCGCGCATTCGCGGACCGGCAGATTCAGGCGCTGGCAGACCGCGACGTGCAGTTCCTGTTTGAACAGCACCTGCGGCACCTCGTAGACCGAGGTCGGCACGTCGGCGAGATCGACGACGTTGCGCAGGTCGACGTTGCAGAACAGGGCGAGCTTTTCCTTCACGTCCTTGGAAAGCGATTTCTCGGCGCGGCAGAGCAGAAAGTCCGGGATGATGCCGATTTCGCGCAGCTTCTGCACGCTGTGCTGCGCCGGCTTGGTCTTGATCTCGCCGGCCGCGCGGATGAACGGAATGTAGGCCAGATGCACGAAAGCCACGTACTGGCTGCCGACTTCGTGGCGGTACTGGCGCGCGGCCTCCATGAAGGGCAGGCCTTCGATGTCGCCGACCGTGCCGCCGATCTCGGTCAGCACGACGTCGATGTCGGGGCCGGCGAGGGCGCGCACGCTCGCTTTGATTTCGTCGGTGACGTGCGGGATCACCTGCACGGTGCCGCCGTTATAGCGGCCTTCGCGTTCCTTCTGGATCACCGACTGGTAGATCCGGCCGCTGGTCACGGTCGACTGCTTCGAGCACGGCTGGCCGAGGAAGCGTTCGTAGTGGCCCAGATCAAGGTCGGTCTCGGCCCCGTCATCGGTGACGAAGACCTCGCCGTGCTGGAACGGATTCATCGTGCCCGGATCGACATTCAGGTACGGATCCAGCTTCTGGATGCGGACGCGGTAGCCCATGTTCTTGAGCAAGCGCGCGATCGACGCCGACGCGATGCCCTTGCCGAGCGACGACACGACGCCCCCGGTGATGAACAGGTGGCGGGTCGGCCCTTCGCGCTTGGCGGTCATGCAGGTGCTCCGGGAGGTGGCAGCGTCTCAGCCGAGCGATGCTGCTGGCGAGCCAGGAAGGCGTCGTAGTCGGCGCGGGTGTCGATGCCCGGCACTGCGCGGGCGACCACGGCGCAGGCCATGCCGATGCCGGCTTCGAGCGCGCGCAGCTGTTCCAGCTTCTCGGTGTTTTCGAGCCGGCTTTCCGGCAGGCCCGCGAAGCCGAGCAGCACTTCGCGGCGGTAGGCGTAGATGCCCAGGTGGCGGTGGCAGGTGGTCACCGGCCGGGCGCGGTCGCGATCGAATATCGCCGGGGCGCGGGTGAACCACAGGGCGCGGTCGCCGTGGGCGAGAACCACCTTCACCTGGTTGGGATTCGCCTGCGTTTCCGGCCCGGCCGGCACGCACAACGTGGCCATGCCAGCCCAGGGATGGCGGTCGAGCAGTTCCGCGACCAGGCGGATGTGCTCGGGCTCCATCTCGGGTTCGTCGCCCTGGACGTTGACGACGATCTGCACCGGCAACCGTGCGGCGACCTCGGCGATGCGGTCAGTCCCCGAGGGGTGCCCGGCCCGGGTCAGCACGGCGGCGACGCCGGCCTGGCGCGCGGCCTGGCACAGCGCCTGATCATCGGCGCACACGGTCACCGATCCGGCCCCGTAGGCGAGGGCGGCGCGGCGCGCCGCCGTGGCGATCAGCGGTTCGCCGTGCTCGGCCAGCAGCAGCTTTTCCGGCAATCGGGTGGAAGCACGGCGGGCGGGAATGAGGACGGCGATGGAGGTCATGGCGAAGGGCGCGACGGTAACCGCGACCGGGCGCAGTCAACCCGGCGGCTCCCTTGTTCTTTGTCTGCCTGCGCCTGCCAGATGTGGGCTGACGGCGGACCGGCGGCGGCCTGTCGCCACTCGGGTGAAACCTGCTGAAAAACCAGGAATTTTCTCAACTTGAAGACGGCAATCCGAGGCGACCGAGGACCGCCCGTGCCACGCCGTCGAGCAGCGTTTCCGCAGTGGCACCCGCCGCGCCACGATCCGACCAGCGCAGGCCCGGACCGGGTGGGCGCAGGTCGGCCTTGCCGAGAACGACGAGATCGCCCGGCTGCGCTTGCGCCGCCGCGTCGGGCGAGTCCAGGTGCAGCACCAGATCGGCCCGCTCACGCGCCGCTACGACCAGGGCCTGGCCAGCGGTTTCCAGGCTGTCGCCCCCCTCCCGCCAGCCCGCGCTGTCGCTCAGACGCAGGCGCCAGCCCAGGCGCAGCGCTTCGGTGGTCACCAGATCCCGCGTCGTGCCGGGCTGGTCGCTGACCAAAGCCCGCTGCCGCCCGCACCAGGCGTTCAACAGCGTGCTCTTGCCGGCGTTGGTCGCGCCGGTGATCAGCACCAGGGGCTGCCGTGCCAAGAATTCTGCAGGGAATGGCGGTTCCTCGTCGGGGTGGGCAAGAAGCCAGGCCACCGCCGCCGGATGCGCTGCGCGGGCCAGCCGGAGCCAAGGCGAATCGGTGCTGTCCCGTGGGCCCAGTTCCCGCAAACCGTGGGCGAATAGCGCAGCGGTGACCGCCGCGCGCACGCCGGCCCCGCCATGGGTCATGATCTCAACGATCGCTTCCTGCGTCCGCACGACGACGACCTCATCGACCTTCCCGCCGGAAGGATCCCGCAGCCAGGCCACGCCGGCGCGGCCAAGCTGCGGCGGTTGGCGGTCGAACAGGCCGGCGATCGGCGGGCATTCCACCACCGCGATCGCCGCCGGGGCGGCCGGGGTCAGCCAACTAAAAGTAGTCACCTCGGCGATGCTTGGTTTCTGCCTCGGTGCCGCAAGCCTGCCTGGTCGTCGCATCGCCCTGGCGATCCGGCGGGGTTGGGTTGGCACGTCGGTCGGTTACGGTGCCGGGGTGATCTGGATCCACGAACTGTTCGCCCTTGCCGGCGCCCTCGCGCCGGTGTTCCTGCTCCTGGCCACTGGATTCGCACTCGGGCGGCTGAAGCTGATCAGCGAGGCTGGCAACGACAGCCTCGATCATCTGCTCTACTGGGTCGCCCTGCCGGCGCAGTTGCTGTGGATCCTGGGACGCGAGGACGTGCGCGCCGGCTTCGACCTCCGCTGCCTCGCCGCCGCTGCGGCAGCCTTCGCCCTCGGTCTGCTGGTGGCGTGGCGGCTGACCCGGGGAGTCGCCCCGGCCCGACGCGGATCGCTGGTGAATGGCGTGGGTCGAGCCAACGGCGCGTTCGTCGGCATGCCCGTCATCGTGCTGGTGGCCGAGGCATTTCCCGCCGAAGGCGCAGAACTTCGGCGCGCCTATGCCGTGCTGTTCGCCTGCATGGTTCCGTTGTTCAACCTCGGCGCGGTGCTCGCATTCCGTCTCGCTCACACGGGCCAGCGACCAGCCTGGCGGGATCTCGCCAAGGCGGCTCAGGACATCGCGCGCAATCCGATCATCCTCGCCAGCGTGACCGGCATCGCCCTCGCCCTGTTCGTTCCCGGTGGCCTCGCGCATCCCGCCGCCTACGCGAAACCGCTGGTGCAGGCCTTGGAACTCATCGCCCTGGCGGCGATCCCGCTCGCCCTGATCGCCACCGGCAGCCGAATCGATCCCGCCCTGCTCGGCCACGATCGCCGGGCGCTGGGCTGGGTCACGATCGCCAAGCTGGGATTGATGCCCGCCCTGGCGTGCGGCCTCGGCCTGGCGCTTGGGTTGAGCCACGCCGCGCTCACCGCCGCCACCGTGCTGATGGCCTGCCCGGTGGCGATGGCCTCAGTGCCCATGGCGCGGATGCTGGGCGGCGACGCCCGTTTGATGGCGATGATCATCACCGCCACCACGGCGTTGTCCCCGCTGACGCTGTTCCTCTGGCTCGTCCTGCTGCGGGCGCTGAGTTGACCCCGTGGTGTTGGGGAAGTGTGGAAGAGACGTGGCAGATCTGTGGCGGATGCGGGCGGATGCTGTGGAGGATCGCCGCTGGTGTCCGTGACTGGAGCTGATTTCCTCCACCCTGGTACCATCCCCTGATCCGTGCCACCCGCCCCCTATCGGAGCCTCCATGCAGATCCACCTCGCCATCGCCGCCGCATCCCTGCTGATCCTGGTCGCGTGCGGAGATCCCGTGCAGCCCCCGGTCACCCCCGCCACCCAACCAGGTCCGGTGACCGCTCCTGCTGCTCCTGCCGCCGCTCCTACCGCTACCCCTGCTGCTGCTCCGGCTGCTGCTGGTGCTCCAGCTGCTCCTGGCGCCGTTGCTTCCCCCGCCACGCCGACGGCCAAGCCCGCCGCCCACCCGGCCGACGCGGTCGAATTCAAGGGCCACTGGTACCAGGTCGTCGCGTTCAACGGGTCGACCTCCTGGCACCAGGCCAAGGAAGCCTGCGTAAAGGCTGGTGGCCACCTTGCCATCATCGAGACCGCCGAGGAACAGGCCTTCATCGCCAAGCTGCTGGGTGGCAAATACGCCTTTCTGGGCGCAACCAACGAAAAGAAGGCCACCGCCGACAACTTCGGCGACGACACCTGGACCTGGGTGGACGGCAAACCCTTCAAATACACCTCCTGGATGTCCGGGCAGCCCAACAATTACGGCAGCAGCGAGAACTTCCTCGCCACCTACGACGGCGGCGAATGGGTCGACGTGGCGGTAGAAGGCGACTCGTTCTGGATGCCGACCTGCTACCTGTGCGAGTGGGACAACTGACGTGGGGCGCGGCGACCTGCCCGGACTTGCCAAAACGATTGCCGGTTTTAGGACGCAACGGACCCCTTCAGATCGAACGTGAAAGGCCCCTGCGATGCGTTTGAGCCAGCATGAGATCCAGCCGCGAATCGGAACGCCTACTGGGGGAGAGCCTGCAGGTCGCCTCAAAAGTCGGTTTGTGGCATCCTGCGGATGCTGCTTTCCCGGCCGGCGAGACGCCGGCGTTCCCAGGAAGGCCGACTTTTGCGGCACCCCGGGAGAGCCTGCGGCGGGTCGGTCCTGCGCCAGGGGCGAGAACATGCTCGTTGATACAGATTGGCTGAACCGGCGCAGCAGCCGAAAGACCAGAAACCCATGAAAGATCCTCTATTACACCTGAAAGGCGGCCCGGATTCCCCCTCGGGACGCACGGCGCCATTGTTCTTCGATGATGTTTCCAGCCTCATCGTGCAGGTGGTTGAACAGGCGAAGCGTGAGGGGATCCGGGCAGTGCTGTGCGGGGGAATGGCGGTGCAGATGTACGGTTTTGTGCGAGCGACCAAGGACATCGACTTCATCGCCGAACGGCCTCTGAACGGAATGAAGAAAGCCGGAAACCTCGCTTTCGGTGGCGACATCTATGAAGTCAGCAATGAGCGGATCACCACGACAGTGGACTGGATCCTGCGCGAGGATGAGAAAAAGATCATCTACGACGAGGTCATCAAGGACCTCAAAACCATCCTGGGCGTTCCCGTCATCACCCCGGAATGGCTGGTGATTGTCAAGATCGCAGCAAACCGATCCAAGGACGATGAGGATATTGCCTATCTGCTGGGCCAGGATGGTCTGGTGGACCGGAGTTTGATTGAGCGGCACTACCGCAGGCTGTTCAATGGGGCCGCTTTCGGTTATATCGACCATTTCGCCAATCTCTGCCTCATGGCGGATTTCATGAAAGCGCGGAATCGACCGTCCTGAGCGCCACATCTAAAACAGCTTGGCCATCCAGATCGAACATGAAAGGCCCCAGCGATGAGTTTGAGCCAGCACGAGATCCAGTTGGCAGAGGAATTGGAATCCGTCTTCGGTCGTCACGTGGATCTCCTGGTCCGGGACACGGTGGAACGGGACGAGAATCCCATCCGCCGGGAAAGCATCCTGAGCGCCGTCGAGCCACTGTATGCCGCTTGACCAAAGACATACCACACTCAGTTAGGGTGGGTTGGGTTTCCTGGGTTGCCTCAGGGGCATATCGCGGTTGCCAGCACTGCGCCACGTCTCAATGCATTGGTGGGCCCATATCTCGTCCGTTGGTTCAAGATGGCACTTCTTGATGTCGTTGTAATCCAATGATTTTTCGAGTTGACGCCGGGCATAGATGCGATTGAAGACCTCCTGCAAATCCAGATCCACCGTGGCGTTGGTCACTGGTACCTTGAGGGTGCGCATCGGCCTGCGCAACGGGATTCCGTATTGCAGGAATCGACTGCGGTCATCGGGCTTATTCAGCATGGCGTAGTAACGCGTTCCGAGACCCGGATCGTGCTCGGGCAAGGGGCCATGCTCGCTGGTCAGATCTATCTCCAGCAGGGCGGCATTGGATGACAAAATGCGTGAGCGCTTGGCCTGGTACACCTTAAAGCCGTTTGGGTCTTTGTTGCCCGGCGACAGCAACTCAATCCAGGTCACGATTTCACCCTCTTTGCCACGAATAATTACTGAAAAAAAAGGGGATTGGTCATTCTCAACCACACTGTCTGGGGCGAGAATATCATCTGGAACGGTCATCATCGCAACGCTGGATTCAGGTTGCGTCGTGCTGATATAGTTGTCGGGTGCACGTCGTGACCCAACTCTGAAACCACCGCCGCCCTCGGTTGGGGTCAGCAGGGTGACGCTATCTTCGCTGGAAATCACGAACCCATCAGGAAGCTGTGGCGAGATGAATTCGGCAATGCCTTCAGCCATCGCGTGGTGAGTCGTCTCCCATTTCATGGACTCCACAAAAGGATCCATGCCAGGAAATGGATGCGGTTGCTTGGTCTTGGGGTAGTCGTAACCCACTGACCAATCAGGGTTTTTGCACGCTGGGTCACTTGGTCTCGTCGTTCCCATAGGGTCACCTCGCGGACCAGCATCACACCATCATCGGTTTGAGCAACCGCAGGATCAATCCGGGGCGCGTGGCCAGTAAGCGGATCAAAATGCGGGCCGGGCCGTCAGGTTGGCAGCAGCTTGGCAGCGGTCCTGTTCCCAGTTTGGTAATGGTGTCGATGCTGAGGTCATTGCCCTTGGAGGCCTTTGGCCAGATTGGCTTGGGTCAGGTTCAGCCTGGCCGGGGAACCCGCCCGGAGGCCAATGGCGTTAAGTTAACGCGTAAGCCCATGTGATACAGTCGATTATGAATGTAGCTTTATTGGAAAATAGACCTTGACTTCAGCGGCGAAAAATCGGGTCGGGCCTCATGAGCCTCTCTCGACTTTCCCACGCGCTGAACGCCTG
>CAMCMZ010000077.1 GCA_945876185.1 Candidatus Kuenenia stuttgartensis | reverse complement strand
CAGGCGTTCAGCGCGTGGGAAAGTCGAGAGAGGCTCATGAGGCCCGACCCGATTTTTCGCCGCTGAAGTCAAGGTCTATTTTCCAATAAAGCTACATTCATAATCGACTGTATCACATGGGCTTACGCGTTAACTTAACGCCATTGCCCTCGCGGGGCCGGGGCAGAGCCCCGCGCCTCAACGCCGGTCGATCGGTATGTATTCCGCCAACGGCGTCCCGGTGTAGATCTGACGCGGGCGGGCGATGCGGCCGCCGGGGGCGTCGTGCTGCTCCTTCCACTGCGCGATCCAGCCGGGCAGGCGGCCGATCGAGAACATCACGGTGAACATTTCCAGCGGGATGCCGATCGCGCGGAAGATGATGCCGGAGTAGAAGTCGACGTTCGGGTACAGCTTGCGGTCGACGAAGTAGCTGTCCTTGAGCGCCAGCTCTTCCAGCTTGCGGGCGATGTCGAGCAGCGGGTCGCGGCGGTTGGTCTTGGCGAAGACCTTCTCGGCGACCTTTTGCAGCATCCGAGCGCGCGGGTCGAAGTTCTTGTAGACGCGGTGGCCGAAACCCATGAGCTGGCGCTTCTTGTCCTTCACCTGCTGCAGCATCTCCTCGGGACTGATGCCGCCCTTGTGGATCTCGGTCAACTGGTCGATCACTTCGACGTTGGCGCCGCCATGCAGCGGGCCCCACAGGGCGCAGACGCCGGCGGCGACCGAGGCGAACAGGTTAGCCTTGGACGAGCCGACCATGCGCACGGTCGAGGTCGAACAGTTCTGTTCGTGGTCGGCATGGAGAATGAAGATCAGGTTGAGCGCCTCGTCGATGACCGGATCGAGGATGTACTGGTCGTAGGGATACGTGAACATCATATGCATGAAGTTCGCGCAATAACGCAGGCGCGGATCCGGGTAGACGAACGGCAGGCCCTTGTGGCGGCGGTAGGAATACGCAGCGATGGTGCGTACCTTGCTGATCAGACTGGCGGCGGCGTCTTCCATCTTCTCGGCATCGTCGCCGAGGTGGAGCATCTCGGGGTCGAAGCACGACAGGGTGTTGATCATCGCGGACAGGATCGCCATCGGCGGCGCGTTGACCGGGAAGCCCTCGAAGTGGTGCTTCATGCCCTCGTGCAGCATGGCGTTGAGGGTCAGCTTGCGCGAGAAGCGCAGCAACTCATCCGGCTTGGGCAGGCGGCCGAAGATCAGCAGCCAGGCGACCTCGATGAAATTGGGATTGGTGTCGAACTGCTCGATCGGGATGCCGCGATAACGCAGGATGCCCTTGTCGCCGTCGATGAAGGTGATCTTGGACGAACACGCGCCGGTGTTGCCGTAGGCCGGATCGTAGGTCAGCAGGCCGGTCTGGTCGCGCAATTTCGACACGTCGATGCCGGCCTCACCCGAGGTTCCTTCGATGATGGGCAGGATCAGGGTCTTGCCGTCGACGGTCAGGGTGGCGGTGCGTGGCATAGGGTTGGCCTTGGGAAAAGGTGTGGTCTGAGGGTGTTAGCGGCAGGGTGGGGAACTGTCCACAGAGGTCAAACCCCCTTGCGAGGAATCCGTTACGCTGAGGCAGTCCCTGCCGAGGCACCGGTCAGACGCTGGCGACGGATGAGGTCGAGCGCGGCATCGTGCACGCAGCCATTGGAAACCACCGCGTTTCTGCTCTCGATGCTCGGGCTGCCGGCGAGATCGCTGAAGCGCCCGCCGGCCTCGGTGACGACCAGGCTGGTGGCGGCGACATCCCAGATGCTCAGGGCCGGCTCGATCATCAGTTCGGCCCGGCCGCTGGCGACCAGCATGTGGCCGTAGGCGTCACTGAGGCCACGGGCGAGCGCGACGGTGCCGACCAATTCGGTGAAAACGCCGGCGATGCCGGCGCGATCCCACCACTTGCCCGGAGTTTCGAAGCACCACAGCGCCTGGTCGAGGCGGTCGACGGTGGAGACCCGGATCGGCGTGCCGTTGCAGCGCGCGCCACCGCCCAGCACGGCGTCGTACCATTCATCCAGCGCCGGGATGCCGACCGCAGCGGCGACCACCCGCGATCCGCTGGCGGTGACTTCTTCGCACGCGACCAGGGTCGCCCAGAGCGGAACGCCGCGCACGAAATTGCGAGTTCCATCGACCGGATCGACGATCCAACGGCGGTAGGGCGTGCCAGCGGGCGGAGCCTGGCCGCCACCGAGCACCGCCTCGCCGGTCTCCTCGCCGAGCCAGCAGTCGCCTGGCAAGGCGGCGGCGACCACGCTGCGGATGGCGGCTTCGGCCTCGCGGTCGGCGCGGGTCACCGGCGAGGCGTCGGGCTTCCACTCCACTCCAAGACGCGGATCGCGGAAATGGACGAGCGCGGCGGCACCGCCAGCGCGCGCAGCAGCGGTGGCGACGGCGCCGAGCTGCCAATGCAGAGGGGATGCAGTCATGGCCGCAGGCTAGCGGGGCCGCGCAGCCGGCAACCCGCCCCGGATGATGGGACGGTTGACGGGACGGATGACGACCCCGTGCCCTGGGCGGGTCGAGCCTCGGCGACGGGGCGATCCCTCGCCGGGCGATTGGGTTGCCGACCACTGACGCTAGCGTCCGCGCATGCGTCGCCCCTCTGCGTCGGTGGTCCTCCTGCTGTCTGCCCTGCCCGCGCTCGCCGCGACCGGCGAGGTCCCCGCCGGCTGGTCGTTTCCTCCCGACCAGGTCCGCTTCTACGTCTACACGCTGAACCAAGACACCACCTTTGCGTCCGCCGGCGACACGCTGAAATACACGAGTTCCTTCACCTGGAAGCTGGGCATGAGCGGGCAGCCCGCCGCAGCAGAGCGGGCGAAGGTCAACGTCACCGGCATCCGCATCCAGGCCAGCCATCGCGGCCCAGATCGCACGGTGGAGATCGATTCCTCGCGTGCGCCCGGCGAACGCGGGGAGCAGGATCCGCTGCTGGGCGGGTTGCTCGCCCTGCACGGCGTGACCCTGACGCTCGACCTTGATCCGCGCACCGGGCAGGTCGCCGGCGTCTCCGGCGGCGAAGCCATCGTCGCCAATGTGAACCGCCTCGTGCCGGCCGCCTTTCCCGGCGAACCACCGCCGCTCGACGCCGCCGCGCGCCAGACCTATTCCGCCGAGGCGCTCGCGCGCTGGTGGACGCAGGCGCTCGCCCGCCCGCCTGCAGACGGCAAGCCGCAGACGATCGCGCTCGGTGCCGGCCCCACCGCGCTGATCGAGGGTTCCGCCGAACGCCGCTGGACCGGACTCGCCTGGACCGCCGCCCTGCCCGCCGGCACTGCCCACCTGCCGGTGCGCCTGTCGCCCGACCCCAACCCGGTCGAAGGAAAGCTGCACGGGCTCAGCGGTGAAGGCCGGATCGAGTCCGCTGCGGACGGTTGGCCCGACCTGATCGAAGGCCGCCTCACTTTCACCTTGACCCTCACCGCCCTGACCCAGCCCGTCGAGCAGAAGAACGAGATCCGCTGGCGCCTGAAGCAGGTGCAGGTGAAGTGATCCTAAAAATCGCAATTGCACCCCACCTGCTGCGTTGGTCGTCGGTCCTTTGGCGCTGCCAAACTTCCTCCTCCCGCCTTGCATCTGGGGCGCACTTGCGATTTTTGCTGGAAATTTTTGGTGTGGCGTTTTTACAATGGTCGGTGTTGCCAGCGCTCAAGGCGGGGAAGGTCGATCCGATCCACTCACCCTGTTGGTGCCGGCGGGAAATTCACCAAAGCGTTAGTCCGCCTGCTTGCTAAAAATTTCGATGATCATGTGAGAGATGTGAGAGATTTAGGGTGATGGAACCGCCAAGGTGAAACAGAAACCCCGTCGTGAACACAGCTCATATCACGACGGGGTTTTACTATGTGTTCGGACAGATGTCCTGCCACCTCTCCGTGCCTGTCGCAGGCACTAATCGTGGTGGAGGACACTCTGTCGGTACACCAAATGAGGACTGATGTACGCAGCGAAACGGCCCAATGGCCGGACATCTGTCCTCATTTGGGGTGCAGGGATTCGCAGGCTGGGTAAGCCTTTTCCACCTTAGATTTATAATCCGACTCGGATCCAGCATATTTTACCTGGAGCGCAAAGTCAGGTTTCCCGGATTTCGGTGTCCATCTCTTTGGCCAAGCGCGGCAAGCACTCGACCGCATAGGCAGGCAGCGAGAGCAGACGGTAGCGCACCGTCTTGCCCGTGGCCGCCTTGGTGTCGACGTCCTGCACCATCGGAGCGGCGCTGTTGAAGCGCGCGGCCCAGGTCAGCTTCCGTTCGGCCATGAAGACGTGCAAGCTGCGCATCGCGCCGCCAGTGCCGGCTTTCACTTCGATAGGCAGTACCTGGCTGGTCGGTGCCGCGAGGTAATCCACCTCGGAGGACGATGACCGCGCCTCGCGGGACCAGTACCACAACGCCGGCTCCTCGTTCCCGTGGCCGATCAGGCGCAGCAGTTGGCCGATGGCCTGCTCGGCGATGGCACCCTCGTGCACCAGGTCGAGATCGTCGGCCCGTTCCAAGGCGGCAAGATCAAGACGCAGCGCCGAGCTGGCGAGCCCGACATCGAGGTGGATCACCTTGATGGTCTTTGCATCGGCACCGACCCCGAGCGGCAGCCCCTTGCCCGGCGTGGAGATCACGCGGTGGCAGACGCGGGCAAGTGTCAGGAGATCGAGGGCTTGTTTGAGCGCCGACGAGCGTTCGTCGCGATCAACCTTGGCATAGGTGAACTTCTGACTGAGCTGATTTGGCACGCTGTCGAGGACCGCCGTCAGCCGGCGGTGGTGGACGCGATCGGCATACTTGGCGAAGTCATCCCGCACCGTGGCAAGCAGCTCGCGATGCACATCAGCGACCGGCAGGTAGGACCGCTCGCGAGCGAACGCTTCCACGGCGGCGGGCATGCCGCCGACCAGCACCCACGAGCGGAACAGCGTGATGGCTTTGTCGTGCAGATCGGCTGGCACGCCGCTGCGGATCGCCGCCACGGTAAGGCTCTCGTCCAGCCAGTGAGCCAGCGGCTCCTCGCCGCAGGCGTGGCAGAACTCAATGAAGCCCATCGGCTCCAGGTGCAGGTACGAGATGCGACCAACTGGCATTGAGAAGCGGTGATCCGCGAGAGTGAAGTCGAGCAGAGAACCGGCTGCAATCACGGGCAGCAGCGGCATCTCCTCAGCGAACCAGCGCAGCTTCGCCAGGACCTCGGGAACGGCCTGGATCTCGTCGAGGAAGAGCAGCACCGAACCGTCGGCGGGAATCCGCTGACCGAGCTGAACCTCCAGGCGTTGCAGCACGGCCTTCGGGTCGTTGTCGGTGAAGCAGGCTTTGGTCTCGGGCCGCCGCTCCAGATTGACCTCGACCACACGGCCGAACCGCTGCGCACCCCAACTGCGGACTAGCCAGGACTTTCCGACCTGGCGGGCACCACGCAGCACGAGCGGCTTACGATTTGGCTTGTCATACCAAGCATTTAGGTCGGATGACCGGAATCTAAGCATGATGAACGCTAAATGACAAGGCACATTTTGCAACTGACGCGTGCTTTTCTGTGCCCCGCCGGCAGATCGCGACCAGGGCATCGTCATCCGTCAGGTCGAAGCCAGTGACGGATACGTCGACCCCGAGGACTTCGGTCGTAAAGGGGACGGCGATCTGCTCGAAGCAAGCCAGGAAGCCGGAGGTCTGCTCGGACTCGTGGTAGGCGTCGGTCGCCGGCTCTTCGATCTAGGCGTCCATGCGTGCGGTGTTTGCAGATGGTATGCGCCGCTTACGCATCATCGGGCCTTGGCGAGGGCAGGAGACCGGGCTGTTCGACCGCGAGATGCCGCCGCTCGCCGACTGGGCGAAGCCCTGACGCTGCGATCGGGGCGAGGCGCTACGGACGGAATGAGGCAGGCCAGCGGGATACCGAGTCCATGATGGAGACGCGAGATTTGTTCCAGGGAAAGGCTACGCTTGCCATGAAGCACCTCGGTCACCCGTGAGCGGGTGCCCAGGAAAAGCACAAGGTCATTTGGCTTCAGCCCCCGTTGATCCATGGCGAACTCGATGGCGGCGATCGGATCGGCTGGGTCGACCGGGAAATGTTCGCGGTCGTAGGCGGCGATCAGGGTGCCGAGCACGTCAAGTTCGTCGCTCTGCGGGGAGCCAAGCTGAGGGTCGCTCAACAAGAGGGTGGCCGCGCGGTGCTGAGCGGCCTCGTAGTCGGCAGCGGTACGGATCGGCTTGAGCGTATTTTTCATAGGAGCTTCTTTCGCCAGTGTTTTTGGTCCATCAGGTCGTCGTACTCGGCATGAGTGCCGATGAAGCGGATGAGGACCATCTGGTGGGGGTAGTCGACGATGGCGATGATGCGGTAGCGGTTGTTGTTGATGTCGAAGCAGATGAGACGGTCTCCGAGCGGATCGGCTGAGGGCAGGCTCGCCTTGATCTCGTGTGCGGTCTTCCAGGCACTGACTTCGACGACTTTTCGCCATTCCCTGAGAAAACGCTCGGCGTCTGGGAATTGCCCCCAGAACTCGCGCAGGGTGGACAGGCTCAGGAGGCGCACGGCGATTTGAACTTAGCTGAATTTCCCGGGAAGCAAATAATTGTTCCCAAGGTGGGAATCGGTATGATGTTACCGAAGCGACGGTAAGCGACGCTTATCGCCAGGTCGGTTACTGTGGACTCGTGGCGGATGTGGAAATGGCCGGACAAATAGCGTCATTCGCTGTCACCGTTTCAGCCCTCCATCTCTCCGCCAGTCATCGGCCCAGGCAGTCCCGCGACCACCTCGGCATCGGATCGGTCGGGGTTGATGCAGTCGGCGATGATGTGGTCGGCCAGCTCGCCAAGGTACTCGGTGAGGACTTTGTTCATCTCCAGGTATTCCGGCCACAGGCCCGTGTTCACTGCCGTCCTGCCGATCATCAGGCAGACGGACGTACGGCGCATGCGCGGGTGCCGGTAGGGCCGCAGGCCCTTGGAGCGAGCGAGGGCGAGGAACAGGCGCATCGACCAGGGATTGGTCAGCGAGAAGCGGAACTCGACGGGCGGGTCTGCGACTGGGGCGGGTATGCCGTCGATGCGCTGCTGGAGCCGGTCGATGGCGGCCTGAGCCGCCTGACGCTCGCCGTGGGAGGTTGCGCCATCGAAGAGAGCTTTGATTTTCGCAAGCTTTTCGCGGATTTGTTGGTCGTCGGACATGGTGTCAGATTCCCCGGATTTCGGTGTCCATCTCCTTGGCCAAGCGGGGACCAGGATTATGGGTCGGCGGCGGGCCGAAACAAAAACCCCGTCGTAACTCATTGTCACGACGGGGTTTATTCTTGGGGTGCAGGGATTCGAACCCCGATAGGCAGAGCCAGAATCTGCAGTCCTACCGTTAGACGACACCCCATTGGGCAGGGGCGGAAGGCTAGGCAGGAGGGGCCCCGGTCAAGCGGGGGTGATCTGGCCGCTTCGGCCGGGTTGTTGGGCGATTACGGTCAGGTGTCGGACGCGGTCAGGGCGGCGAGGCGGGTCAGGGTCTTGTTGTGCAGGTCGTAGAGGCTGCTCAGGGTGTGGCTGCTGGCGCCCATGACCTCGTTCGGGTTGGATCGGTCGGGTAGGTCAGGCAGGAGAAAATTGGCAATGGTGATGCCGGCGGTGGCGTGTTCGAAGGGGTAGGGGTCCGCGCGGAAGCGGTTGGCGAGGGATGTGAGGCGGCCGGCTTGCTTGGACATTTCCGCTTGGATTCCAGCGACGAAACCGTGTCCTCACCGCGTACGTCGAGGATGTTGAAACTAGCGGCTAGGCGGTGGAATCCTTCTCGCACATCGTCGACCTTGCGCTGGATGCCGGCGAAGCGAAGCAAGGTGGCGTGCAGGCGATCGGCCTCTGGTCCGGTGGCGAGGCGTGGCAGCACGGCGGTGGCGGCCTGGGCGATGCGGCCGCGGATGGTGATCAGGCGTTCGCGCGCCTCGGCCAGGTCGCGCGACCGGCCACCGATCGCGACCTCTTTCTTGATCGCCTGCTGGAAGGCCTCGTCGGCGGCATCGGCTTCCTTGGCCAGGGCCTCGCGGTCCACCGGATCGAGCGGATCGCCGGCGGGGGCGAACAGCGTCGAGCCGCGCCAGAGCGTGCCGAGAAGCTGCTCGCTGGCCTTCGCTGTGGCCTGGTCGCGTTCGTAGTCGGCGACCAGGGTGGTGGTCGGAACCAGATTGGCGGAGCGGACTTTCAGCCCGGCCTCGTCGTTGTACCAGCATAGGGTCGAGCGCTGACACAGGTTGTCGTAGCTGCGAAACAGCACCGAGGCCGGAGCGTCAAGGCCGCCGAAAACTCCGCGCGACGGTTCCGTCGCGCCGGCGGCGACGCGGTCGCGGGCGGCAGGGTGGCTCGCGTACATGCCGGTGGATTCGCCTAGGCCGTCGGTGATCAGACGTGATCAGACGCTGGCTACCGCCGAATGGTTGCACGGCGCGATACAGCGTTGCAACTTGAAGATCATTTTAATAAACTGGGTATTCCGCAGAGGCTAGCGTGTTTTCGGTTTAACCCACTTGGATATAGCACTCATGGAAAATCCCACCTGGTTTCATTTAGTAAAATCAGCAAGAATTCGCTTACCACATCTTCTAATCACCTGCTGTCTGATGACCCTGGTCACGGTGGCCGGCGAATCGCCGCTCACGGCCCCGCCGGCCGATGGATTCTATTTGGATGCATACGCTGACACCGCCGTAGCACCCACGGTTTGTGCTGGAGGAACAAAAGTTCACCTCGGTGCACCAAGGAAACTCACCATTTTGGAGTGTCGATTATTTTCTGAATCGAATGCAAATAACCAATTCCAGCTTTCTCTCAATCTTCCCTTTGATCCTGAGGTTCAGGTCTACACCTATGTATTGGTTGTCGATGGGAATGCCTTCCGGCATAACAGTTTTGGCAGTTCGCAAAAAACCATCTCCCATCTATCCTTCGACATAACGGGTGGCGAAATCGCGAAGAAAGTGGCCAGCTATTTCAAGACTACGCTTATCCTGCGTCGGCACCCGCAGCATCGCTTGTTGACCGAATTCGTGGTTATGAAAGGAAGTTTTGTCCCTGGGGATGACGTTCCGGTGACCTTGAGAATCACTAATATAGGCGAGGATCCGGTCACGTTCTGGAGTGGAGGACGCAATCGGGGCGCGCGCGACAGCTCATTTGTATTTTCCGGATTCCACAACGGCAAACCCTTGATTGACCATGGCACCAATTTCAACCTGGGAGGATTGTCGTTTCCAGTGACCATCAAGCCGCGCGAGACCTGGGAACAACCGGCACATTTGAAAAACTGGTTCTCATTCGATCAGGCCGGTTGGTACGCACTGCACGGGGCATACCACCTGTGTTTCCGGGATCCTGGGAAATCCATGACGACCATCTGGGAGGACTACGTTTCAGCGGATTTCGGGTTCCAGGTAAGAGATCCACCGGCGGATCAGGCCAAGCCGCAGAAATGAACGCCTACAGGATCGACGCTGCCAAGCCGGCGAGTTCGCTGCGCTCGGACTTGGTGAGGGTGACGTGGCCGGCCGGGCGCTGGCCGCGCATGCGTTCGACCACGTAGGCGAGGCCGTTGGAGTTGGCGTCGAGGTACGGGTTGTCGATCTGGTGCGGGTCGCCGGTGAGGACGATCTTGGTGTCTTCGCCCGCGCGGCTGATGATGGTCTTGATTTCGTGCGGGGTCAGGTTCTGGGCCTCGTCGACGATGGCGAACTGCTTCGAGATCGAACGGCCGCGGATGTAGGTCAGCGCTTCGAGCGTGATCGATTCCTCGCTGATCAGGCGCTTGATGACCTCGTCAGGGTCGCGTTCCTCGCCGGCGAGGAGGAAGTGCAGGTTGTCGAAGATCGGGCCCATCCAGTGGCTGAGCTTTTCATCCTTGGTGCCGGGCAGGTAGCCAATGTCCTGGCCGAGCGGCATGATCGGGCGCGACACCAGCAATTTGCGGTAGCGTTCGTCGTGGATGACCTTGGCGAGGCCGCAGGCAAGGGCGAGCAGGGTCTTGCCGGTGCCGGCCTTGCCGACCAGGGTCACCAGCTTGATGCGGTCATCCAGCAGCAGATCGAACGCCATGCGCTGCTCGGGGCTGCGCGGGGTGACGCCGAACAGGTCGGGGGCGTCGTCGGCGATGACCCGCAGCCGGCTGATCGCCGCATCGTAGCGGCCGAGGATGATCCGTTCGGGATCGGCCAGGTCGCGGACCAGGGCGAACTGGTTGTCCGACAGCGGCGCGGCATCGGGGGTCAGAACCTCGTTGGGGGCGAAGACATCCAGCCTGATCAGCCGGTCGAAGGTGGCGGTCTCGACGGCCAAGGTCACCCAGCCGTTGTAGAGCGTGTCGACGTCGACTTTCTGGTTCTCGAAGTCCTGGCAGGGAATGCCCAGCGCGTCGGCCTTGATGCGGGCGTTGATGTCCTTCGAGATGAAGAACACCTGATGGCCTTCGGCGCGATACAGCAGGGCGCAGCCGATGATGCGGTTGTCGGCCACGCCAGGCAGCAGGCTGCCGATCTCGTGGAAGCGCATCGACACCGTGACCGTACCGCCCTGGGGCGTGGCGACGCCGTCCTTCAGCGAACCTTTTTCGCGCAGGCGATCGAGCGCGCGGGCGACCTCGCGCGCGTTCTGGCCCAGCTCGTTGTTGGCGGTCTTGAAGCGGTCCAGTTCTTCCAGCACGGTGATCGGAATGACCACGTGGTTGTCGGCGAAGGCGAACAGGGCGTTCGGATTATGGAGGAGGACGTTGGTGTCGACGATGAAGGTCTTGCGGTGCAGCCGGTCGGCGGGTGGGGTCATCGGGGTCCATTATCGGGAAGGAAGGCGAAATGAGAGCAGATCAGTGTGAAGATCCGATGAGGCGGTGGACCCGGCTCATTTCACGCTGCGCTGCAGGCGGATGACCAGTTCGAGATCCTCGACCACCTCGGCCGGGAGCTGGGCCTTGGCCGGACGCAGGGCGAGGGTGGCGAAGGCGTGCTCGCGCACCGCGAGCAGGGCAGCGGCGGCGATGGTGCGATCCTCGGGGGTGATGTCGCGCCATCGGGTCGCCTCAAGGAACAGGGTGCCGAGTTGCGAGGTCGGGGAAATCTGGCTCCAGGCGACGCTCGACGAGTTTCCGTTCGCGCCGGTGAGCTCGACCTGCCGACCGTCGGCTCCGGTCACGTCGCACAGTTCCTGAGTGATCGGATGATTGACCCGCAATTTCATCTGCTTGGTGCCGACGGCACGCTGGATCATCTCGCTGCGCTTGGCGCAGAGATCAGCCACGCGCCGGAAGGCCCGGCCCTCTGGCGTGTCGGCCGGGATCGGGGCGAGCACGGCCGAGATCTGCTGCGCGTTCCCCTGGTGCAGGGCCTTGGCGAGATCGACCGCGACATCGCCCATGGTGCGTTCCGGCGGTGCGGCCGGTTCGGTTTGCGCCGGTGCGGGGGTGACGGGCTTGGCGGGATCCGTCGGCTTCACCGGCTTTCCCGAGGTGACCGGAGGGGTGGGAGTCGCCGGGGCAGGGGCTGGTGCAGGAGCAGGTACAGGCGGTTGGGCGACGGGCGCAGGCGCCGGGGCCACCGGCGGCGTCACAGCAGCCGGCGCGCTGGCGCGCGGCTGCTTGAGGACCTTGTCGGCCCATTCGCGGTCATTGGGCATGCGCCAGAGCATGACGGCGTTGTCGAGAGTCGTCTTCGCGGTGGCGGCGTCCTGGCTCGAGGTTTTCTGCTCCACGGCCTGGCGCGCTTCCTGATGCTTCTTCGCCACCCATTCGGCTTTCTGCTTGCGTTCGAGGTCGGTGTCAAGTTCTCCGCACAACTCCAGCGCCGAGGCGAAACGGCCCGACATGGTCTCATCCGTGATGGCCAAGCGGGCATCGCGCAACCGCATCGCGCGCGCCTGGGGCGTTTCGGCCGGATCATGTTCAACCACTTTGACGGTCGGCACAGACGGCACGGTCGAGGTAGGCGGATCGGCCACCGGGATTGGCGCGGGAACGGCGACCGCGGGGGCCGGAGTGGTCGCGGCGGTCGCCGGCACCAGCACCGGGGTTGGTGCTGGGACGGTGGGCGGGGCGGTCGTAGCAGCGGCCGGGGGAACGGACGTCACGACGGGAGCGGGTCCGGGCGGCACGACCGGACCGGTCACCGATTTCACCGGCACGGGTGGCGTAGGAACCGGTGCAGTCGTCGGCGTTTCCCCGGCATCGATCACCACCGGACGAGGCTTCGAGGCGAAGAAGTAGAAATACCCGGCGGCAGCCGCACCGGCGAGCAGGATCAGCACCAGGATCAGAATAACCGTGCCGTTGCCGCCACCGCCGCTGCTGCGGGACTGGCCTTCGCGTGGACCGTTCGTGGCACGGGAGACGACCTGGCTGGCGGGGCGCGAACCCCGACCCGCCGTGGTCCGCCGGGTCGGGACGGTGCCGCCGCCTGGCCCCACCGCCGGCGAACCCAGGCCAGTCCGCGGTCCGGGCTGATTGGGTCCGACGTTCTGGGTCAGGCGCATGGTCTGGCGCTTCGCCCCGCCACCGAAGCGGTCGAGGGACTCGATCAGTTCATGATAGGACTGGAAGCGGTCGCCGCGTTCGATCGCGACCAGGCGCTTATAGAACACGTCGAGTTCGCGCGACACCGGGGCCTGGGTCGCGCGCAGCGGCCGCGCCCCGTTGGCGGCGATCTTGTGCAGGGCCTCATGCGCATTGTAGCCGGTGACCAGCCCTTCGCCGGTGATCATGCGGAAGAGCAGCGCGCCGAGGCAGAAGATGTCGCTGCGGATGTCGGAGCGGGTTTCTTCGCTGATGTGTTCCGGCGCGAGGTAGTATTCGGTCGCCGCGCTGGCGCCGGCGAGTTCGCGCACCAGGAAGCGGTGTGGCTTGGGAATGCACAGTTCATCGACCAGGACATTGCCGTCGGCCGACACCAGGATGGTTTCGGGCCGCAGCCAGCCATGCACGACGCCATGCCGCGCGGATTCCTCCAGGGCGAGGGCGATCTGGCAAATGACGCCCATCGCATGCGGCGGCGCCAGGGCGCGCCGGCGCGCGAGCACGTGCGAGAGAGGTTCGTGCTCGGGCGCATCGTTCGACAGCAGCACCGCACCGTCGGGCAGGTTGAAGAACTGATTCAGCAGCAGGACGTTCGGGTGCCGCACCGGCCCGCCCAGGCGGATGTAAGGTTCCAGGCCATCGCGGTAGCCGGCCAGCCCCATCGCGGCGCGGCTGAGCACCACTGCGCGGTGGTGGCGGTTGCCGGCGATTTCGCGCACTCGCAGGCGGCGACCCAGCGGAGTTCCCTCCATCAGCGCGACCACCAGGAATCCATCGATCGGAAAGCTGCCGCCTGAACCGGGACCCGTCCCGGCCGGCTCGGTCGGGACGGGTCGCAGCGCCGCCTGTCCCCCGCTGGGGTCGCGCGCCGGCTGGGCGGCGTAGCCGCCGCTGTCCTCGCGCCTGGAGCTCGGGTTGGGGCCGGGCAGAATCTGGTTCGGCCCCGACTTGGGGGTCGGCTGGCGGGTCAGGCCGCGTTCACTATCGACGACCTCGACGATGCTGGCGCAGGCGCCGCAGGTGTAGGTCGCACCGGGCTTGGCCTCGGACACCTCAAGCATGGTCTGGCAGCGCCAGCACGAGATCAGCCAGGTACGTGGGCCAGCGACCTGGGTGGGCATCGGCTGCGGTTCAGGCGCGGCCTCGGCCGCCTGGCCGCCCAGCCGGCCGATGATGCGATCGAGCACCGCGCGGGCGGTCTCGGTCACGCCTTCGCCGCGGATCGCGGTGGCGGTGAAGCTCGGCCAGCCACGGATGTTGAGCAGCGGTTCGAGCTGTTCGCGTCGGGTCGAGGTGGGCAAGTCGAGTTTGTTGTATTGGATGACGATCGGCAGGTCTTCCGGCTGGCCTAGCGCGCGCAGGTTGGCGAGCAGCTCGTTCATCGCATCGACGTTTTCGTCCATCGCCTCGCGCCGGCTGTCCGCCACGAAAACCACCCCGTCGACCCCGGCCAAGACCGCCTTGCGGGTGGCGGCGTAATAACTCTGGCCCGGGATGGTCCAGAACTCGGCGCGGACGCGGTGGCCGCGCACCAGGCCGAGTTCGTCATAGATGCGTTCGAAGCGGATCGCACGTTCGGAATGACTGTCGACGGTGAGCAGATCGGTGGCCGTGCCCGGTGCGGCCTGGTCGCGCAGGTACTGCAGATTGGTGGATTTGCCCGCCAGCCCTGGGCCGCAATAGACCACCTTGATCACGATCTCCCGCGCCGCCGGATTGGTTTGCATAATCTAGGACTCCGTGGTCTGGCGCAGGGCATCAGCAGAAGGGGCCGGGCGAGCGGGCGATGGCGCGCCGGGCGCCGGGACCGGCCGGCGGAAGGACATCAGGATGATGAGCACAAAGCCCACCGACAGGCCAGCATCCGCGATATTGAAGGTCGGCCACGGATTCAGCGGCCAGAATCCGAGATCGACGTTGATGAAATCGCGCACCCCGCCCATGACTCCGGCCTGGGCCAGGAGGCGGTCGATGGCGTTGCCGACCGCGCCGCCCAGGACCAGCCCGAAGGCGGTGTTCTCCCAGCCCCCGAGTTGCCGGAACTGCCGCCACCAGATCCACATCAGCACCGGGACCAGCACCACCGTCAGCAGGGTGACCACGCCGGGATGCCCACGCAGGATGCTGAAGCCGATGCCCGGGTTGAGGTGCCATTCCAGCCAGCTGGGATAACCCGCTGGAAACGGCCCGTGGTGGAACGCGGCGTCTGAACCCAGCACCTGGGCTTGCAGCCACCATTTGCTCGCCTGGTCGAGCACCAGGCAGCCCAACGCCGCCGGCCAGAACCAGCGCGCCCAGGCGGCGAAGGCTCGCGCCGGTTCAGTGCCAGGGCTGGCGGAAGGAGCGGGTGTTGCAGCAGACGGTTCCACGGCGGCGGAGTGTGGCTGCCGTCGGCAGGCAGGCAATTGCGGGTCTGCCCTTGCGGACGAGGCCGGCTGGCGCAGCGGACCGGTCTGACCCTAATCCGGCGCCCCGCCATGGGATCCCCGGAAACGGGGCAACGAAGTCTGCGGCCTTTCGTACACAGAGACCATGGGTTCTTCCTTCATCCCCAGGTCCAATGGCATTGATTTAATTTCTAATAATTTTACAGGGTTCTTGCATACGGATGCAGCGGCTTTCGCCGGTAGCATCGTCCCAGTCTTTGCTTCAGCATCCATCGGATGACGGAGATGATCGCGGCATTCGCTCGTCGGATAAGCT
>CAMCMZ010000076.1 GCA_945876185.1 Candidatus Kuenenia stuttgartensis | reverse complement strand
GAAGACCTCGGTTTCGTGCCGATCCACGCTGGCGCGACCACGAAAGCCGACCCATGAAGCCAACGGGAAAGCCGGATGCGGGAAATCTGCAAGTCCGGTTTGAAGAGGGGGATGGCGACCGTCAGGACGGCGCCATCCCTACTCTACTGTTCTTTGTGGCCATTTCCGGTTGTTGGCTGATTTGGCGATCAGTCCGGCCAGGCGGCCAGGGCTTTGCGGCAATCGTCGGGTGAGGGCACCAGGGCGAGACGGATCCAGTTGTCGCCACCGTGGCCGAAGAACGCGCCGGGGCTGACCACGATGCCGGCGTCGAGGCACTTGGCGGCGTAAGCGTCGGCACTGCCGGGAATGCGAGCCCAGAGGTACAATCCGGCCTGCGAGGGCAGGATCTCCAGGCCTTTGGCGGCGAGGCCATCGGCGAGGATGCGCCATTTCTCGGCGAAGATGCGGCGGCGGGGTTCGACGTGGGCGTCGTCGCGCCAGGCGGCGGCGCCGGCGGCTTCGACGAAGGCGGGCGAGCCGACGCCCATGTGGACGCGCCAACTGCGGTAGGTCTTGATCAGCGCCGCGTCGCCGGCGATGAAGCCGGAACGGTAGCCGGTCATGCCGCTGCGCTTGGAACAGGAATGGAAAGCGAGCACGTTCGCGGTGGTGACTTGCAGGAGCGATGGCGGCGGCTCAGCCCCTTGGAACCAGAGATCGTTATAGCACTCGTCAGACGCCAGCAGAATTCCGTGGCTTTTCGCAATATCAGCCTGGGCGGCGAGCCACGCGAGGTCGACGCAGGCGCCGGTCGGATTGTGCGGGTAGTTGATCCAGGCGATCGCGGTGCGGGCGAGCACGTCGGCTGGCAGGCGCTCCAGGTCGAGGCGGAAGCCGTGCTCGCGGCGCAGTTCTACCGCATGCGCCCGGCCGCCGGCGAACAGCGCGCCGGACTCGTAAACCGGATAGCCGGGGGTGCCGAAGACCACGGTGTCGCGGCCGTTCGCGGGATCGAGCACGGCGAGGGCGAGGTGGAAGATCGCCTCCTTCGACCCGGCCGAGGGCAGGATCTGGGTCTTGGCGTCGAGGCTGACACTGAAGCGCCGCTGCAGGTACCCGGCCACGGCCTCGCGCAGCGCCGGGCTGCCGGCGACGCTGGGATACTGGGAAATCGCCGGCACTGCATCGCGCAGCGCGGTGAGGATGAACGGCGCGGTGGGCTCGACCGGGTCGCCGGTGCCGAAGTCGTAGATTGGCCGGCCGCTTGAGCGCAGCGCCTGCTTGCGTGTTTCCAACTCGGCCATCGGGTACGGTTTCAGGGCGCGCAGGGCGGGATTCATCGGAGGCGATTCCGGGTCGTGAACTGGTTGATGGAAGTTAGAGGGGGATGGCCACAAAGAGCACAAAGATCACAAACGAGGGGAATAACAAGAAATGAGGGCTTTTGTGAAATTCGAGGAGCAAGGACGATCAACCCTTTGTGAAATTTGTGTCCTTTGTGCTCATTGTGGCCAATCAACCCGCCGAAAAAACGCCAAGAGTCATTCATGGGCGTGGCTGGTCTTTTCCAAGATGACCACGGCGGTGGCGAAGCCGCCGGCGTGGCTGAGCGAGACATGCCAGCGGTCGGCGCCGAGCGCGGTCGCACGCGCCAAGGCTCCGCCGGTCAGTTCCAGGTGAGGCGCGCCGTTGGCGTCCGCGACCACCGCGATGTCGGTCAGGTGCACGCCATCGGCGATGCCGGTGCCGAGGGCCTTGCCGGCAGCTTCTTTCGCGGCCCAGCGCGCGGCGATGCGCTCATCCGGATCGCGGTGCTCCAGGCAGTAGGCGCGCTCTCCGGCGGTCAGCGTGCGGTCGAGGAAGCGGTCGCCGTGGCGCTGGCGGACCGCACTGATGCGAGCCACCTGGGCGAGGTCGATGCCCAGACCAATGATCATAGTGCCAATGTCATGGGGCAGGCGGGGCCAACGGCCGCCACGCCGCACGCCACCACCAGGGCGGTCCGTCGGTCGCACCTTCGGGTTCGATGTGGACCACCACCCGGTCGGCGAGCGGGGTTTCCAGGCCGGGGCTGAGGCGCAGGACGGAGACCGGTCCGTCGGGCAGTTCGATCCGCGCCGCCAGGACCATGGTCCAACCGTTGGAGACGGGGGTGGCGGGTTCGACGGCGGGGGCGCGATCCGCTGCGATCACGAAGCGCTGCAGACCAGGGTCGATTGCGGCGCCGTCGTTGCCCAGGCGCAGGATCGCGCTTTTGCCACCCGGACCACCCGGACCACCCGGACCACCCGAAACAGCTCCGATCACGAACAACAGGTCGCGACCGTCGCGGGCGACGGCCCAGCGTCCGGCGGGAGATGGCTGCCAGGCGAGGGCGCTGGCTCGCAGCCGTTCGACCATTTCCGCCCCGCCAGCCAGGCGGCACGTCGGCACGGGCGCGATGGTCGGCGGCAGCGAGGACGGCAGGACGCTCAGGCCGTCGCTGGCTGGCAGCAGAATCGCATTTCCGCTCGGGATCGGCACCACAGTGCGCTGATTGCCGGACAGCCGCACCGCCTGAAGGATACTGCCAGACGCGTCGAGCACGATCAGCCCGGTTGCCGCGTCACTTTCGCGCAGCAGGCCGCACACGCCGCCGCCGGCAGGCAGGGCGCGCACGAGTTCGGTGCTGGCGGGCAGCAAGGTTTCCCAGCGCACCGCACCGCCAGCGAGAGACACCACCGCCAGTCCGGTGCGGCCTTCCTTGCGGTAGCGCAGGTGCAGCAGGTCGGGCGTGGCGCGGGCGGGCCCGCCATCGAGCGCCTCGACCGCCTGCCAGTCGCCGAAGATCCGGCGCGGCGCGCCCGAGGCGAGGTCCAGCATCGCGAGCTGACCGCCATCCGTGATGGCGTAGAGCGCATCGCCGCGCACGGCGAGGATGCGGGCGACGTTGGCGTCGGACTGCCAGGAACGGCGGCCCAGGCCAAGATCCCAGCGCGAGACGCGATGGTCGGCGCCAAGGGTGAAGCATTCCTGCACGCCCAGGATGGGCACCCGTTCGCTCTCGGCGGGGACGTTGGCGAGCGCCTCGCCGGTGGCGGTGCGGATCAGTTGGGCTGATCCGCCGACACTGGCCGGCAGCCAGACCAGGTCGTCGCCGACGCAGCGCGCCTGCGCCAAGGCAACTGCGCGGCCAGGTTGGCGCCAGAGTTCGACCGGGCCGTCGGGAGCGGGATCGTGCGCCTTCCAGCCGACCAGATCGACGCCGTCCTGCCCGATCACCACGTTATCGGGGCTGATCAACACATTCGGCGGTACCGTGGTCAGGCCCTGGACATCGTCGTCCTCGCGCCGGGGCGGCGGCACGTACTTCGACCACAGGTCGACGCCGGTCGCGAGATCGACCACAAAGAGGGTCGCGTCGGTGCGCCGATTCGCGGGCACGGTGGTGCGCACGAGGACGGTCCGGCGGTTGGCGGTGAGCGGCTCGACCAGCTCGTGGCCGATCTTCCCCGCGCAGGTCACGCGCTCGCCGCCGCGCCCGACCACCACCGTAAATGGGGTGCGCGGGGCGAGGCGGAAGACGTGTTCTTGCAAGTCCGTGCGCCAGTTCACCACGGCATGGCCGTTGAATTCCAAGAGACGGTCGCCACTGCGCATGCCCGAGGCTTCAGCCGCAGTGCCGGGCAGGACGTTGATCGGGATACCGGCGCCAGCCGGGGCATCGAGCGGCAGGCCGACCCCGTTGGTGGGCGAGATGCCCAGGCGCGGATCCAGCCCCTTGCGGACCCAGGCGACGGACCCGTCGGCCAGGCGCAGCGCCGTCAAGCAGCCATCGACGTAGGAAATGGCCAGTTCATCGGTCGCCACCGTGACCGGGCCGCGCCGGCCGGGCGCCGACCAGGGTTTGGCGGGAACCGTTGCCGGCGTCACGGCCGCCGGAACCGACCAGAGGTCGCGGCCACCGACGCCGAGGCGGCCCTGTCCGGCGCGCGCGAGCAGGTGCGCGTGGACCTCCAACCGGTCGCGCACGTTGACCATCCGCCCTGGGGTGGTGATCGCGGCGGCATAGGCGGCGATCGCGGCGTTGCGGTCGCCCAGCATTTCCGCATGTCGGCCACGCCACCACGACTGCTCAGACGTCAGTGCCGGATCGGCGGCGACGGTCTTGGCGAAGCGGGCGAACAGCGACGGGAACACCTTGGCGTCGCCGGTCGCGAGGTCGAGTTGACGGCGCAAGATTCGGGCCGCGCGTTCGGCGTAGTCCTTGGGTGCGCCGGCTTCGAGCGCCCGCAGCAGGTGGTCGACGGCGGCATCGGGTTCGTTGCGCGCCTCCAGCAGGGAGGCGAGCGCGACGAGGCGGCGCACATCGTGCGGGTTCGCGGCGAGATCGGCGCGCAGGCGTTCGAGCAGCGCGGCGGAACCGCCGAGGGCGGTGATGCGATCCGCATAGCCCATGAGCAGCACCTGCTGGCTGCCGGCGAGCGAGAACGGTTCGATCAGGCTGCGGCCGATGCCCTGTTGCTGGCCGTCCTTGCGGTCGAGCAGGAACAATCCATCGCTGCCACCGACCAGGATGCGGTCGACTCCAATGATCGCCTGCGGATCAGTCAGGCGGTGCGCGCGGGATCCGGGCCAGCGCGGCAACAGGGTCGCGAGGTCGAGCCAGGTGATCGATCGACCCGCAAGCAGGGCGGAACCGCCGCTCACCGCCAGAACCTCGTCGCCAGCGCCATTACCGATGAATTCCCGCGGCTTGGCATCGTCAGGCCCAAGGATGAGCGCGATGCCCTGGTTGTCGCCCGGCGTCGCCACGGCCGTCACGCCGTCGCTTTTGACCGCGCCCTGACGCATGCGATCCCGCCGGCCAACGCCGGCATTTTCATCAAGTCCGTCCTCGGGCATGCTCCGATACGACCAGACCCGGCGCACCTCGCCGGTGGTCGCGACCCGGGCCAGCACCCCAAGATTCGAAAGCACCAGGATGGAGCCGGCCTGTATGGCGAGCGCCGGCGACGATGGGTTGGGGCCGCCCCAACCGCCCCAACGCATGCGTGCCAGTTCCGACTGGGGCACCCGGGTCACCAAGCTCTTCCAGGCCCGTTGCCCGGTGCGCGCGTCGAGGGCGGTCAGCAGCACGTCGACGCTGCCCTGGGAGTTGGCGTTGGCGCTGGCGATCAGCACCAGCCCGTCGGCCGCGACCGGGGCCGACACCACCGGGTTGGTTTCGCTCTCGTCGTCCTGCCACATCCACAGGCTGCGCCCCACGCGGTCGACCGCGCGCACGACCAGGCGGTGTTGATCAATGAGTCCCAACGCGGCCCAGCCGCCAGCGATCGCCACCGGCTGGCACTGCCGCGCCGGCAGCGGCGTATTGCCGAGGCGGTGCACCTGCCCCTGCAACTGGCCGACCAGCAGATCGCAGACCAGCAGGCGCAGACCGTCGCTAGCGGCGGCCACATCGCCGGCCGACGCACCGATCACCAGCCGGCGGCGGGTGGCGCGGGTCGGCTGATCCTCGGCGACCAGGCGCGGCTGCGGGCGCATTTCCGGCGGGGCGATCTCGTCGACCTTCATCGTCCACATCGGTTCCAGTCCATCGAGCGACCGGGGCAGTTCGGCGACCTCGTTTATGGTCAGCATGTCCAGGGCGGCACGGCGGCGCGCAGAGCGGACGGCGTCGGCGGCATCGCCGGCGCGGCTGGCCTCATCAAGGTAGCGTCCGAGTTGGCCGCGATCCCAGGCGCGGTCCGCCAAGAGACGCCTGGCTTTGGTCGCGGCGGCGGTGCCGGGATAGCTCAGGGCGAGGCGCTGCAGGGCGCCGTCGCGGCCGGCCTGGGGCAGGGCGAGGGCTTCCGCCAGGCGGCGTTCGGCGGCAGAAGTGAACAACTGCAGGAAGGCGTCGGACAAGCCGCTCTCGTGCAGGCGGTTGCCGATCGCCTCAGCCAGGGGCGATACACCGTTGCCCAGCGCCACCAGGTCGGTGCCGTGCTCACTGATCATCTTCTGGGCCCGTTCCAACAGCTGCACCTGATCGCCGTTCTTCTTTGCCAGGTCGTCGAGCAGCACCTTGGCGTCGCGGCGGACCTCCCACTCGGTCGAGTCCTGCGCCTCGCCGGCCCAGGCCGGAGCCAAGAGCGCGGCGGCAAGCAAGGCGGGGACGACGGACAAGCGGAGCGGCATGGTTATGCCTGTACGTCCAGGGCGCAGGGGGGCAATCGAAGGCAGGCGGCGCAACGCTGGCGCGTTGAGGTGCGTGCCGCGAAGTTCCTGGCGTTGAGCGCCGCCGCACTCAGTCGATTGAGGTTGCGATCAGAGTCTGGGTCAGCTCAGATTCCTGCCCTCGCCCGGCGCAGCAGTTCCTGCCCGCCTTGGTTCGACGACGGTGCATAGCCCTTGAGCGGCAGCACGTTTTCGTGGATGGCGTCGATGATCCACGCCGGCTGCGGGTAGTAGTCGGCTTCCATTTCTGCGCCGGGCGCGATCCAGTTGCGTGCGCCGACCACGACCGGCGGCGCGTCGAGGTGGCCAAAGGCCAGGCGGGCGATGGTGGACGCCATGGTGTGGGCGTAGCTGCCGCGTTCGCAGGCGTCTGACGCGACGACCAGGCGGCCGGTGCGCTTGACCGATTCGACGATCGGTTCGTAGTTGAACGGCACGACCCAGCGCGCGTCCCAGACCTCGGCGCTGACGCCGTGCTTGTCCTGCAGGGTCTTGGCGGCATCAAGCGCGCGGTAGAGCGTCGCGCCGATGGTGAGGATCGTCACGTCGGTGCCGGCGCGGCGGCGCGCGGGTTCGCCCTCGGGCACGGTGTAGAAACCGGCGGGCACGTCTTTTTCGAACTCTTCGCCGGTGCCGTACAGGCGCTGGCTTTCGAAGAAGATCACCGGATCAGTGCCGACCAGGGCGGCGTGGAGCATGCCCTTGGCGTCATACGGCGTGGCCGGGAAGGCGACCTTCAGGCCCGGAATGTGCGCGACCAGCGCGACCCAGTCCTGGCTGTGCTGGGCGCCGTACTTGCTGCCGACGCTGATGCGCAGCGTCACCGGCATCTTGAGCACCTGGGCGCTCATCGACTGCCACTTGGCGAGCTGGTTGAAAACCTCATCGCCGGCGCGGCCGAGGAAGTCGCAGTACATCAGTTCCGCCATCACCCGGCCGCCTTCCAGGGCATAGCCGCAGGCGGTGCCGGCGATCGCGCCTTCGCTGATCGGGCTGTTGAACAGGCGGTGGTAGGGCAGCAGTTCGGTCAGGCCACGGTACGCGCCGAAAGCGCCGCCCCAGTCGCGGTTTTCCTCGCCATAGGCGACCAGGGTCGGGTCGGTGGCGAAGTGGTGCGCGGCGGCCTCAAAGATCGCGTCGCTGACGTTGTAGATCTTCGGCTTCGGCACATTCGTCTGGCCGACCAGCGAGCGCACCTTGCCCGCCAGCTGCTGCACGCGGGCGTTGTCCTTCAGTTCGGTGCGCAGTTCCGGCTTGCCCTCACCCATCGCCATGATTTTGCCGTTGGAATACATCAGGCCGCCAATCTGTTCGGTCGGCAGGCGCGGGCTGATACTCAGATCCACCGCGAGCTTGAGCGCCTTGAGGATGAGCGCCTTCACCTCGGCGCGCAGCTTCGCTTCACCGGCGTCGTCGAGCAATTTTTCCGCCTTCAGCGAGGCAGCATAGGCGGTGATCGCGTCGGCCTTCTGCCAGGCATCGATCTCGGACTTCTCGCGGTAGCTCGACGCATCCGACGGCGAATGCCCGCTGATGCGGTAGGTCATCACGTCGAGCAGCACCGGTCCGCGCCCGGCGTCGATGAGGGCGCGCTTGCGCTTGATCGCATCCGCGACCGCGAGCGGGTTGTAGCCGTCGACGCGCTCGGCGTGCATGGCCTCTGGGTTCACGCCGGCGCCGATGCGGGCCAGCACCTGATAGCCCATGGTCTCGCCGACAGTCTGCCCGCCCATGCCGTAGAAGTTGTTCATGAAGTTGAAGATGACCGGCAGGCCGCCCTTGTGCGCGTCATCCCACAAGGTGCGGAACTGGTCCATGGCGGCGAAGCTGAGGGCTTCCCACACCGGGCCGCAGCCGGCCGACGCGTCGCCGATGTTGGCGATGACCAGGCCCTTCTTGCGGTTCACCTTCTTGAACAGCGACGCCCCGACCGCGATGTCGGCGCTGCCGCCGACGATGGCGTTGTTCGGATAGATGCCGAACGGGGTGAAGAACGCGTGCATCGAGCCGCCGAGGCCCTTGTTGAAGCCGGTGACGCGGTGGAAGATTTCCGCCAGCGCGCCGTAGACGAGGAAATCCTTGGCCACGGCTTTGGTCGCGCCTGCGGTGCCGATGACTTTCAGGATCGCACCGTGGTCGAAGTTTTCCATGATCCCGCCCAGCGACTTATCATCGAGCTTGCGGATCGCAGACAGACCCTTGGCCAGAATCTCACCGTGGCTGCGGTGGCTGCCGAAGATGTGGTCATCGATGTCCAGCGTCAGCGCCTGGCCGACGGCTGAGGCCTCTTGCCCGATCGACAGGTGCGCCGGGCCGGCGTGGTCGTATTTGACGCCCTCGTAGACGCCTTCCTTTTTGATCTTGTCGAGCATGGTCTCGAACTCGCGGATGATCAGCATGTCTTCGAGCACGCCAAGCAACTGCGCATCGGTGTAGTTCTTCCGCTCATCTTTCAGCGGGGTTTTGTATTGGTTGACCGGGATGGTCGGCAAGGTCAGCACCTGCGCAGCGCGGACGGATTCGGGAGTGATGGAGAGGGCTTTGGGCATGGGGGTCTCGGGGTGTTGAGAAAAGGGGATTGTATGAACGGGGAAATTTGGTGATGAATCAACTCGTGGTCTGATTGCACGATGGATTATTTATTGAAGGAATGTCGACCTTCCTGAATCTGATTTGATCGATATCTCTCCAACCACAGTGAAGTGTTCCAATCTTCCAAAGACTATCAGGAAAGTGTTTTTCTATTGCTGAAATGGTATTTTCATCCTGTTCTATAATTACATTTTGACCTTGGAGTGCCCGCAATAAATCAAATTTAGTCGAGTTTATTTTTTGAATTTTATTATAAATAAACGTATATTCATCCGAATTTATAATAAGATAGAATGAGTTCATGTTTTCCATCGAATACATCATTAAGTAATTTCCGTATTTTCCACTGCGAATATCGTCGATGAAACCGATATGTATCCTATTGTCTGTATTATTATTCATGACTTAAATCTCAATGAAGTGTAAATATCGCATCCCGCAGCGCCTCATTCACCGTCGGATGCGGGAAGATCAGTTCCTTGATCTCCGTGACGGTGAACTCGGCTTCGACCATCGCGGCCCAGCCGAAGGACATCTCGCTCACCGCGCCGCCGATGGCGTGGACGCCGAGCAGTTGCTTGGTGGTCTTATGCAGCACGGCTTTCAGCAGGCCTTTGCCGGCGTATTCGGCCAGGAATCTGCCGTTGGCGCCGAAGGGCCACTTGGCGACGGTGACCGGAATGCCGTCGGCCTGGGCCTGGGCCTCGGTCAGGCCGACGCTGGCGACCTCGGGGCTGGTGTAGACGACGCCTGGGATGGCGCGGTAGCGCATGCGGTCGACACGGCCGGACTCGGTGTGGCCGATGATGTCGTTGACAGCGACTTCACCCTGGCGACTGGCGACGTGGGCGAGCATCGCCTTGGCGGTGACATCGCCGATGGCCCAGATGCCGGGCACGTTGGTGCGGCAGCGGTCGTCGATGGAGATGGCGCCACGGCGGATCTCGACGCCGGTTTTCTCCAGACCGAAACCGTCGCTGTTGGGCGTGCGACCGGTGCAGACCAGGACGGTGTCGGCGGCGATGGTGATCGCGTCAGTTGGGCCCTTCGCGATCACTGATTCAGAGGTGATCTTCTCGACCTTGTGGCCGAGGTGGAACCTGATGCCTTTGGCTTCGAGTTCGATGCGCAGGGCCTTGGCGATCTCGGCGTCGATGCTCGGGCAGACCTCGGGCAGGAACTCGATGACCTCGACCGCGACCCCGACCTGGGCGAAAAAGCAGGCGAATTCCAGACCGATCACGCCGCCGCCGACCACAGCCAAGCGTTTGGGCAGGGTCTTCAGTTCCAGGATGGCCGACGAGTCGACGACGTGCGGCAGATCAGCTCCCGGAATCGGCGGCTTGGCCGGGCGGCTGCCGGTGGCGATCAGGATGGCCGGGGCTTTCAGCGTGCGGTCGCTGACCTGCACCGTGTCCTTCGCGGTGAACGTAGCCTGGCCACGGAGGACCTCGACCTTGTATTTCCGCATCAAACCCTTGATGCCCTGGCGCAGGGTGTCCTGCACCTGGCGTTTGCGCGCCTGCGCCTTGTCGAAGCTGAATTGGACCCCGGTCGCGGTGACGCCGAAGGCTTCGGAGTGGCCGGCCTGGTAAAACGCCTTCGATGAAGCGAGCAGCGCCTTGGTCGGCACGCAGCCCCAGTTCAGGCAGACGCCGCCGAGGTGTTCCTCGCGCTCGATCAGCACGACCTTCTTGCCGGCCGCGCCGGCACGTTCCGCCGCGACGTAGCCGCCGGGGCCGGCGCCGATGACGATGAGATCGTAGTCCGTGGTGGTCATGATGGGTTCGCTCGCTCACGCGCAGGGGGAAGGGGGTTCGGACGCAGATCAGACCGCAAGCAGGAGATCGATGTTCTCGATCGCCTGCACCAGCGCTTGCAGGAACCGCGCCGCCGGGGCGCCGTCATTGGCCTGATGGTCGATGGTCAGGCTGAGGTGGAGGCTGGGGATGAACTCGACGCCGTTCGCGCCCTGGTACGGCCGCAGGGTGATCGCGCCGACGCCCAGGATGGCGACCTCAGGCGTGTTGAGCACCGGGGTGAAGTATTCGATGCCGAGCGCCCCGAGGTTGCTGACCGAGAACGTGCTGCCCGACAACTGATCCGGCGTCGCCTTGCCGGCCTGGGCGGCTTTGGCCAACGCCTTGGCATCCGTGCTGATCTGCGCCAGCGACTTGGCGTGGGCGTCGCGCAGCACCGGCACCATCAGGCCGCGCTCGGTGTCGACCGCCATGCCCAGATGCACCGCGCCGTGCTGGACGATCTGGTCGCCCTGCCAGTGGGCGTTGAGCGACGGGAAGCGCACCAGGGTGCGTGCGACCGCGAAGAGGATGAGATCGTTGACCGTCGCCGCCGGCAGCGCGAGCGATTCGGCCTGGGCCTTGGCCCGGGCGCGCCACGCCTGCAAGGTCGCCGCCTTGGCGGTCGCGTTCATGGTGAGTTGGGCTGAACCCGCAAGGCTCTGGCGCATGCGATCCGCGATGATCTTGCGGATGCCTTTTACCGGGATGGAGGTGGTCAGGCCGGCGGAGATGGCCAGGGATTTTGCAGGCGCGGAAGGTGTTGGAGCGGCAGTAGCGACCGGAGCAGCGGTGCGGTCTGCCGCCGTGACACGTCCACCGATGCCGGTGCCGACGTTGGGCGAGAACCCACCGCCCGCGATCGCCGCCGGCGTCTGCGCCGGCGCGGCGCGCACGTCGCGCTCGATGACCAGGCCACCGGGGCCGGAACCGGCGAGGCCGCCGACCTCGACGCCACGCTCGGCCGCGACCGCGCGTGCGCGTGGGCTGGAACCGGCGGCGCTGGCGGCGGCAGGTGCGCTGGCCACCGGGGCGGCGACAGGTGCCTCGACAGGCGTGGCAGCGGGTGCGGGGGCGGCAGCGGTGACCGCACCGCCGGGCTTGAGCGCGCTGACGTCCTCGCCGGCTTTGCCGATCGCGGCGATCCCGGTCTGCACCGGCACGTCTTCGCCGACCTGGCGGAAGATGGCGAGCAGGGTTCCGGCGTTCGGCGCGGGAACCTCGACCGTGGCCTTGTCGGTCTCGACTTCGCACAGGCCGTCGCCTTCCGCCACGGTGTCGCCGGCCTTTTTGAGCCAGGCCTTGATGATGCAGGATTCGACGCTGTTGCCCTGCTTAGGGAGGAGAACGAGGTTGGCCATGATATTTCCTGGTTATTTTTGCGTTAAAGGATGGAGGCGAAACGAGAGCGGAACGGATCCAGCCGGCGGTCGCTGGGCTTGAGATCGGTCGCCAGCACCGAGCGCTTGGCCGGCGCGGCCCAGACCGTGCCGGTCGCGCCGCCGAGCTTATGGTGGTTGAGCGCGAGCAGCACCGTTTCCGAACGCGCCGCGACGAGGTGCTTGATCTCGGCGTCCTCGGCCGAGGGCTCGCTGGGGCCCAATTCAGCATCGAGCTGGAACGAGGCGAAGAACGCCATCGTGAAGGCCAGGCTTTCGATCTGACGGCGCGCGAAGGGGCCGATGAAATTGTCGGTGTCGGCGTTCAGTTCACCGCCGACCAAGATGGCGGTGATGCCGGCGAGGCCCTGCACCGCGCGGAAGGTGTCGATGTTGTTGCTGACCACGACCAGCCCGGTGCGCCCGGCGAGCAGTCCCGTGAGGTGGTAGACCGTGGTCGAACCGTCGAGGTAGATCGTGCCCCGCGTTGGCAGGCGGTCGGCGAGTTTCAGCGCCGCCGCACGTTTTTCGCGCTGATGCCGCGCCAACCGGCTGGCGAATCGGAGCGACTGCGTCGGCACCGCCCCGCCATGCACCCGCGTCGCGACCCCGGCGGTGACCAGCGCATCGATGTCGCGCCGCAGCGTCATTTCCGAAACTTCCAGCTTTTTCGCCAGTTCGGTCACACTCAACGACCCATGCTCGGCCAGATGGCTGGCCAGGGATTCACGTCGCCGGGTCTGATGTGCGATCATGTGCGACGCATCGTAATCGCACATCGGTGGACGCAAGGGCGGTGATCGGGGGCGGGCGCTACCCGACCGCGCATTCGGCAGGCCGGCAGGAGTTCATACACCCCTCAGCACACTTTTGCTGCATTCCCGGGCGGATCCCGGCATGCAGGGGCGAACCAGGCAGGCTGCGGGCACCGCCGCTCCACCACGCCCAGGGGGATGACCATGTCCAGCAATCGCCTCACCGTCTTTGCCGTCCTGGCTTCATGCTGCGCCATTCCCTTTGAGGCCTCGGCTTGCAGTGCTTCCAGCTATCCGACCGGAGGCTACGGCGGCCGGACGGTGCCCTATCCTACGTCGGGCAGCGGCGATTCTGCGACCTACGATGGCACCCTGGCGCAAAAACGATTCACCGTCTACGCCGTGCAAAAGGGCAATCACCTCGTGGAAGGCAGACTGACATTCGCGCCCAAGGCGGTGACCTGTACCGGCCTGACCGGCACCAATCTGGTCATCCCTTGCACCATCACCCGCATCGAGACCAAGCCGAATAACTTCAGTGTGAGCGGCAGCCTCGCCGTGCCCGGTGGCATGATGGTCCTGAGCGCGGAGGCGATGATCACGGCCCAGGCGGGTGGTCTGGCGAAGACCATCTTCGGCACGCTGGAATTCCGGCCAACGAACCCGAAGCAGGCGCTTACGGTGACCAGCTTCGGCAGCGACAAACCAGTGCTGGCCGCCCGCTGAAAACGAAGCGTCGCAGGCCGGTAGACCTGCGACGCAGTGCCGAAATCGCCAGGATGCGAGCCGGACTCAGTCCCGGCCGCGCAGCTTCATGAGCAGGAGGACGAATTCGATGTAGAGCCACACCAGGGTGACCAGCAAGGCGAAGGCGCCGACCCATTCCATGTACTTGGGCGAACCCTTGTCGGCACTCTCTTTGATGAACCAGAAGTCGACGAGCAGGTTCATGGTCGCAAGGATGATGCAGAAGGCGCTGAAGCCGAGGCCGATCCAGCCGCTGCCGTTCAGGGCGCTGCGGAGTTCAGTTCCGATGCCGAACAGGCTGAGCAGCGCGAGCAGGCCCACCCCGAGCATCAGTCCGACCGTGGCGACGATGACTCCGGTGGCGAATCCCTTCGACACCTTGATGATGCCGGTCTTGAAGAGAAAGAGCATGCCGAGCATGGTGCCGGTTGTCAGCACCGCCGCGAGGCTGGCGATACCCTGGTACTTGGGGATGTTCTCGACGATCAGGGTGAGTCCGCCGAGGACCAGGCCCTGAGCCCCAGCGTAGAGCGGAGCGATAATGCCGGTCCAGCGGGTGGCGAACATCTGCACCAGGACGCACAGCAGTCCGACGATGACGCCGCCGATCATCCACGGATAAAAGCCAGGCACCACTTGGCCGTTCTTGAAGAAGGTCATCCAGAAGACACCCATGGTGACCAGGGTGATCACCAGCAGCAGCATCGACTTGTTGATGACCCCGCCGATGGTCATCTGGTCGGTGACGGCGGTGTCTTCGGTGTTGCGGATCTCGGACCAGCGTTCGTCGCTGAGGATGGGGTTGCTCATGAGGTTGGGTGCTCCAGGGCGCGGGATGGTGGCAGCAACGCCCCGGATTCAACCGGCAAGCCGATCCGGGTTCTCGATCCGACTAGCGTCCTTGAGTGAAGGGAGTTTGACTCAGGAAGTCAAACTTTCGCACTTGCCAGATCCGTGCGGGTCCAGTCGAGGCTTCTGAGAAAGCAAGGCGCATTGTCGCGGTTGCCGCATCGCGGGATCACGACGGCGATGTGGACATCGCCGCTCCGATGGTGCCTCTATAGGAGCGTCGATGTCCACATCGACGGGTATCCAACCACGTTGGCTGACAGGAATTGGTGTCCGTTTCCGTGAACTTGAGCCGCGTAGCGGCGCAGTCGGGCTAGGGCGCAAGCCCCGCTAGGAAATGGTTTCAGCGCAGGTTGTCCATGAAAGACGCCAACTCCTTCATGTAGTTGGCGCGTTCGAACGCGGCCGGATTGGCGATCGAGCGCTGATCCATGCTGCCGGTCAGCTGAGCGACCGATTCGTATTCGTGCGCCGTAAGCCACGCGCCGAGTTCGTCAGCGATGCGGCGCAGGTGGTCGGCGCCGTGGCGCAGGCTGGCGGAGACGACCTGGACGCAGGCCGCGCCGGCGGCGATCGCCTTGACCGCATCTTCGCCGCGATGGACACCGCCGGTCAGCGACAGATCGGCGGCGACCTTGCCGTGCATGATCGCGGTCCAGCGCAGCGGCAGGCGCAGGTCGTCGGAGGTCGACAGCTTGAGGTTGGAGTGGACCTCCATCGTTTCGAGGTCGAAATCCGGCTGGTAGAAGCGGTTGAAGAGCACGATGCCCTTGGCGCCGGCCTTGACCAGTTGCCGGCTGAAGTGCGGCAGCGAGGTGAAGAACGGAGACACCTTCACCGCGACCGGGATCTTCACCTTGGCCACGATGGCGGTGACGAGTTCGACGTGGCCGCGTTCGATTTCGGCGCCCGAGATCTCGGGATCAGCAGCAAGATGGTAGAGATTGAGTTCCAGTGCATCCGCGCCGGCTTCCTG
>CAMCMZ010000075.1 GCA_945876185.1 Candidatus Kuenenia stuttgartensis | reverse complement strand
TCAGATGGCGCCGCCCTCACCGGCGTGAAAAAGGTTCCGGTCAACTGAGATCGCAAGCAGATCCAGACAACGCACGAGGAAACCATGTCGATCGCCAAGAAGATCTGGATCTGCATCGCGGTCCTCGCCGCAGGCTACCTTGCCACCGCCAGCGCCGGGTTCGTCCTGGGCTGGCGGGGTGAGGGACGTCTCAATGCTATTGGTGAACGCTTATTCCCGGCGTCGCTCCTGGCCCAGGAGGCGAGCGATCATCTCGATGAGGCGCTGCGGTTTTGCGAGAAAGCCTATTTAGATGGAGATAAGGATGCGCCGAAGAATGCGAAGGCGAAGGCCAACGCGGCGGTCGACAGTGAACGTAAGCTCGGGGAAATGACGACGCTCATCGAACGGACGAAGGCAGCCGAGAGTGTGGCAGCGAGGATTGGGGATTTCCTAAAGCAATATGAGAAGACATTCGTTGATGCGTCCAACGGGAACAGCGATGCTGCGACCCTGGCCGGTACCAAGGGCATGCCAATGGGTAGGGCCATCCTCGCCAGTGCCAAAGAATTGATCGCCGCCACCGGCACCGACCTGAAATCCGCCCTCGAAGCCGAACAACAGAACTCAAAGAATCAGCGCTATGTCGTGCTCATCGCCTGTTGCGTGCTGCTCATCGCCGCCCTCGCCGCCACCGCTCGCGTGGTGCAGATCGGCGTGGTCCGGCCCTTGCGCCGGGTCGCCGGAAGCCTGACCGACATCGGCAGCGGCACGGGCGATCTTACGGCCCGCATCGTGGTTCCCAATCGCGGCGACGAGATCGCCGTCCTGGCGGGGGGGTTCAACACCTTCGTCGAGAAACTGCAGTCAACCGTGCGTCAGGTCGCTGAATCCGCGACCCGGGTCGGCGAGGCGACCCAGGAACTCGGCACCACGGCCTCGCAGCTATCCCACCTCGCTGAAGGTGGTCGGACCCAAAGCGCCGACCTGTCCGGGGTGATTGCCAAACTGCAGGAGACCATGCAGTACGTCGCGGCATCAGCCACCGAACTGGCCGCCAGCGTGAAGACCCTGGCCGAGGGCATGAACGGCGCGAGCCAGCTCGCTCACCGCACCGCCGAACAGGTGCGCAGTGCGGATAGCGTCATGGATCGCTTGACCACCTCGGCCGAAGAAATCGGCACCGTGGTGCAGATGATCAACGACATCGCCCGCCGCACCAATCTGCTGGCGCTCAACGCCACCATCGAAGCCGCCCGCGCCGGCGCCGCCGGCAAGGGTTTCGCCGTGGTCGCGAGCGAGGTGAAGGATCTCGCGCAGCAGACCGCTGCCGCCACCGGCGACATCGTCGCCAAAGTCAAAAGCATCCAGGCCGCCTCCCATGAGGCCCGCCAAGCCATGACCGCCGCGACCGGTTCGGTCGACGAAGCCACCAGCGCCCAGGCCAGCATGGCCGCTGCCGTCGAGCAGCAGGACGCGACCACCCGCGAGATCGCCATGCGCATGGAACAAGCAGCCCAGGCCAGCAGCAACGCGGTCAAACTGGTCGGCGACCTCGCCGCCGCCGCCGAGCAGACCGCCCAGGCCGCCGTTGCCGTCCAGGCGACCAACGACCGCCTCGGCGGTTCCGCCGCCACTCTGGGCGAAGCCGTTGGCCGGTTCCGCGCCTGATCCGGCGTGCCTTTCGTTCGGGCCGACGCGGATCACGTACGCCTGGCACTTCGGACCCAACGCCCTCGAAACGACGCTTGCGCCTGGGACCGCCGGTTTGCAACCGGCCGCAGGTCACGCGGCGATCCGGCCATGGCCGAAGAAATGCGTGGAAGTCCGTGAAAATTGGACTCGGCCATGGCCGGATCGCCCAACCAGTCTGGACAAATGTCCAGCCCAGCCGTCAGCGCAATGCAACGGAAACAAACGTCCAGGCGATGAATCGGCTCTGCTTCTGACCCTGGCCCATCGGTACGACGCGCACGTCGGTCGCCCCGGCTTTGCGGGCCAGGGCTTGGAGTTGACCAACGTGTTCCTGCCTGGCGACCAGGCTGGTGAACCAGCGACAGCGTGAACCCAACGCCGTGCTTTCTCCGATCATCCGACCGATGAAACCGATTTCCCCGCCTGGACACCACAGTTCTCCGGCCTGACCGCCAAAGTTGAGGTTGGGCGCCTGTCGACCCCCGTCCGCTCGCCCCAGGTTGCGCCATTTACGTTGGCTGCCCTCCCGCGCCGCTGCGGCCGAAACATGGAACGGCGGGTTGCATACGATCAGGGCGAATGCCTCGCCGGGGTGGACGATGCCATTGAAGATGTGCTGCGGATGGGTTTGACGCCGCAGTTCGATCGCCTGCGCGTGGCGTGGATTGGCCCGCAGGATGCACTGGGCTGACGCGATCGCCTGCGGATCCACCTCGCTGCCGACAAAGCTCCACCCATATTCGCCATGGCCGATGAGCGGATAGATCACGCTCGCCCCGGTGCCGACATCAAGGACACGCACCGGCCGGCCACGCGGCGGTGCACTCTGAGTATCGCCGGCCAGCAGATCCGCCGCATGGTGCAGGTAGTCCGCCCGCCCCGGAATCGGTGGACACAGGAATCCCTCCGGCAGATCCCAGCCGACCACCCCATGCCAGTCGCCCAGCAGGGCCGCGTTCAGCGTTCGGACCGCCACGGGATCAGCGAAGTCGATCGAATCATCGCCATAGGCATTGCGGGCGACGAACCGCCCCAGCGCCGGATGGACCTGAACCAGTCGCTTCAAATCGTAACGGCCCTGATGCCGGTTGCGGGGATGAAGCGGTTCTGTACGGCGAAAATCGTTGGGGGGTGGCATGGTTTCGTGCGCGACCTTGCAGCGGATCTCAACCGAATTGCCGGGAATTGGGCACTGCTTGTCCACCCGGCGCGACGCCGGCATCTCAGGACGGTTGAAGGTTTGCGATCGCCGGCTGGACGAGGGGCCTCGTTCTTCCAGCGTGCCCGCCGGATGCAGATGTTCGCGCTGCCGCGAGCGTCCGTCCGACGGAGGCGGGACGATGCGGCCAGGACCGGCAGCTCAAGAGGAGATCGGCTACGCCCGGGGCCACCGACCCTGGGACCGCCAGGCTCCAGCCTGGCTGCGGTCGGTTTGGATCCTTGCGCACGTTCCGAATCCCAAGGCAATTGAAGTCGGGCCGCTGTCCGCTGCGCCATCCGCGCCGGTTCAGAACTTCGGCCAGGCTGGAGCCTGGCGGTCCCAGGGTAGACGCTCTGCACGTCTTCAAAATTCCTGGCGGACTGGTGCCGGACGACCCTGGGGCGGGATGGTCTCACGCTGCCGCCTTGCCGGATGCGACTTCCGTTCTAGCGTCCCCGCCTGAGCCATCATCCCCCGGATCCTCGCGTGCCTGATACGACTGACGCCCCTTCCCCGCTGATCGGCCGCTTGCCGTTCGATCCATTGGCGCTCCTGGCGCGCTGGTGGTTGCTGGTGCTCGTGGTCGTCCTGGTCCTGATCAGCGCCGCGACCTGGTTCCTGGGTGCTTTCAACGACCAGGGCTACGCGCCGAAGCAGCCGGTGCCGTTCAACCATGAACTCCACGCCGGGCAGTTGCAGATGGATTGCCGCTACTGCCATTTCAATGCTGAAAAGGGCAAGCACGCCGGCCTGCCGCCGATGCAGACCTGCCTGGGCTGCCACCAGGATGGCCAGGTCGGCCAGGACAAGCCCGGCGTTGCAAAACTGCTCAAGATCGCTGCCGAGGGTTCGTACACGGAAAACGGCGTCACCTATGAGGGCGGCGTCGTGCACTGGAACCGCGTCCACAAGCTGCCCGACCACGTCTACTTCAATCATCAGGCGCACGCCGCCGCTGGCGTGGCCTGCATGACCTGCCACGGCCCGGTGACCGCCATGCCGGTGATGCGCCAGTACGCGAAGCTCAGTATGCAGTGGTGCCTCGACTGCCACCGCAACACCAACTACGTCAGCGATCCCAAGCGGGCGAATCCCGAAACCGGCCATCACGTCGGGGTCGCGTCCTACCCGGTGGTGATCGAAGGTCGCCAGGTGCCTGAGGCGCCGGTACACGTCCCGGCGCGGCAGGTCGCGGGCGGACCAGCGGACCAGGGGGGCGTCGCGCCCGCAGCTCATGCGGCCCATCCCAAGGTTTCGCCCGCCGCCGCCTGGCAGGAACGCCTGAAAAAGCTCGTTGCCGCCAACCCGGAACTGCCGCGCTGGAAGGTCGCCGACCTGCCCGCCTCGCACCGTGCCTGGATCGAGGAATCGCAGCGCTTGACCCCGGAACAGGTCGCCAAGCTGCCGGTCGAAGAATTGCTCAAGACGTATCACAACGCCCCCACCCAGTGCTCGACGTGCCATCAGTGACCCCATCCCAAACTATGACCGCCGCCAAGATCACCTGGATCGATCCCGAGGAACTCGTTCGCGCCTCAGGCGCGGCTGCGAGCCCGTTTGCGACCGCACGCGCAAGCGACGAGTTCCCCCCGGCGGTCGCCGCTGCGATCGCCGACCTGCGCCGCCGGCACGGCCTGCCGGTCGATGAACCCGCTCACGATCACACTCACACTCACGATGCAGCGGTGGATCCGTCTGTGCCTGAGTCGCTGGTCCCCGCTGGTGGCCTCAACCGCCGTGGCTTCCTGCAACTGACCGGAGCCGCCGCCGTGGCTGCCCTGGCCGCCGGCTGCGGCTCGAAGAACGAAGCGGAAAAACTCGCCCCGCACCTCGCCCAGCCCGAAGGCACGACGCTCGGCAAGGCCGTCCACTATGCCACCGTGGTGCGCGATTCCGGCCGCCCGGTGCCGGTGGTGGTCAAGACCTACGACGGCCGCCCGATCAAGATCGAAGGCAACCCCGACTGCGCCCTGACCAAGGGTCGCGCCGACGCCCGCACCCAGGCCGCGCTGCTCAACCTTTACGACCCCGACCGTTTCCAGGACGGCCCGCAAAAGCGCGTCGGCGACCGCTTCGAAGCGACGACCTGGAAGGAACTCGACGAGAAGGTCGGTGAAGCGCTCAAGACCGGCACGATCGGGTTGATCACGCCTGCGATCGATGGGTTGGCGCGCTCCGCCTTGCTTGGCCAATTGCGAGAGGCTTTGGGCGATCGTCTGAAGGTTGCGATCCTGGATCCGCTGGACCGAGGGCACCGGGCTGAATTTCAGGCGAAAGCTTTCAATGGCCCCCAGTCATCGGCCGACTTGAACGGCGGTGTCACGGGGGCCGAGGTCATCGTCTGCTTCGGTGGCGATCTGGTGGCGGAAGCCGATCTCGCGACTCAGGTCGCGTTTGCCGAATCCAGACGTGCTTCAGCCGCCAAGGCAAACCGGCAATTGATCGTCCTCGAACCGGTCCTGTCCCAGACCGGATCCATGGCCGATGTCCGCGTCCGCGCCGGTTTCGATCAGATGACCTGGATCGCCTGGGCTGCAGCGGAACTGGTCGCCAAGGCGGGCCATGGTTCGCTTCCGGAAGACGCCAAAAACCAGCTGGATCGCGATCGTGCTGGGCTGCAGCGCCTGCTCACGACGGAGGTGCGGCCGATCGCAGTGGCCGATGCCGCTGAGCGCACCCGCTTGCAGGCTGAGATCAAACGACGCTTCGGATTCGACCTGGATGCCAGCGCCGGAATCCCGATCCACGTCTGGATCGCGCTGCAACTGGTCACCCATCCGCAGAAGGCTCTCGCCTGGGCCGCAGGTGGCGTCCACGACCATCCATCCAACTGGTCCCTGGTCGCGGCAGCGCATTGGCTGAATGACGCCCTGGCGAACAAGGGACGCAGCCCGAACGGCGAGGGCTACACTCGGCGTGCGGTGATGGTCAATAAGTTGGTTTCCAGTGAGGTCCTGCTGAAGGCCGCGGGCGCAGGAGAATTATCCGTCTTGATCGTCTGGGGCTGCAATCCGGCCTATGTGTTGCCGGGATTCGCCGCCGCCGTGCGCAAGGTGCCGGTGCTGGTCGCGTTGACCGACCGCCTCGATGAGACGGCCCGCCTCGCGCACTGGATCGCCCCCACCACGCATGATCTGGAATCGTGGGGCGACGCCGAGATCAGCGGCGGTATGTTCGCCGTCCAGCAGCCGGTCATCCGCCCGTTGTGGGATAGCAGACAGGCTGAAGAAAGCCTGCTCGCCTTCAGCGGACAGGTGAAGGATTTGAAAGCAGCCATCGCGGCGATGGCTGCGGCCCCGGCCCTGAGTGTCGTCAGCCGGCGACCCCTCTGGCAGGCATCCGCCCAGGGTCTGCCGTCCTGGCAGGAATTTGTGCGCGCGGTTTGGAAGAGCCAATGGAAGTCCTTTGGCAAGGACCTCCTTGATTCGACCGCCAATGAGTCGTCATTCTGGCAGGCCGCTCTGGTCAAAGGCGTGGTCCAGGTTCCTTCGAACGAGGAAAACCAGAACCGCGAAACGCTGCACCGTAACTTCTTCGCTCTGGCCACCCTCGCCCCCTTCCCTCCGCTGACTCCTGCTGCCGGCCTCCGCCTCGTCCTCACCCCCTCCCGCGTGATGGGCGACGGCACCTGGGCCAACAATGCCTGGTTGCAGGAATGCCCAGATCCGGTGAGCAAGATCACCTGGGACACCTACGCCGCGATTTCGCCGGCTGATGCGGAATCGCAGGGGATCCGCGAAGGCGATGTGCTCAAGCTGACCCCGGCCGGCGCGGAAGCGTTCCTGCTGCCGGCACACATCCAGGACGGCCAGCATCCGGGTTGGGTTGAGGTGTTCCTCGGTTGGGGCCGTGCCGCCGGTTGCGCGGGTGCGGTGGCCGATCTCGGGCGTGAGGAATCGTACCCGTTCAACGCCTTCACCCTCACCGACGGGCCGCGCTGGGGCCGGCCGGTGACGCTTGAGAAGACCGGCAAGACCTACGTCCTGGCCTGCACCCAGGGCCACCAGCGCATGGAAGGCCGCGACCTGGCGCGCGAGATCGTGGTCGGTGCCCACGCCGGCCCGCACGCGGCGCATCCCGCCGGCGGTGGCATGCACCACAGCGAACACGTCTACCCCGGCCACAAGTGGGGCATGGCGATCGATCTGTCGCTGTGCACCGGCTGCAATGCCTGCCTGATCGCCTGCAATGCGGAAAACAACGTGCCGGTCGTCGGTCGCGATGAGGTCCGCCGCAACCGCGAAATGCACTGGATCCGCGTCGATCGCTATTTCTCTTCGCCAGCGGAAAAGGACGGCAAGCCCAACCGTCTTGACGTCGATGTCATCCACCAGCCGGTGATGTGCCAGCAGTGCGACAAGGCGCCATGCGAAGCGGTGTGCCCGGCGAACGCGACCGTGCACAACGACGAGGGCATCAACGTCCAGATCTACAACCGCTGCATCGGCACGCGGTACTGCTCCAACAACTGCCCGTACAAGGTGCGCCGCTTCAACTGGTATGAGTACAGCGCCTACCGCGCCGGCCCGACCAACGTGGCGAACCCGCTCACCCGCATCGCGAAGAATCTCGCCACGACCGGCGGCACCAGCACCAGCGAGGAACTCAGCCACGCGCCGCTGGCGATGATGCTGAACCCGGAAGTCACCTCGCGCATGCGCGGCGTGATGGAAAAATGCAACTTCTGCCTGCAACGCACGCGCGAGGTGCGCTACGGCGAGAAGGCCAGCAACCGCGCCGCCGCCGATGGTTCGGTGCAGACGGCGTGTTCGCAGACCTGCCCGAGCGCGGCGATCACCTTCGGCGATCTCAACGATCCGCAGTCGCAGGTCGCGCGGCAGACTGCCCAGGCTGCGGGCTATCGCCTGCTCGATGAACTCGGCGCGAAGCCGTCGGTGACCTACCTGCCGCGCCTGCGCAATCGGACGCTCGCTGCGGTTGGTGGATCGGCACCGGCCGCGACCTCTGAGCACCGGCCTGAGCACGGAAAGGGCGGCTGATGAGCACTCCGGCTCCATCTGAAGCGACCCCACCGGTCTTCACCGCGACGCGGATCACCGACGACCTGACCCGGGTACCGCTGTCGCTGCCGCCGTTGCCCTGGTACGGCGCAGTCCTGAACGTCGGCGGCCTCGCCGGGCTGCTGTTCCTCAGTGTGCTGTTCTACTGCGTCGAGGGCTACGGCATCTTCGGCACCAACAACACGGTGAACTGGGGCAACGACATCGCGTCGTACATCTTCTGGATCGCGGTGGCGGTGGCGGGCACGTTGGTGTCGTCGATCCTGCTGCTATTCCGCCAGCGCTGGCGCAACGCGGTCAACCGCTCGACCGAGGCGATGACGGTCTTCGCGATCAACATCGCCGGCATCTATCCGCTCATCCACACCGGCCGGCCGTGGGTCGACTACTGGTTGATCCCGCTGCCGTGGGACGGCCTCGGCCTCGCGCCGCAGTTCAAGTCGCCGATCATGTGGGACGTCTTCGCGATCACCGGCTATGCCACCGCGTCGGTGCTGTTCTTCTACCTCGGCCTGCTGCCCGACTTCGCGACCCTGCGCGACCGCGCCAAAACCACCTGGCAGCGGCTTCTCTATGGCACTCTGTGCATGGGCTGGAAGGGCACCGCGAGCGACTGGCGCCACTATGAGCGCGCTTATTCCCAGTTCGCCTGGATCGCGACCCCGCTGGTCATCGGCATGCACTCGACCATCGCCACGCTGCTGGCGGTCACCCACGTGCCTGGCTGGCATGCCACGGTCTTCCCGCCTTACTTCGTCTCGGGCGCGATCTTCGGCGGCCTTGCCATGGCCTTGGTGATCCTGGTGCCGATGCGCAAGCTGCTCGCGCTCGAAAACTACATCACCACCGATCACCTGGAAAAACTCAGCAAGATCATGCTCGCCGTCGGCCTGGTGGTGGGCTACGTCTACGTCATGGAACTGTTCTCGGCCTGGTATTCCGAGAACCCGGTCGAACGCGACCAGTACTGGTACCGGATGTTCGGTGCCCACGCCTGGGCCTATTGGCTGATGATCGCCTGCAACGTCGGGGTGGTGCAACTGCTTTGGTTCAGGTCGATCCGCCGCCACGCCGGCGCGCTGCTGCTGATCGGCCTGCTGGTGAACGTCGGCATGTGGTTTGAGCGCTTCAACATCATCGTCCTGTCGTTGGAGCACGAATACATTCCTACGCGCTGGACTTATTACTCGTTCACCCCGTGGGATTACCTGCTGCTCGCCGGCAGCTTCGGCATGTTCTTCAGCCAGTTCCTGATCTTCGCCCGGATCGCGCCGGTGGTGTCGATCGCCGAGATCAAGACCGTCCTTTTGCGCCGGCACAAGGAGGGCAGCCATGACTGATGCGGACTCGACGGCTGTCTCGACGCCAACCGCAGCCTGGCAGGTTGGGTTTTTCGCCGACGACGACGGCCTGAAGGCCGCCGCGCGCGCCTGCCGCACGGCCGGCTGGCAGGTCGATGCGGTCACGCCGTGGCCGGTGCATGGGCTCGACCCGATCCTGGGCCTCGAACGCTCGTGGATTGGCCGGCCGGTGCTGGGCGTGATCCTGCTTGGTCTGCTTGCCGCGATGGGTGGGCTACACTTCCTCGGCGTGGTCGACTGGCCGCTCAACGTCTCAGGCAAGCCGTACTTTGCCTGGCCGTTGTTCGTCGTGCCGGTGCTCGAAACCGCGCTGCTCATCGGAGCGATCGTCAATTTCAACCTCGCCCTGCACACCAGCCGCCTGCTGCCGAACCCGCTGGTCGAGATCGTCTCGGCCCGCTGCACCGATGACCGCCATGCCTTGGTGGTGCTCGGTGCGGATCCGGCGGCCGTCCGCGCCAAGCTCATCGAACTCGGTGCGAGCGAGGTCGGTCCGCTCGTGCTGACTTCCGCCCTGAGCATCGCGCATGGGGAGACCGCCCATGTCTAAGACCGTTTGTCTGATTGCTGCCGTGATCGCCGCCGGCCTGATGACCGGCTGCCAGGAGGAAACCAAGGACGAGCGCGGCATCCGCGTCCGCCCGGATCGGATGTACGAATCTCCGGCCTATCGCAGCCAGCAGGTGGTCGAGCGCCGGATCGGGTCGCCCGACGGCAACGGCGGCACAGCGGTGTCGCTGAAAGTCGCGCCCAGCGTGCTCGAACCGGTGCCTGGCACGGTGGCGCGTGGAGTCGAAACCTATGCCCTTGATGCCAAGGATGTCGCCCTGGCGGCGAAGCTCCAGAATCCCCTGCTGCCCACGACTCAGGTTTTGAAGGCCGGCGCCCGCCACTACCGCATCCTGTGCAGCACCTGCCATGGGGCGGATGGCGATCCCACCACCGCGCCGATCAACGATTTCCTTCCCGCTCCGCCGCTCAACGACGTGAATGTTACGGCGCTGAGCGACGGCCAGATTCAGCACATCATTGCACGCGGCCGCGCCCGCATGCCCGGCTTCAGCGCCCAGATCCCGCTCACCGACCGCTGGGCGGTGGTGCTGTACCTGCGCGCGCTGTCGCGTGCCGCCATCGCCAGCAAAGACGTGGCCAAGGTGCTCGCCGCCGCCGAGAACGAACTGCGCCTGTATCCCGACAAGCCCGACGTGCAGACCAAGGTGAAGGAGGCCAAGTCGCTCCTGGAACAGCGCGAGGCCGACCTCAAGGCGATCAAGGCCGTCAGTGCCGAGGCCGCCGCCGTCTTCTTGCCTGCACCTGAACCGAAGCCGGAATGGGAACAGGCCGGCTGGCCGCAACCGAGCACCAAACCGTGACTACCCCGCCCATGACCAATTCTGCCCCGGTTCCGGCCACCGCACCGTTCGAGGCCAGTTCCTTGCGCGGGCTGGCCGCCGCGCTCATCGTCGTCGGCCTGGGCGCATTCGCCTGGTTGCTGGTTGCCGGTCAGCCGCAGCGCGCCTGGGCCGGCGTTCTCATCGGCACCATGATCCCGACCTGGATCTTCTTCGGCGCCCTGTTCTTCCTCGCTTCCCACAGCCTGGGCGGTGCGCGCTGGACGATTCCGGTACGCCGCCTGATTGAAGGGCTGACCAGCGGTCTGCCGGCGGTGATTCTTGGATTCCTGCTGCTGTTCGCCGTCGGTGCCCCGTTCGTGTGGGAGTGGGCCTTCCCCGGTGCCGATCGCGCCCACCTCTTCGCCACCCCCGCCAAGGACGCCTGGATGAGCCCGCTGCGCTGGGGCGTCACCACGGCGGCGATCCTCGCGGTATGGCTGGTCCTGCGCGGCGGTCTGGTCGGCCAGAGCCTGGGCCAGGACGCGGGCGGAAGCATGACCGCGCACAAGCGCTGGAGCGTCGCCGCCCTGATCCTGGGCGTACTCACCTTTTCGCTGTTCACCTGGGATTTCCTGCTGTCGCTTGATGTCCACGCGGTCAGCGCCATCTGGGGCCTGTACTGCTTTGCCGGCGCGGTGCAGACCTTCCTCGCGGTGCTGGTCCTGGTCGTGGTGTGGCTGAGGCAGGGGCCGCTCGCCGGCGTGGTGCGCGACCACACCCTGCACGATCTCGGCACCTGGACCCTCGCCTGGGGCTGCATCGTCGCCTACGCCGCGCTGTGCCAGTACATGATGATCTACTTCGCCGACATCCCGGAGGAACGCGGCTGGCTGGCGCTGCGCACCAGCGGTGCTTATGGCAACTTCTATGCTTTTGAGGCCGTCCTGCGCACCGCGATCCCGTTCGCGCTGCTCATGAGCCAATCGCTGCGCACCCGGCCGGTCGCCCTTGCCCTGGCCGCCGCCGCAGCCCTCGCCGGCAACCTGCTCGACCTCGCCTGGATGGTCGTGCCCGGCATCGGCAGCCACCCAGGCAACCTGCCGCTGTTCGGCCCGGAACTCCTGGTCAGCCTCGCTTTTGCGGGCCTGGCTGCCCTTCTCTTCGCCGGCTTCTGGAAGCGGCACGGCCTGGTGCCCAAGGGCGATCCGGGGCTGGACGCCGCCATCCGTGCTGAGCACCTCCACTGATCCACAGAATCCACTGAAAAACCACTGGAAGTCACCGCTAGCCAACCATGTCAAGCCACGGCGAAAAACCTGTTCCGGCCCACTCTGCAGCGCCCGCCCCGGCGGCGCCTGCACCAGCGGCCGCTGCCGCCTCGCATCCCGTCCTGTGGACAGTCTGCCTGCTCGGCATCAGTCTGGTCATCGCCTGGTGGTTCGCGCGCTGGTACGGCATCGGAGCCGAAGAAGCCCGCCGGCACGGGCCGCTCAAACTCGCCGCGCCGGCCGCCGCCAGCATCGACCACAAGGCGCTGGTCGCCGACCGTTCGCCGGCGGTGCTCGATCGCGGCCGGGCGCTCTACAAGGACAAGTGCGCCTCCTGCCATGGCCCAGAGGGCGACACCAATCCGCTCGCGATGAATCCGCCAGCACGCAACTTCAAGGCTGAAGCCATGAAGAATGACCTTGGCCAAGGGCCGTACGCGTTCTACGTCGTGCTCGACAAGGGCTACGGCGCGAACATGCCGCATTTCCGCACAGTCCCGCCGGCTGACCGCTACGCCATGGTCCACTTCGTCCGTGAAACCTTCATGCGCGGCAATAATCCGGCCTTCGCCGAGGCCGATGATGCCAAGGTGGTCATCCCTGCTGCGGGCGTGGTCGCCACCGGCGCAAAAACGCCGGTGAAGCCCGCTGCGCCACCGCCGGTGCGGCCGCTCATGGCCGCGATGGCCGCCGAGGCGGAAGCCCAGATCGCCCGCGTCGAGACCTGGCTGACCAAAGCCGCAGCGACGCCGTCGCCGGCCCTTACCGCCGTACGTCGGCTGGCAAACGACAAACCCGCCGCCGGGGTGCGGCTGTTGGCCGCCGCCGAAGCAAAGGACCAGACCGCACTGATCGCCATCCTGGCTGACGCCGATCTGGGCTCGCCTGAGACCGTGCTGCTTCCTGGCGGCGAACGCGACGCCCTCGCCAAGGCACTGATCGCTGCAGCGGTCCGCTGAGCTGATCCGACGGTCGAAAGGAACCCATGGCCAAAGTCCCCACCATCGCCTGGCTCAAGAAACCCGAAGATCACAATTATCCCGCCGCAAGTTCGTACCTCGGGCTGATCCACGACGACAAGACGGTAAAGACGCTGGTCAAGCGGCTGCGCAAGGCACCGATGTCCGCGTTCAAGGCCAAGGACATCTTCCGCGCCTCCGGTCTGTCGTTGCTGGGAATCAGCAACTCGCACGTCGTCAAGGACACCAACAAGATCAAGGCCGGTACGCCGCTGTCACCACTGCTGCTCGTCCGTGATGGCGCCAATGGAAAGGTCGTCATCGCCGATGGCTACCACCGCCTCTGTGCGGTCTACGCCTTCCACGAGGACGCGCTCATCCCCTGCAAGATCACTGGCTGAACGTCGACGGGAAGATGCACTCAGCGCCGGCGCGGCACCGGACGACTGGAATCGATCCGGCTTATTTGGCCGAACAACTGGCCCAGGGCGATCACCGGCATGGAACAGTCGAGGGCTAAGCCCCCATTGAGGACGGTGATGCGCGCCTTGATCTCGACCGGGGTCAACGATTCGATCTCACCTTGCGGGGGGATAAAAGCGCGGACGAACCGGCTCAGGTCCAGCCACGCCGCTGCCAGGCAGGGCTCGTCCTCCGGCGGGCTGATCGCGAGCAGCCGCTTGGCCAGTTCATCCGGCTTTTCCAGCTTGGCCGCTTCGACATTGATGCCCTGCACCAGGACGGCGAAGCGATCGCAGGTGAAGATCCTGCTTTCAAAGGGGATCTGCATCCGGCCGGAACGGGGGCGTTCCACGTCGAGGTGCCCTTTGCGATGGCTCACCTTGAGCGTCTCGCTGGTTTCGACCGTGGTTTCACCGATGGAAACCACTGCCGCCTGGCGTTCGAGCTCGGTCACCACTTCACTGGCGCGGGCGTTTTCGTGGACGTTGACGATCTCGATCGACGGGCCTTTTGCTTCCGGCCAGAGGGACCACGCGAACGCCTCGCCCGTGGTGCGGTCGGACAACGCCGCCAGGGTGTTCCATGATTCGGCGGCGGCCTCGCTCCAGCGCTTGCCGGCGTGGAGTTTCTGCTCCGGCAACCGGCTGCGCATATACGCCTCCATCACCCCCTGCCACGAAGCCTGCAAGAAAAAGGTCAACGCCGTATCCGGTCCGCGCAGGGCGGGGGAAAGCCGGTTCGGCTGGTTGCGTTGCAGTGCCAACCAATCCAGCAGGGCGCTGCCCGGCTTGGCGGTCGCGCTGGCGGTCAACCGCAGACCATCACTGCCGGCTGCCTGGAGGCCCCAAGTCACGGTATCGACCTGGGCCATGACCAGCGCATAGGGTGAGCTGAAATCGGGGAGAAGGCCACCAAACAGCGCTGCGCCGCTGCCGGGAGGAGCGAACGGAATCCCGACCGGCAGACCCTGGGACGCGAGGAATTCTCCGCTGGCGGTGAAGGCGACCGGCGGCGCGCCGGACGGCGGGAACGGAATCGGGATCGCAGCCAGACGCCGGCACTCGTCCACCGAACGGGCGAGGTAGGCGACCCCGTTGGAGATGAGCAGGCGGTATTCCCACATGCCCGAGGCGCGGCTCTGGGTGAAGACGGCGGTGCCGTCGCGGTCCGAGACCCGGACCAGGGGCGGATCCCCATCCGGTGCGACGCCGAAGGACGCCACGAATTCGCTGCGGTTGGTCACCGGGATGACCGCCACCAGCGGGGCGTTGCCGCCACGCCAGGCGAGCCAGGCCGGCCGGGTGAGATCGATGCCGTCGAGCGACCGGCAGAGGAAGAGCTGACGCGCGAGGGCGGCCTGCAGCGGCTTGGTGTCGCTGCCAGCCGCAGCAGAGAAGCGGGTGACGAGCTGATCGAGCCAGCGGCCGTCGTTGATCCTGAGCCAGGCCCGGGCGTCAGCGATGGGGGGATTCTCACCCGCCATCAATCCCGCCCCGACGGGACAGACCATCAGGTAGAGCAGTGCCAGGGCGAATGGGGAGAAGCGTCTGGGCATGGGTTTGGATAGCCGATTTCCGCGACTATCGCAAGGGATGAAGCGCCAAACTGTCCCCCTGCGGTCGGCGAACGTCATCGCAGCAGATTCATCGTAAGCGTTCGACGGGCAAATGCTCCACCTTCTTCCCCGGCTGATAGAATGACGACCTCCCAGGAGGTCGCATGCATCCGTCCCAATCATCTTTGCCTGCCCGCCGTCGTCGTCTGCCGGAGATAATCAAACTCATTTCCTCGTGGCGTCGCTCAGGAGGGACTGATGCGGCCGGTTTCTGTCGTCGGGCCGGGATTCGGCCGGCGACGTTGCGGCGATGGTTGGCGCGTGTCGATAGAGAGCGAACAAAATTGCCCGTGGGTCCAGGATTCGTGCAGATCGGATCCACCGGGATGGATGCAGGACGAGTTGATCCTGCAGGCGTGGTCATCGTTATCGGTCCGGCGCGCATTGCGGTGGCGGCGGGGTGCGATCCGGTGGCGTTGGTTAGTGCTGTGCGTGCGGCGGTGGTTGCGGTGGCTTCGTGCTGACGCTCGGATTCGCTCGGCGCATCTTCCTCTACCGTTCTGCCGTCGATATGCGGAAGTCATTCGATACCTTGGCGGGGTTGGTGGCGCTGGAATTGAAAGCAGATCCCAGCTCGGGTGATGCGTTCGTGTTTTTGGGTAAGGCGCGAAACCGGGTGAAGATTTTGATCTTCGATCGATCGGGGTACTGGGTGCTGGCCAAGCGGCTGGCTTCGGGGCAATTTGGTTCGCAGGGTTCCTTCCGTCACGCGCAGTCGGGTGCCGCGCAGGTCGAGTTGTC
>CAMCMZ010000074.1 GCA_945876185.1 Candidatus Kuenenia stuttgartensis | reverse complement strand
GCCGACCAGCACGCCGACACCGCGACGGCCGTGGTGCTGCATGCGCTGCCGCTGCTCGCCGCCCCGGCGCGGGGCGAGACGCGGCACAGCGACGATGATCTCGCCCGCCACGCCCTGGATGCGCTGCACGCCTGGTGGCGGGTGCGCCTGCCGTCGCGGCCGCTGCCAGCCTTGACCGTCGCCGGACTGAACGAACTCGCGACCATTGCCGCTTCGCTGGCGTTGCCGGGCGTGCGCCCGATCTGATCAGGTTTTGGCTCGGATCGCGGCCCAGGCCCGCGCCAGGCGCTTGACCAATTCGTCGATCTCAGCGGCGGTGATGATGAGCGCCGGCGCCAGGCGCAGGGTGTTGGCACCCGATGGCCCGACGATCACGCCTTCGGCCCGCGCAGCTGCGACCACCGAACCCGGTTCGCGGTCGAGTTGCACCCCGAGCAACAGCCCTTTGCCGCGCACATCACAACCGGTGAAGGCGGTCGCCAGGCCTTGGCGCAGACGCTCACCCATCGCGGTAACGTGGGCGAGGAAGCCCGGCTTGGCGATCTCTCCCAGCACCACCTGGGCGGCGGCGCAGGCGAGCGGGTTGCCACCGAAGGTGGTGCCGTGCAGGCCGGGCGTGAACAACGCTGCCAGATGCGGCGCGGCGACGATGGCGCCGATCGGCAGGCCTCCGCCCAAACCCTTTGCGCTGGTCACGATGTCCGGTTGCACGCCTTCGTGCTGCCAGCACCACGTCTTTCCAGTGCGGCCGACGCCGGTCTGGATCTCGTCAAACACCAGCACGGCGCCATGACGATCGCAGAGTTCCCTGAGTTTTCCCAGGAATCCCGGCGGCGTCGGGTGCACGCCGCCCTCGCCCTGGATCGGCTCGATGAAGACGCCGGCAACGTCATCCCGGATCGCGGCCTCGGCGGCGGCAACGTCGCCGAAAGGTAGGAACTCCACCACCGGCAGCGGCGCGAACGGTTCGCGGTACTTGGGATTCGCGGTCAGGCTGAGCGCGCCGAGCGTGCGTCCATGGAACGCACCTTGGAAGGCGATGAGCCGCGTCTTGCGCCCGGCGTGCTTCACGTTGCCCCACAGCCGCACCAGTTTCAGCGCGGCCTCGTTGGCCTCGGCCCCGGAATTGCACAGCAGCACCTGGCCCGGGAAGGTCAGGGCGACGAGCTGCCGCGCGAGGGCTTCCTGCTCAGGGATGCGGTAATGGTTGCTGATGTGCGCCAACGCACTGGCCTGGCGCGTGATCGCTGCGACCAGCCCGGGATGGCCATGGCCGAGTGCGCTTACCGCCACGCCAGCGAAAGCGTCGATATAGCTGCGGCCGGATTCGTCCCAGAGCGTGCAACCCTGCCCGCGCACGAACGCGATGTCCTGCCGGGCATAGTTCTGGATCAGGGCAGATGGCTGGGGGTCGGTCATGGCGGTCTCGCGCGTGGTCGGCGGATGATGACCGTCGTCAAGCACCCGCAAGATGGCGGAGTGTCGCGCTTCGCTCTTCGCGTTCGGCGGGCTGCGGACTGCGGGAGATGCGGGAGACGTGGAGACCGCGCGAGCGTTCCCCATTCCAGGCTGCCTTCCAAAGAACATGCCGCAATTTGTTGCCGCACAGTTGATGGCCACAAAGAGCACAAAGGCCACAAATTGCCAGCTTATGTGCTCCTTGTGCTCTCTGTGGCCATTCTCCTGCGTTTCCCACGGCGGCTTCGTTCAGCCCACGCGGCAGATGAGAACGGTTCTTCGGTGGATGGTCAGGGCGAAGCGCCGGTAATGGTGCTCAAAAGTCGGTTGTTGGCATCCTTCGGATGCTCTGGGGATTGGCCATTCGTACGGGGTGATCAGGCGAGCCGGCCAAGGCCGACCACAATTATCCAACAATTCGCCATCTTTCCGGCCTTGGCCGGCTCGCCTCGCGGTCAGCGGCCGGTTGCAAACCGGCGGTCCCAGACGCAAGCGTTTTTGCTGGTTTTGTAGTTTGACGACGCAAATGGCCAATCCCCAGGGCATCCTTCGGATGCTGCTTTTCCGGCCGGCGAGACGCCGGCGCTCCCAGGAAGACCGAATTTTGAGACGCCCCCATTCCTGCGTCGCGATTGCCCCACCAATCAGCGCCCCACCATGCCGCCGGCCCGCCCGCGCCGAAGGCGCAAGGAATCCGCCCATGCCCGCCTGGACCGCGATCGACCGTTCGTACGAGGACATCCTCTACCACCACCAGCGCCGGGAAGACGGCGTGGTGGCGAAGCTGACCATCAACCGGCCGAAGGTGCACAACGCCTTCACCCCGAAGACGGTGCAGGAGCTGCGTGATGCGCTGGCGCATGCGCGCGACGACCAGGAGGTCGGCGCGATCGTTCTGACCGGTGCAGGTGAAAAGGCGTTCTGCTCCGGCGGCGACCAGCGCGTGCGCGGGCACGGCGGCTACGTTGGCGGCAAGGGCGGCGATGCGGTGCCGCGCCTGAACGTGCTCGACTTGCAACGTGAAATCCGCACCTGCCCCAAGCCGGTGGTGGCAATGGTCGCGGGCTGGGCGATCGGCGGCGGTCAGGTGCTGCACCTCGTCTGCGATCTGACGGTGGCCGCCGACAACGCGGTGTTCGGCCAGACGGGTCCGAAGGTCGGCAGCTTCGACGGCGGTTACGGTGCGAGCTACCTCGCGCGCTGCATCGGGCAGAAACGGGCACGCGAGTTCTGGTTCACCTGCCGCCGTGTCGGCGCAGCCGAGGCCCTGGCGATGGGGCTGGTCAACCGGGTGGTGCCGTTTACCGAACTGGAACCGGCGACGCTCGCGTTGTGCGACGAGATGCTCCAGCATTCACCGCTGGCGATGCGCTGCCTGAAATCAGCCTTCAACGCCGACTGCGACGGCCAGGCCGGTTTGCAGGAGCTCGCCGGCAACGCGACGCTGCTGTTCTACATGACCGAGGAAGGCAAAGAGGGTCACCGGGCCTATCTGGAGAAGCGCAAGCCGGCGTTCGGGAAGTTCCCGCGGTTGCCGTGAGACAACCGACCCTGGGACCGCCAGGCTCCAGCCTGGCTGCCTGACGCTGGGAACGGGCAACAGGGTTCGTGCTGTCCTATCCGCCCTTCATCCCAAGACTCATCCCATGGATCGGATCGCTCGGCCAGGCTGGAGCCTGGCGGTCCCAGGGTTGTGGTTCCGTGTGCTCTTATCCGCCCTGCACCTCCAACCGCTGCCGCGCGCGCGCGAACAACCAGCGATTGGCGAGCCGCAGGGCGAGACCCCAACACAGCGCGGCCAGCGCGGCCTGGGGGAAGGTCGGCAGGGCGCCGGTGCCCAGCTTGCCGACGTAGGCGAGGGTCGGGTAGTAGCCGATCGCGGCGAATGGCAGCCAGGTCGTGGCGGTGGCGAGCCAACCAGGCAGGAAGTGCAGCGGCACCATCAGGCCCGACAACAACATGATCAGGTTCCGCTTCAGGCTCATCAGGCCGGTGCCGTCCTCGAGGAAGAACGCGATGGTGCCGGCGAGCAGGTTGAGTTCGGCATTGATCCAGAACGCGGCCAGGAACAGGAGTGGGAACTGCCACCAGCCAGGACCGGCCGGGGCGGCGACGCCGAACAGCGGCACCAGCGCGAGCGCCATCGGGGCGGCGAAGAAGATCAGGCGGAAGGCGGTCTCGCCCGCCGCCTGAGCCAGCCATTGGGCGTGGAAATCCAGCGGTTTGAGCAAGTCGAGAGCGACGTTGCCGCTGCTGAACCGCTCGGCGATCTCGCTGTCGGTGTTGGTGAAATACGACGCCCGCGCCATGTACCCCACGGCCAGATAGGTCGCCATCTCAGCCAGGGTCAGGCCATCGAGCGTGCCGTCGGCCGGGATGCCACGCGAAGCGAAGACCGCCATCCATACCGCGTACTGACCGCCAACGAAGATCGAGTAGGTCGCGATGCCGGTGAGGTAGCGCCAGCGGTACGCCATCAGTTTGAGGAAGGTCAGGCGTGCCAGCCACCAGTACGGAGCGAGACGAGTGGAAATGGATGCGCTGACTACGATGGCAGTCATTCCGGTCCCAAAACTTCCAAGGTTTCGCCCTGCTTGCCGGTCATCAGGCGCATGCCGGGCGCCTGGCGCATCACGAGATCGGCCGCCGCGCCGCGATCGGCGCGAATCCAGGATTCGTAACAGGCGCGCTGCTCGTCGGCGCTGAGATCGCCTGGCTGGTCCTGGGCCAGGGCCTCGCCGCGCAGGGCGTAGAGGCTGGCGGCGACCGATACCGACAGGTTCAGGCTCTGGCTGAAGCCCGCCATCGGGATGAGGAAATAGCCGTCGGCGGCGGCACTGAGTTCCGGCGAGACGCCGGTGGATTCCGAGCCGAACACCAAGGCGATCGGGGATTCAGCCAACGCGGGCGCAAGCCGTTGCGGGCCGACGGCGGCATTGGCAGCGAGATCGCTGACCAGCAGGCGGAAGCCGCGCGCGCGCAGGCTGGCGACGGCGGGCGCGACGGCGTCGTAGTGCTCGATCGCGACATAACGGTGGCAGCCCTGGCTGATCTTCGGGTTGACCTTGAAGCTGTTGCGACCGGTGATCACCACCACCCGGTGGATGCCGAAAGCATCGCAGGTCCGCACCACGGCGGTGGCGTTGTGCGGATCGTGGCAGTCTTCGACCACCACGGCCAAACGTCCCGTTCGCCGCGCCAAGACCTGACGGAAACGGCGGCAGCGTTCCGGCGTGATCAGCGCATCAAGCGGATGCGGTCCGAAGGGGCTGGGCAGGTCGCGGGTGGGGGCAGAAGCGGTCGGTCCGTGCATGTATGGGGATGCTCGGCACGCCGGCACCGTCGCCAAGGGCATCCCGACTTCAGCCGCTGGTTGGTAGCGCCAGCTTCAGCCGGCATGGACGGCGGGTTTCAACCCGCCGCTGGGGATTGCCATTCGTACGGGGTGATCATGCAAGCCGGCCAAGGCCGACCAATATTATCCAGCAAGTCACCATCTTTCCGGCCTTGGCCGGCTCGCCCTGCGGTCAGCGGCCGGTTGGAAACCGGCGGTCCCAGGCGCAAGCGTGTTTGCTGGTTTCTGTAGTTTGACGACGCAAATGGCCAATCCCCAGCGGCGGGTTTCAACCCCCCGAAGGGTTCAAGAACATGGTCGGGAGACTGAAGTCGCGCCACCGAGCCGGCTGAAGCCGGCGCTACCAGTCAGACGCACACCGGGCGTCCCGCCTGGATCGCCCCGGTGACGACGTCGCCTGCCCCCCTACAACCCCGGCATGCGCATCGATGAACTCCTGACCCTGATGGCGAAACACAACGCCAGCGATCTCCACCTCAAGGCGAGCGAACCGCCGATCTTCCGCATCAAGGGCGACCTGGTCCGGCTGAAGAGCGCGCCCCTGTCCGGCGAGGACATCGCGGGGCTGGTGATGCCGATGTTCAATCCCCGGGCCCAGAAGGACCTCGACGATCGCGGCTATGCCGACTTCGCCTACCCACTGCCGGATGGCAGCGGGCGCTTCCGCTGCAATATTTTTCGTTCCGGCGGCAAGCTGTCGGCGGCGATCCGGCGGGTGAAGCCGAAGGTGCCGACGTACGCTGAACTCAACCTGCCGCCGTCGATCGCCAAGCTCGCCCTGTACGAACAGGGCATGGTGCTGATGGGTGGCATCACCGGTTCCGGCAAGTCGACCACCATCGCGGCGGTGCTGGACGACATCAACCATACCCGGCGCTGCCACATCCTGACCATCGAAGATCCGGTCGAATACGGCTTCACCGACGACAAGGCCCTGATCAACCAGCGCGAGATCGGCCTCGACGTGTCGGCCTTCGACGAAGCCCTGCGCTCGGCCGTGCGCGAGGATCCCGATGTCATGCTGCTGGGCGAGATGCGCGATGCTGAAACGTTCGAGACCGCGCTCACCGCCGCCGAGACCGGGCATCTGGTGTTCGGCACCATCCACTCGTCAAACTGCGCCAGCACCATCGGCCGCATCCTGGAACTGTTCCCGCCCGCCAAGCACGCCCACATCCGCAACAGCCTTGCCTTCAACCTGCGCGCGGTGGTGAATCAAAAGCTGCTCACCGGCGCCAAGCCCGAGATCCCGCAGGTGCCCGCGGTCGAGCTCATGTTCATCACCCCGATCATCAAAAAGATGATCATGGAGGGCGAAGACCTGAAGGTCGCTGATGCGCTCGCCAAGGACAACGAGAGCGGCAGCGAGCATTACACCAAGGTGCTCGTGCGGCTCTACCGCGCCGGGCTGATCAGCATGGATTCCGCCCTGGCGGCGGTGAACAATCCGGAAGAGCTGCGCATGGCGCTGCGCGGAATCTCGATCAGCGATGGCGGGATCGTATGAGCGCGGTGATGGCCCGACCGGATGCCGGTCGTTGTCTGCTGCGATGAGCGCCGCTCCTGCCATTCGTCCGCCATCCTCCTGGTGGCCCTGGTTTGTCCCGCTGCTCTTCCTGCCGTGCAGCGCAGTGTACTGGGCCTATGGCGGCGATCCCGCGCTCGGCCGGGTCATGGACGGAGGTCGCGCCGGCAACGTAGTGCTGGCGCTGGCGGCGCTGGCCGGCGCGATCGCGATCTGGAAACGTGGACCAGCTCCGTGGCTGCCGGCCGTCGGACGCGATCTGCCGGCGCGGCTGCTTGCGGTACATCCGGCCGCCTGGTGCCTGCTGGCGCTGCTCTGGCAGGTGGTGCTGTGGGCTGTGATGCCGGGGTTGGAACACGCGCCGCCGCGTGAACCCGGCGCCCTGCGTCTGGCTGACCGCGCCGCCGCCCTGGCCGCCGCAGCGGGCTTGGCTGCGTGGTGGGCGGGTCGGGTCGGTACCCGGCAGGTGCTGGCGATCGCCGGGGTTGGCGTGGTCGCACTGGGGATCGGCGCCCTTGGGGTCGCCTCGCCCTGGTGGGGTGGCTGGGGCGTGGTGCGCGGGACCGTCGCCGTCGGGCCAAACCCTCCGTTTGGCTTGGGAAATTTCCTCATCGAAGGCGCTTTACCTTTGCTCGGCGTTGCCGTCGGCCTCGCCCTGGCCTGGCGGGAAAATCGATCCGACCCGCTGCCAGCGCAGCCGCCTCGACGCGGCGCGGCGATCCTGCTCGCTTTGGGCCTGGGCTTCGCCGCCCTGGTCGCGATTCCCGGGATTCTCATCCCCGGCGCACGCGACCTGGTGGGATCAACCCTTCTCATCGTGGTTGCCGTCGTTCTTGGCTCGGTGGTCCTCCAATTGCCACGCCGTTGGCAGGCACCGGTCGCGGCAGGCTTGGTCGCCGTGGCCCTGCTCGCCCTCGTCCTGGCCTGGAATGGCACGCTGGGCGATCTGCTCGCCAAACCCTCGTGGCAGCAGCGCATCTTCCTGGCCCGGGCCGCCATCGAATCGTGGTCGCCGGTCAACCTGGCGCTTGGGCATGGCCCTGGTTCCGCCATCGCGGTGCTGCCCGAGCAGCCGTCGTTCGCCGCCGCCTGGCTGACCGTGCCCAGCTTTCCCGAGCACTGCCACAACGAACTGCTGGAATTGATCATCGAAGGTGGCCTGCTGCTGATCGCGTTGCTCGGACTCGCGCTTGCCGCGACACTGGCGCCCCTGTGGCGGCGGCGCGATGAACCCGGCGCGCAGGGCCTGCTGCTCGCGTGGGCCGGCGTGGCGGCGGCGGCCATGGTCTCGGTGCACCTCACCCAGACCGGGCCGATCCTGCTGCTTGCGCTGCTGGCTGGGTCCTCGTGGGCCTATGCCAGCCCAGGCGTGACTGAGGCCGGATCGTCAGTTGCTCTGGGCGGCACCCGATCGCGCCTGCTCCTCGTTGCGCTCTGCCTGACGGCGCTGGCCGGATCCGTCATCCAGGCTGGCCGCGATTTCGGCGACGGCGGCGGAGTGAGCGCGATCCAGATGCGGTTACTGACCGCCGGCAGCGACACCAAGAAGGATGTCGGCACCAAGGCATACTACCTGGAGGTCCTGCGCGGCCGAGTCGGGCCCCTCGATACCCTCGATGGTCGGCGCGCCCAAGCCATCGGCATGCTTGGTCGCCACGATCTGGCGCTGGAACTCGCCCTCGTCCAGGCCCGGCGCTTGCCGTGCGACCTCGACAACCTCGACCACCTGAACGGATTGTCGCGGATCCTCAGCCGCATGAATCAGGTGGGGAAGGCGCAGCGGTGTGTCCTCGCGGTCGCTGCCGCTGAGGCCCGCCTGCGCGACCTCGTCGCCCTGATTCCCGACAATGCCCACAACCACCGTGACCGCACCGCGATCGTAACCTGGCTGCGCCTGCGCCGCGACCAGGACACGGCCAGACTGAAGCTGCATTTCGCCTCGCCTGCCTTTGCCTGGCACCCGCCGCTGAAGCTGCCGCAGCCGCCAAAGTCGTCACTGAACAAGAACTCCCGCCGTCTGCCAACCCAGGCGACGACGGCAGCCACGATGACGGAGCGGCCCCGACCACGGCCGAAGTGAACGTGGCGTTGATCAGGACGCTTCATGACGGGACACCACACGGGGCACCTCAAAAGTCGGTTGGCGGCGTGCTGCGCACGCACTTTATCCATGCGGACGAGACGTCCGCGATCCCAGGGGGCCGACTTTTGCGACGCCCTGGACGCCACAGGACAGGTCGCTCGACGTCCCTTGCCGTGGTGCTAGAGTGCCACGCATGAAACCCTACTTCGGACGCGTGTTTGCCGTCATCCCCTTGGCGCTGCTCCTGAACGGTTGTCGCGATGTCGACGCCAAAATCGGGCGCGGGTTCGAAAAATCGGCGCGTGCGATCGATACGGGCAGCACGAAGATCGCACACGCCGCCGGTAAGCGCGAGGACCAGTTCAACGCCGGCTGGAAAAAGTCCGAGCCGATCGGGAATCCCAAGTCAGCTCAGTCATCGCACGATGATGGCGTGGATCTGTCCTTCCTCGTGTCGTTCCTGACCGCTTCGTCCGATTCCGGCTCCAGCCAGCCCAGTCAGCCGGCCCGACCGCTGGCACCGATGCATGAACTGCGCACCCAGCTCACCGGTCCTCGGATCGATCTCGTCGCCCTTTCCCAGCAGTTGACCTCGCTGCCGGTCCATGCCAGCGAGGAAAAGATGTGGCGCCATCTCGGCCTGGGCTGGCCGCCACCGGTCCAGATCGACCGAGCCCCCGCGAGCCCGCAGTCGGTACAGTACATCCGCCTGATGGTGGGATCCGACGCGGATTTCATCTATGGCCGTGATTTCGCGCGCGGCACCGTGATCGTGCCGCCGTGGCGCGAGGGGCTCGACTGGCCGAAGCCAGCACCACCGCCACTGACGCCAGAGGCCGTTCCGGTGGCACCATCGGCAATCGTTGCGCCGGCACCTGCCTTGCCTACCCCGATTGCCACCGGATCCGGAAAGGACGCCCCATGAATCGCTGGCTCCTGATGCTTGCGATCGTCTTTTGCACCTGGTGCGGATCCGGATGCGTCTCTGGTGCCCTGTCGCGGTCGAACGATCAGTTCTCCGCCGAGATCCGTGAATTGCAGACGGCGAGCCCCGAGTCCCAAGCCACCTATCTGGGCCTTTCGCGCGATCGCGAACCTGCCAGCGGGCATCATGTCTACAGCGTCCCTCAGGCCCTGCGCGGCGGCAAGAAGCGCGATGTGCTGCTGTGGCTACCCTGCGATCCCAAAATCGGCCGGCCGGCGATGTACGAGGCTGGACCACCCGCGCCGCTGCCGGGCGCGACCGGCCAGGCCACCGTCGTCCTGCACGTGGTGGATGATTGGAGCAACACTGCGACCGCCGTCACCCCGGTGGCGTTGGAGCGTTTCCCAGCCTCGGCCCCGGAGGGGATTCCCCGGCTGATCGAGATTAATGCCCCTTCCGGCGAAGCCGACGCCTTCGCCGCCACCTGGTTCAATCCGGTGGCGAACCGCACCGTGACGGCGACGGGGGGAATGCGATTCTATTGGCGCGAACGCGATCAGGCAGTGCTGGGCAGTCGTCGGGCGCTCTATGTCCTGACTGGGCCGGTCGATGCCGCGATCGTGGTTGGGGTCATCGCGCTGATCGTCGTCCTCGCCGCCGCTGGGTGAGGCAAACGCCGCTGGGTGACCTACACCCCCGATGCCACCGATCCCAGGCCGTCGCGGTCGCGGATGGAGATACGATCACCATCGTGGGCGATCAGGTTTTCATCCGTGAACCGCCGCAAGGTGCGCGACAACGTCTCGGCGGTCAGGTTGAGGTGCAGCGCGAGCAGCCGGTTCGGGCTGGGCAGGTGCGCGACCCCATCCGGGCCGACGTTGGCCAGCAGCCAACGCGCCAGCCGGCCGCTGGCGTCGCTGAGCACCAGGGCGTCGACCTGATCGACCATGGAATGCAGCCAGCCTGCCATGCCGGCGAGCAGATCCAGGCAGAAGGCATGGTCAGCACGCAGCAGCGCCATCAGGTCGTGGGCCGGCAGCAGCGCGAGTTCGCTCGCCTCGGTCGTCTGGGCGAAAGCGGGGCAGGGGAAACCACCGATGACCGCGGCCTCGGCGAAGATCCCGCCCGGGCCGACGAGGTGCAGGATGTGCTCCTTGCCGCTCGGGGCGAGTTTGTAGACGCGCACCCGGCCGCGACCGACAACGAAGGCGCCCGGACAGGGATCATCCTGGCGGAACAGCAGGTGGCGGGCCGGAGCGTCAACCGGCCGTGCGATGGCGGCCAGGCGTTCACGCCCCGCCGGAGCGAGCCGGGCGAAGAGTCGGCAGCCGTTGATGATGCGTTCGCAGCGAGGATCGGGCATGGGTTGCGAATGATCCTCGGTAAGGCGATGTGGGCAACCCGTCCGCAACGCAAGCCGCTCCATCAGCGCTTCAGGCGATGTGGTGCTTCGCCAGCAGTTCGCGGATCAGGCGTTCGAGCGTGTCGTAGCCGAAATGCTTGCGCCCGGCCTCATAGTTATGGTCGCCGATCGCCTTGCGGCGCTGCGGATCCGTGAGAATGGCGATGATCTGATCGGCGGCCGCAGCGAGCTTGGCCGGCGCGACCTCAACCAGACCGCGGCGGTCCTTGCCGGTGACGGTGTCGCCCAGCGACACCACATCGAAGTTGGCCGGGGCGAGATCGGTCTTCCACACCGGGTACTCGTAGATCAGCACCGGCAGGCGGGCGAACACCGCTTCGATGAACTGGTTGCCCCAGCCTTCCCACAGGCTGGGGTAGGTCACGAAGTCGGCCTCGACGTAGCTGTCCCAGAGCGAGTAGACCTTCGATCCGTCTGCCAGCTCGCCCCGGCTGTGCTTCACGCGGTCGCCAACGTGGATGAGTTCCACGCCTTTTTCCTTCGCACGTTCCTGCAGCGAACCCCAGTAGTTTCCGCTGATGCCGATGGTTTCGACGATGCCGGCGGCGAGCAGCACCAGGCGCTTGGCGGCAACGAAGGTACCGCCGGACGCGGTGCGCACTCCGGTCAGCGCCTTGCGGCGGGCGGCGGAGCCGAGTTCAGCCACGGTGTCGATGGCGAGTTCGATGCCCTTGCGGTCGAGGATGCGGGTCGCCTGGAGGAACACCAGGTCGTCGCGGCTGATGCCGAAAGCTGCGCGGAAATCCTGGTTGTAGGCATCGTGCACCCACGCCGGCTGGTCGAAGTCGAAGACGTTGGGGACGACGGTGGTGTCGATGTTTTTGCGCCGCTTGATCTCGCGCTGCGAGATGTGGTTGATCACCACGTGCTGCACGTTGGGCAGCTTGGGCGGGAAGTAGCGTTCGTAGATCGACGCGGTGACGTGGCAGGTCGCCTTGACTTCGCCCGAGTCCTCGAAGTAGAAGTCATGGCTGTGGATGATCGCCGGGATGCCGGTGCGACGCAGGACGCGGTGGAAGGCGATCGCCGCCGCCGGCTGGTAGCCGCCCGAGCACAGATTGTTGGGCAACAGTACGTTCAGCTTTTTCTCGGTGATGAACTGCAAGATCTTCGACTCGATGATGTCGGCGTGGTTGTAGATCTCGAGCTCGAGATCCTCTTCGCGCGCGAAATCTGTGTATTCCACCGTGGCGTTGCGAAGAATCCGCCAGGTGCGCGGATGCTGGGCGTAGAGTTCCGGGATGACGTAGTTGCCGGCGACATCGTCATTTCCGGAACCGTACCATACCGTGTGGCCGAGGCGGTCGCGCAGGATGTGGCGCCACTTGTCGACCTCGAGGCTGACGCCGTCAGTGCGGCCGAGACGGTTCTGGAAAAAGGACAGTGACGCCATGTGGATGCTCCTGGGACGCCTTGGGTACCGTGACCGATCGGCCTGGGCAAGCCGGGACCCGATCCGGGTCTGCGTCATGCAGGATCGGATACCCCCACTAGGCCTGATCGACCTACGCCGTCAGCGGCCGGTACACCGGTTCGTAGACCGCCGCATCCACCAGAGCGCGGATGTCAGGCGGTCGCGGGACGCCGGCGAGATCCTGGGCAAAGATGGATTCAGCGACGGCGATGGCGATCTCGCGGCTGACGGCGCGGATCTGCGACAACGAGGGGAAGATGCGGCCGAGTGCACGATCAGCGTGGCCCGACTGCTGCGCCAACGCTTCGGCGGCGACGATGAACATTGCATCGGTGACCCGCCTTGCGCGGGTGGCGACCACGGCCAGGCCGATGCCGGGGAAGATGTAGGCGTTGTTGCACTGGCCCGGAACATGGGTTTTGCCGTCGATGGTGACCGGTGCGAATGGGCTGCCGCTGGCGAAGACCGCCCGGCCGGCGCTGGCGGTGTAGGCTTCTTCGGCGGTGCATTCGGATTTCGAGGTCGGGTTCGACAGCGCGAAGATCACCGGCTTTTCATTGAGGCGGGCCATCTCGGCGAGGATCTCGGGGGTAAACGAACGCCCCTGCCCGGACACGCCGACCAGCGCAGTCGGCTTGAGCGCCTTGACCGCGCTGAGCAGATCCGCGACCGGCGGATGCGCGTGGGCGAAGTGCGCCTTGTGTGGGGTCAGGCGATCGCGACCGGCGACCACCAGTCCCGAGGAATCGACGAACCAGCAACGCTGCCGCGCCTCAGACTCGCTCAATCCGCCATCGACCAGCTTGGCGGTGATCAGGTTGCCAATGCCTAGACCGGCCTCGCCGGCACCGTGGAACAGGATGCGGCTGTCGGCGAGCGAGCGACCGGTGAGGTGGGTTGCTGACAAGAGTCCCGCCAGCGCCACCGAGGCGGTGCCCTGGATGTCATCGTTGAAGCTGCACACGCGGTCGCGCCAGTCCTCGAGCAGGCGGAAGGCGTTGGCGTTGGCGAAGTCCTCAAACTGGATCAGGCAATCCGGCCAGCGTTCCTGCACCGCCGTGATGAACTCGGTAATCAGGCGATCGTAATCCGGCCCACGCTCGCGTTTCTGCCGCAGGCCGAGATAGAACGGATCGTCGAGCAGCGTCTGGTTGTCGGTACCGACATCGATCATCACCGGCAGGCACGACCGGGGATGGACGCCGGCGCAAGCGGTGTAGAGCGACAACTTGCCGACCGGGATGCCCATGCCGCCCAGGCCGAGATCGCCCAGGCCAAGAATGCGCTCGCCATCAGTGACCACGATGACCCGCACATTGTCCTCATGCCAGTTGGCGAGGCATTCCCGCACGTGGCCGAGGTCGTTGAGCGAGATGAACAGGCCCCTCGGCCGGTGGTAGATCAGGCCGTACAGCTGGCAGGCCTGGCCAACGGTCGGGGTGTAGATCAGCGGCATCAGCTCGTTGATGTGGTCGATGACGACGCGGTAGAACAGGGTCTCGTTGCGGTCCTGCAACGCGATGAGCTTCACATAGCGTTCGAGGTCGTTGGCCTGCCGTTTCAGTTCATTCAGGATGCGCGTGCTCTGGAGCGCCGAATCGGCGACGATGGGTGGCAGCAACCCGCGCAGGCCCAGGGCCTGCCGTTCATCGGGCGTGAAGGCGGTTCCTTTGTTGAAACGAGGATCGTGGAGCAGTTGCACGCCGGTTGGCAGGGTGGTCATGGCGGATCCGGGTCGGGGTTGGTCAGGGAAAATGGATGCGGCGAAAGCAGGCGTCCTGGTTCCCAGGATACCTTCCAGGAAAGCGAATGCCTACAGCTCGTCTGCGGCAACTGCAATGTTGCCTGAAATTACTTTCGACAGGCGCGAGGCCCCGGGATTGGCCAACTGCAATTACTGAGCATTCCTATGCAGGTTGACAGGCGCACCCTGGGACCGCGGGCCACTGGCCCGCTCGAAAGCCTGGATTTCCGCAGGCGGGCCAGTGGCCCGCGGTCCCAGGCTCCGGAATCTGGCGATGTCAACCTGAAGACGGAAGCTCAGTAGGTAAGCCGGCCGATCTGTTCCAGGATGTCCACCACCCCCGCAGCCTCGGCCAGGGGCGACACGTACTGCGCGCGCTCTTTCAGCTTCGGATCGGCGTTCGCCGGACAGGCAAACCACGCCACGCTGTCGGCGATGGCGAGGTCGCCCAGGGTGTCGCCGATGCCGGCCGAGCGTTCGCGGCCGATGCCGGTCGACACGAATAGGCGGCGGATGCCTGACGCCTTGCTGATGTGGGCGAGATCGCAGTTGACGTAAAACCAGGACATCGACACCCGGATCGGCAGGCCACGCCGGGCGACCTCGGCGGCGACCTCGGCGCGCACCCCGACCAGCCAGTCATGGTCGCCATGATAAAGCGACGCCGACGCATCCTTGCCGGGTTGGATCTGCGCCCCGTGCGCGCCGTAACGATCACGCATCCAACCGACCAGTTCCTGCACGGCGGCGATCTGCGCCGGGGTGATGGTCGGATCCAACTCGTAGCGATTGTTCGCGGGATGGTAGAGCCACACCCCATTTTCGCAGATCGCCGGGCCGTCAAAGTCCTCGATCAGGCGGCAGAGCAGTTCGCCATAAGGTTGCGGCCGGCCGGTGCACAGCACCACCCGCGGCCGGTCGCGGCGTTCGCGCGCGGCGCGGTTGTGCGCCGCCACCGTGGCCAGCGCACCGACATCGAGCGGGCCCGGATGCTCCGGGCACAGGCAACCGTCAACATCGCAGAGCACCAAGTCGAAGCGCATGTTCAGCCTTTCGCCAGGGCCAGCAGGACCTCAGCCCCCGCGCGCAGCTTGTCATCGGGCACGGTGTAGCAGATGCGGAAGTGGCTGGCGCGTTCGCTGAACACCGAACCGGGGATGATGAGCAGGTTGCGCGCGATCGCCTGGGTCACCAGCTCGTCGCCGCTCAAGCCGCGCGGGGCCTTCGCCCACAGGTAGAACGCGCCGTCGGGTGGCGCGAGTTCATAGGCTGGCGCGAGCAATCCGGCGATCAGGTCGCGCTTGGCGCGGTAGGCATCCAGGTTCGGTTTGAGATCCACCTGCGGACAGGCCAGGGCGGCGTACTGCGCGATCGAGGGAGCGCAGACGAAGCTGTATTGCTGCACTTTCGTCATGGCCTGAATGAGGTCCTTCGGCCCGCAAGCGTAACCCAGGCGCCAGCCGGTCATCGCGTAGGTCTTGGAATGGCCACCCAGCACCAGGGCATCCGGCAGGAATTCCGCCATCGACGGGCAGTCGACATAGGCGAAGCCGCGATAGATCTCATCCGAGATCACCGCGAGGCCGTGCTTCGCACTGACTGCGGCCAGAGCGCGCAGGTGGTCGCGCGCAAGGATCCGCCCAGTCGGGTTGGCCGGACTGTTCAGCAGCAGCAGCTTGGTGCGCGGCGTGATGAGATTTTCCAAACGATCGGCGGCGGGTGCGAAACCGGTGTCGTAGGTGTCGAGGTACACCGGTACGCCGCCGAACAAACGCACCAGGTGTTTGTACATGACGAAGTACGGATCCGGGATGATGACCTCGTCGCCGTCATCGACGAGAGCGCAGAGCGCGAGGAACAGCCCGCCGCTGACCCCGCTGGTGATCAGGATCTCCTCGGTGCCATAGCGCCGGCCGTGGTAGGCTGCCTCGTCGACGAGCAGCAGGTCGCGCAGTTCCGGGATGCCCTGGGTCTGGGTGTAGGTGTTCTTCCCGGCGTTGATCGCCGCGATCGCCGCCTGCTTGACCTCACCGGGTACCGCGAAGTCGGGTTGCCCTATCGACAGGTTGATGGGATCCTTCAGCGATTTCGCGAGGTCGAAGACCTTGCGGATGCCGCTGGCGTCGATGCGCCCGACGCGGGATGAAAGCTTGGCCATGGAGGACTCCTCGACGGAAATGCACGGCTGGATGCCGGCGCGCCAGCTAGCTAGAGCCGGAGAGCGAGTCAAGCCGGTGGGACCGGATCCATCTGGATCAATCCCACCACGACGCAGGTCGGTGTGGATGAAGCAGTACAACCGGTCACGCTGAAGTCCTCGTGGCCACGGCTGGACATTCGGCGAGGTTGGTTCCGAAGGCTTACCATGAACCAAACTGTCGCCAATCCGCTGTGCTATCTGGAAATTCCCGCCCCGGATCTCGCCCGCGCCGAGGCTTTCTATCTCAAGATTTTTTCCTGGGAATCGCGGCGCTCAGGGGATGCCTACAGTATGTTTCAGGCCGGGACGCTGGAAGGCGGATTCGACAGCAAGAAGAAGCCTTCCCCTGAAGGCGGCATCGTCTTCTACATCAAAGTCGCTGACATCCCCGCAACCCTGACCGCAATCAGCAACGCTGGCGGTACGATCATCAAGCAACGGACAGACATCGGCGAAGGCTGGGGCTTCTTCGGTCTGTTCCTGGACCCCAACGGCAACCGGATCGGTTTGTGGGAGCGCGACAAGGCCAGTTCCGGCTGACGCTTCCTGTGGTGGCCGATCGTCCCGAGGCAGGCATCAGCGTTGGTTGCGGCCAATCTTACTACCCCCAAGCGAGTTGAGCCGAGGCCGATCGCCAAAAAGGTCGAGGGGAACGGAACCATCGGCGGACGCTGACCGTTTTCACCGGCAGCGGCACGGTGTTACGCGGGGTGCCTCAATGGAAATCTCTAACGGCTGATTGTCCAGTTGTTTGAGCCAAGAGCGCTGGACAGGGTTCCTCTGCCGTACAGACTCGGCGCATGCCTACCGATGCCGAGTTGCTTGCCGGGGTCGTTGTGCGCCCGGTCATCATC
>CAMCMZ010000073.1 GCA_945876185.1 Candidatus Kuenenia stuttgartensis | reverse complement strand
CGGCGGCCGTCTGCGGGCCGTACTTGCCATCGTTGTCGAGGATAAACTTCCGCCGATCGGCAAGAGGCCCGTCCATCATCGTCGCTGCCCGCAGCACGTTGGCGATCCAGGAATCGGTCGGATTGATGGTGATGCCCAGCAGATGGACGTAAAATACTGGGACAGGCATCTTGTACTTGCGTCCCCTCAACGACTTGCCAGGATCCCGCCCATGACCATCGCCCGCACCAAACTCCTGGATGAGTCCCGCCCGACCTGGGTGCATTGCACGTCGCGGTGCGTGCGGCGGGCGTTCCTGGCGGGCGGGAAGTATGAGCACCGCAAGGCGTGGGTGGCGGATCGGATGGAAATGCTGGCGAAATGCTTTGCGGTGGAGGTGGCGGGGTTTGCGGTGATGTCGAATCACCTGCATCTGATCGTGCGGATGGATCCGGTGGCGGTGCAGGCCTGGCCGGCGTTAGAGGTCGCGCGGCGGTGGCTGTCGGTGTATCCGCGCAAGTATTTGAAGGACGGCACAGCCCAATTGCCGAGTGACGCGGAAATCGCGATGTTGGCCAGCAATGCGTTCAAGGTGGCGTTGTGGCGCAAGCGCCTGGCGAACCTTGGCTGGTTCATGAAGGCGTTGAAGGAACCCCTGGCCCGGCGGGCGAATCGCGAGGAAAACTGCGCGGGGACTTTTTGGGAAGGCCGCTTCCATTCGGTGCCCCTGCTGGATCAACCGGCGCTGATCGCGGCGATGGTGTATGTCGATCTGAATCCGGTGCGGGCGAAAATGGCGGATCGTCCGGAAACCTCGGATTTTACGGCAGGTCAACAGCGCATCGGAGCGCGCAACCGCCATGCGGCGGCAACAAAGATCGTCAAGCGTGAACCACAGCAGGCAGCAGCGCTGCTTGCCGAGGCTGGCTTGAATGAGGGCGCCCGCCACACCGAGGACGGTCTGTGGTTGTGCCCGCTGACCCGCTGCCAAGCCGGTGAAGTGTTAGCGAATCAGCAGATTACCGTCGACGACTACCTGACGCTTCTGGATGCGACCGGGCGACTGATCAAGGTCGGAAAGCGCGGCGCGATCCCGCCCGAACTGGCTCCGATCCTGGCGCGCCTCGACCTGTCGGTGGAATCGTGGCTCGCGACGATGCTGGGCTGGCGCATGTTCGGATTCAGTTCGGCGCTGGGCCATGCAGCGACGCGATCGGCTGAGGCCGCACGGCGCGGGTTGCAGTGGATTCGCAACCGCTGCCCGCTGTTCGCGAAACGGGATGAGGCGGCAGCGTAGGACATTGCGAATGATGTCCGCGCCTTGCCCGTTGCTGACGATCCGGTTGTCGCCGACGCGATTGGCCCAATGATCAGAAAATGCTTGGTTCGGCCATACATCGCTGCGGCGACCGTCTGCTCATCCACGATAGCCTGAAACTCGCGAGCAACGCCTGGGACGGCGATGCGGTGGCCGGTTGCGGCCTCGACCGCGCCCAGGCCGCGCTGCTGGAAGCCATTCCGGCTGCGCTGGGAGTGGTGGTCTTACCCGGCGACCTGACCGCTGAGGAACTCGCCGCGCGCGACCATCTGCGCCGCGCACGCTACGGCGACGATGGCTGGGTCGTGCGCCGCACCGGCCCACGGCCGTGATCGTCCGGTTTTCGCTCTACGGATTCCTCAAGAACCAGCGTTATTTCGAACCCTACATGATGTTGTTCCTGCTCGGGCAGGGCAATTCGTTCGCGACCGTTGGCCTGCTCATCGGCTTCCGCGAATTCTGCGTCAACGCCACCAACATCCCGGCCGGCGCGATCGCCGACCTTTACGGCCGTAAGCGTTGCATGCTGCTGTCGTATGCGGCGTACATGATCGCCTTTCTGCTCTTCGGTCTCGCACCGGTCGGGCTGGGCTGGTTGTTTCTGGCGGTGTTCTTCTTCGGCATCGGCGAGGCCTTCCGCGAGGGCACCCACAAGTCGATGATCTTCACCTGGCTGCGGATCCAGGGCCGGTTGGAGGAAAAAACCAAGATCTACGGCGTGACCCGGTCGTGGTCGAAGGTCGGTTCGGCGGTGTCCATTCCGATCGCCGCCGCGATCGCCTTCAGCACGGGCAATCTCAACACGCTGTTCCTCGCCGCCCTGGTGCCCTACGCGATCGGATTCGTCGCGCTCTGTTCGTACCCGGCCGAACTCGACGGCCGGCCCGAGGGCAAGGTGGCGATCGGCCGCGTGTTCGTCCACATGGGCCAGACCCTGCGCGACGCGGTGAAGGTGCCTGCACTGCGCCGCCTGATGGCGGAATCGATGGGATTCGAGGGCTTCTTCGATGTCATCAAGGACTACCTGCAGCCCATCCTGAAGCTCCTGGTGCTCGGCCTGCCGATGTTTCTGGGGCTGAACCTGAGCAACGACCAGCGCGGCATCCTCCTCATCGGCGCGGTCTACTTCCTGATCCACCTCGGTTCCGCCTGGTCCAGCCGTACCGCGCACCGCCTGAGCGACCGGTTCGGCGGCGACGATGGCGCCAGCCGCGCCATGTGGTGGGGCATGGCTGCGATCTACCTGACCATGCTGCCGTGTCTGGTCGCGTCCTGGTACTGGCCGGTGGTCGCGCTGTTCTTTCTGCTTTTCCTCATGCAAAGCGCCTGGCGTCCGCTGATCATCAGCCGCTTCGACGCGCATGCGCCCGAAAGTCACGGCACCAGCATCCTGTCGGTCGAAAGCCAGGCGCAGACCCTGGCGAAAATGGTCTTCGCCCCGCTGATCGGTCAGATTATCGACCAGGTCGCCAAGGCCGGCACAGGACCGGCCGGCACAGGATTGGACGGCTCAAAACTGGATGGACAGTTCTGGCCCATCGCCGCCGTCGGCGTGCTGATCAGCGTGACCCTGGCATTAACCGCCGGGCGCGGAAAGCCGCATGCGCCTGCGTCACCGGCGTAAAGCGAGGCCTGCCGGCATTGCGCCTGGAGCGCATCGGTGTCACGCTTGTCCATGTCCAGGCTCATAACCGCGAACTCGCTTTCCCGCCAATTCCTCCTGTTGGGCGCAGCCCATGAGTAAAGGCGCCGTCCTTGACGAGAAGTTCATCCAGTCGATCGGGATGACCGAACAGCTGCTGACCCTCACTGCGTCGCTGGAAAACGTCCACCATCCGGTGTTCCAGGAACCGCTCTTCGCGATCAAGACCAAGGAGATCGAGGACACCATCTGGCTCGAACGCAAATACGTCTTCGACAACCAGATCTCGATCAAGGGGTCGTATGGCGCGGGTGAGAAGGTCCTGGTCTGGCAGGTGCTGACCCTGCGCACCGATCCGCGCGACGCCGCGGCCAAGCCAGTGCGGATGCTGACGGCGCGGGACCTGTTCCTGCTCGGGGACTGGCGCGAATTCCAGCGCTTCAAGCAGTTCGTGAAGTCGATGCGCATCCTCGATGCGCAGGCGCGGCAATGGCTGCACGAGCACCACGGCCAATTCGCCCAGCTTGCCGAAGTACCAGAGGGCATCGACCGTATCCTCGGCTGCCTGGCAGCGATCAGCGACGTGCCTGACCTGGACACGTATCAGCAGGGCGCGCGCGGCAACGCCCTGGAGATGCTCGCCAAGACCTACAGCACCAGCCTGCTGCCGGTGCGCCACAGCGCGCACCTGGCCTCGCGTCTGCTGCGTCGCACGCCGGACCAGCGTTTCATGGTGTTCCGCCTGCTCAGCTTCGTCGAGGACCCGCAAGGCGGCACGGGGTCGCTCATCCGCTTCCTGCAGCACCTCGCCGGCGCGATCGGCCGCCCGGTGACGGCCGAGCTCGCCAAGGAGATCAAAAGCAGCCGCGACCTGGCGAAGCTCTTCACCGCGATCCGGATCGACCTGCTGTCACCGCTGGTCGGCGGCACGGTCGGTTGAGCCCGCCGCGCCGCTTAGACGAAAGGCAACACGAAGGGAGCGTCGATGTCCACATCGACGGGTATCGCCGGAGACGACGGCGATGTGGACATCGCCGCTCCTAAAAGGCAACCCGAAGGGAGCGTCGATGTCCACATCGACGGGCATCTCCGCTGCTACAAGCCTTGCTGCCGGAGACGACGGCGATGTGGACATCGCCGCTCCTAAAAGGCAACGCGAAGGGAGCGTCGATGTCCACAGCGACGGGCATCTCCGCTGCTACAAGCCTTGCTGGTGGTGACCCATCGGGTGCCGCCGCCTGCGACACCGCTCCGACACGCAGCACATGGCTTAGGCAGTTCGCGGGTTTGCCTGGGCCGGGGGCTGGCTAGGTTCGTGCTGGAGGCACCGCATGGACGCCAAGCAATTCATCGCCCGGTTGCGGGCCCGGCTGCGCACGGTGCTGGTGCTCGAAGGCACCGCCCGCCTGGCGGTGATCCTGGTCGCGGTCGTCGCGGCGGTGGTCGTGATCGATTGGCGCCTGGGCCTGCCGGGCTGGTTCCGCCTCGCTGCGCTGGTGGCGCTGCTGGCGGTCGCAGCGGCGGTGGTCTGGAAGCGCCTGATCCGGCCGCTCGCGCGCCCGATGGACGACCGCAGCCTGGCGGAACTTGCTGAGCGCCGGGCCGGCGATCTCGGTGGCCGCCTGGTGACGGTGGTCGAAGGCATTGATCTCGGCGCGGTGGAGGGCGGTGCGCTCGCCGGCCGGCTCGGTGATGGCCTTGTCACGGTGGTGGTGCCGGCGCGCAAGCTGCCCCGCATGCTGGTCTCGGCCGGTATCGCCCTGGCGCTGGCCTTCAGCTGCGCCGCGGTCTTCCCCGGCACCTTGAAGAGCGGCCTTGCGCGCCTGTTCGCACCGCTGGGCGACACGGAATTCGAACGCCTGACCGTGCTCAGTGCGACCGTGCAGCGCCCGGTCGTGGCGGCGGATGAGAAAGTCGTGTTGGAGATCCACCGCGTGCGCGGGCCGGTCGCGCCGGTGCTGCTGGCCTGGAGCGGCTCCGGCGGAGACGAGTCGCGCCAGCTGCCAGATCCGGCCGGTCCGTGGCGGCAAGGCCTGAGCCTGCCGGTCGGCCGCACCGTGATCACGGTCACCAGTGGCGACGCCGCCCCGGTGCGGGTCACGGCGGTGGTGATCGAACGTCCACGCCTGGCCAAGGTCGAGGCGGTGATGACGCCGCCCGCCTACGCGCGCAAGGCCGGGGCCCAGGTCCAGACCGTCGACACCCTGGCGCTGTCGGCGCTCGCCGGATCCGAGATCAGCTTCACCTGCACATGCAGCACCGATCCCGCGCATCCGCTCGCGACCGCAGTGGCGGCGTTGGCTGGCGCGGGCCAGGCCGGCGAAGCAGAGAACCTCACCCTCAGCCGGAGCGGCAACCAGGTGCGCGGCAGCTTCGTCCTGCGCCGTTCGGGCGAATTCCGCTTCAGGGCCGAGGACGCCAACGGCATCACGCTCGCCTCCGCAGAGCGGGGTGGGGGCCAGGGCGCGACCGGCCCTGGCGGCGCAGAGGCTGGCAAGGATCAGGTGCGTTTCGCGCTGACCGTCGTTGAGGACCGCAAGCCGCTGGTCGAGATCAGCGGCCCGCAGAACGGCGAGGCGGTCACGAGCCAGGCGGTGGTCGGCCTGCGTGTCGCGGCGAGCGACGACCTGGGCCTGGCGAAACTCGACCTGCGGGCGCTGACCCAGGAGGCCCGTACTGCCGACACCAACGTCGAACCGGCTGCGAAGCCGGAGGCGAAAACTGACACGAAAAACCAGGCAAAACCCGCCGCGAAGGAACCGGTGGTCCTGCGCACGTTCGCGATCGACGGCCAGCCGTCGACGTCCTGGCCGGCCGAGGCTGAGATCGGCAAGCTCGCCAAACTCGGAGAGACCGTGGTCCTGACCGGCCGCGCCGAGGACAGCAACGACGTCACCGGCCCCGGCATCGGCGAATCGGCGCCGGTCGCGCTGCGCGTGGTTGGCGACGAAGAGGTGCGCCGGGCGCTCGACCGTCTGGTGCGCGACGCCCGCGACCGGGTCGGCCAGGCGCGCGACGAACTCAACCAGGCCATGGCCCGGCCGGAACGCCTGCCCGGCAATGCGCGCGCGGCGGCGATCGCCACCGGCACCGCGCAGGGGCTCATCGACCAGGTCCTGCGGCGCTGGCGCGACAACCGCTTCCCGGCCGAGCAGATCGCGCCGGCCGGCCAGGCTCGCACGGTCCTCGCCGACGAGGTCGCCGCGCCGCTGGTGTTGGCCGGGCGCAGCGACCGCACCGCGGCGCAGAAGGCCGACGCCGGTCTTGACAAGGCGGAAAAACTGCTGTCGCAGCTGCTCGCCGACGGTGACCTCACCCGCCGCCTGCGCGACCTGGTCGCGCGGCAGGAATCGCTGCACACCGCGACGCGCAGTTTCGTCAACGAATACCTGCCGAAACCCATGGATGAACTCGGCAAGGCACGCCAGGCGGATCTCGCCAAGCGCCAGGCGCAATTGGCCGAGGATGTCAAAACCGTCGAACGCGCGGTGCTGTCCAGCACCGCCGCGCCGCTTGCGCCGGCGCAGGAACTGGTGCGCGCGGAGGCGCCCGGCGAGAACCTCCAGCGCGCGACCGAGCGCCTGAACGAACCGGCCGGTCGCGGCCAGGCGGTCGAACCGCAGGCGACCGCGCTCGCGGCGATGAAGAAGTTGCTCGAACTGCTGCAAGGATCCGATGCGTCGTCGGATCTGGCGAAACGCGCGGGCGAACTCGCCTGGCGCCAGGGCCAGCTCACCAAGGCGCTGGAGGACGGCCGGCCGCCGCCGGACCTCGCCCAGCAGCAGGACGCCCTGCGCGAGGCTACGGAAAAACTGGCGGCCGAGGTCGAGCGCCGCGATGCCGAGGCCGGCACCACTGCCAAGGCCGCGACCAAGGCCCAGGCCCAGGCCGGGGCCGCCATGCGCGGCAACGACAAGTCAGCTGCCGTGCGCGAATCGTCCGCCGCCGAGGCCCTGCTGCGCGACCTGCAGAAGAAACTCGGCCCAAACGACGACAAGAAGAAGGACGACAAGAAGCCCGGCGACGTGCTGGCGCTGCTGCGCGAACTGGAGCAGCTCCAGTCGCGCCTGGTGACGCGATCCGTGCTGCTCAACGAAAAGCTCGGCGAACGCGAACCCGACTTCGCCGCCGGGCGCGAGATCCGCGACCTCGCCCAGGGCCAGAGCGACGTGCAGTTGCGCTTGCAGGAAGAGGGCCTCAAGGCGCTGGAGAAAAATCCGATCGCCACCATGTCGCTCAAACGCGTCGACACGGCGATGACCCGCGCCGGCGAACGCCTGGGCCAGAACGCCCTGGGCGCGCGTGGCGTTCGCCTGGTCAAGATGGTGCTGGTCGAGATCCAGCACCTCATCGCGATTGCTGAGAACCTGCCCAAAACCAAGGACAAAGAAGATGGCGGTGGTGGTGAGGGAGAAGGCGGCCAGCCGCCTGCCTTCCCGCCGGCGGCCGAACTGGCACTGCTCGCGGCAATGGAGGACGAGATCGGCCAGCAGGTCGCCGCCGGCCGGCCCGGCAAACTCGCCGAGGCCCAGGCGGCGGTGCGCGACCTCGTCGATCTGCTGGGCAAGAACTCGCGCCCCGGCAGCCGGCCGAACCTGCTGCTGGCCCGCGCCTGGCGCGCGGCGGCGAGCGCGGCGCAGCTCTTGCAGGACGGCGATCGTGGCGCACCGGTGCGCAACGAGCTGGTCGCGGCGCACCTCCACCTGCGCCAGATCCTGGAAGAAGCCAAGGCGAGCAGCGGTGGTGGCGGCGGTGGCTCCGGTAAACCACCGCCCAAGCCGGGCAGCAAGGACGACGGCCAGGGCGGGCAAAAGCCGGCGCCACCGAACCCCGGTAACGGAGAGGGCGCCGCCTCGGGTGCGGCCACCGCGAAAGGTGGGAGCACTACGCCAGGCAGCAGCGAGCCCGGTCGCAGCACCGCCGAAACCGTGAAGCCCGGCGAATTCCTCAACCTCACCCCGCGCGACCGCGAACTCTTGAAAGAGGCCAAGCGCCTCGGCCTGTCGCCGCGCGCAGAGGCGCTCTACCGGCGTTATCTGGAATGCCTGGAGGAAGGTCGATGAAACCGTGTTCCAGGCTCATCGCGGCGCTGTTTCTGATCGCGGCCGTGGGTTCCACCCTCGCCGCCGGTGAGGCGCCCGCACCAGTGCCGGCGAAACCCGCTGCGGCCATCGCCACCCCGGACCAGGTGGTCGAACGCGGCCTTGCCGCCCTGGTGCGTTTGCAGAACCAGGACGGCGGTTTCGGCGACAGCGCGGTCACCGCCCTTGTCGGCATGGCGCTGCTGTCCGGTGGGCACACGCCGACGCGCGGCCGCTACCGCGAGGCGAGCGCGAAGGCGCTGCGGCAGGTCATGGCGGTGCAAGACCGCGCCTCCGGCTACCTCGGCGGCGGCACCGGCAACATGTACGCGCACGGCTTCGCCACGCTCTACCTCGCCGAGTGCTATGGCATGGCACCCGAGGCCAACCTGCGGCGCGCGCTCGATGCCGCGACCGACCTCATCCACCGGGCCCAGAACCAGGAGGGCGGCTGGCGCTACCAGCCGGCCCCGGTCGACGCCGATCTGTCGGTCACCATCTGCCAGATCATGGCCCTGCGCGCGGCCTGGAACGTCGCGGTGGGCGGAACGGAAACGCAGGAGGTCATCGCTAAGGCGGTGGCCTACGTGCGCGGCTGCGCCAACGGCGACGGCAGCTTCTCCTACATGAGAAACCAGGGTGGTGGTGGCGGCTGGGGCACCCAGGGCGGCGATGGCATCCCACGCGCCGCCGCCGGCAGCATGTGCCTGATCGGCGCCGGTGTGACTGAATCGAGCGACCGCACGCTTGGCCCGGCCCTGCGCTTCGTGCGCAAGTTCTTCCCCGAGCACCTGTCCGGCAGCCGCAACCACTACTTTTGGTACGGCCAGTACTACGCCGCCCAGGCGATGTTTCACAGCCCCGACCCCGAGGATTGGAAACGCTACTGGGCTGCCGCCTGGCCGGTGATCGTACGCCAGCAGGGCAGCGACGGTCTATGGACCCAGGGCGAGGGCGGCGGACCTGCATATGCCACCGCGATGGCGCTGATCATCCTCCAGATCCCCAACAACTACCTGCCGATCTTCCAGCGATGATCCAAAATCGCAATTGTACCCCAGCTGCGGCGTTGGTCGTCAGCGGTCATCGTCAGGACAGGTGTATTCCACCGCCCACGAACGGATCTGGAAAATTGTTTGGTCTGCTGCGGCCAAGGGACCGCGCGGCCCACACCTGTTCTGACGCGGCGCTGCCCAACTCCTTCCTCCCGCCTTGCATCTGGGGCACACTTGCGATTTTGAATGGGATCCGTGACGATTAGGCTGTGTCAAATCAGTCGTACCGCGATCCTGCTGGCTGCGGTCGTCCTCAGCGCCGGCGAGTCGGAGCCGGTCGTGACGCCGGATGCGGCGGTCGAGCGTGGGCTCGCGGCGCTGGTGCGCGTGCAGCAGCCGGATGGAGCCTTCGGCGAGACCAATGCGGTCACCGCGCTGGCCGGCATGGCGTTGCTGTCCGGTGGCCACACGCCGACGCGGGGCCGCTACCGCGAGGCGAGCGCCAAGGCGCTGCGGCGGATCCTGGCGCGCCAGGACCGGGCCAGCGGGTTCCTCGGCGATGGCGCGAAACCGATGTACGCGCACGGCTTCGCCACACTCTACCTCGCGGAATGCTACGGGATGGCTCCGCACGAAGACGGGTTGCGCCGGGCCCTGGAAGCCGCCCTCGACTGCATCCACCGGGCCCAGAACGACGAGGGCGGCTGGCGCTATCAGCCGTCGCCGGTCGACGCCGACATTTCGGTGACCATCTGCCAGATCATGGCTTTGCGCGCCGCCAACAACGTCTGCGTCGCCATTCCGGGAACTCAGGAGGTCGTCGCCAAGGCGGTCGCCTATGTGCGCCGCTGCGCCAACGGGGACGGCAGTTTCGGCTACCGCCACGCCGGCGACGGATCCTGGGGCACCCAGGGCGGCGAAGGCATCCCGCGCGCCGCTGCCGGCAGCATGTGCCTGATCGGCGCCGGCGTGACTGAATCGAGCGACCGCACCCTCGGCCCCGCCCTGCGTTTCGTGCGCAAGAACGTTTCCGACCATCTCGCCGGGCGCGGCGGCCAGTTCTTCTGGTACGGCCAGTACTACGCCGCCCAGGCGATGTTCCACAGCCCTGATCCCGAGGACTGGAAACACTACTGGGCCGCGGCCGGTCCGGTGATCGTGCGCCAGCAGGGCAGCGACGGCCTGTGGACCAATGGCGAGGCCGGCCCCGCCTACGCCACCGCGATGGCGCTGATCATCCTGCAGATCCCCAACAACTACCTGCCGATCTTCCAGCGCTGATTCGGGCGCGGTCGCCACGGGATTGGGCGGCGCGGCACGCTTCGCATTGAAATCCGCATGCCCGCCGTGATCCTGCGCCTGCATGACCAGGACGTGGCCCGAACCCAGCGCCAACAGCACCCCACCGCCCGGCCCATGCCGCAGTTGCGGCCGTCGCCTGTGCCAGGTGCTGGCGGCTGAGCAGCGCCGGCCGGAAAGCCGGGACTACCTGATCTGGCGTTGCGTCGGCTGCGGCCATGAGGTCCTGCGCCTGAGGGCCGGCGGGCAGGTCGTGCATCAGGGAGCGTGAAACAAGCGGACCAGACCGCGCTACGGACTAGGTCGCGCCACGGTATCAGGCCAGTCGCGTCTGAACGGCGATCCATCCGTAGGCCGGTAGGATCACTGAGCGGCCATCCTCGGTGACCCGGCCCTCTCCGGTCAACCGCTGGACCGGAGCCGGCAGCGTGAGCGTCTGTTCCTGGCCGGTGTGGTTGGTGGCCACCCAGGCCGGGCCACGGCGGATGAGCACCGCGCCGTGAGGAACGTCGACGACCGGCCCCACGCCGGCTGCCTCCACCGCGAGGCGGACGACGGCGGACATCGCCTGGCGGTCGACGGCGGCGCCCAGGTAAAATGCTTGCCCTTGGTGATGGCGGTGGCGGCACGCAGCAGCCTCGCCGGCGAAGTAGCCGTCGACGTAACGCCACAGGACTTCCGCGCCGTCGGGTTTAAGGACCTCGAACCAGCCGTGGGTCTCGGTGTCGGGCAGTCCTGCTTGGCTGGTCAGACGCCAGATGCGCTGCGCCAACGGATCGCGCCAGCAGGAACGATCGAGCGCATGGGCGTCGCCAGCGGTCTGGCTTTCGGCCACCGCCAGACCGAAGACCGGCAGCGCCGGCCGGGCGCCGGTGCGGTAGGCATTGCTCAGATCCTTGGCGAATGCCAGGCGGGTGGCGAGCAGCACCCCGCCGCGTGCGACGAAGCGCTGCACAGCGTCGAGCGTGGCGTCGTCCACCAGCACGTGGCCGACCGCGATCACCAGATCGTAGCCGGATAGATCCTGGTCGCCGCTGACGCAATCCCAACCAAGTCCGGCGTCGACCAGGGCCTGGGCCACCTCGTCGACCTCCTTCAGGTAATGGCCGAAGTAGGCCCCGGTGGCCCAGTAGTTGTCCCACGAATGGAGTACCGCGATTCGCTGGATCGGGGTCGGCAGGTCGAGGGCGTCCAGGTCCTGGAGAGCGCGGTCGATGGCCGGCAGTTCCTTCAGTTTCGCCCGGGGACGTCCGCCATAGTCGAGGAATCCCTGGAGATCCTGCTCGTGGCCGTAGGGGCAACTTTCCCAGCGCCAATACGCGTGCATTTCCTGGCCCATGGCGCGGCCCAGCACCGCATGCACCCGGTTGAATCCCGGTGGCGATTGCAGCATCTTGCCGACGGCGTTGATGCCATTTTCCAGGCTCCAATAGGGCACGCCGGGTTTGAGCGAGCGGATAAGGTGGTGGGCATGGCACAGACCGGCCAGGGTGTAGCCGTCGTCGTAGGCATCCCAGCTGACCAGGTCGACGGTCCGGGCCAGCGCCCACAGATCCACCCGGGGGAAGTCGGCGTTGACGTTGGTGGTGATCGGCACCCGGATGCCCTGACGCTTGAGCGTCCCGACCTGGGCGGCAAGGAAATCCACGGTCTGATCCGACCAGAACCGCTGCGCCAGGTGGACGAATCCGGGGCCGGATCCCGCGACGGCCAGGCGCAACTGGGACCAGTCCCAGCAATCCTGGCTCCAGAATGGGCCGCCGACAGCAGCGTTGAGCGCGTCCAGGGTGCCAAAACGCGCCCGCATCGCCGCCTGGAAGGCGACCTGGCATTCCTCGCAATGGCAGGGTTCGGCGCCCAATTCGTTGTCGATCTGCCAAGCGATCACGTGGTCGTACCCGGCGAACTCGCTGGCCAGGCGAGCGGTGATCCGTTCGCAGGCCTGACGATACGCGGTCGAGGTCGGGCAATTGCAGCGGCGTTGATCGCCGGTCCGGCGTTGGCCGTTATTGCCGTCGAGGCAGAGGATCTCAGGCTTTTCTCGGCTCAACCAGCGCGGTGGGGCCGCCGAGGGAGTGCACAGGATCACCGACAGACCATGGTCGCGCGCAAGGCGCAGGGCGTCATGCACCCAGTCGAGGGTGAACACGCCCTCCGCCCGTTCGAGGCGGCTCCAGGCGAATTCGAGGATGCGCACCGTGGCGATGCCGTGCTCACGCATCACGGCCAGATCCTGGCCCCAATGTTCGGGGCTCTTCTGTTCGGGATACCAGGCGACGGCGAGTCGGTGCATGGGTCGATCCTCTGGCCCACGGGCGGATTCCCGTCGGACGTTGCGGCGGGAATGTTGAGCTTTCTCAGCGCATGCAATCCCGCTTCAGGAGCGCGGTGGCCCGAGATTGCATTTCCCCGCGCCATGACCCAAACGCAGGCTGCGCGCGGTTACTTGAGCAGCTGCAGCACCGACTGCGGCACCTGGTTGGCCTGGGCGAGCATCGCGGTCGCGGCCTGGACGAGGATGTTCTGCTTGGCGAACTCCGCGCTTTCGGCGGCGAAATCCGTGTCGCGCATCTGGCTTTCCGATTCCGACAGCGACTGCTGCGAGACCCGGAGTGAACTCAGGGTGGTTTCCAGGGCATTGGCGGAGATCGCGCCGGCCTGGGCCCGGGCCGAGAGCAGTTCCGTCATCGCCGCGTCGATGACCCTCAGCGCGTTCGCCGCCTGGCCGCCGCGCAGGGCGCCGTTTGGATAGGTCGCGTTGTTGCCGGAGGTCAGCGATTGCAGGGATCCGAAGGTGGATCCGGCCAGGCTGGCGGTGCGGCCGAGCACGTTGGCGCGCATGTCCGGCACCTCGAGGTTGACCTGCTGGCCCTGCAAGGTGCCGGTCTGGATGTTCACGTTGCTCTGCCGGGTCGCGCCGTAGGTGCCGACCGGGCTGGTCGGGACGGTCAGACTGGCGGTGCCGGCAGAGAGGTCCTTGAGCGCGACGGTGAAGGCCCCGGGCGCGAACACGGTGTAGTTCGGCGGCGTCGACACCCCATCACCGGCGGCGTTGGCGTAGGCGAGTCCGCCGTCCTGGGTGCTGGCGACGTGGTTCAGGGTCAGGCTGTGCGCTGTGCCGGCGGCGTCGGTGTAGGAAAAATTGAGCGTCGCAGGTGCGACCGCGCCCGCCGTGGTCGCCCCGCCGGGCAGACCGGCAAGGCCGGCGAAGGTCAGCGGCAGAGCACCGAACGCCTGGTTCTGCACCCGCAACTGGCCGGTCGAGGCATCGTAGACCGCCTCGACCCCGATCGCATTGCCGATGCCGTTCACCTGCGCCACGAAGGAATCGATGGTCGCCGCCGACGAAACCGTGAACGGGCCGACCGTGCCGCCGGGGCCGGTGATGCTCAGGGCCGGGCCGACCAGTCCGGCGGCGACGGAAGACAGCGCGGTGCCTCCACTCGGCGGTCCGGCGAAGGTGGTCGCGACCGTGCTGCGGGTGGCGGTGAGCGGCGCGGTGAAGTCGACTGTTAGCGCGGACCCGTACTGGATGCCGCCGGGCAGCTTGCTGTGGTCGGCCCGCACGGCGGACAAGGCGTTGACGCTGTCGCTGCGCAGCGCGTTGTCGCCCAGGGTGCCGTCGAGCAGTGGGATCGTGCCATAGCGGTTGTCGGTCGCGATCCGGCTCAGGCTGGCCATGGCTGAATCCAGGTCGGTCTGCAAGGCGGCGAGCTGGTTCGCATCCATGGTCGCTTCGTTGAGCGCGGAGACAGCGAGGACGCGGATCTTGTTGAGGACCTCGGTCATCTGGTCCATCGCGCCTTCGGCCGTGCCAATCATGTTGATGCCGTCTTCGCTGTTGTTGATCGCCGAGGACATCGCCTTGCCAGTGAAGCGCAGATTGTTGGCCAGCACCATCGCGGCCGGATCATCGGCCGTGCGCTGCACCCGCAGCCCCGACGACAGGCGCGCCAGGCTGGTCGACAGGCTGCGATCGGCCGACAACAGGCTGAGATGGGCCCGGATCGCGGACGGGTTGTAGTTGATGCCCATGGACATGGGGGGGCCTCCGGCTGTGAGAGGCAACGCAAGACCCGCGCCAAGTCGCGAGCCCGGCCCGCCCAGGCGCCAGGTTCGCCCAGCCGGCGCCTGGCGCCCCGCGACGGCTCAAGGTATCCCTTGGCATTCGCCATGCGTACCATCCGACCAACACCATGAGCCTTTGCCTGACCGACCGCATCGAACGGATCACCAGCACCGCCACCGGCCGTGCCTGCGAACTGTTCCGAGCCGACAGCGACACTCGCGCCGCGAACCTGCGCGCCGCCGTGGCCGGTCGCCGGGTGCTGGTGGTGGGTGGGGCCGGCTCGATCGGTTCCGCCAGCGTGCTGGAACTGCTCGCGCTCGACCCGGCCGCCCTGGCGGTGCTGGATCCGGCCGAGAACAACCTGGCGGAACTCATTCGCACCGTGCGCGCTGAACCCGTGCCGTTCGCTGGCGACTTCAGCGTCGAACCGCTCGACTACGGCAGTCCGCTCGCCGCGTCCTGGCTCGCGGCGCAGGCGCCCTTCGACCTCGTGCTGTCCTTCGCCGCGCTCAAGCATGTCCGTTCCGAGCGCGATGCCTGGTCCGTGCTGCGCCTGCTGGAGGTCAATCTGCTCAAGGCCGACCGCTTCCTGGCGGCGCTGCGCCGGCACGGCCACGGGCGCGGCGGCGTGTTCTTCGTCTCGACCGACAAGGCCGCCAACCCGGTCAGTCTGATGGGCGCGTCGAAACGCGCGATGGAACTGCTGCTGTGGGCGCACCGCCAGCCCGGCACGCCGGCGTCGCTGATCGACGGCGGCGAAGCGCCGCCGCTGGCGCGCGCCAGCACCACCCGCTTCGCCAACGTCGCCTTCAGCGATGGCAGCCTGCCGTGGGCCTTTTTGCAGCGGATCGAGAAGCGACAGCCGCTCGCCGCGCCGGCCGATGTGCGCCGCTGGCTGGTCTCGCCGCGTGAGGCCGGCCGCCTCTGCCTGCTCGCCGCGCTCGTCTGCCCCGACCGCCACGTGCTGGTGCCGAGCCTTGCCGCCGATCGCCACAGCGTGACTTTCGATCGCCTGGCTGAGGCGACGCTCGATGATTTCGGCTACCTGCCCGCATGGTGCGCGAGCGAGGCCGAGGCCCGCCGCCGGCCGATCCCCGAGCGGCCGGGCGGGGCCTGGCCGGTGCTGCTCACGAAGTCCGACACCTCGGGCGAGAAATCCGAGGAGGAATTCATCGCCGCTGACGAACGCGCGGTCGATCTCGGCCTGACTGACGTCGAGGCCATCGCCGCGCCCACCGTCGATCCCGCCGCGCTCGCCGCGCTGCTTCAGCGCCTCGACGCCGCTGTTGCCGCGCGCACGCCGCTACCGGCCAAGGCCGACCTCGCCGTGTGGTTGGCCACCGTGGTGCCCGGCATGCACCACCGCGAGACCGGCGCCAGCCTGGACGCGAAGCTATGAACGCGCTCTTCACTGACCCGTCCGACCAGCTCCACCGGGTGCCGGGAATCCCCCTGGGACCGCCACGCTCCAGCGTGGCTCGGGTTGGGGCTGCGTCAGCGGCGACGGATTCTTCTGGGCTTCATCATCGGATCGGATCGCCTGCCAGGCTGGAGCCTGGCGGTCCCAGGGTTGTGGCCTTGGGATTTCCACCGCTTCTACCGGAACGGACTGGGCCATGACCACGCCGACCATCCCGCTCTGCGTCCCGTCGCTGGGCGACGACGAGCGCCGGCTGCTGGGCGAGTGTCTCGACAGCACCTTCGTCAGCAGCGTCGGCCCGTTTGTCACCCGCTTCGAAAGCGAGTTCGCCGCCCGCGTCGGCAGCCAAAATGCCGTCGCCTGCGCCAGCGGCACCGCCGCCATCCACCTCGCCCTGCGAGCGATCGGCGTCGGGCGTGGCGATCTCGTGCTCTGCCAGGATTTCACCTTCATCGCCAGCGTCACCCCGGCGGTCCATCTCGGCGCCGAGGTCGGCTTCATCGACAGCGAGCCGCGTTCGTGGAACCTCGATCCGGCGCTGACGGCGCAGGCGCTCGACGACTGCGTGCGCACCGGCCGCCGGCCCAAGGCGCTCATCGCGGTGCACATCCTCGGGCAGCCGGCGGACCTAGGCCCGATCGTCGACGCCTGCGCCCGCCACGGCGTGGCGCTGATCGAGGACGCCGCCGAGGCCCTGGGCGCCGGCTGGACCACCGCCTACCCCCACCCCGCCTGCGCCGGCCGCCAGGTGGGCACGGTCGGCGCCGTTGGCTGTTTCAGCTTCAACGGCAATAAGGTCATCACGACCGGCGGCGGCGGCATGGCCGTGACCGCTGATGCCAAGCTCGCGGAAACGATGAAGCACCTCTCGACCCAGGCCAAATTGCCCGGCCTGGGGTTCGTCCACGATCAGGTCGGCTACAACTACCGCCTGCCCAACCTCAACGCCGCTCTCGGCTTGGCCCAGCTCGGCCGCCTCGACGGCTTCCTGGCCCGCAAGCACGCCATCGCGCAGCGCTACCGCGCCGTCGCCACCCGCCTGGGCTGGACCTGGCAGCCGCAGCTGGCCGGGAGCGTGTCGAGCGATTGGCTTGCGTCCTGCCTGGTCGGTGCCGACTCGGGTCGGACTCGCGATCGGATCCTCGCCCACCTGACCGCCCACGGCATCCAGGCCCGCCCGCTCTGGTTGCCGTTGGCGCGCCAACCATGTCTGGCCGGCAGCCGCCGCTGGGGCGGCGCGGTCGGCGATCGCCTGGCGGCGGAGGGGTTGAGCCTGCCGTGCTCGACCGGGATCAGCGAGGTGGAATTGGAGCGGGTGTGCGCCGCGTTGGAGTCCCACGAAACCACATGAAAACCGCTTCAGCCATCGTTGTTCGGGTCTGACGAACCGAACAACCGCACG
>CAMCMZ010000072.1 GCA_945876185.1 Candidatus Kuenenia stuttgartensis | reverse complement strand
CGGCCGCTGGGGCCGAGGGTCGACTTGACGGTGCGGGCGAGCTTCTCGACGCCGCTCTTGATCTTTTCGCGCACGTCTTCGCTGAAGACGATTTTCTTGGCTGCCATGTGATGGGCTCCTGGGTTTGGGTGCTTGAGGTGAGGAGGTGGAGGTTGGGACGCTGCGAAGGAGAGTGATGCCGACCGGGTGGGCTGCGGACGGTGCGCCCACTATGCACGCGCCGTGCCAGCCTGGGATCCGTGGTCAGGCCAGCATTTTGGCCACTTTCGACCCGGCGGAAGGGATCGAGCCGACCTCGGCCGGGTCAAAACGACAATTCACGGCTTGGCGGGCTTGGTCTTGGGCGCCGGTGCCGGACTGGCGGCGGTCGCGGGCTTGGGTTCGGGTTTCGTCTTTGGTTCGGATTTGGCTTCGGCTGGTTTCGCGCCTAGTTTGGCGTCCTGCTTCGCATCAGGTTTGGCATCCGTCTTGGCCGGCGCGTCGGCGGCGGGCGCCGTGCCCGTTTCGCTCTTTTCTGCAGCTTTCTTCTTCTGGTAGTCTGCGCTGCGGTTGTAATCGGTCTCCCAGAAGCCGGATCCTTTGAAGATAACCCCCGCGCCCTGCGAGACCATGCGCGAGACCTTGGCCTTCTTGCACTGCGGGCACTTGGTCAGGGCATCGTCCTTGATCGACTGGTACACCTCGACGATGCCGCATTTCGGGCAGGCGTATTCATAGGTCGGCATGGGGATGAGCGCTCCGGCGTGGTAGGGGGTACGGATGATGGCCCGCCCGGCAGCGCGGGGAATGCCAAAGCTTCGGAGGTCCGACCCGGTTGCGGACCGTTGCGGACGGTTGCGGACAGAGGTCCATTGCGCTTGCCGGCTTTCGCACGCGGGGCCAGCCGCTAGCGTCCGCGACCCCCATGGACGCGCACCCACCCGTCGGCGAAGGCTTCGTACGCATCCGCGTGCGCTTGCCGCGCGGCGAAAGCTACACTCCGGGCGATCTCGTCCGCCTGGCCGGCATCCCGATCGACCAGCTTGGGCCGATCGCGGTCGAGGCCGGCGAGGCGCTGGTCGACGTGCGCGGGGCGCTCGGTCGTGATGCGCGCGCCCACCTCGAAAAGATCGGGCCGACTGCCCTGACCGGTTGGGGCTGGCGCTGGCTCAAGATCAATCTTGGGCGCAATCACGGCGTCGCGATCGGCCAGTTGCGCAAGATCCTGACCCAGGCCGACGCCATGCCAGTGGGCAAACTGATGCTCAACAACACCCACAGCATGGTCGGCATCCAGGACTTCCGCCTCGCCCAGGTGCAGGAGCGCTTGAGCGCGATGCGCGTCAATGGCTTCGCCGTGCGCTGCGAACAACTGCCACCGGGCAAGGGTCCGGGTTCACCGGAGTTCATCCCGGGTGGGCGGGCGAATTACTGAAGGTCGTCTCGCAAATGGATGGCCACAAAGAGCACAAAGGTCACAAAATTAGGACTGATTCAGGCGGATGTGTCGCCAGGCAAATAGGCTGTTCCGGGATCGCGGGCGTCTCGCCCGCTTGCCATGCAAGGCGCGCGAACCCACCACGGCAGCCCTGAAGGGCAACGATCATTCACGGCGCCGTCAGCACCGGTCGCACGCCAGCCAATGCATGGTTGACGACCGGGTCTAGGTGCAGGCGGTAGGCCAACCGCAGTTCGAAGGCCGAGCCGTTCCAGGCCCCCCCGCGCAGGATGCCTTCGGCGGCGGAACCGCCGTCCGACACCCATTCCGCGACGTTGCCGCTGATGTCGTACAGGCCCCAGGCGTTGGCCTGGCGGCGCAGCGACTGCTGCGGTCCGCGCTGGGTCGTGGTGCCGCTCGCCACCGCCCAGGTGCGCATGGTTGCGAGGTCGGTCGCCTCGCCCCAGGCGTAGGTGCCGCTGGCGCCGGCACGGGCGGCGGCCTCCCATTCATCGTTGGTCGGCAGGCGGATGCGGGCGCCACCAGCGGGCCGCCAGGCGGCGAACGCGGTGGTTGCGGCATTGAGGTTGATCCCGTTGGCCGCGACCAGATTCGCGCTGGCATCGCCAAGCGAGTCCGTCGAACTCAACGCGGTCCACGGCGACGTGCCAGCGATCGCGCGCCACTGGCTGCGCGACAGTTCACCGGCGGCGATCCAGTAGGTGCCCAACGTCACCGTGCGCGGCGCTTCTTCGCTCGGATAGGTCTGGTTCCCCAGGCTGCCAACCGGTGAACCCACCGCGAAGGAACCGCCGACCACCTTGCGGAAGACCAGGTTCGCCGGGTCGGCGCTGGCGGGATCCCAACCAGCCGCATGCAGGGTCATCGCGCCGGTCGCGATCGCGATCTCCTTCCAGGTGTCGTCGGTCGCAGGTGGCGGAGCCGGAGTCCCGCCGCCACCACCACCTCCTCCTCCGCCGCCACCAAAACACGCGGCGAGCAGAACCAGCGCGATCACGGTCGTGCCAGCCGTGGAAAATCTGAGGAGAAGCGATGCGCGTGACATGGGTACCGGATCGTTGCTGGCGGTGGCGGTGGTAACGGCGATGGACGGGCTCATCCGGGCGCTCCCGGCCGGTCGACGACCAGGAGCAGGATCTCTTGGTCGCAGATGGCGGTAGGTTTGATGCCCACGATCGTCGTTGCGCGCAGGATCGCCGGTACATGGATGCTGGTGCCGGGGGCGGCGGTCGAACCTGGGATCGTCCAGGTCACCAGGCCGGTATCGCTGACCGCCATGCCGGCCGGGCCGGAAAGGAGGCTCCAGCGCACGATGCCGCCGGCGAGCCCGTTCGCGGTACCGGTGGCCTGGTAGGTCCAGGTGTCGCCTTCGCTGGCGGTTAGCCCTGGCCGTGAGGTGATGATCGGTGGCGTGCCGTCGATGTTCACGGTGAAGGGGAAGCTGACCGTGCCGGTGGTGGTGCTGAGGGTCACCTGCAGGCGATGGACCCCGGCGAGCAGATCGGTCATTGGCAGCGCGGTCGTGCCGTTCGCCACCACGACGCCGGCCTCGCTGGCGCTGACCCCGGTCACGGCGGCGCCACCCAGGCTGGTCGGCACGGCAATCGATTGGGCAGCGCTGGTGCTGTTGCCGACGTCGAAACCGGGGATCAGTCGAGTGCCACGCAGGATCAAGCGGGCCGAGATCAACGTGCCGACATTCAGCGGACCCTCGTCGGAAACGGTCAATTTCCAGGTGCCGACCGCCTGTTCGCCCCATGAACGCACGGTCATGAAGGTCCAGTCGACATCATTGTCCGCATCGTTGGGCCGGATGCCGGTCAAGGTGCTCGCGGTGCCGCTGGGCGAGGTCAGCACCAGGTGCAGGTTGCCACGGAAGGGATGGGAGATCATCACCGCGAGCTGGACGTGTTCGACGCGCATCGGCTGCACTCCGCCCGCATCCAGGTTCAGGCTGACCCCGATCGGGTCGTTGTCCGGAATCGCCAGGGCCAGGGTGCCGCTGTCCACCGACTGCACCGTCTCGCCCGGCAGCGTCACCCAGGTCGCCGCCAGACCGACTGCCGCTCCGGCATCGACGAGGCCGCCACCGAATTGGTGGTGGTGCCACAACCGCGACGGGGCACCGGCGTTCTGAACCCACCCGGCGCTGCCGGGCTGGAGCCGGCAGGCGGTGCTGAACAGGATCTCCTGCACGTCGCGCCAGCCCAGGTCCGGCCGCGCCTGCAATAGCAATGCGCATACCCCGGCGACCTGCGGCGTTGCACCTGAAGTGCCGTTGAAAGCGGTGTAGTAGTCGCCGGCACTGCCGGCAGCGGGGTTGTACCCGGCGCTGCCGGGGACATCGGTGGTGACCAGCCCCTGGCCGGTGGCCGGCGTCGTCGGGCCGCTCGGGGCGGTGACCAGCAGGTTGGCTCCCGGTTCGGAATACGGGGCATGCGCGCCATTGCGCAGCGCGGCGGCGACCGCGATCACGTAGGGCGAGTTGGCATAGCCGTCCCAGTTGGAATCGTCCTGCCTGTTGCCGCCGTTACCGCCGGCCCAGCAGTACACCACGCCCTTGCCGCCCCGTCCGTTGGTGACCGCCTGTTCGCGCGCCGCTGCCGCCAACGGGCCGGGGCCATCGACGGTGACGCCATCGTCGTCCGGCCCCCAACTGTTGGTGGACACCATCACGCCATCGCTGACGGCAGTGGACCTCCAACCGAGCGCCTGCGACTCGCTCAGGTCGTCAATCGCGGCTGCGATCAGGCGCAGCCCGAACAGGCGTGACCCGGGCGCGACGCCGATGCCGCCCACGCCGTTGCCACCGACCATCGCGACCAGACCGCCGCAGGAGGTGCCATGGCCGTCGCCAACTTGTGGCCGGGGATCGTTGCTAGCACCGGAATTCCAGTTGAAATGCAAGGTGCTGCCCAGGATGGGGCAGTTGGCGGCGAGATCTTCGTGGTCGATCTGGAGGCCGTCGTCAATCACCGCCACGCTCACCCCCAGACCGGTGGTGCCCAGGTTCCAGGCGGCAGCGGCATTGAGGCCATACGTCCCGCCACCGACCGGAGCGAGGTTCCATTGCGAGGTTTCGAGCGGATCGGTCGCCCGTTTGGCGCGGATGCGTAGCAGCAGCGGATCCGCCGCACCCTGAGTGCGCAGGCGCGGCAGCGCGGCGAGCGCAGCATCGGCATCGGTGAAGGTCGCCAGGCGCCAATCCTTCGCGATCGTCGGTGCGGTGGCGATCGCGCCGGCTGCGGCGGCATCGACCCCATCGCCGATCAGCACCTGCGCCGTGGCGATGCGGCGGTGGAAGGCATCGCGCCGGCCACCGTCGTACAGCACCGGAGCCGAACCCGCCGCCTGCACCCCCGGTTTGACCAGCACGAGGCCACCGTCGACCGCCCGGTCGCCAGCGAAGGCCTTGGCTTTGCGCGCCAGGGCCGGATCGCCCACGAAGGCCCGCTCGTCGCCGGCCAGGGTGAACGTCCGCACCTGACCGCCATCCCGGCAGACGAGATCTGCCGCTGCAAGACCGGAAATCGCAAAGAATCCGAGGATAATGGCGCGCATGCCGGGGAGCATGCGAGGGACCGTCTGTTCGCAATGTGAAACCACGTTGGGCAGACGGGACGTGATCGTTGACGTACTCAATGCTCGAATGCTTGAATGCTTGAATGCTTGAATGCTTGAATGCTTGAATGCTCGAATGATCCACCGGAGCCGAGGTTGAAGCGGCAGGCTTGCGATCACTGCCGTTGCGGGCGACAACCCCGGGCATGGCGGAGGCGACGCGGTTCGATGCGGTGGTGGTCGGTGCCGGTCTGGCGGGGGCGACCATGGCCGAGCGTCTTGCCTGCGCCGGGCGCAGTGTGCTGGTGGTCGATCGGCGCGATCACCTGGCGGGCAATGCCTTCGACCATCCCGACGTGCACGGCGTCGTCATCCATCGCTACGGCCCGCACATCTTCCACAGCAACAGCGACGCGGTGGTCGCCTATCTCTCGCGCTTCACCGCCTGGCGGCCGTACCAGCACCGGGTGCTGGCGCGGGTGCCCTGGCGCGGTCGGAGCGAACTCGTGCCGGTGCCGATCAACCGCATCACGATCAATCGGCTCTACGGCACCGACCTCGACTCCGCTGGCGTCGCCGCCCTGCTGGAACGGCTGCGCGAACCGCGCGCACCGCTCGCCACCAGCGAGGACGTGGTGCTGAACGCGGTGGGGCGCGAACTCTACGAAGCCTTTTTCCGTGGCTACACCCGCAAGCAGTGGGGCCGCGATCCCTCCGAACTCGACGCAGCCGTCACCGCCCGCATCCCGACCCGCAGTGATGACGACGACCGCTATTTCACCGACTCTTTTCAAGCGATGCCTGCTGACGGCTACGCCGCGCTGGTCGAGCGGATGCTCGCCCAACCGCGCATCCAGGTGGAACTGGGCCGTGATCTCAGCGCCGCCGCTGCGCACGCCCTCGCCCCTCTGGTGGTCTGGACCGGGCCGCTCGACGTCTATTTCGCCTGCGACTACGGTCCGCTGCCCTGGCGCAGCCTGCGCTTCGAGCACGAGCACCGCCCGGTCATTTGCGCCCAGGCCGCACCAGTCATCAATGAATGCGACGCCAGCGTGCCGTTCACCCGCACCAGCGAACTCACCCAGATCACGGGTCAGGTCCACGCGGGCACCACTCTCACCCGCGAGTTCCCGCAGGACCACGGCGAACCGTACTATCCCGTGCCCGCCCCCGAGGCGAAGGCCCTGGCTGACCGCTATCGCACCCGTGCTGCCGCCGAACCTGCCACGATCTTTGTCGGACGCCTTGCCCAATACCGCTATTTCAACATGGATCAGGTGGTGGCGGCAGCGCTCACGCAGGCGGAAAAGCTCGGCGCGCCACCGGATGGCCCGTCCGGCGTGCGATTGCACGCAGACCGTGTTGGCGGATAAGTCCCGCATGCCACCGCCCAGCGCCACGCTGCCCTGCGCGCAGACCCTCGACCGCCGGCCGCCGCACCGCGGCGGGTGGACCTACGCCGACTACGCCCGCCTGCCGGACGACGGGCGGCGCTACGAGATCCTTGAAGGACGGATGGTCATGGCCCCAGCTCCCAGCATCCAGCACCAGGTCATCGCTTTAGCCATCTACCGATTTCTATTTGACCACATCGAGGCCGCTGACCATGGCCGGGTCTTCGCCGCCCCCTGTGACGTCGAACTCGTACCCGCCGCCAGCGGCATGCGCGCCACCGTGGTCCAGCCCGATGTCCTGGTGGTGCTCAACGGCAGCAAGACCGCCGTCATCGACCCGGCGCGCATCATCGGCCGGCCCGACTTGGTCATCGAGGTCACCTCGCCCGGCACCGCCACCTACGACCACCGCGACAAGCTCGACGCCTACGCTCGCGCCGGCCAGGCCGAACTCTGGATCGTCGATCCACTCGCCCGCGCGATCGAGGTGTTCTTCCCCGCTGGTCGCATTTCCGCCGGCCGCAAGGCAGCCGATCGCCGTCTGGTCAGCGCGGCGGTGTGCTCCGACGCCATGACCATCCCCACCCGCCTGCTGCGCGGCTGGAAGCCGACCGTGGCGCAGGCGCTGGCGGGGGCGCGGACGGTTGGCCGGTGATTCCGTCAACACGGATCAAGCCGAGTGATTCGTTGGCCGGCTTGGTCAGGATCTCAATTACAACTATAGCTCCGGCCAATTGGTGGCTGAGACCCAGGGCGTGATGAGCTGGGCCACCCGCACGATCCGCTCGTCGCTGTTCGGCATTGTCGATGCAATTGCCAATGGTTACTGCCACCAGGGCCGCCACCACTTCCTGGACCGGTCGACCGGATCTGACCGCCTGGTGATGATCCTGGCCGGCTGGAAGGAAGCGTTGTGGCCGGCAACGCTCGCCCGCATCGCCCGGTTCGCGCCGGCGGGTCCGGCTGGTTTAGATGTCTGCCTGGTCTGCCCGGGTCGGCGCAGTGACGCCCTGGACCGCTGGGCAGCCAACCACGGCTGGTCCGTGCTGACCACCGCCAGCCGACGTCCGGGCTTGGGGCTGAACCTGGCGGTGGCGCGCCATCCGCAGGCCCGCTGGTTGTTCAAGCTGGACGAGGACATCGTCATCGGCGAGGGTTTTTTCGACCGGTTGATCGCCGGCCATCAGCGCATCGAGGACGAAGGCTCCTATCGGCTCGGATTCCTCGCTCCGCTGCTCAATCTCAATGGCCACGGCTATGTCCCGTTCCTGCGTCTGGTCGGTCAGGACCGGGCTTTCGCCGAACGCTTCCAGGGCCTGCCCCGCGCCTGCGGCGGCATCCCGGTTTTCCACGATGCGGCCGCAGCCCGCTTCATCTGGGAGGTCAGCCTGCCCTTCGACGGCACAGCGGAGTTGGCGCAGGCCCGGCCCTGGGAATGGAGCGCCATCCCGCACCGTTTTTCGATCGGGGCGATCCTGGTGCGGCGCGATCGCCTATTGGCACTGGGTGGCTTCCGCCGCAGCCTGCTTGGACCCATCCTCGGCCATGACGAGGATCGGCTGTGCACCGCCTGCATGATTCATTCGCTGATCATGGCCTGCGACCATGGGGTGTTCGCGGGGCATCTCGGATTCGCGCCCCAGGAGGCGGGCCTGCGGGATTTCCTGCCCACCCTGATCCCTCGGCTGCTGCCACCATGAAAGTCGCCGCCGTCGTCGTCACCTGGAACCGCCGTGTCCTGCTGGAGCGCTGTCTCGAAGCCCTGGCGGCGCAGACGCGGGCGTTGGATGCCATCCATGTCATTGACAATGCGTCGGATGACGGCACCGAGGCGGTTCTCTCCAGTCGCGCCGAACGCGACCCCCGGATCACCGTGCATCGCCTCCTGGTGAACTCAGGTGGGGCTGGCGGTTTCCATGCGGGGCTCGCAGCGGCGCATGCCGCCGGAGCCGACTGGATCTGGATGATGGACGATGACACCATCCCGACGGCGACGGCCCTGGAAAAATTGCTGGTCGCCCTGGAATCCTATCCCGCCTCGCATCGTCCCTGGCTGCTCGCCAGCCGGGTCGACTGGGAGGACGGCCGCCTCCATCCGATGAACCACGTCGCCGTGAAGCAGCGTTTTCATAAGGAGTTCCTCTGGGCGTCCGCAGCGCGCGGACACCTCAGCATCCGCTCCGCCACCTTCGTCAGCCTGCTCTGCGACCGCCGTTGCGTCGACCACTATGGCCTGCCCTTGGCCGACTACTTCATCTGGAACGACGACGTCGAATACACCGCCCGCATCCTGCGGCACCAACCCGGCATCGGCGTGCCGGCGAGCGTCGTCCTGCATGCAACCAGGACGCCCTACGGCACGCATGATGCCGCGCCCGACCGCTACTATTTCTTCCTCCGCAACCAGATGTGGATGCTGCTGTGGAGCGACAGCCATGACCGCATGGAGAAAGTCCAGATCCTCCAGATGTGGTTGCTCAAATCCGCGCAGTACTTCCTGCGCCGGTGCTGGCGCCCAGCGGTCTGGCGCTGCTACCTGCGCGCGGCCTGGGCCTTCCTGGCGCGCCGGCCGCGACGGCAAGGAGAACCACCATCGTGTGATGTTTTTCCCTTTGTCGACCGACCCATTCATACGCCATGAAGCACACCATTCTTATCTTCAGCAGTCTCGAAAAAGAGCCTTGGGCCGGTTCCGAAGAGATGTGGTTCGCAATGGCCCTTCGTCTGGTCGGAGCTGGGCATCGCGTTGTGGCCAGCGTCTGGGAAAAAGCCCTCCCACATCCCCGCATTCAGCAATTACAGACTCGCGGAGTCGAGGTACTGCCGTATCCGGACGGGATGCGAACCGGATTCCGGCTCAAACGGAAATTGGGAATCACCCCGCATCGCCTCCCGATTATTCATGCGGACGCAGTGTTTTTGTCATTATGCGGCCTTGGTACCGGATTGGCCGAATGCGAGCATCTGCGACGTGGGCGAATACCCTATGTCACTGTCACCCACGCCGTCACGATCAACTTCCCGTTTGCCGATGAATTTTACCTGCGACAGGGCGAGGCGCTGGCGACGGCCCGTCGATCATGGTTTGTCAGCGCGGCGAATCTGCGCGATGCACAGACCATGTGCGGGCCGTTGCCAAACGGTCGGGTGGTTCGCAACCCCTGCCGGATCACACGTGATCCGTTGCCCTGGCCTGGAAATGATGATCTGCGTCTGCTCTGCCCGGCCCGCTTCGATCTTGCCTGCAAGGGTCAGGATCTTCTCCTCGCGGTGCTCGCAAGACCCCATTGGCGCAACCGTCCAGTCTCTCTCACCTGTTGTGGCAGTGGGCAGAATATGCAAGCCATCCGCGCCATGGTTGACCGACTTGGACTTGCCGGCGTTGTCACCTTGAGGCCATTCGCCGATGATCTTCTGCAGGTTTGGGCCCAACACCACGCGCTCATTCTGCCCAGCCGGGTCGAGGGACTTCCGCTTGTGATCCCCGAGGCGATGCGGTTGGGACGCCCAGTGATCGCCACCGATGTCGCCGGCAACAGGGAACTCGTGCAGCATGGTCTGCATGGATTCATCGCCGAGTCGGCATGTGAAAGCGCCATCGACCGCTGCTTGGAGGAAGTTTGGGCCTCTCGATCGCGCCTGTGCGTCATGGGTTTGGAGGCTGCCGCGCATATTCGGATGGCGATTCCTGTGGATCAGGACCGTATCCTTGCGGAAACATTCCTTGTCGACATTGGGCTGAAGGTATGAATCCACCACAAATACCGATCCTGGTGGAGGGATCGTCCCGCCCCAGGTGGTCGGTGATGATCCCCGCTTATGAGTGCGCCGACACTTTGCCCCGGACCTTGCGCTCAGTTCTCCAGCAATCCCCCGATATTGGAGAAATGCAGATCGCCGTGATCGACGATTATTCGCGTCAAGATCTTTCCAAGGTAGTCGCCTCCGTTGGCCAGGGACGGGTCGAATATTGCAGGAATGCCGCCAACCTCGGTGCCATTGCCACCTTCAACGTCTGCGTCGAGCGCGCACGCGGACACCTGGTTCATGTGCTGCATGCGGATGATTGGGTTGTTCCTGGTTTCTACCAGTCATTGACGCTTACCGCCGAACGCCACCCCAAATCCGGTCTCTACTGTTGCCAGTCCCAGATCGTCGATGAACGCGAAGCGGTCATCGACGTCACCCCTTTCCTGGTTGGGCTCGCATCGCCGGCGCATGATGCAGCAGGGATCGCGATCGAAAATGTCTTGCGCACCCCCGCCGTCGTGGTGCGTCGCACCACCTATGAACAGATTGGCGGTTTTCGTCCCGAACTCATCCATACAGCCGATTGGGAGATGTGGGCCAGGGCCATCACGACGCAGGGTGGGGTCATGATCCCGGGGGCGCTTGCCTGCTACAGTGAAACCTCGACCAACCACACCGCCCGGCTCATCCGCAGCGCAGGCAATCTGGAGGATTGCCTGCGCTGCGCCGATCATCTGGCCCGTGTCATACCAACCTTCGATCATGCCTCTTTCCGAGCCAATCTCGCACGTCGGGCCTTGGATCAGCACGTTTTCTTTCGCAAACGTGGAGATCTTGAGGCAAGTCGGGCCAATCTCGTCCTGTGGCAACGGTTGGCCACTGCGCGAGCCAAGGTCCGACGATACCTGCATGCCGCAGTCAATCGATTCGTGCCGCCGTGATCCGAATGCGCGGAATCTCCTGTCCGTGCAATTGCGCCGAGGTCTGGCTCAAGGACACTCGTCCGTGGTGATATAATCCATGATCGTCCTTTCCACCGCTGCATCTGCCTGGTCCGTCTGGAATCAGTGATGAACGTGCGTGTTACCACCATCACCCCCACCGGCACCGCCGACTCCTACCTCGCCGACTGCTGGCGGCGGCGTGAGCTGCTGTGGTTCTTCGCGCGGCGGGATCTGGTGGTGCGCTACCGGCAGACCCTGCTGGGGGTGGCGTGGGTGCTGATCCGGCCGGTGCTGGCGATGGGGGTGTTCGGGTTCCTGTTCGGGACGGTCGCCCGGCTGGATTCGCATGGGCTGCCGTACCCGCTTTTGGTGCTGGTGGGGATGCTGCCGTGGCAGTTTTTCGCCTCGGTTTTGTCGGAAGGCGCGGGGTCGGTGGCGGGCAATCCGGCCCTGGTGACCAAGGTGTGGTTCCCGCGCCTGTTGATGCCGGCCTCGGGGCTGCTGCTCAACAGCGCGGATCTGCTCGTAAACCTCGGGTTTCTCGCGCTGGTCATGGGGTGGTATGGCATCGCCCCACCGTGGCAGGCGGTGTTCGCGCCGTTGTCGTTCCTGCTCATCGCGATGTGCGCCCTTGGCGCGGCGCTGTGGTTCTCGGCCCTGACCGTGCGCTATCGCGATGTGCGGGCGCTGGTGCCGGTGCTGCTCCAGTTCGGCATCCTGGCCACGCCGGTGGCGTTCACCATCGCGGCGCTGCCCAACGAGTGGCGCTGGTGGGCGTGGCTCAACCCGCTTGCCGGGCCGGTCGAATGGCTGCGTTGGTGTCTGCTGCCAGGGACGGTGATGCCGGGGCCGAAGGCGATGGCGCTGAGCATCGCCGGGGCGACGGCGCTGCTGATCAGCGGCTACTGGTTCTTCCGCCGCGCTGAATCCCGCTTCGCGGACGTGATCTGACATGGCCGATGAACCCGATTTGCCAGCGGATCTCGCCCTGCGCATCCGCGGCCTGGGTAAGAGCTATCGCATCAATGATGCGTGGCTGCCCGGGATCTCGATCAAGGATGACATCACCCGCCTGCTGACCTTGCGCTGGTTGTGGGCGCGCAGCGGAAAACGGCAGTTCCAGGCCCTGGACAGCGTCGACCTCGACGTGCGGCCGGGCGAGGTGTTGGGGCTCGTCGGTGGCAACGGCGCGGGCAAGAGCACGCTGCTCAAGCTGCTGTGCCGGATCAGCCCGCCGAGCGCGGGCAGCATCCGCTACCGCGGCCGCGTCGCGGCGGTGCTGGAGGTCGGCACCGGCTTCCATCCCGATCTGTCGGGGCGCGAGAACATCTATTTGAACGGGGCGATCCTCGGCCTGCGCCGCACCGAGATCAACGCGCGCTTCAGCGATATCGTCGCTTTTGCCGAGATCGGCGAATTCTTGGATGAGCCAGTAAAGCATTATTCCTCGGGCATGTACGTGCGCCTGGCGTTCGCCATCGCGGCGCACCTCGATCCCGACATCCTGGTCATCGACGAGGTGCTGGCGGTGGGCGACGAACGCTTTCGCGCCAAATGCCTGGCGCATGTGCGTGAGCGTTTCCGCGACCGGGCGGTGATCCTGGTTTCGCACGATGTCGAGTCGCTGCGCAGCGTCTGCACCCGTGCGGTGCTGCTCGACCATGGCCGAATCGTCTTCGATGGCGCGGTCGCAGAGGCCATCGCGCGCTATCGTGCCGCGCAGGGCTGAACCGTGGCGACCGTCGCGTTCCTCATCCCGACCCGCGACCGCCACGCGGTGCTGGCGCGCAGTCTGCCCAGCGTCGTGGCCGCTGCCCGTCGCATTGGCGCTGCGGTCATCATCTGCGACCAGTCAGCACAGGCGTTCGCCGCCCAGTCCGGGATCACGGTGCTGCACCGGCCAGACCTGAATGGGCTGCCGGCGGCCCGCAATGCGTTGCTGCATGCGACTCGGGCCGACCTCGTGTGCTTCCTGGACGACGACACCGATATCGCCCCGGATTTCGCCGAGGTGCTGGCGCGGTTGGCCGTCTGCGAACCCGATCTCGCGGGCTGGGGTCCGGTGGTCGAAACTCGGCCGGCGGCGATCCGGCGCTGGCATCGCCTGGTGCACCTGGGCGGATTCCGGGATGAACGCCGGCTGACCGCGCGGCGCTCAGACCACGACACCACAGCGTTGTTCGGTTGCTGCTTCGCGCTGCGGCGGGCGGCGGCGCTGGCGGTGGGCGGCTTCGATGCGCGTCGGCCCGGCTACGCACTGGGCGAGGACCTGGATTGCTGCCGCCGTCTGGTCGCGGCGGGGTTCCGCCTGCGCTTCAGCGCCTCTTTGCGCGCGGTGCATCGGCGCGATGGGGCCGATCGCGCCGATACATGGCGGCGCGGTCTGGCCAAGGGGAGTTTCCTGGTCTGGTGCGCGCGCCGGCATGGCGGGCCCACCCCGGCGACGCCGGTCCACTTGGCCTTGGCCCTGGTGGCGGCAGCTTCCGGCCGGGGCGCGGAACCGGCCCGACCCCTGGCCGTCTTGGCGGCGGCCGCACGGTCGCTGGGGTGAAAATGGCGGCGACCGTAGCCTGAGCTTCCGGGCCTCAAGCGAAAACCGCCTTGAAAAGGGCGGTTGCAATCCCTAGAGTGCGGCACCTCCCGAACCTGGATCTAAGCTGGGGTCCGGTAAGGGGTTCGGTTGTCGCTACTCGCTCGCTTCCCCGCCGGGGAGGCAGGGTTGCGCCAGCCAGGCAGATGACCAGCCCAGCGATCGGACAGGGGACGCACGACATGACCATCACCCTGGACTACACGAACTGCCTGATGGAGGCGATCGGTGCCACCCATGGGCTGACCAAGCCCGAGGTCGACACCCTGGTCGCGAAGTTCCCCAAGCACCATGAGTCCATCGATGAGATGCGCGCCAACGGCGAAAGCTGCTTCTTCGACCTGCCCTATCAAAAGCAGGATGAACTCCAGGCCCTGCTGAAAAAGCACCACGGCCACTGGGAAAACCTGGTGATCCTGGGATCTGGCGGCTCGGTCGCGACCGCACGCAGCCTGTTCGGGGCGTTGGCGCATCGCTTCCACAACGAACTTGAGCCCAAAGCGCGCAAGCACGCGCCGCGCGTGTTCTTCCTCGGCAATGCCGATCCCAAGTCGATCGAGGACCTGTTCGCCACGGTCGACCCCAAGAAGACCCTGTTCCAGGTCAACAGCCGTTCCGGCACGACGGCCGAAAGCATAGGGCTGTTCCTGTACCTCATCGACCTGCTCAAGAAGAAGGCCGGCAAGGGTGGGCCATCCGCCCACATGATCCTGGTCACCGACCGCGAGAAGAGCCCGCTCAACGAGATCGCGAAGCAGGAAAAGATCGACACCCTGCCCTTCCCGAGCAACCTCGCGGGGCGCTTCGCGGTGCTCGGCAATCCCACCCTGTTCATGGCGGGGATGATCAACTTGTCGATCCCGGAGCTGCTGCGCGGCGGCGCCGAGATGGACAAGCACTGCCGCCACGGCGATCCGCATACCAACCCGGCGTACATGCATTCGCTGATCCACTACCTGCTTACCCGCAAGCGTCGCAAGACCATCCACGCGACGTTCCCCTTCAGCGACCGCCTGGGCGCGGTGACCCAGTGGTACAACCACCTGCTTGCGGTCAGCCTGGGCAAGATGAACAACCGCAAGGGCAAGGCGGTGCACGTCGGGCCCAGCCCTGAAATGGGCGTCGGCAGCTTCGACCAGCACGGCCAGCAGCAGCTCTACGCCGAAGGCCCCTTCGACAAGGTGGTGACCTTCATCACCGTGCGCGACCACGGGGCGAAGGTCATCATCCCCGCGAGCCAGCCGAAACTGGAGTCAGCGGCCTACCTGGGCAACGTTGACTTCTCTACGGTGATCGCCAACGCCCAGATCGGGTCCGAGCACCACATCACCGCGAGCGGTCGGCCCAACATGGCGATCGCCATCGACCAGGTCGATGAGGCCAACGTGGTCGGCCTGTACTACCTGTTCATGCTCTCGACCGTGATGAGTGCTGAGCTGTACGGTATCGACCCCTTCGACCAGCCCGGCGTCGAGCACGGCAAGCAGGCGACCTTCGCCCAGTTCGGCCGGCCCGGCTTCGAGGACCTCGCGAACAAGCTCAAGGATTACCGCGCCAAGCCCCGGCGCCTCTGCTGAGGCAGTCTGCCGCTCAAGCTCCGCTCAGCCGCCGCTTAGGCGCCGGTCAGATGCCAGCCGCGGCCGAACGCTGACTGCGTACCGTCGCCAGGGCCGAGGCGGTCCAGATCACGGGATAGAGGCGTTCGGAATACCACAGGACGGAAAAATAGAGCCCGATCGGACTGGGCGGAAAGCGGCGACCGTCCTCGGTCTGGTCCAGCAGCCAGTCCGTGCCGCGGCGGATGGCTTGCAGTTCATTGCCGAGCGCACTGCCGAGCGCACTGCCGAGCGCGCTGCCGAGCGCACTGCCCATCGCACTGAGCGAACGCACGGCGAGGGCGGTCTCCTCGATGGAGGGACGCGTCCCGCGATCCCCGCCCCAACTGCCGTCCTCGTGCTGGGCCGCCAGCAACCAGCATTTGGCTCGCAGCAGCATCGGCTCGCGCTCGGGCAACAGCCCGGCGGGCAGGCTGCTGAGCGCGAGAGCAACCTGGGCGGTGCCAAAAGTCCTGCTGGTCTGACCGGGGGCATGCTGATTGCCAAACCACAGCGGGATCCAGGCCCCATCCTTGTCCTGGGTCCGACCTAAAAACCCGCCCATGGTGCGCATCGCGGTGTCGAGGCGACGGCCCAGAGCCGGACCGACCTCGGTGCGCCAGGCCGCGCAGGCGCGTAGGGCGTGGGCGGTGAGATCGGGACAACTGCGGTCGAAGGGCAGCCTGCCCCAACCGCGACAGAACGAGGGAATGCCGCCATCGGCGTTCTGCAAACCCAACAGCCAGCCCAGGGCGCGCAGGCCTGCGGTCTTGGCGCGCGGATCCAGGTCGCCCAGCAGTCGCAGGGCGAGCAGCGCGCTGGGGGTGTCGTCGGCATCAGGCATGCCGCCGGGAAGATCGGTCCAGGCCCAACCGCCCGGGGCGGCCCCGGTCAGTGGATGCGGCACCACGTACTGCTGATCAAGCAGCCAGGTGCGTATCCGCGTCCGCTGTTCGTGCGGAACCACGGCGAGTCCGTCCGCCGTATCCGCCAGCGCCTGCACCGACAAGGTGGTGACCCAGGTGGCCAGATCGGTGTCGATCGGCCAACTGCCGTCGTCGCGTACCGAGGCTACCAGGAAGCGGGTGGCGCGCGCCACCACCACATGGTCGCCGTATCCGGCGGCATGCAGGGCGAGGGCGACAAAGGCGGTGAGCGGCGTGGCTTCCTCATAGCCGCCATTGGCCGGCTGCATCCGCTCGGTCACCGTCAAGGCGGAGCCGACGAACCGGTTGCGCAGCCAGCGCCGGAACGGATTCACGCTGGGCAGATGGCGATGGCGGACGAGCCCGACCGCCGCCAAGGCGGGCAGCGCATAGCTCACCACCCCGAGTCGGCACCAACGCCAGATCGGGGCTGGAACCGAGCAGAACTCGAAGGGCAACTGGACTACCAGTGGCCATGCCTGCGGCGCTGGACCCAGGCGACCGGCGAGGGTGCACAGCATCAGGATCGGGGCGGCAAAGGTACGGTCATCCCCATAGCGACGGGTGATGGCGGCCGAGATCGCCGCGCCGTCAAGGCTGCCGCAGGCTTGGGTCAGCCAGGCTTCCGCAGCGGGGCATGGCTCAGGCGCTTCGGCGCAGGCGAGCGCTGACCAGGCCAGCAGGGTCGCGGCCAGGTTGCTCGGGCTTTCCGGACTGTCGCCCCAACCGCCGTCCGGGTTGGCGTGGGCCCGGATCCAGGCCAGCCCAGCGTGGATGCGTTGGCGATGGGCGACGGCATCGATCCGGTGCAGCGCGACCACGGCGATCCCGGTGGCGAGCGCACTTGACGACAACCGTCCGCGCCAGTGTGACGCCTGACCCAACTCAGCCAGCAGGTGGGCCCGCGTACGCGCCAGCGCCGCATCGATGCGTGCGCTCGGAATCGGCGCATGGGGCGAATCCGGCACCGCACCCCCCGGCCCAGGGCCAGCGGGACCGATTTGCCCTGCGGTGGAATCAATGGCAGGCTGGCCGGCGACCATGGGGGTAGACTCAGCCAGGAACGCCTCGGCACAACCTGGCGGTCATCCGAGCCGATGGGCGGCTTGCACTCCGCTTCCCAGACGGCGATAAC
>CAMCMZ010000071.1 GCA_945876185.1 Candidatus Kuenenia stuttgartensis | reverse complement strand
CTGAGCTTATCCGACGAGCGAATGCCGCGATCATCTCCGTCATCCGATGGATGCTGAAGCAAAGACTGGGACGATGCTACCGGCGAAAGCCGCTGCATCCGTATGCAAGAACCCTGTAAAATTATTAGAAATTAAATCAATGCCATTGGAGGCCGGACTCGTGGCACCCCGGTGTAGATCCCAGGTCGCACCCGGCATTGCCGGAGGCGCCCTGGGGGGAACATTCCACCATGACGGGCCCTAAACAGCGGATCGCCGTGCTGCAAACAGCCCTGCTCCGGAAGTCCCGGGATTTGGTCAGCGGAGTCAGAGCCTTCGCCGCCGATCAGAGTCTGCCCTGGATCGTCCAGCCGATCTGCGTCGACCACCCTGAGGCGGTCCTTGCCGACGTCGACGGGGCGATTTTTGACTTCCGAACCGGGGTCACGGTCATCCACAACCAGAAGATCCCAATGGTGTCGTTCACGGATATGAACGATCCCACCATCGCACGAATGGCACCAGCATTCGCGGTCATGGCCGATCTGGCGGCAGATACCCTGATCAGTCGCGGGATGCGGACCCTGGTGCTGTATAGCGGGATGAACGTGCCCGCCGATGGAACCCAGGCCGCGATCGATCAGTTCCTGCACCGGGCGCGGCAGGCAGGGTTGGAATGCCTTTGGTTCGGACCTGGTGGCACCCCGACCCCTCCGGATGTCGCCACCCTTGTCGGCATCCTGCACCGATTGCCGCGGCCGGTCGGCGTGTTCGCCCCGGCTTACAACACCGGCGATTGGCTGACCCGGCAGTGCCATCAGTACGGGATTTTCACCGGAACCGATTTCCAGATCCTGGGCGTGGGTGAACGGGTTTCCGATCCCAGCCTGGCCGGAGCCTTCGATCGGGTGATCATCCCGCGCCGCGCCCAGGGCTATCAGGCGGCGCGCATTCTGCACCGTCTGTTGGCGGGCGAAGCCCAGCCTTCCAGCGCACCATTCACCATGGGTCCACCGGTGCTCATTCTTTCGAGCCATGCCCAGGCCCTGGTCACCAAAGATCCGTTTCTGTCCCGGCTGCCACGCGATCACGAGGCCTTGGCGTCGACCGGGATCAACGACTTGGCGAGTGGACTCGGCCTGTCCATCAGCCGGTTCAATCGGCTCTTCCAGCAGCGGATGGGCATCACCGCCCGGGATTGGCTGTGGCGGCGCCGGCTGTCGGCCGCGGCGGAACTGCTGATCACCAGCGACCTACCCATCGCCGCCATCGCCACGCGGCTGGGTTACGCCTCACCGACGTGTCTGAACCGCATCTTCCAACGGGGATTGGGGCTATCCCCGTCACGATACCGAGAACAGACCCGCGAGATCGGGCCGCTTGCTGCCAGGATTCCGACCACGAAAGACGAAAGGTCCAGGTCAGCGATGGCCGGTAGCAGCCGCTCCAAGGTCTGAATGCGGTGAACCGGTCGATGGCGCGTCAACTTCCCGGGGATGCACGGGTCCATGGATGGTGATCCTAGCGCGATGTCCCAGGCAAGGATGACCCGGCGCTGACCAGCCAGGCGACGAAGAATCCTTCGCCCCAGGCACCTGGTTGCAGGCGCAGGCAGGTGCGGGCGAGCTCAGGGTGGAAGTCGCGACCGCGCCAGTGCGCCAGTGCCGGCACCGCGCCGCCGATGAGCGGCCCTGGGGCGGTGGCGTCGATCAGGGACAGTTCCGGTCGTGCGGTGAGCAACGCATCGACCACCGCCTCGTTTTCTTCCGGGTCCAGGCTGCAGGTCGAATAGATGAGCGATCCGCCGGGCGCGAGCAGCTCTGCTGCCGACATTGCGATGCCGTACTGCTGCTGCGCTTTGATCGCCACGTAGCCGTCGTAGCGCCCCGCCAGATGCGCCCAGGTGCGCGCGTCGGCCGGTACCACGGTGCCGCTGCCGGTGCAAGGCGGGTCAACCAGGATGTGGCGGTAGCGGCGTTGACGCACGGCCTGCGGCAGGCTGCGGCTGTCGCTCTTCCAGGTCCGCACCCAGTCGCACCCGAGTTTCGTGAGATTGTGTTTGAGCAACTGGTGCCGGATCGGAGATCGCTCGATCGCATCAAAATGTGCAATTTTCGAGGGCTTCCCTGGGGGATTCCCCGGCTGTTCCAACCTTCCTCGGCCACGCCGCATCGCCAGCAGCGACGTCTTTCCGCCCGGCGCGGCGGTGCAGTCCAGACAGGCGTCATCAGGGCTGACCTCGCCCAGTAGCGCCGGCACCTGCGACGGCAGCGACTGGACGTACAAGCGTCCATCGTGGAAAGCCCGGCTGCCTTTCAGGGCATAGGCCGCTTCCGGCGCACAGGTGAACGACCACGGTGAGAGTGGGTGCCGGGTGGCGGCGATGCCGGCGGCAGCGAGTTCACGGGCGAGCGTATCCGCGTCCGTTCGCATCAGGTTCACCCGGAAGGCCGGTGTGCGCGGCGCCGACCAGCCGGCGATGGCGGCCTCGGCCTCTCCAGTGCCCAGCGATTCCTGCAGGCGGCGTCCCAGTTCAGCGAGTCCGGGTGGAAGGTCGTGCATGCGCGGGCGATGCTCGCAGGGCGGTCCAGGGCCTCAACCAGCCAGACGCGGTGGCCGGTCGGCGTCCAGCGTCTTGCCCACGCCCGATGGATGCGACGATCCGGCCATGCCATTCACGCCGATTCCCCAGGTCCTCGCTGAACTCAAGGCCGGTCGCCAGATCGTGCTGGTCGACGACGAAGATCGTGAAAATGAAGGTGATCTGGTCGTCGCCGCCGAATTCGCCGATGCCAAGGCGATCGCCTTCATGGCGACCAAGGCCTGCGGCCTGATCTGCCTCGCGATGGAAGGCCGGATGCTCGACCGCCTTGGGCTGCCGCTGATGACCAGCGTGAACACCTCGCGCTTCGGCACCGCCTTCACCCTGTCGATCGAGGCGCGCGAGGGCGTCAGCACCGGCATCAGCGCGGCTGACCGCTCCCGCACCATCCAGGCCGCGATTTCCGACAACGCCAAGCCGCAGGACATCGTCACGCCCGGCCACGTCTTTCCGCTGCGCGCGCGCGACGGCGGCGTGCTGGTGCGCGCCGGCCAGACCGAGGGTTCTGTCGACCTCTGCCGCCTCGCCGGGCTGAAGCCGGCCGGCGTGATCTGCGAGATCATGAAACCCGACGGCACCATGGCGCGGTTGCCAGATCTCATCGACTACTGCAAAGAACATCGCTTGGCGTTGGTCTCGGTGGCCGACCTCATCGCCTGGCGCGAACGCAGCGAAAGCCTGATCCAGCTCATGGCCGAGGCGACGGTGCAGACCGAGGTCGGCCCGCTGCGCGCCTTCTGCTACCGCGAGACCGTGGGCGGAGGACACCACCTCGCGCTCGTCCACGGCGACCGCCTGGGTGCCGGCCAGATCTGCCCCGATCCGGTGCTGGTGCGGGTGCAGAAACAACAGGTTTTCGACGACGTCTTCGGCACCGACTGGGGCCTGTCACCGCGCGCCAGCCTGCGCGAGATCACGACGGCCCAGGATGGCGTGGTGCTCTACATGCACGATGGCGACGGCAGCGACCTGCCCGCGCGGCTGGTCCGACTCGGCGGCACCGACCACCGATCGGCGGTTGCGCCGTCGTCGTCGCTCGCCATGGATCCGCGCGACTACGGCATCGGGGCGCAAATCCTGCACCACCTCGGCGTGCGCCGCCTACGCCTGCTCACCAACTCCGAACGCCCGCTCGTCGCCCTGTCGGGCCACGGCCTGGAAGTGGTCGAGCGGGTGCGTTCGACGTTGGGGTGATCCTCCTGGGAGCGCCGGCGTCCCGCCGGCCCGGAAACTCAGAGATCCTGATCCGTAGGATTCAGCCATGAGCCCCAAGGAGATCTTCAGCCGTCCCTATGGGACTGGTTCGACTTGATGGTCGTGAAACCCGGGGTTGAAACCCCGGGCTACCTTCACCTCGTCCCTACGGGACGGAAAAGGTTGGAAATTACGGTTAATTATGAGGAAACGCGCGTCCCGTAGGGACGCTGTGAGGTTAGCCCGGGGTTTCAACCCCGGGACGGGTAAGAAGAATGTTGCCAGTCCCGTAGGGACGACTGAAGTTGAAGTAAAGCAAGTAACGTCTCGAATGTCGATCCCGACGATAGGGTGGTTGAACGGAAGTTGGGAAATCAGCTAAGATCAAACGTCCAGTCTTACCTGGTGAAGACCCACTCAGGCAGCAGATATTCGTCGGCACGGATCAGGATCTCTGAAACTGGGTGATGTGGCGTGCGATCCGGCCCGCTCCAGACGTGGATCATGCCGTGGGAACGCTGAGCATGCCGCGCATGGATGCGGGCCCAATTCTCGACCGCCTGCTCGCCAGCCGGCTTGGCGTCGACGTGCAGTCTTGGCTGACTGCCGCCGTCCGGCAGAGCGCCGCCGGACAGCGCACTTCCCTGGTCCTGGCGTTCTCGTCGGCGGGACGCCGCTGTGGGCGTGCTCCGCTCGCGCTGAATGCCGATGAAAAGTTGCAATTCAGCGAAGAATTCCCAGGCGTCGACGCATCCACCTGGACCGTCGACCAACTCGCCCGTCTGCGCCTCGTCCTCGCCTGGCCGGCGGTCGAACCGGCGCCATTCATGGCGATGCTCGACGACCTCTTCGCCGCGGCGGCGGTGGAGGAAGCCGTCGCGCTCTACCAGGGTCTCGCGCTGCTACCGCATCCCACCCACCTGCGCGAGCGTGCCGCCGTCGGCATCCGCAGCAGCCTGACCCCGCTGCTGGCAGCGGTGGCGCTGGGCAATTCCTACCCATCCGCGTGGTTGGAAGAGGAACCCTTCTGCCAGATGGTGCTCAAGTGTGCCTTCAACGGATTGGCCTTGGAGCGCATCGTCGGCCTCGACCGTCGGGCCTGCCCGCGCCTTGCCGGCATGCTCACCGACTTCATCCGCGAGCGTCTGGCCGCGAAGCGAGTGGTCGCCGAGGACGTATGGGCGGTGGCAGAGCGGCTGGCGGATGCGGCGGTCATCGCCCAGCTGCGCCCAGGAGTTCGCTGACCATGGCCGTGCTGCTGCTGCCGGGCATGGGTGCGAATGCGCGCATGTATGCCGAGGTCCTGGCTGCTGCCGGCAACCCGTCGGACTGGCGGGCGCTCGACTGGACCGATCATCGCGGTTGCGCGACATTGCCGGAATTGGCGGGGCGGATGCAGGAAATCCATGCGATTGGGACAGGCGACATCCTGGTCGGATCATCGCTCGGGGGCATGGTGGCCTGCGAGATCGCGGCCCAACTGAATCGCCGTCCCGTCGTGCTGATCGGCAGTTGCCATCGCCCTGACGCCATCCCGACGCGGGTCTTGGCGGCCTGGGCGGCGGGTTGGATGCGTCCTGGCATGTTGCGGGCGTTGGGGGCAAAGGGCCGTGGTTCGCTGCTGGCCCGCATGGCGGCCGAGTCCGATCCTGCCTTCATCCGTTGGTCGCTGCGGGCCCTGCATGGGTGGACGGGTGTTCCCGCTTCTGCGCTCGCTCGCATCCATTCCATCCACGGCCTGCTCGATCCCTTGATCCCCTGCCATCGGGTGCGCCCGGATCGGATACTGGTCGGCGGCGGCCATTTCCTCGCCTTGTCGCATCCCCGTCAGGTTGCCGATTTCATCATGAAAAAAGTCCAGGAAATCAGATCCATATGACCCCCAGGTACATCGACCCCCACATCCACATGTCCTCACGCACCACCGACGACTACGCGGCGATGCGTGCCGCCGGGGTGGTGGCGGTGATCGAACCGGCGTTTTGGCTTGGCCAGCCGCGCACCAGCGTCGGAAGTTTCCGCGACTACTTCGCCAGCCTGGTCGGGTGGGAACGCTTCCGCGCCAGCCAGTTCGGCATCCGCCACTACTGCACCATCGGCTTGAACAGCAAGGAGGCCAACGACGAGCGTCTGGCCGCCGAAGTGCTGGAGCTGTTGCCCTTGTTCCTCGGCAAGGACGGCGTGGTCGCGGTGGGCGAGATCGGCTACGACGACCAGACGCCGGCCGAGGAACGCGCCTTCCGGGCCCAGCTTGCCCTCGCCAAGGAAGTCGCCCTGCCGGTGATGGTCCACACGCCGCACCGCGACAAGAAGCGCGGCACCGCGCGGTCGATGGATCTCTGCACGGAAATGGGCCTGCCGCCGGGCCAGGTGGTCATCGACCACAACAATGAGGAAACCGTGCAGGAGGTGCTCGATCGCGGCTTCTGGGCCGGTTTCACCTTGTATCCGCGCACCAAGATGGGCTCCGAGCGCATGGTCGAGGTCGTCCGCCGTTTCGGCTGCGAGCGCATCATCGTCAACTCCAGCGCCGACTGGGGCGTCAGCGATCCGCTCGCGGTGCCCAAGACGGCGCGGCTGATGCTCGAACGCGGCATCGCCGCAGCCCAGGTCGAGGCGACCTGCTACCGCAACGCCATCCTGGCCTATGGCCAGAGCGGTCGCATGGCTGAATCTGATTGGCTCCTCCCGGCTGCGATTGACCAGCGCGATCTGTTCTCGGGCAACTCGGTCCTGCGTGGGCAGGAACCGGTGGTCGGCGCGTCGAGCGATCTGGTGGTCTGAGCTTCCGTGGCGAAACGGATGGTTTTTTCCAAGCATCCCCGCCGATCCCTCGGAGTCCCGCCATGTTGCTGAGCACCCTTGTTTCCCACCTCGATGCGCTGCTCGATCCGCGCCGGATGCACGACTATTGCCCCAACGGTTTGCAGGTGGAGGGCCGTGCTGAGGTCCGGCGGCTCGCCAGCGCCTGCACTGCCAGTCTGGAGGTCTGCGCGGCGGCGGCGGCGCGCGGCTGCGATGCCCTTTTCGTTCACCATGGCATTTTGTGGGGCAAGGACCTCCGCCTCACCGGCATGCTGGGCCGACGCGTGGCGACGCTGATGGCGGCGCAGTGCAGTCTGCTGGGATACCACCTGCCGCTCGATGCCCATGCCGAGGTGGGCAACAACGCGGTGCTGCTCGACCTCCTTGGCGCCCGGCGCGTGCGTTCCTTCGCCGAGCATCACGGCACCAGCATCGGCTGGGTGGGTGAGCTAGCGCAGGCCGAGCCGGCAGCGGCCTTTGCGGCGCGCTTGGCCACGATCGTCAACCATGCGGTGCTGCACTGCCCCGGTGATGGCCGTGCCATCCGCCTGATCGGTGCGGTGACTGGTGGCGGCGGTGGCCATCTGCTCGATGCGGCGCGCGCCGGGTGCGACGCCCTGGTCACGGGCGAGGTGAACGAGGCCCAATGGCATGAGGCGGCCGAGACCGGCTGCCATGCGTTCGCCGCTGGCCACCACGCCACCGAGTCGATCGCCATCCATCGGCTGGCCGCGCAGATAGCAGCCGATCACGGCCTAGCGCATGAACGGATCGAGATCACGACGCCGTTGTAGGAGCGGGCGCGGTTATTCAGAACGTCCTCAACGCTCCAACTCCTGCCTGGCATTTTCAAACTTTCGCACGTTGGCGGCGCAGGCGAGTCGCTTCTCCAGCATGTCATCCGCATCGAGGGCCATGATGGCGGCCAAACGCTGCAGATTGGCAAACAGCTCGTCGATTCTCCGACTCTCGTCCTGTTGTGAATTCAGAAGGATCGTGGGCATGTCCGGTTTGTAGCTGAGCTTGGCGGCGCAGCGATCCTTCCAGGCGACGAGCACCTTGGCGAGCGCGGGACCAAATCCCCGGATGCGCCGGATGCGGCTGTAATCGATGTCCGCCGCCGTGGTGATGCCGTGGGCGGCCAAGGCGGAAACCCGCGTCGGCCCGAGGTCGCTCAGGCGTTCACCGCGCAGGCGGAACTGGCTCAAGTGACGCAGCAGCGCTGCGGCTCGGTGGCGTTCAGCCAAGGTGGTGACGGCGGCGTGGCGACGCTCAGGCATGCTGGCCAATTCGCCCACCGTTGCCTCCCATCCGCTGATGATGCCCAGCGCATCCGGGGGTGAACCCACCAGCGATGCCTGGGTGCGGAAATATTCCAGTCGGTCCACGACCCACGCCCTGAGCCACCGGCGGAATCCCCAAGAACCGACCGCGAGGACGAACGCGGCCACGGCGATGAGACCAGGACCAGCCGGGTGCTGCACCAGCACGGCGATGGTGGCAGAAATCACGGCGATGGCAGAGAACAGACGGGTGATGACCCACATCGGGCCGTTCCAGGACACGATCCGGGGACATTGCTGAGCCTGGTTGGCGTGCCGACGGATCAGCTCCAGGCGGTTCGCCACCGGGATGCGGATCGCCTCGATCTGCTGGCGGATCTCCTCGGCTGACAGGGCAGCCGACTGGCTGGTTGGCACCCGTTCGATCGGAGCGAAGAATTCCTTCCCCATCACGCTGAAATCGCACCAGTGGCAGGACAGGTGGATCGGATGTGCATGGAGCGGATTGGTGCGGCAGGTCACCAGCGAGGCAGCGTGATCATCGAGCGCCCGCACCCATTGCGCGGCATTCGGGCGGATCACCTGGCGGTCGCACGGGGCGAAGGCGGCTTCGAAGAGCGGCGCCAGGGCGGGTGCGATGAGTTCCGGATGCGGCCAGCCGGGTACGCGATCCCAGCCGAAACTCAGGCGATGCTGGCCGTAGGCATAGCCGGTGGTGGCGATGGCGTGATCCGGATCCGGCAGGTCGCCCTCGCCGATGAACGTCCCGATGTAGGGATGTCGTCCCATGCACAAAAGCTGGAAGATCAGCACCGCGAGCGAGAAATGGTCGCTGGTCTGGTCGCGCCAACGGGCACGCAGGTTGAGGCCGTGCAGTTCCGGGGGAAGGTATTCGCCCTTGCCGACGTTGCAGCAGAAGCGCTCACCACGGTAGGTGAACTGGACGCTGTCGATGTCGATCAGGCTGACCTGTCCCTGGTCTGCATCGACGATGATGCCACCGCTGTTGAGATCGCCGATGACCAGCTCGCGGCGATGCAGGTCGGCAATCGCTGCGGCCAGGTTGCGCGCGACATGGACGAGCAGGCGGAAGCCCATCTTCGGATGATCCAGGCGACGTTCCGCCGCGTTGAAGATCTGGTCGACCAGATGGCCCCGCACGCGCTGCATGACGAAGCCGGCCACGGTTCCGCTCGCCTCATCCAGGACCAGATCGGTGGGCCAGGCCGTCGTGTCTCGCAGTTCGTCCGGCCCCAGAGCGATCAGCGATTCGAGTTTCCGCACGTGTTCGCGCTCTGGCGCAGGCACCAGGAGCTTGACGCACAAGCCGTCGCGCCAGGCGACGACGCGACCTTCCCCACCGGCCCCAAGGTGCTCACCGGCGGCGATCCGTTCGCCGGAACGGGTGATCAGGCCCACGACTTATTCCCGCCAGACCGCGATGACCAGGGTGCGGTCGTCATCCGCATGCGCATCGAAGGCTTCGTGGCCGATGAATTGCGCCAGCGGTTCATCCCAGCACGTCGTGGGATCGCCGCCGGCAAGCGCCTGGCGTAGCGGTTCGACCTGGTGCGGCAGCACGCGCCGCTGCGCGTGCTGGACGACGAACGGATCGAATCCGTCGCTGGCCGCCACCACCGCCTTGGTGCCGCCGGTGCGGGAGATGCGCAGATCCCGGCCCAGGTCGGCATCATCGACGAAGACGGTCTCGCCGACGAACTGGCCCTGGTCGGGCCACGACAGCACGCGCCAGGATTCCGGCTGGTGATTCTGGTGAAAGGTGATGGCGACCCCGTCGCCGATGTGGGCGGCGACGGTCGCGGTGGGACTTGCGAGCACGAGGATGGCGGTGCAGTGATAGCGGCCGATCGCTGTCGCCGCGACCTCTGCCTGGCCGGCAAGCGCGGTGCGGGCCGCGAGGAACCAGGACCCCAGGGTTTCATCGGTGAGTGTAGCGAGCGCTGCTTCATTGGGCGCCGCCGCATTGGGCGCCGCCGCATTGGGCGCCGCCGCATTGGGCGCCGCCGCATTGGGCGCCGCCGCATTGGGCGCCGCCGCATTGGGCGCTGCCGCATTGGGCGCTGCCGCATTGGGCGCTGCCGCATTGGGCGCTGCCGCATTGGGCGCTGCCTCATTGGGCGCGGTCGCGTCGGGTGTGATTGCGCGGTACCAGCTTTCAGCCTGGCGGCTGAGCTCGGCCGCGACGAGCAGCGCACCCTCGCAGCCATGGCTGGCGCTGCCGGCACCGTCGCAGACCACCAGGATCGCGAGATCGCCCAGGGTCAGGCACGCATGCGCGTCAGCGCACGGCAGGTCGGCGTGGCGATGCGCAGGCCCGGTGGTCGAGGCGCCGGCCACGACCCACGGCATCAGACCTGGGCCCAACCCGTGGGCGAGGCGGGGTTGTCCAACTTCACCGGTTCAGGATCGCCCCCGGCGCTGGTGCCCGGACGCGATTGCGACACCTTGCTCAGGCTGTTGGACAGCCACTTGAACAGCTCGCGGAATTGCAGGCCTTTGAGTTTCAGCGGCATCGCCGGGGCGGCGATGCGGCCCAGGATGTCGAGATCGGCCTCGTTGACGCCGACCACAAAAGCGGCGAGCCCCTTGCGGGCGACCTCGGACCTGAGCCGTTCCGCAGGCCCGGCCCAGTCATCGGTGGGTGCGCCATCGCTGATGATGAACAGCCAAGGACGGTACAGACCCAGGCTGTTGTTGCGGATCCAATCCTTGCGCGTGCGCACGGTGTCCAGGGCCAGGTCGATCGCGGCCCCGAGCGGAGTCTGGCCCTGAGCGGTCAGCGGGCTCGGCGTCCAGGTCAGGGCGGTCTGGAAGTCCTGCACCAGGGTGGCCGTGCCGCCGCACGAGACGATCGCCACCTCGACCCGCGCGCGGGCCAGCTTGTCATCCGCGAGTTCATCCCGCAGTTGCGCGACCCCGGCGTTCAATTCGGCGATCGGGGCACCCGTCATCGAGGCCGAGGTGTCGAGGATGAGGATGACGGGGCAACGCGGCGCAGCATTGAGATCGTCTGCCGGTATGACGGGCAGCGGCAGGGTCGGCGGGGAAAAGGGCGTTTGAGAGCTCATATGGCGAGAGATCTACCGATTCGAGGTCGAGCAACAAGGGAAGCTGAGGGGTTTGCCGCGGGGTGCCTCAAAAGTCGGCCTTCCTGGGAGCGCCGCGTCTCGCCGGCTGAAATAGCAGCATCCGCAGGATGCCACCAACCGACTTTTGAGGCAGCCTGGGGTCTGCCAGGCATCAGCCCCCAGGCGCAGCACCGACTTGATCGAAGCTCTGGCGGCGGCGACCACCAGCACGCTGCCAACGCTGCCAACACGTTCCGACGGAAAAGGCGCTGCCGCCTTCTACGGCGTCACAGCCATTCCCCACCACGGCAGCGCGAGCGGCAGGATGATCGCAGCACCAGCGCAAAGCAGCGCGATGCCTGAGCCGGAATCACCTGCTGGCGCAGGCGTGGCGAGCGGATCCTCGACCATGACCGCACGCAGAACGCGCAGGTAGGCGACAATGGTCAGGGCGGTGCCCGCAAGCACGGCGGCGGCGGCGAACATGCCAACTTGATTGCCGGTCGCGGCCAGGGCCACGCATTCGCGCAGGACCATCCATTTGGCGAAGAATCCGGCGAGCGGCGGGATGCCGGCAAGACCGCACAGCAGCACCACCAGCGCCACCGTGGCGACCGGGGCGCGACGCCAGCCGCCGCGCAGGCGGTCGAGACCCTTGGCGTCGGTTTCGATCGCGCCCAGGGCGATGAAGGCGCCGATAGCGAGGACGGTGTAGCTGGCAGCGTAGTACGCGAGCGGACCGACGCCGCCCTGACCGGGCCAGGCGACCAGGGCGAGAACCATCGTGCCGGCGTGGACAACCGCGGAAAACGCCAGGATCCGCCGCGCATCGTGCTGGACGAGGGCGATCAGTGCGCCGATCAGCACGGTGGCGATGCCTGCGACGGCCAGCGCGGTGCCGGCCCAGGCGGCGGCAGGACCGGTGGGCGCGGTGTAGGTCAGCAGCCGCACCAGCACCGCCAGGGCGGCGACCTTGGGCAGGGTGCCGAACGCCGCGATCGAGGTCGCTGGTGCGCCCTGGTAGACATCTGGCGCGTAGAGATGGAACGGCACCAGGGTCAGTTTGTAGGCCAGGCCAGCCGCGACGAGGATGAGCGCCACGGCGATGGCCGGGCCGGCCTGGGTGATGGCCGGGGCCAGCGCCGCTGCGTTCAGCGTCCCGGTCAGGCCATAAAGATGGCTGACGCCGAAAGCCATCAGCCCGGTCGCGATCGCGCCGAACATCACGTATTTCATGCCAGCTTCCGCTGCATCGCGGTCGCGGCGGCGCCAGCCGGCGAGCAGATACGCGGTGAGCGAGGTCGCCTCGACGCCGAGGATGAGGGTGAGCAGGTTGCCGCTGCCGGAGAGCACCAATGCTCCGGCACCGAGCGCGAGCACGGCGATGTGGTGTTCACCGGCGACCCGGCTGGCGGCGACCGCACGCGACGTGGCGGCGGCGGCGAGGACGAGCGCGGTGGCGGCGAGGATGGCAAAGCGCGCGGCGATCTGCACGCCATCGACGACCAGCAGGTTGCCGCCGAGCGCACCACGCACGGGATCAAGCGCCAGGATCGCGGCCACGCCGCAGACCAGGATACTGAAGCGGGCGACGAGTTCTGGTCGGTTGCGTGCCAGCAGATGCACGACCACGGCGGCGACGGTGCCCAGGCCGAGCACGATCTCAGGGGCGAAGGCGGATAGCAGTGATAGCGACGGAGTGGTCATGGGGTACTCACCGCGTGGCCGCGACCCAGTGCAGGTGGCGCACCAGGGTTTCAGCGGCGGGGGTGATGGAATCGATCAGCGGCTGCGGCCACACGCCGACCGCAAGCGTCAGCAGCACCAACGGCACCAAGCAGGCGTACTCGCGCCGGGTAAGATCCGGCCAGGCGGCCTGTTCGGGGTGGCGGATCGGCCCGAAGAACACGCGTTTGACCATCCACAGCAGGTAGGCGGCGGTGATGATCACGCCCAGGCACGAAACCAGGCCCAGGATCTGCACCTTGCCGTTGGCGGCCGTGCTCGACACCGCCCCCAGGAACACCAACAGTTCACCTGGGAATCCCGCAAGTCCGGGCAACGCCGCGCTGGCGAGGCAGGCGAACAGCGCGATGCCCGCGAACACCGGCATCGGCTTGGCGAGGCCGCCGAAACCGTCGACGCGGCGGTGGTGGGCGCGTTCGTAGATCACGCCGACGACGAGGAACAGCATCGCCGAACCCAGGCCATGCGTGACCATCTGCACCACCGCACCGGTCGCACCGGCGACGTTCACGGCGGCGAGACCGAGCAGACAGAAGCCCATGTGGCTGACGCTGGAATAGGCGACCAGGCGTTTGAGGTCGTTCTGCATCAACGCGACCCAGGCGGCATACAGGATCGCCACGGTGCCGAGCACCGCGATGAGCGGCCCGGCGTCGAGCGCGGCGGTCGGGAAGACCGGCCAGGCGATGCGCAGGAACCCGTAGACGCCGAGTTTCAACAGCAACGCGGCGAGCACGACGCTGATCGCAGTCGGCGCCTGCACGTGCGCGTGCGGCAGCCAGGTGTGCAGGCCGATCACTGGCACCTTGACCGCGAAGGCGAGGAGGAAGCACCAGAAGCCGAGCACCGCGACGCTGACGCCGAGGAAGGTGGTCTTGGCCCAGTGCGGCCAGAGGAGTTGCAGGTGCTGGATGTTGAGGTCGCGGGGGACGAGGACGAAGAATTTCGATGCTTTCAGATCAAGGTTGTCATTCTTGGAATCGCCAGCGAACTGACTCATGCTTGGTGGATGATCGCCGAACTTTTTCCGGCCGCGAAATTTCAGTTCTTCCAACTTCAAATGGACTACCTGAACTGGGGTAAAGGATCGATTTCGTTCAATGAGTAAAGGCAATCCGTAAATGTCGACCGGGAGGTCGTTGCGCTTCAAATTCATTGAAGGAAACCCGGTTTTATTTTTAACCCACAATAAACCATTGCCCACCACTGGATGTGAAAATGCCGATGGCGGATACCACTCCAGTGAAGTTGGGCCAATGTGCGCTTCGGTCATCACCCGATCCGGATCGACCTCGACCAGCACCCCCTCCTCCGGCACCGACGCCGGCAGAAGGATGAGCGCGAACAGCATCGCCAGACTGCCGACCAGGGTGAACAGGACGTACTTCACCGCCGCGTAGCGGCGCTGGTCGCCGCCCCAGACCGCGATCAGGATGTACATCGGGATCAACATCAGTTCCCAACCGACATAGAAGAGCAGCAGGTCGAGACTGACGAACACCGCATTGGTGCCGGCAAAAAGCAGCATCAGCAGCGCAAAGTACGCCCGCGGCCGCTTGTCCACCTTCCAGCTCGATAGCACCGCGATGACCTCGATCACTCCGCACAGGGCGAGCATCGCGGCGGACAGGCCATCGACGCCCAGGTGGAACGAAAAGCCCCAGGCCGGAATCAGCGGGATGTTGGTCTCAAACTGCATCGCATGGCCACCATGAATCCCAGCCAACACGGCGGCGAGGCCGGCGACCAGGGCGGTCGCCAAGGCCACACCGAGAGCGGTGACACGCACCCGCATCGCAGGCGCCAACACAATCAGGCCGGCGCCGAGCAGCGGCAACAGGACGAACCAGACGGGTAACGCGGCGGAGGTGGTCAGCACCGGTGGTCCTCAGAGCCGCAGCAGACTGATGACCGCAACGACCCCGATGGCGAGCGCCACGTAGGTGCCGATGCGGCCGGAGTGGAGAAGATTGCCGGCACGACCCGGCAAGGTGAACGCCTTGGCGACGCCGTCGATCAGGCCATCGAGCGAATAGCCGAAGCGGGCAGTTTTCTTGGTTGCCGTCGCCGCGTCGAGCGCGGCCAAGCGTTGCGGCGTACCGAGGTCGCCCTCAGCCAGCGTCCGGCCCAGGCCCTTGCCGAGGATCCGCACGAACACGAAGTCATAGACGTATTCCAGGAACCACAGGCGCGACAGCAGCGCCCACACCCAGGACAGCGGCGGGGTAGTGCGGCAGCGTTCGGCCAGGTTCAGGCCACGGCGCGGCAGGAGGACGAACACCGTCCAGGCCAACGCGATGCCGACGGCGGCGAAGGTGATCGCGAGCGACACCACGCCGCCGTGGGCGTGGTGGATGGCGTCGTGATCGACCTCGACTCCGCTCGCGTAGAGGCCGACCGATTTGGCGCGGATGACGTGGTCGAGCCAAGCCCCCTCGACCGCGAACGGGTTCGCTTGCAAGGTCCACACCGCCTGGAGGCAACCCAAAGCGAGCACGATCAGCACCAGCTTGGCGCTCGGCCACGGATCGTGGGCGTGATCGACGACGTGCGAATCGGCGGCGGGGGCGACGAACAAGCGCCACCACAACCGCGCCATGTAGTAGCAGGTCAGCGCCGCCGCGAGCGTGGCCAGCACGGCGGGCACGAGCGCGACCCAGCCGTAATGCTCGCTGCCGTGGTGACCGGCGACCTGCGCTGCTACCAAGATGGCGTCCTTCGAGAAAAACGCGCTGAAGCCCGGCACGCCCAGGATCGCCAGCACCGCCACGCCCATGGCGAAGGCGGTGACCGGCATCTTGCGCCCCAGGCCGCCGACGCGGGTCAGGCTCTGGTGCCCATGGCAGGCATGGATGACTGCTGCGGCGCACAGAAACAGCAGGCATTTGAAGATCGCGTGGGTGAACAGATGGGCGATGCCGGCGTTGTAGCCACCGCTCGCCACGCCGCTGCCGAGTCCCACCAGCATGAAACCGAGCTGGCTGATGGTCGAATAGGCGAGCACGGCTTTGAGATCCCACTGCACGCAGGCCATGGTCGCGGCGAGCAGCGCGGTGACCGCGCCGATGCACGCGACCACCAGCAGCGCATCCGGGGTCAGCATGGGATGGACGCGGGCGACCAGGAAGACGCCTGCCGCCACCATGGTCGCAGCGTGGATGATCGCGGAACCGGTGGTCGGCCCCTGCATCGCATCCGGCAGCCAGGTGTGGAGCGGGAACTGCGCGCTCTTGCCGACCGCGCCACAGAAAATGCCGAGACCGGCCAAGGTCAGCAGGTTGGTGCCAGAAAGGCCGAGCAGCGAGATCTCATTGAACGCGCCGTGCTCGACCGCCTTGAAGATCGCCGACCAGGCCAGGGGATCACCAGCGGGGGTCCCGTGCTTGCCGTGCCAAGCGATCACCGCCCAGGCGGTGAGGGCGATGCCGGCGATGAAGCCGGCGTCGCCGATGCGGTTCATCACGAACGCCTTCAACTGCGCGTCGGCCGGCGACAGCTTCGATTCGAGGATGCCGGTGGCGTAGCTGGCCTTCATCGCCTGGTAGTGCGGATCGTCGGCCACCGCCGGCTTGAAGTACCAGAAACCAATCAAGAGGTACGACCCCAGGCCGACGAGTTCCCAGAACACGAACGACATGAGCAGATTCGAGGAAATCACCACGCCGATCATTGCGAAGCAGAAAAAGCTGAACGACCACCAGAAGCGCGGATAGAGATTGTCGCCATGCAGGTACCAGCGGGTGTAGACCATCACCGCCAAGGCGAGGCCAGTGACGATGCAGAGCATGATCGCTGCGAGCGGATCCAGATAGACGCCAAGCGTCAGCACGAAGCCGGGCAGGCTGCCGCTGCTGCCATCGTTCATCCCGCCGATGGTCATCCAGGTGACGGAATGGCCGAGAATCTCGCGCCCCGCCCCACCGGCGAGCACATCGGCCGCGACGACGAGCGATCCGGCGAAGCAGAGCGCCATGACGCCGGTGGCGAAGCCGTCGCCGCCGTGATGCAGGCGCCGGCCGAAAAACAGCAGGAAGACGGCGACGGCGAGCGGCGCGGCGAGAATGGCGAGCGGGAGCCAGCTCATGCGTGGGCCTCGGGCACGGTCGGCGCCGGATCGCTGCCGGCGGTCCCGTTCAACCGCGTGGTCTGGTCGAGGTCGATGTCGCGGAACGACCGGTAGACGCTGAACACCAACGCCAGAGCGACGGCAGCCTCGGCGGCGGCGAGGACGATGAGGAACAGCGCCAGGATCTGGCCGTCACCCGCGACGTGGGCGTCACGGAAGCGGGCATAGGCGACCGCGTTGAGACCGGCGGCGTTGAACATTAACTCGACGCCCATGAGGAAGCCGACCGCGTTGCGTCGGGTGATGCAGGCGACGACGCCGATCGCGAACAGGCAGGCCGCGACGGCGAGGTAGCCGGCGAGGTGGTCGGGGCCGAGGCGAAGGATCTCGTTCATGCGGGATCACACTTTTTGAGGAAGAACCGGAGCGGCGGGTATATCCCGACCACGACGGCGATGTGGACATCGCCGCTCCCGGGGCGATGCGACAGAAGCGTCGATGTCCACATCGACGAGGCGTCTGCCATGCTTTCATCGCGACTCATGGCGAGACCTCTGCCATCGATTCATCCTTGCGGACTACGGCCATGGACCGGAGCGGCGGGTGTCGCCCGACCACGACGGCGATGTGGACATCGCCGCTCCAAGAGC
>CAMCMZ010000070.1 GCA_945876185.1 Candidatus Kuenenia stuttgartensis | reverse complement strand
TCTCGCGGCGAACAACGCGGCACCCAAGCCATTCACCTGGGTGAAGACCGCCGACCAGATCCTCGGTTCGATCGAGCGGTTCTGCCTTGCCACCCTCAAGGGAGCAGGCAAAAGTATTATTCAAGACTCTTCAGATACGGGACACTAGCGTGATCCTGATCGTGGCTGTGCTCGTCGGTTGCTCCGGCCAACGGAATACGGTCGCAGTGACCGCGACGACCGGCGCCAGCGAAGGCAAATCCAGCGGCGCGCCGCTTTCCCCGGAACAGGTCGCCAAGGGGCTCGATGACCTGACCCTGCGCATCCGCGAACGCGTGAACCTGGTCTCGGATCGCCTCGACGCGGGAGCGGACAATGTCGTTCGCCGACGCACCTTGCGCTTTCGCATGCGCGCCTCTGAGGTTTCCTGGCGTGCGGTGCAGAATCCCAACCACCTCGCCGGTCTCATCGAACTGTGGCTGTGGATGACCGCGGTCGACGAGTTTTCCAAGACCCCGAAGGCCGCCGAAGGACTGGGCGAACGGGTCAAGCTCCTGCAGGAATTGGGCGCCAATCTCCATGCCAATGTCGAGTCCTTCGCCATGAAGGCGCTGCCGGCCAAGGGGTACGCCAGCATCAAGGCGAGCATCGACAAGGCGGCGGCCAACGGCGAACTGCTCACCGCCTCGCCGCAGCGCGAGCAGGCGATCATCGGCGACTTGTTGGAAGTCACCCGCCTGCAGACGGTTCTCGGCTATGCCCTGTCGCCCTTCGAGGCCCTGCGCGCCATCGGCTCCGGCAGCGATTCCATCGCCGCCCTGACCGTCACCGCGAACCGCGCGGTCGATCTGATGGCACGCTATCCCGAGATCATCGCCTGGAACCTGCGCTTGGCGGTGATCGACATCGAAGAGCAGGATACCACCACTGAAGCCCGCGCCGCCCTGCAGAAGGCGCTGAAGTTGATCGAGGATCTGCCGACCCGGATCCGCACGGAAACCACCGCCCTGCTTGCTTCCACCGGCCCGGCCCAGGAACAGGCCCAGAAGACCCTGCGCGAGGTCACCGCCGCCACCGAGGCCCTGGTGAAGCTGAACACTGGCCTGCAACCGACCTTGGCCGCGATCGAACGCCTGTCGCCACCTTCGGACCCCAAGGCGCCGCCCAAGGAACCCGGCCGCCCCTTCGACATCCGCGAATACACCGCCGCCATCGAAGCCGCGACCGCCGCCACGCGTGAGGCACGCCAGGCGATCGAGGCTGCTGCCGACAAGGGCGCACCCGTCCTTGCCGCCACCGCCGCGCGGTTCGAGGACGCCGCCGATCGGTTGTTCTGGCGTGTCGGTGCATTGCTTGCCTTCGCCGCCGTGCTGGTCGCTGGGCTGATCCTCCTTCGGCATCGGCTCAAGCGCGATGGCTGATCCGACGACTCCCGGCCGGGGTGCTGGCGGTGTCGTGTCGGCAGCAGGACGTAAACCGGCATGTATGCGCAGCAATCCCGGAGCGGTCAATCCGACGACCAGGGCGATGAAAAGGCTGGCAGCCTGGGCGGCGTGGCCGCCCGTGGCGGCCAATTCGACTAAAAAATCAGTGCTGGATTGAAGAAGACCCACACCAATCGATTCGCGTTACTTCGATGGAAAATCACGCTCAGCCCTTGGCCGCCTGGAGCAGCTTTTCGAGCGCCTGCCGGAACCGGCGACGATCCTGCTCGTCCAACGGCTTCTGGCCTGCCGAGGCATCGCCGGTCGAGCGCACGTACTGCATGAGTTCCCGCATGGCGATGGCTTCGCCGATATTGCCGGCATCGCGCACCACGCCACGGTTGGTGAGAACGCGGACGTTCTTCCCGATGCAGCGACCGGCGAGCAGGATGTCATCCGTGACCACCACGTCCGTCGCGCTGGCCTTGTCCACGATCCAATCGTCAGCCGCGTCGAATCCGTCGTCGACCACTTCCAGGCGGATCATCGGGTCGTTCGGCATGTTCATCCATTGGTTGGCGACCACATGGACGAGGAGCCCCAACCGCTTGGCGATGGCGTAGACCTCGTGCTTGACCGGACAGGCGTCCGCGTCGACGAAGATTTTGGTCATGCTGAGTCCTGTCCAGGTGCAGAGGTTTTTGTCGCGGCGAAGACCTGGAGCAGATGGGGATCGTTGCGCTGTTCCAGGACGGCGACGAGGCGTGCGAGCACGGCCGGGCGATCGCGATGGAAGTGCAGTCCGGCAAGCGCCTCCTCGGCCGATTCGAGATCGGCGGTGGCGACGAGGTGCAGCAGGTAGGCGGCGGATTCCACGTTGCGCAGCAACGCGATGGCGGTGACCAGGATGCGTCGCGCGGCTGGCGTGCGCGGGCGCTCGAACGCCTGGACCAATGGCGGCAAGGCTTCCGCCAGGCGGGATTCACCCAGGGCCAGCGCCGCGCCTTCGACCACGGCTGGATCGCGGTGATCGAGTTGGGCGACCACCAATGGCAGCGATCGCCGGGCGTCAGCAGCCATCAGTGCAGCCAGGTAGTCGCCCAGGTTCTCGCTGCGCGGATCGCCGGCCAGGAAGCGCAGGCGCAGGAGCAGCCAGGAACGTTCGTCTCCCAGGTCGCCCAGCAGCCGCGCCGCAGCCGAACGCACCTCGCCCAAGGGATCTGCGAGCAGATCGACCAGCACGCGGTGTGTTTCGGCGTGGCCCAACGGCACCAGCGCTTCGGCCGCACGCACGCGCAGGCGGCCGGCGGTGTCTTCGGATCCGCCGTACACCGGCTCCGGTTGCCGGTGCTGGGCGGCGCGCACGAAGGTGCTCCCATCGGCGTGTCCCAGTTCCGCCAAGGCGTCGATCAGATCGAACTTGGCCTGGCAACGGCGGTCGGTCTTCACCGGATCGAGGTAGAACCGGTCACACGTCGCGAGCAGGTGCGGCAGCAGGTTGGTCAGGCGATGCACCTTGGTGACGCGCGCAGCCGCAGCCGCGACTAGATTGCTGCTATCGTCTAGCGCCGCGCTGACCTGGGCCTGCAGTTCCGGGGTTGCTGGCTGATGCACCAGGGCGGCGATGGCCTGAAAGCGTTCAGTCGAGTTCATCCGGCGGGCCATGCCCGATGGTCGTCAGGACGCGGTTGCGTCCAGATCGATCCCGCTCGCGACCCAGCACCCGCCGGATGACGTCGATTGGAGTCGGGTCGGGTCTCGTCCAGCCACCAGACGCGCACCGTCCGTGTTGGTGCCGCCTTGCCGCCCCGGCTGCTGCGCCTACGCTGCAAATCCCACAAATACCATGCAAACCATCATCCTGCTGCGCCACGGTTACCCGACCTCCTGGGATCTGAAAGACAAGACGCGCGCCACCGCGACCCACCTGCGTCAGGATCCCGCGTTGGCCGCCATCGGAACGCGACAAGCCAAGGCGAGCGCGGCGCACATCGCGGCCGCTGGCGGGGCAGAGGTCGTCTGGTCGTCTCCATTTCGCGCCTGCCTGGAAACCGCCGATCTGGTCGCGGCCGATTGCAAAGTCGAGGTGCAGGCGGATTGGAAACTCGGCGAGGTCCTGCTGTCGCAAGTGCTCGGCAGTCCGTTCAGCCCCACCAGCGCGATGGATCCCGACTGCGAGGACCGTCGTCGCGGGGCCGGAAAGCCATCCCATCCGGAATCGGACCAGACCATCCAGGATCGGGTGGCCCGCACGGTGCTCGCGCTGAAAAGCCACAAGCCATTCGCCCAGCGGATCGTCATCGTGTCGCACGCGATCATCCTGCAGAAACTGTGCCAGGCCATGATCGGCCGCTCTTTCATGGTGGATTGGCATCCCGGCGCATTGACCACCCTGCAACGCGCCAAACCGCTGGATCGCCAATGGCGGCTCCACGGTGAACCGGCCAGTTTCGCGCACCTGGGCGACGACGATCGGCCCGAGCCGGCGGATCAGATCGAGGTGAAGTATCATCCACTCGACAGCCGGGGTTGAGGCTGAGGACGGTGCTGTCGGCCATCGATCTTTGGGCCTGGTCCACCAGTGATGGATCAGCGATCTTGTGGAATCTGGGTCATTCCTTCGGCGCAAACCCTCGGAAATGCACCCCCACCGGCACGGCGGTGGCCGGGAAGCCGAACCATTCGACCGATTCGAGCGGCAGGACGACGATGCCGGCTTCCAGTTCGTCGTCGCCGTAGACTTCGAGCGAGACCTGGCAGGTATCGAGGTCGATGCCGGTCAGGGATTTGACGCAGAAGGTCTGGGCGCCGACCAGGTTGGCGTGGACGAAGCAACTGCCGGCGGGGAAGATCTCGTCGGGCAGTTTGCTGGCGATCTCGGCGAGCTTGAGCACGCGCTGGTATTGCAGCCACAACTGCGGCTTGTCTTCGCGGAAGCGATCGAGCGCGAGCTGGCGCTGGAAGTCGGCGTAGTGCTGGTCGCGAAGCGTGTCTTCGGGGTCCTGGGTGGGTTCGTCCATGGGGGCCTCTCGGCGGACATTATCGGCATTGGCCCTTGGGGAAATGCTTGAATGCTCGAATGCTGGAATGCTCGAATGCTTGAATGCTTGAATGCTTGAATGTCGGGGGACAAAATCCCGCCCGGTCCAGGGAATCTGGGCAGGGATATGGGCTTTGGCCCGACAGAAGTCATCTCTGACCAACGCATTCGAGCATTCAAGCATTCCAGCATTCAAGCATTTTTCCTGCCTCCAGGCGGCATCCCCGCATACGAGCATTTCCCTTACGGAATCCCACTCCCGCATAACAGCATTTCCCTGACGCAATCCTCCCCTAGGCTGAAAAACATGACTCGACGCAGCATCCGGATCGCCGGCAATGTCCGCAACCTGCCTGGCCCGTTGTGGGATTCGGCCTTTCTGCGCACCTGCCGGGGCGAAGCCGCGCCGCACACGCCGGTGTGGCTGATGCGCCAGGCCGGACGCTACATGAAGGAGTACCGCGATGTGCGCGGCAAGGCGTCCTTCCTGGAATTGTGCAAGGATCCGGCGTTGGCATGCGAGGTCACCCTGTTCGCGCGCCAGTTCCTGGGCGTCGACGCGGCGATCATCTTCAGTGACATTCTGCTGATCCTGGAAACGCTTGGCCTGCCGCTGGTGTTCACCCCCGACGACGGACCGCAACTGACGCGACCGATACGTTCGCCAACTCAGCTCGGGCAGTTGGGCGATCCGGAACAGGCGGCGGCGGATCTCGATGTCGTCTACCGTGCCTGCCGCCTGACCGCGATGGGTCTGCCCGCCGACATTCCGCTGATCGGATTCTGCGGCGCGCCGTTCACGTTGGCATCCTACGCGATCGAAGGCCACAGCCCGAAGCAGTCGGCCCAGACGCGGCGATTCATGTACCGGCATGAGGACGCCTGGAACCGGCTGCAACGCATCCTGGTCGATGCGCTCAGTGCGACGCTCAGGCGCCAGATAGAGGCCGGCGCGTCGTGCGTGCAGATCTTCGATTCGTGGGTCGGCGGCCTGACCCGCATCGATTTCGCGACCTATGTCCAGCCGCACCTCACGCGTCTGGTGGCGCAGGTTCCCGAAGGCATCCCGGTGATCCTGTTTGGCACCAGCACCGGGCACCTCGTCGACCTCATCGCCGCCTGCGGCGCGGATGTCATCGGCGTCGACACCACGACGGACTTGGTCGAGGCCTGGGCTCGCACCGGCGGGCCCGATCGCATCGCGGTGCAGGGCAACCTGGATCCTGGTCTTTTACTTGCTGATCGCGACCGCGTGCTGGCCGGGGCCGATGCGGTTTTGGCGGCGGCGGCGGGCCGACCGGGACACATCTTCAACCTCGGCCACGGCGTGCTGAAGGAGAGCGATCCTGAGCTCGCCAAGGCCCTGGTCGAGCACGTCCACATCGCCAGCGCACGCCGGCGCTGAGTTCCGTCGTGTCCGCCCCCGCGCCCCACATCCTGGTGATCGGCGGCGGCAGCGGCGGCTTGGCCACCGCCTATCGCCTGCGCCGTCGCCTGCCGCAGGCGCGCATCACGATCATCGAGGCGAAGCGTTGGGGCGGCGTCACCGGCACCAGCGTGCGCGATGGCTTCGTGCTGGAACACGGCCCGGATTCGATCATCCGGGTGAAGCCCGCCGGCATGCGGTTGATCGCGGATCTGGGCCTGACGGATCAGGTGCAGTCCACCGCGCCGGCCGCGCGGCACGGCCTGATCGCGCGCGGCAACCGTCTGATCCCGATTCCGGAAGGCCTGTACTTGATGGCGCCCGGGAAGATCGCGCCGTTTTTGCGCTCACCGCTGCTATCGTGGCCGGGCAAACTGCGCATGGCCTGCGATCTGGTACTCCCGCGCCGAGGCGAATTCGCTCGCGACGACGAATCGCTCGGCCGCTTCGTGCGCCGCCGCCTGGGCCGCGAGGCGCTGGAGCGCATCGCGCAACCGCTGGTCGGCGGCATCTACACCGCCGATCCGGAGGAACTCAGCGTCGCCGCGACGATGCCGCAGTTCCTCGAGATGGAGCAGACCCACGGCAGTCTGATCCTGGCGATGATGGAGCGCTCGCGCCAGGCGGCGTTGGCGGCGGGTGGAACCACAGGCGGTAAAGTAGGTGGGCAGAGTGGCGGAGAAAACAGCGCCAGCGGCCCGCGTTATGGCCTGTTCGCGAGCCTGAACGGCGGCCTGCAACGCCTTGTCGATCGACTGGTAGAGGTGCTGTCCCGCGATTGCGACCTGCGCCTGGGCGTTCGCGCCACGCATCTCCATCGGGGCGATCACGGTGGCTGGACGGTCGGCACCAACAACGGGTCGATCGACGCGGATGCGGTGGCTCTCGCCCTGCCCGCGCATGCGGCGGCGGAACTGCTGACCCCGGCCGATCCCGCCCTCGCCGAGTTGCTGACGACGATCCCGTATGCGTCGGTCGCCACGGTGAATCTCGCGTTTTCCGCAGCGGATGCTCCGGGGGTACCGCAGGCGGCCGGCTTTGTGGTGCCCGAGGTCGAACACCGCTCGGTTCTGGCCTGCACCATCGCGAGCGCAAAGTACGCCGATCGCGCCCCGCCCGGCACCGTGCTGCTGCGCGCCTTCGTCGGTGGCGCCCGACATGAAGACGCCCTGAACGTCGACGATGACTCCCTGGTGCACTCCTGCCTGACTGATTTGCGTCGCTGGTTCACCCTCGGCGAACCGCGCTTCACCGTCGTCCACCGCTGGCCGAAGGCGATGGCGCAGTACACCGTGGCCGGTGGCGGGCACCTCGCGCGGGTCGCCCGCATCCGTGCGCGCGAAGCCGCGCTATCTGGATTCGCCCTGGTCGGCAATGGTTATGAAGGCGTCGGCATTCCGGATCTGGCGGCGCAGGGCGAAGCGGCGGCGGAGCGGATCGCGCGCAGTTGGTCGGCCTGACGGCTCGGACGGCTCTGAGGGCGAGGTCAGCCGTGGTCGCGGCGTAGCAGGTAGCAGGCGATCGATCCAGCGACGCCGGCGTTGAGGCTCTCGGTGCCGCCTGGCATCGGCAGGGTGATCCGTTCGGCGCAGCGTTCCACCCACGCCTCAGGCACGCCGTGGGCTTCGCTGCCGACGATCAGCCAGCGGGGTTTGCGCTCCAGGCGTGCTGGATCGGCCCCGCCCGCCACCACCAGGGCGCAGCAGGGCGCGGCGGACGAATCCGCCAGCGGAGCCGGGAAATCCTCGCCTGGCGCATCGAAAATGGCGATATTTCCCAGGGTTCCCGCGCAGGCGGCGATGGATTTCGGCCCCAGCGGATCGCAACCACCGGCCACGATGACCTGATCCCAGGCGAACGCGGCTGCGCTGCGGATCAACGTGCCCAGGTTGCCGGGGTCACTGATCCCGGCGAGCACCAGGCCGCCCCGCGCGGGATCCGGCGGGGTTGGCGGTGGCACCGGGAAGACGGCCAGGTACCCGGACGCGGTGCTGGCCTGGGAAAGACGCTGGGCGACCCGGTCCGTCACCTGCATTTGCGTTTCCTGCGGCCAGGAGGGGGGCGATTCCCGCCCTTCGGTCAGCAGCAGATGGATCGGAACCCAGCCGACGGCAAGAAGATCGGCGATGGCACGGCGGCCTTCAACCAGCACCCGAGGTTCACCGCGTCGGCGGCGGTGCAGGGCGAGAACCTCTTTCACCAGGGAATTGTCGGTGGAGGCGATCCGGCGCATGGCGGCAGCGAAAGCGTTTCCCGCCCAGGCACAAGCCGCCGGCCAAGTCCCGGGCCCCTGGTGCGGGATGGAGAGGACTCGGTTGACGCGGACCACGATCAATCGTAGCATGCGTTACGGATAAACCGCTGTGTCCGCATTCTTAGCCAGGACGCCATGACCGTACCCGTCGCCACCGCCCGCATGTCTCAGGTGATCGTCGCCAAGGCCTTCACTGAACTCCCGCCGCAGGTCGACAAGCGGACGGTGATCGGACTGGTCGCCGGTGGCTTGGTGAAGGCCAAACTGATCCCGGCCCAGAACCTGGACGGCATCGTCGAAGAGGCGATGAAGCGCGAGGTCATCGGTTCGACCGGTATCGGCCATGGCATCGGCATCCCGCACTGCCGCACGCCGCTGGTGAAGGAAATCATCTGTGCCTACGGCCACAGTGCCGAGGGCATCGACTTCGACAGCCTCGACGGCGAACCGGTGCACAGCGTCTTCCTGCTGCTCACCCCGCCGGACCAGCGCGAACAGCACCTGCACCTGATGCGCAGCTTCGCGAGCCAGATCCGGAAAGAACATTTCTGCGAATTCCTGCATGAGGTTAAGACGCACCAGGGCCTGATCGATCTGCTTGCGGAATTTGAAGGTCGTTAGCGTCGAGCGTCCTTCCATGAGGAACGACGCCATAATCCCGATGCGGCGGTCCGCTTCCTATTTCAAGCCCTTTGCCGGTCAGTTAGGCGGATCGTCGTGACGCCACAGTGCCGGATCGACATCGGCCGCTGGCTTGCTCCTGAACGGGTCATCCGCTTTCCGGCAAACACGCCGCGTCGCAACGCGGTGATGGAACTCGCCACGGTCACCGTGCACGGTTGGGATCTGGAACGGCAGCAGGCTTTCATCCAGGCCATCATCGACCGCGAAAACGTCGCCACCACGGCGATCGGCTGCGGTGCCGCCATCCCGCACGCCCGCCTGGCCGGCCTGCCCGAGGCGCGGATCTCCCTCGGACTCTGCCCGGAAGGCCTGGAATGGACCGGTCCCGACCATCAACCCGTCCGGATCCTGACGTTGATCGCCACCCGCGACGAGGACCACGCCGAACACCTGCGGCTTCTGGCCGCCCTGGCGGCGCGGTTGCGCGACACCGGGCGCATCCAGCGGACCGTCGCGGCGACCGATCCTTCCCTGGCCATCGCTCTGCTCGCCAACGATTGAACGTCTGACAAGTGATCCTAGACGTCGTATCTGAAACTCTAATTTGCGCGCAAGCGGAGACATGAAAGCGTTGTTGTCGATTCAACGCCCTCACCTGCTCGGTGATGGGCACGAAACGCCGAATCCGGTTTCGACCTCCGCTGGATCATTAACACCGCCGAACCCTCCCCCTCAATATCTCCTGAAAAATCGCAAGTGCGCCCCAGATGCAAGGCGGGAGGAAGGAGTTGGGCAGCGCCGCGTCAGGACGGGTGAGACCGTACGGTTGCCTGGCCACGAAGGGCTACCTCATATCCGCCATCGTTCGGGGGCGGTGACAATCACCCGTCATGACAATGACAACTGACGATCAACGCAGCAGGTGGGGTGCAATTGCGATTTTTAGGGTGATTCCGACATGAGCCTCACCACCGAATTGCTGGGAGTGGTCAAGGAGATCCAGCCCTATGTCCGCATGCTGTCCGGGCAGAAGACTGATCGGCTCAGGCTCAACCTGGTGAAGCTGTTCCAGTACGAGCTCGTCGCCATGCACAAGCTCAACCGGATCGTCCAGGGCTTGCCGACGACCCAGGTGAAAATGAACGTCGCCAAGCTCAGCCGGCGGCTCACGGATGAGGAGGTCGCCGAGTGGTACCGGAGCTTCGCCGCCACCAGGGCATACCTCGCGACGATGATCCGGAATCGCGACGATGATCGGCGGATCCACCTGGCGGCGGTCGATCTCATGAACGCGAATCAGGAGATCCTGGCCGCCATCCACAAGGCTGCGAAACTGACCAGGATGACCACGGATTCCTGAAACTGTTTCTCGCCGGTTCGCGCCGGTTTGCGCCGGTTCGCGTCGTGACAGCGATCGCTGGTTCAGGTCTCGATCCGGGCGATGCGCCAGACCAGCTGCGTCCCATACGGAAACGGCGTCGCGTCGAAGCTGAGCCAGCCACGGGGCAGATCCTGCTGGAAGGCGAGATCCCCGCTGGCGTCCGTCCAGGCGATGCGCTGCACCGCCGACAGCGCGCCGGCAACGGTACGCAGGCCGGCTCCGCTTTCGCCCTGGTGCAGATGCATATTGCCCTGAATCGGCAGGTTGCGGCAGAAGTAGTAGAACGTGGCGCCGTGGCGCAGGACGAAATCGCCGTTGCGGCATTCGAGATCAGTCGGTTCCGCATCGTAGATCGCCTCCGGGCTGAGCGCGGCCCAGCGGCCGACCAGGGCGAGCAGTTCCGCCTCATACCCGGGCAGGCCGCCCTGCGCGGTCGGACCGATGTTCATCAGGTAGTTCGCGCCGAAGCGGCGGCAGGCGCAGATGCGGTCGATGACCTCGGCCGGGCTCTTGTGCGACAGGTCGCGGGCGCCGATGCCCCAGTGGCTGTTGATGGTGTCGCACATCTCGGCGGCGAGCCACTTCGGCTTGCCGGCGCGGTTCGGTCGGGTCGGCCGGCCCTGTTCGAAGGTACGCACGTCGACCTCTGGGTGGCCCTCGGCGCCGAGCGCGCCGGTACTGGAGTTGTTGACGATGATGGTTTCCGGCTGGTGGCGCCGGATCAAGGAATACAGGGCGGATTCCTTCCAATCGCGATCCTTGTGGGCCCAGTTGCCGTCAAACCACAGGCCGTCGACGCGGCCGTATTGGGTGCAGAGCACCTCGACCGAGGCGTTGAGGTAGGCGAGATAGGCGTCCCAGCGATCGGGTGCATCGAAGTCCGGATGCCACCAGTCGAGCGTCGTGTGGTAGAAGAACTTGCCCACGCCGTGGCGTTCGCAGGCGGTGGAGAACTCCTGCACCAGGTCGCGCTTCGCCGCGCTGTGCGGTGCATCATAGGTGTTCAGCCCGCGCGTGTCGTAGAGGCTGAAGCCTTCGTGGTGGCGGGTGGTCAGGCAGAGATACCGCACCCCGCCGGCCTTGGCGGTGCGCACCAGGCGGTCGGCGTCGAAATCGGCGGCGGTGAACGTGTCGGCCAGCCTGGCGTAGTCCTGGCGCAGGTGCGGGTGGTAGGTCCAGGCCCACTCGCCCTGGCCGAGCTGGGAATACAGGCCCCAGTGCAGAAACAGGCCGAATCCACGGCGTTCGAAGGCGCGGATGCGGGGCAGCGGGACGGGTGCGGGGGCGGTCAGCGCGGGGGTGGACATGGGCGGGCACTGTGAATGGATGATCGCGAAGGGAATACCAAAGCGCCCGCTGCCGGCTGGGTGCCTCAAAAGTCTGCCTTCCTGGGAGCGCCGGCGTCTCGCCGGCCGAAAAAGCCTCATCCGCAGGATGCCACCAACCAACTTTTGAGGCAGCCTGCCGCTGGCGGCTGCAGCCGGTCATGCGCGACGCCCTGGAATGGATCCTGACCATGCAGTTCCTGGGCGATCACCGGAATTGACTCTCTCAGCCAGCTCGGAACATGTCCCCATCGTTCCCATGGCCGCCTATCATGTCACCCTCCACCGTTGTCCTGAAGAAGGGCGCGACCAGATAGCTGGATTCCTGGGCAAGGCGTTCAGCCTCAAGGATTCCACCTGCGGATCGATCGCCGCGTCCACCCCCATCGTCCTCCTTAACAACCTCACCCGCGAAGAAGCCGCCGCCGCCTTCATCCTGCTCCGCGGTCTGAGCCGTCTCGGGGCGGAGGTGGAGTTCACGACCGAGGACCGCGGCGACCTGCCCAAGATCGACTGGCCCAAGCGGCCGCTGCTGTTCAAGCGCGACCTGGCGGAACACATTGCCGATCTGCAGATGACGGTGCGGGCTGGTGGTGCCTCGGTCTCGCTCCTGGACCTGATCCAGAACCAGTTGCTCGATGGGGTGCCTGAGACGGGGGGATCCCTGCCGACGCCGCTCGGCACGCCGATCAGCGAGCCGCCGCGGCACGAGTTCCGTGGCATCCAATTGCCCGAGATCACTCCGTTCTCGAATCCGGTCCTGCCGCCCAGCTCCCAGGAGGAGCAAACACCGGACCCGATGTCCCGCCTCAACGAGTTGTTCCCCGAAAACGACACCGGCTTTATCCCCAACAACCAGGACATCAGCAGCATCCTCAATCGCCTTCTGCCGGATGAACCTGCCGGTGCGCCACCCGGGGGCCGAATCACCCCGACCGGTACGCCGATTAACGGTGCCTCTCCCCCGCTGCCGGCCGGCTATGCCGTCTTCCTGGCCAAGATCGCCGACGAGGCCCGCCGCGCCAAGGCGGTGCCGCTCATCGCGGAATTGGCGAAGATCTCGACCGAAGAAGCCGAGACCCTGTCCAAGAAGGTCATCATCCCAGTACTCAAGGGCGTCAGCAAGGAAGAGGCCGAATCGGCGAAGCAGAAGTTCGCGAAAATCAGTATTCTGGCCCGAGTCAAAGCACCAGAATAGTTGTAAAAATCGCAATTACACCCCATCTGCGGCGTTGGTCGTCAGCGCTCACCATCCGGACAGGTGTTCCCCGCCATTCCCGAACGTAACTGGAAATCTGGATGCTCTGCAATGGTCAAGTGACCGTGTGGCCACACCTGTCCTGACGTGGCGCTGCCCAACTCCATCCTCCCGCCTTGCATCTGGGGCGCACTTGCGATTTTTAAGGAAAATCCTGTATGGCGGCTTGGCTTAACGTTCGTAGGGCCGGCCGCCGCGTTTTTCCACGAAGTTGATCAGCGCCCGATTGCAGACCCGATAGCCGCCCGGGGTCGGGTAATCGCCGGTGAAATACCAGTCGCCGTTGTGGTTCGGGATGGCCCAGCGTAGGCCCTGCACGGTCTGGAAGACGACCTCAACCTCACCGCTCCATTCGACCCCGTCGGGTTTGACCAGTGCGGCGATGCGCCGGCTGATCTCTTCATCGCTGAACGGGGCGTAGATGGCCTTGACATGGTTGACCGGGGCCGGGTTCGCGCGTGCCTCTTCGGCCTTGCAGGCGGCGTAGGCGTCGTCGATCACCTGCTGCATCCCGCGTTCGTGGAGCAGGCCGACCGCCGCCTCGAAGGCGATGAAGCGGCCGAGTTCCGACATGTCGATGCCGTAGCAGTCGGGGTAGCGGATCTGCGGCGCGCTCGATAACACCACGATCTTCTTCGGCCCCAGGCGCGAGAGCATGCGCAGGATGCTGCGCCTGAGTGTCGTCCCGCGCACGATCGAATCGTCAATCACGACCAGGTTGTCGACTCCGGCGCGTAGCACCCCGCGCGTGACGTCGTAGGCGTGCGCGACCAGTTCGCCCCGGCCGGCGTCGTCGGCGATGAAGGTGCGGAGTTTGGCGTCCTTCAGGGTGGCTTTTTCCTGCCATGGCCGCACCGCCAGGATCTCGCGCAGGGCGGTGGTGGTCAGCGCGCCGGATTCCTGCAGGCGCAGGATCTCGCGTTCCTTCCAATCCGCCAACCAGGCTTCGATGCCTTCGACCAGGCCGTAGTACGCCGACTCGGCGGTGTTGGGGATGAAGCTGAACACCGTGTGTTCGAGATCATGATCGACCGCCTTGAGCGCCGCCGCCGCCAGTTCGCGCCCGAGCGCCTTGCGTTCGCGATAGATGTCGGCGTCGTTGCCGCGCGAGAAATAGATGCGTTCGAAGGTGCAATGGCGCGGTGTCGCCTGCGGCAGCACTTCCTGCTCGGTCGCCTCGCCGCGATGGTTGATGATCAGGGCGCAGCCGGGCGTGACCTCGCGCACGGCATCGGCCGGCACGTTGAAGCAGGTCATCAGGGCGACGCGCTCGCTCGCCACCGCCACCACCTCGTCGGTCTGGTACCACCAGCCGGGGCGGATGCCGTTGGGATCGCGCAACGCGAACGACGCGCCGTGGCCGACGCAGCCGATCATGAAATAGCCGCCGTCCCACGAGCGCACCGCGCGGCGCAGCACCCGCGCGAGGTTCAGTTCATCCGCGATGCGCGCCATCATCTCGACGCCTTTGATGCCCTTGGCCTCCATCTGGCGGGTCAGCGCCTCGATCGCATTGTCGAGAAAATGACCGATTTTTTCCATCGCAGTGGCGGTATCGGCGTCGCCCACCGGATGCTGGCCGAGGGTGACCAGCATGTCGAACAGTTCCGGCGTGTTGGTCAGGTTGAAGTTGCCGGCCAGGGACAGCATCCGGCTCGGCCAGTTGCTCGCACGCAGGTAGGGATGGCAGACCTCGACCCCGTTGCCGGAATGGGTGCCATAGCGCAGGTGGCCCAGGTAGACTTCGCCCAGCCATGGGCAGACGCGCTTGAGCGCCTCGGGGTCGCTGCCGTCCATGGCGTGGTCGCGCAGGGTGAGTTGGATGTCCTCGTGGATCCCATGCCACATGCGGTCGAGGCAATTGCTGCCAACCTCGCGCGCCCGCTGGTAGTACGCCTGCCCGAATGGCATGCCCTGGCGCAGGACGCCGACACCGGCGCCATCCTGGCCGCGATTGCGCTGCTTTTCCATCAACAAGTAGAGCTTGTTCAGGCCCCACAGCGCGGTGCCGTACTTTTCGCGGTAATGCGCCATCGGCTTGGTGAGTCGCACGATGGCGACGCCGCATTCGTGGCCGATGGGATCGCTCATGGGGTGGCTGGCGGATTCCGGTAGGCGGCGGTGCTGACAGTCATTTCGTGATCTTTTCCAGGCCACCGAGGTACGGGCGCAGCACCGGCGGGATCGTCACGCTGCCGTCGGCTTGCTGATAAGTCTCGATGAGCGCGATCAGGCAGCGCGGCAGGGCCAGGGCGGAGCCGTTGAGCGTGTGCACGAACTGCGGCTTGCCGCCCTTGTCGCGGAAGCGCAGGTTGGCGCGGCGGGCTTGGAAGTCGGTGAAGGTCGAACAGCTCGACACTTCCAGCCAGGCGTTGGCGCCGGGTGCCCAGACCTCCAGGTCGAAGGTGCGGGCCGAGCCGAACCCCGTGTCGCCGGTGCACAGATCCAACACGCGGTAGTGGAGGCCCAACTGCTGCAACAGCCATTCCGCATGGCCGCGCAGGGTCATCAGATCGGCTTCCGACGTTTCCGGCCGGGTCAGCCAGACCACCTCGACCTTGTCGAACTGGTGCACCCGGGTCATGCCCCGGGTGCCGACGCCGGCGGCGCCAGCCTCGCGCCGGAAGCACGGCGTGTGCGCGGTGTATTTGCGCGGCAGCGTTTCCGCTTCGAGAATTTCACCAGCGTGCAGGTTGGTGATCGGGACTTCCGCGGTCGGGATGAGCACCAGGTCGTCGTCGCGGCAGGCATAGAACTGGTCGCGGAATTTGGGCAGCTGCCCGGTGCCGACCATCTGCTGGGTGCTCACCAGATACGGTGGTGCCCACTCGGTGTAGCCGTTCGTGAGGGTATGGGTGTCGAGGAACCAACTGATGAGCGCGCGCGACAGACGCGCGCCGGCGCCCTTGAGCGCAACAAAACCCGAGCCTGACAGCTTCGCAGCCCGGTCGAAGTCCATGATGTCGAGCGCCGGGGCGAGATCCCAGTGCGCTTTTGGCGTAAAGGCGAACTGCGGCTTCTCGCCCCAGGTCGCGCTGACCACGTTGGCGCTGGCGTCCTTGCCCGTGGGCACCGCTGGCAGGCAGACGTTCGGCAGGATGAGCAGCTTGTCGGTGAGTTGACGCTCCAGCACCTCGCGTTCGGCGTCGACGGCCTTCGCCTGGTCGCCGAGTTCGCGCGCCTTGGCCTTGGCCGCCTCCAGCGCCGCCGCGCCTTGCTTGGCCACCGCGCCGATCGCCTTTGAGGCCGCGTTGACCTCGGCGCGCAATCCCTCGGTTTTCACCTTGGATTCGCGCACTTTCGCGTCGAGCGCGAGGAGTGAATCGACGTCGATAGACTCGCCCCGATCCTGCCAGGCGTTGCGGAAGCGCTGCGGATCAGCGCGGAGGGCGTTGAGGTCGATCATGGGGAGCGCGGAGTTTAGGGCAGAGGTCGGCTGAGCAAGGGCGCCAGCATGCTCGCACGACCGGGAAAACGCACCCGCTCGCCGGATGCACTCCCGCTTGCCGAACGCACTCCTGTTAGCCGGAGAATCCTCACGCTTGTCGGATGAAGGCTCCTGCTTGTCGACCAACCGACTCAGCTCAGTCTGCGACCATGCACATCGCGCTCCTTACCGATGCCGAGGGTCAGTCCCTCGCTCCGTTCCGTTCCGGTTCCCGCGTGGTGGTCGGCGAGGTCGTCGCAGGCCGCATCGGTGCCCGCCGTACGCTCGAAGCCCAGGCCGACGCCTGCTGTGAGACCCTGCGCGCCTCGGTCGCCGGCTGTCAGACCGTGCTGTGCACCAGCATCAGCGACAACAACGCGCGCGAACTCGCCGCTGCCGGCATTGAGATCGTGGTCGTCGAAGGCGAACCCGCCCCTACGGTGGATGAGGTGGTCGGGGCCTACGACCACGATGCCCTGCGCGCAGCAGGCTGCGGCGCGGGCGGGACCTGCGGTGAGGATGCAGACTGCGGTGACCACGGATCCGACGGCGGTGGTTGCGGCGGACACGAGGGTTGCTGCGGCCGGCACCAGCATTGACGGCCGGCACCGTCAAGCCGGGGCGAGAATCGGCTCCAGGTCCTGATAGGTGCGACGCAGCCAGACTTTGACCCGCTGACGCTCCAAGAGTCCCAACGCCCCAGGGCCGTCGCTGCGGTTGATCGCAGCCCAGAAACTCGTGCTGTGCTGGTCGATCTTGCGCATCGACGCTTCATGCAGGCGCTGGAGGTTGACCACCTGCGCGCCCAGGTTTTTCGCGGTCTCAAGTTGCGGTGAGTCCTCGACGTGGGCGAAGGTGCTGCCGCGTCCGTGGTTGAACACCACCACGTACGAAGCCCCCGGGCCGAAAGCCTCGACGACATCGCCAAGGGTGGCGAGCGAATCCAGGCTGTCGTCCATAACGTGCCAGAACACGGCGCGATGCTGGTTTTCCGCCAGGATCTCGCTCATGGCCGAGGCGTCGCTCCAGATCTTCAAGTGGCGCAGGGTCTGGGCCGCGAGATCGACCAGCGCGTGCTTGTCGGGTTCCTCTGCCAACTTCTCGATCACTTGATCGAGGCTAGAGAAATCATCGATCAGCACCGGCGAGGCGAAATCAGCGTAGAACCGGCGGAACGATCCATGCGACTGGTCGGTGTCGTAGCCGACGAATGGGATCTTGCGGTCGATCAGGTACTGCGCGATCACCCGCGCCAGCAGCGACTTGCCGACGCCGCCCTTTTCACCGCCGATGAAGTGGAGATTGGCCATGCGGAAATCCTTGTTGGCAGCAAACTGAACCTGCCTGGCGGGACGGCAACTGCTGCATCGTGCACCATCGGCACCGCGAATCCTCGGCGGCCAAGTCTTCACGCGTCGTCCTGCGCCCCAGACCTGGACCAGTGCAAGCTGAAAACCCTGTTACATATCAATCGATACTTCGCTTCATGAAAATGCATAGCGTTGCTTCAAGCCGCGGCGTGAACGTGCCCCATCCAGCGCGGTGAGTGGCGTTACGCCGCGGGTTGAAGCAACGAGTGGTTGGACATGGCCATCAGCGCTGTGGGTGGCGCAGGGTATTTTGCTCCTGGGCGAGT
>CAMCMZ010000069.1 GCA_945876185.1 Candidatus Kuenenia stuttgartensis | reverse complement strand
GGGTGCGCGGATAGCCGTCGACGACCACGCCGTTGGCGTATTCCGGGGACAGCAGGGCGCGCAGGAGGAGTCCGATGACTTCGCGGTCGCCGATCAGGGCGCCGCTGTCTTTGATCCGCTTGAATTCCGGGCTGTTGAAGAGGTCGGAGCACACCAGCGGCTTGGCGGTGATGCCGAGGCGTTCCTGGACCGCCCTGACGTTGGTGCCCTTGCCGGCGCCGGGCGCGCCGTTGAGCCACACGATCTGTCGGGGAAAGTTAAGGTCGTCGTGGCGGTAGAATTTCTCAATGCCGGCCCACACATCAGCGAAGACTCCAGCGGCCTCGGCGGCTGGATCGAGGCTGGGGTTGCCGGCGAGATTCGTGGGGCTGGGTGCGGCCATGGCGGTTCCGATCGTGCGCGGGGGCGAAGACGGTGAGGTCTGGGCCGGAGCACACCTCAGAAATGGCGGCGGCGCAAGGTCGGCCTTGCCGGCTCGGCCGCCCATGCTCAGCGCGCATGCTCCTGGTAGATGGCGATGAGCAGCGTGCCGGGTGGAAGCAGCGCCGCCGCTACCCGACCGCCAGCGGCCCGATCGCGCGGGCGATGGGCATCCGCCGGCCCACGCCGAACGCCTTGGCTGTCACGCGCAGGATCGGCGCGCCCTGGCGGCGCTTGAACTCGCTGAGTTCCAGCAAGCGCGCGACCTGGCGCACGGTGGCGGCGTCTTCGCCGGCGCGAATCAAGGATTCGGGGTCGGTGGCGTCTTCGATGAGCTGCCGCAGGATGCGATCGAGCACCGGGTAGGGAGGCAGGCTGTCCTGGTCGGTCTGGTCCGGACGCAATTCGGCGGAGGGCACCTTGGTGATCGAAGCCTCGGGGATACGCTCGCGCCCGGCCACATGGTTGATGGCGCGCGACAATTCCCACACCTGGGTCTTGTAGACATCGCCGATCGGGGCGAGGCCGCCGTTCATGTCGCCATAGATCGTGCAATACCCCGTTGCTATTTCACTCTTGTTGCCGGTGGTCAGGGCCATCGCACCGTGCCGGTTCGCCGCCGCCATCACCACCACGCCGCGCAGGCGGGCCTGGAGGTTTTCGTGCATCAGGCCGCCGGTCGTGCCGGCGGTGAACGGTGCGAGCGCGTCAAGGGTCGCAGCGTAGGCGGCGGTGATCGCGACGGTCTCGTGGCGGATGCCAAGGTTACGGGCCAACGCCAGGGCGTCGCTGACTGAACCCGGGCTGGAATACGGCCCCGGCATCAGCACGCCGAGGACGTTGTCCGACCCAATCGCGTCCGCAGCCAAGGTCGCGACCAGGGCCGAATCGATGCCGCCCGACAGGCCGAGCACGACCTGCTTCTGGCCCGTGCGTCCGCAATAGCCGCGAATGCCGGCGACCAGGGCGGCATGCAGGTCGGCCATGGGTTCTGGCCGTGGCCGGGCTGGCGCGGGAGCGCCGGTATCGGCGATGACGGCCTCTGCCTGCCAGCGCGCAGCGGAAGCAATGACCGCGCCATGGCGGTCGACCAGGCAGGAATCGCCGTCAAAGAGCAGTTCGTCGTGCGCGCCGGCCTGGTTGACCCAGGCGAGTGGGCAGCCGAGCCGCCGGGCGACGACCGTGAGTAAACGGCGGCGGACGTCTTCCTTGCCTTGGTGCCAGGGCGAAGCCGAGGCGTTGACCACCAGATCGCACCTGCCGACAAGCTCCGCGACCGGATCGGAGACGTAGCGGCCGCCGCCGAACTCCGGGGCCCAGATGTCCTCGCAGATGGTGAGTCCGATGCGCAGCCCGGCGACGCTGACGATGAGCGGTGCGGTGCCGGCGCGGAAATGCCGCGCCTCATCGAAGACATCGTAGTTCGGCAGCAGGCGCTTGTGGTAGACCGCCTGCACTTTCCCGTCGGCCAGGACCACCAGGGCATTCGCCAGCGCTGGCCCCGGACCGGGGCCGAGCGGTTCGACTGCGCCGAGGATGACGGGCAGGGGAAGGCTACGCGCGAGGTCCTGCACCATCGCCCACTGCCGTTCGACCAGCCAGCGCCGGTCGAGCAGATCGCGGGGCGGGTAGCCGCCGAATGCGGCGAGTTCGGGAAAGAGCGCGAGCGTCGCGCCGCCCGCTGCCGCGGTGGCGGCGGCAGAACGGATCGCGGCTTCGGCGGCAGCGAGATCGGCGATACGGGTGTCGAGCTGGCAAAGGGCGATACGCATGACGGATCCTACGAGCGCAGTTGCTGCAGGCGCACCAGCCGCGCGTATTCGCCGTTCCTTTCCAGCAGTTCGCGGTGGCTGCCGGATTCGAGCACGGTGCCGCGCGCGGGATTATCGCCGCCATCGACTGCGGCCTTGCCAGCGAGGACGTAGATGCGGTCGGCGTGCTGGATGGTGGCGAGACGGTGCGCCACGATGACCACCGTGCGGCCCTGCATGAGTTCCGCGAGCGCCGCCTGGACGTGCTGCTCGCTATCGGCGTCGAGCGCGCTGGTGGGCTCATCGAGCAGGATCACCGGCGCGTCGCGCAGGAAGGCGCGGGCGATGGCGATGCGTTGGCGCTGGCCGCCCGACAGCCGGCCGCCGCGATCGCCGGCCGGGGTGTCGTATCCGAGGCCGCCCTCCAGCGAGATGATGGCCTCGTGCACGTGGGCGCGGCGGGCGGCGGCCTCGACCTGTTCGCGCGTCGCGCCGGGCCGGCCATAGGCGATGTTGTTGAACACCGTGTCGTCGAACAAAAACGCATCCTGGCCGACGATGGCGAAGTGACGCACCAGGCTGTCGTGACGCAGGTCGCGCACGTCGACGCCGTCGATGGTGATCGTGCCGGCGGTGACGTCGTGCAGGCGCGGCAGCAGGTCGAGCAGGGTCGACTTGCCGGAGCCGGATTCGCCGACCAGGGCGATGGTGCGCCCGATGGGGATTTCCAGGTCGACCCCGCGCAGGACTTCCTCGGCCCCGGCATCGTAGGCGAAACGCACGCCATTGCAGCGGATCGCATGGATTGGCGGTGGGCAGTCGCGCGCCTCGGGCCGATCGCGCACCGCGCTTTCACGGTCGAGCAGGGCGTAGACGCGCTCGGCTGAGGGCAGTTGCTCCTGCAAGTCGCCCCAGGCGCGCACGACCTCGCGGATCGAGGTGATCAGCCGGGCCAGGGCGCCGATCGCGACGAACAGGTGGCCAGGGTTCACGGTCGTGCTGGTGAACAGGAACCCGGCGACGATCAGGGCCGCGCCGGCGATGATGAACACCGCCCCGGCGGTGATCGCATCGGACTGGGCGCGGGTGCGCGCCAGGCGCATGTTGTCGGTTTCCAGCTTACGGTTGGCCTCGGCGTAGCGCTCCTGTTCGCGCGCCGACGACCCGAAGGTTTTGATCACCTTGATGCCGGCGGTGATCTGCTCCATCACTCCGACGTTGGTGGCCAGGGTTTCGCGTGCGGTCTTGGAATGGCGGCGGGTGCGGCGCACCAGCGGCACCAGAATCGCGACCACCGCCACCAGGATGACGGTGACGGCAAGGCCCAGGCTCGGATTCAACCAGTAGACCACCGCGAGGATGCCGAGCGACTCGAACGGGCGCTGGAGCAGCTTGCCGTACAGATACTGCTGCACCCGCAAGGTGCTGGCGAGGTCGGTGGTGAGGCGCGTCAGCAGGTCGCCCCGGTTCAAGGTGACGTGAAAGGCGAGTTCCAGCTGGACGAGGTGACCGAGCAGGTTGGTGCGCAGGTGGCGCATGGTTCGGTTGGCCACCCACTGCCCCGACCACCACGACAAAAAGGCCGCCGCCGCCGCCGGGATCGCGCACACGAACAGGGTCAGGCCCAACAACATGAAATCGCCGGCGATCTGTCGGGTTTCAGCCACATCCTGGGCCTGGACGCCCTTGCTGACCTTGCCGAGCAGGCTGAGGAACGGAGCCAACTTCGACAGCAGCACCCCCATCAACGCGCCGGAGGTCGCGGTGGAGACCAGGAAGACCAGGATCATCCACTTGTAGGCCCAGCCCTGGCGCAGGATGCGCCGGATCAGGTGCCAGTCGCCGGATCGTGGTGCTGCCATGCGGCTGGGCAGGCTAGATCGTCGACCCATGCCCACAACCTGCCGGACTGGTCCCGGGAGCGCGGCCCTCCGAGCCCTGGGGATTGGCCATTTGCGTCGTCATACTACCAAAACTTACAACAACGCTTGCGTCTGGGACCGCCGGTTTGCAACCGGCCGCTGACCGCGAGGTGAGCCGGCCAAGGCCGGAAAGATGGTGAATTGTTGGATAATTGTGGTCGGGCTTGGCCGGCTCGCCTGATCACCCCGTTCGAATGGCCAATCCCCAGGGCCCTCCAGGCCGCATCTCCCAGGCGGTCTGGCGGGCCCGCGCTCCGGGTGACCGCGCTTGCCCGCTGCATGCGAGGACGAACACTGCCGCGCCCCAGGAGGAACGCGTGAGCGAATGGTCCGACCGTCTTGATCGCCTTGGCGCCAAGGTCGCCGCCTTCGCCACCCTCGTCGACATCCCTGGAAAAAGCTCCGAGATCGCCCGCATCGAGGCGCGCATGGCCGAAGGCGACTTCTGGGAGGACCCGAAGCGGGCCCAGGAGACCGTGACCGGGCTCAAGGCCATCAAGCTGGTCTACGAACCCTGGGCCGCGCTCGACCGTGGGGTGAAGGACACCCGCGAGATGCTCGCCCTGGCCGAGGCCGACCGCGACCAACTGACCATCGACGAGCTCGCGGCGGAAACGGCCCGGCTGGAAAAATCCTACGATCAGCTGGAATTGAAGCTGGCGCTGTCAGGCAAGTACGATGCCTGCGACGTGTACATGACCATCAAGCCCGGGGTCGGCGGCACCGACGCCTCGGACTGGGCCGAGATGATGTACCGCATGTACAACGCCTACCTGACCCGCAACGGGTTCTCGGTCGAGGTCGTCGACATGCTGCCGGATGAGATCGCGGGGTTGAAGAACTGCACCCTGCTGGTGCGCGGGACCAACGCCTACGGCTACCTGAAAAGCGAGATGGGCACCCACCGCCTGGTGCGGATGTCGCCGTTCAACGCCGACGGCAAACGCCAGACCAGCTTCGCTGCGGTCGAGATCACGCCCGAGATCGCCGAGGTCGGCGATGTGAAGATCGACGAGAAAGACCTCAAGATCGACACCTACCGCGCCTCGGGCGCCGGCGGCCAGTTCGTCAACAAGACCGACTCGGCGATCCGCATCACCCACGTCCCGACCGGGGTGGTGGTGACCTGCCAGATCCAGCGCAGCCAGCAGCAGAACCGGGGCACGGCGATGAAGATGCTCGCGGCCAAATTGCAGCAGCTCGCCGAGTCCGAACGCCTGGACGAGTTGAAAGACCTCAAAGGCGAGCGCGGCACCATCGGCTGGGGCTACCAGATCCGCTCCTACTTCCTGCAACCGACCCAGATGGTGAAGGACCTGCGCACTCGGCACGAGAACAGCCAGGCGTTCCAGGTGCTGGATGGCGACCTGCAGCCCTTCATCGACGCTTACCTGCGCTGGCGCCTCGGCGGATCAAAGGACATGAAGGCCGCCAACCGCGACCGCGAGGATGAGACACCCTAAGGCACGCAAGGGCAAATGCCTGCTTTGGTCGATTGCCGCCTGCCCGGCAGGGCCTAATCCTGTGCCCAGGGACGGTGCCACACCGGTTCCCATGGTCCGTCCCTGAGGAGTGTCTGCCCATGTCCACCGTCAGATCCCTGGCTTCGCTCGCCAGCGTCGTCGCTTCGCTGGCTATCATCGCCGGATGCGGCGGGCCGCCCAACGTGTTCGTCCCCGCCGGGTACGGTGCGCCGCCGGATCCGGGCGGCCGGACGCTGAATGCACCGAATTTCGATCTTGTGCAGTACATTGAGATGTTTCTTGGCAACTACTATCGTTCCAACTGCCAGTTGCCGGGCATGAGTCTGGGTGAACCGCAGGACAATGCCGCGATCGCCCACGTCGGTTACATGAGCTACTTCGGCCAGGTCCAGCATCTCAATTATTTCGAGACGTTGGATGGGACTTCGACCGGGGCAGCCGACACCGGCAACCCGATGTGGTCGGGCAACACGTTCACCGACCGCCATCTCAAGGCGGTAACCACCAATACGGCTCTGGTTACGCCGTCGATTGTCGTCAATCCGGCAGGATATGACGAACGTGCTAACCTGTGGTCCAACGCCATTGGTGGCTGGGGCCATGACATTGCGACGCAATGGTACGGGATGATCAATCGGATCCCACTGATGCGCCATGAGAACATCTGGTTCGGCCACTCCCAGACCTCGACGCTTACCAATTTTTCGGTCCGCTGGGATCCCTACGCACTTAATTATTTTTTGTCCAACAATCCTTTGGACGCGGTTCAAACGTCCTGGCCGCCGCCTGGATTCCCGCCACCGGTAGCCGTTCCGCCAGTGCTGCCCCCGGATCTGGTTCCGGGGCTGTATCCAGGTTTAGCCAACACGGGCAGCCTCGACAGTTCCGCCCAAGCTGGAGTGATCCAGGATATCAAAAACAAGGCCGACCAAGCGTTCTTCAACGGTTCTGACTACCGGGTTTACACCTACGGCAAGGATGCGGGCATCTTCCGCACCATCTCTGCCTGGCCCACCAACCGGGAACGCAATTGTGGTTGGCTCGGCTTCTTATTCGCCGGCGCCTATCACATTCAGTTTGACGGGTACACATACGATCTGGATTTCGACTATCCCGTCTATGAACCGCTGCGGGCGGCCGCCATCGGCATAACTGGCAGGCCACGGGTCGGCATTCCCTGTCATCTCATTTTCCCGACCAACGCCGACTGGGTCTCGCTCAACGTGCGCTTGCAACCGGTCAGGATCCCTTCCGACGCTTCCTGGCCGCAACCGATCACCAATTCGAGTCCGCCGCCAGTGTGGGTGCTGTACGGCAACAAGGGCGGACCCATCGCCAACCAGCCGTCCTCATACTTCAACACCGCTCCGGCCCTTGGCCCCGGTGAAGTCATGGTCATGACCCAGGCGGGTTCGCTGGGTCAATACCAAGTCCAGTTCGATGGCAGGACCACCGCGGGTGAACGTATCCGTTTCGGCCTTGATCAGAGCATACCCGCCAACGACTGGGCCTGGGATACGGATCAGAATTGAATCCAATGGCCGAATGCCAGGCAACCACCGGGAATCCCGGCGCCGCAGCCCGGTGGCGCTGGCTGCTGGCGGTGGTGTTGTTTGTCATCGTGCTTGGCGTCTGCCTGCGCTCCACCATTCCGGTTGCTGGGTCCGGATCCTCGTCTGGATCGGCGCTATTGCGGCAGGGGTCGTCCCGCCCGTTCATTCCCGGAGCGCCCGCACCGATCCGAGCGACCGACGCCCCGCGTCTGCCCGAACTCGCAAATGATCCCGAGGCCTGGCAGGAGGCCATCGCGCGCGCCTATGCCGCCCTGGGCCGCTGGCGCGATGGCTGGGTCGACCAGGCACCGGTGCTCGATGCCGCAGCGGCGGCCTGCCGGGACGTAGCCGAGGCGATGCTTGCCAAGGATCGCGCCCGCAAAGGTCAAGGACGGCCTTCCATTCCGAGCAAAGGCATTCTCGGCCCGGTGGTCGAGATCAGCGCCCCACCCGGTCTGGCGAAGGCGGCCGGGATAGATCCAACCGGCGACGCCGGATCTGCGGGTGACGGCAACCCCGAGGCGGTGGAGCGAGCCAAAGTCCAATCCGACACCTCTGACCAGTCCGGCGTCAAGCAGCCGAATCCACTCCAGGCGATGGAACGCCGGCGCGATGGTATCGATCTGACCAAGGCGGGCCTGTGGGCCGACTCGACCTTCGACCCCGGCTATCCCGCCCATCGCGGCGGCATGCGGATCAGCAACCGCAGCGACGGCGATTACGCGGTTTCCCTTCAAGCCGACGATTTTTCCACCATCCGCCTCGACGGCGGCATGGTCGTCCCGGGCCGGTATTACCGGGTCCGTGGCGACGCGGTGATCACCGGCGCCAAGCCGGCCCACGTCACCATCCGGCCGCTGGTCAACCTGCCGGTGTATTTCGAAAAACCGACGACGCTGCCTCAGACGAATGGGTAGTAGGCGCCGTTTCTGGTGGCTGGGCGGAACTACCGTCCTGGTCGCCGCCCTGGCCATTGGATTGCAGGTATCAGGTCACCAGAACCCAGCGAAGATCGACCTGGAATCCTGGAGAGCGGATCCAGGTGGAGGTCTGGGGAAACGATTCGCCATTGCCGATCAACTTGTGAGCTAGCGCATATTAGATGGGAAATCTCGGGAAGCCGTTACGTCCATGCTGGGCGTTCCGCCCGTGACCGGTTACTTCCGTGGCTACGATTTGGTTTATCGCATAGGAAACGAGCGCGGATTCTTCAGCATCGATTCGGAATGGCTTGTGGTGAAGTTTACCAATGATCGGGCAGACGTGGTCCGCATCGTCAGAGATTGAACCAACCGCCTAATCCCGGGATTCGCGGGTTGGGACTACGGTGAAGAACGACCCTCAGACCAACCGGTTCCCTAGCCGTTTTGCCAATTTCACACGCCAAGCGGCGGTGTGGTCGTCGTTGCTGGGGGCGAGGCTGTCGACCAGGATGCCGATGCCGGGGTTGCGGTCGAGGCTGTCCTGGTTGACTGCGACGATGGTTTCGCTGGTGATGAGTTCGTCTCCGACCACGCACAGGCCGTCGGTCACGGCGACGGTCGAGCCGGAACGCACGATGTAGATCGCGACGCGGTCCTCGGCGGCGCACAGGCGTTCGATGTCCTTGGGGCCGGCGGCGAGGCGGACGCCGTGGCGCTTGGCACCCAGGACCTCGCTGTAGATTTCCTCATAGGCGGGATCGATGAGCACCGCTTCTCCGGCCAGCACCGCCAGCTTGGGATCGTTGTCCACGGCCCAGCGACGCGGCGCGCCGGCGGCGAGCAGCGCGCGCACACGCTCGGCCCGCGCACTGCCCATCAGGACGCAGTGGCCAAGGTAGTCGTCAAGGCCGAGCGAACCCAGAATGCGCACTGCGGTGTCGGATTCGATGAGGTGCGCCTTCAATTCCTGCCAGTTGCGCACCGCGCCCAGGTCCAGCACATCCATCAGGGTGTTGTGGAAGGCGTCGTAGCAGGTCAGCGACAGGTCGCGCTTGCTGCGCCTGAGCCAGGTCGGGGTGACCTCGTGGTCGGTGCCCAGCAGCACGCCGCGCACCGGGGCGCGGCCCGCTCCGCCGGCTGGCGACGCAACGGGAAAATTGAATTCGAGGTGGTTGAACACCATGCGGCTGGGCTTGCCTGGCCGGGTGAGATCGAGTTGCAAATGCAGGGCGGATGCGGCCTCGCGGATCACCGGGTCGTTGTCCTGGCCGAGAACATGCAGCATCGCCTCGACCGTGGCCTTGCCGGCGTAGTCCAGGCGTTCGCGGCTCTGGTCGTCACGCCAGCGCCGCATGCGTTTCAAGGCGGCGTCGACCTCATCGAGGTCATGGCCAAAGCGGTCGGCGGCGCGCATGGTCGGTTCGTAGGCGCAGCCCGACGCCAGCCACAGTTCGATCAGGCCTTCTTCCAGCTTCACCCGGCGCTTGTCGTCTTTCAGCAGGCGACGGATGCCGGCGACCAAATCAGGCCGCACCCAGGCGCGGGCGACCAGTTTTTTCAGAACATCGTCGAGGCTGCCGCCCTTGGGCGGAACCGCGACCAGCACGGGATCGGACATGAAAGGGCTCGCTCAGGACTTCTGTGAGGGCGCGGAGCGTGGGTGGAGGTGCGGGATGGGCAACCGCTGAGGGCTCCGGCGGGCTTCAGCGGGCTGCCGCGGGTGGTTCCATCCGGATCGCTGGACGCGGGAGGGTGAAACAGTGCGGCGGGCCGGTCGCGCCCCCGCTTGGACCTGGGCCTGCCGCAGCGTCGAATCTACCGTCGCTGCCATCATCGCTGCCATCGTTACTGGAGGGATCCATGTCCAGTCGTACCGTTCTCGCAATCCTGGTCCCGGCGGCGCTGGCGCTGGCCGCCGATCCGGCCGGCCGACCGACCATCCAGCCCACCCCATCGCGCCCGCCGCTCATCGACCAGGTGATGCCCAGCTACGGCATCAGCGACAAACCCTACCGCCCGGCCAGCCGGGTTGAACCGGTCCTACGTCGGATCGAGGTCTTCACCGCCAGCATCGATCAGCGCGTGCTGGCCGGCAAGGTGCCGCGCCCGGCGTTGGAATACCCGCTTGATAACCGCGGTCGTCCAATCGCCGGCGCCGCTCCGGTGCTCAAGCCGATGCCAGAAGAAACCCAGCTCAAGGGATTCCTGATCCAGCTCGATGAACTCGGCAAGAATCTCGAAGGTCCGACGCAGACCGAAATCGATCACCTCGACGCCGCCTACGCCTACTTGCTGCTATCGGCCGAATCGCTGACCGGTTATGGCCTGGACGTCGGCGTCGTCACCCGCACCCGGGCGGCAAAGGCCGAGGCCGCCAAGACGGTCGAGGTCAAGCCCAGCGAAACCATGGCTGGTGCCCCAGCGAAGCCGGCTGAACCCGCCAAGCCCACTGAACCCGCCAAGCCCGAGACCGAGGTCAAGCCGGCTGATCCAGCTAAGCCCGAGACCAAGCCGGCCGTGGACCTGCCCCCGGTCGAGGTCGTGAAGCCCCCGGAAACGATACCGGCAGAAGTGGCGAAGCCCGTGGAGCCGCCGACCGAAACGAAACCCGTCGAGGTCAAACCAGCGGAACCCGCCAAGACCGAACCGCCGGCCGAGACGAAACCCGCCGAGGTCAAACCCCCTGCCGACCTGCCGCCGGTCGAACCGATCAAGCCGGTCGAACCCGCAAAGCCCGCTGAACCTCCGACCGAGATCAAGCCGGCCGAGACCAAACCCGCTGCCGACCTGCCCCCAGCCGAGGTCAAACCTGCCGAGGTCAAACCTGCCGAGGTCAAGCCAGCAGAAACCCCAGCCGAAGTGAAACCGGTCGAGACCAAGCCCGCTGCCGACCTGCCCCCCGCCGAGGTCAAGCCCGTGGAACCGGCCAAGCCGGCGGAACCTCCCGCCGATGCCAAGCCTGCTGAAGCCAAACCCGCCGAGGCGGTCAAACCAGCGGAAACCCCGGCCGAGGTGAAACCGGTTGAGGTCAAGCCCGCCGCCGACCTGCCTCCTGCCGAGACCAAGGCCGTGGAACCGGCAAAGCCAGCGGAAGCCCCAGCGGAAACCAAGCCCGCCGAAGCAAAGGCGGCAGAGTCCAAAGCCGCTGAAACCCAGCCGACCGAGACCAAACCGGCGGAAAAACCAGCGGAACCGATGCCGGCGGAACCGGCCAAGCCCGCCGAGACGAAGCCTGCCGACGCGGGCGCCCTGCCGGCGCCGTGAACCGGCCCGGCGGCTCAACCGGGCGCGTCCCTGGTTCGTCGCCCCGGCTTCCCTGCCGTCATCGCTGATCTAGGCTGCCATCGTGCGCATCATCTGCCTCGGCGATGAACTCACCGCCGCCCCGGGCCTGCCCGAGGGCGACCGCTGGCCCACGATCCTGCAAGGCCGGCTCGACCAGTGGCAATCCGGTCGCTTCGATGTCTACAACTGCGGCCAGGCCGGCGACACCAGCTTCCACGTCCACGAACGCTTCGTCGCCGAGGTCGCCCCGCACCTGCCCGGTCTCGTCATCACCTGCCTCGGCTTCAACGACGCCGACGTGCGACCTGGCTACCGCCAGGCGCGCGTCTGCCTGGATGGCTTCCGGCGGAACCTCAGTGCGATCGCCGGACTCTGCATCGTGCGTTCGTCAGTCTGCATTCTCTTGGTGCCGCATCCGCCGGTGCTGGCGAAGCGCGACCAGGGCGACGGCGTCGAGTTCGGCGACCACGCGGTGCGCTACCTTGACCTCGTCCGCAGCACCGCGCGCGATCTTGATCTGCGCCTCATCGACCTGCCCCGGATGATGGCCGAGCGCAAACGTCCGGTCTCCGACCTGGTCGGCGCCGACGGCGCCAGCCTCAGCCCCGAGGGCAACCACCACTGGGCCGAGATGGTCTTCGACGGCCTGCGTCCGATCCTTGAAGAGCACGGCCAGGGCACCCGTCGCGCCGTGCGCAGCGGTCGCACCAGCGCCAAGCCGAAACGCACCTGATACGGGGGAATCCATGGATTTCGACGCGATGGCCGCCGGCATGCGGCCGGTCCAGGACGCCCTGCGCAAGGGCGAAACCGAACGCGCCCAGGCGGTGGTCGAAGGCCGCGCCGGCGGCGGCGCGGTGACCATCGCCATCACCGGCGCGTTGGAAGTCAAACGCGTGGTGATCGCCCCCGCCGCCGCAACCGGGGCCGACGTCGGCATGCTCGAAGACCTCGTCGCCGCCGCTCTGGCGGACGCGCTCAGGCAATGGCGTGGGCGTTTCGGCGCCTCGCCGGAAGAGCAGATCCAGCGCATGCTGGCGGGTTCCGACCTCGGCAGCCTGCTCGGCCCGCTCGCGTCCTCGTTCGGCAAGAAGCCTGGCTGATGGCGCTGCGCATCCGTTTGGCGCGAGCCGGCGATCAGGCCGCGCTGAACGACTTTCTCTGCGCCATCGACCGCGCCCTCGCCAGCGCATCCGACCAGGATTCCTCCAGCACGGTGACCGCTTCGCCCGATCATCTGATCGCGGAGGACGGCGACGCGATCGTCGGCGCGCTGGCGCTGCCAGGCACAGCGAACGAGGGCGTTCCGATTACAGGCGACGACCGCACCGCCAGCCTCCTGCGCGCCGCCGCGACCATGCTGACGTTCATCCGTGGCGAGTCGCCCACCACCACGACCGCCACCTGCCGCCGCCTGATCCGCCTCGACCTGCCGCCCCGCCTCGCACCGTGGGAATTGCCGGTGCTGCTGGTCGCCGCAGGCGACGACCCCATTTTCATGGCGATGCCCGGCCAGATCGCCGGCGGCGGCCTGCGCCTCTACCACGAAGCCGCGCGTAGCCTGGGCCTGGCGCCTGGCGAAGCGTGCTGGGCGCAGGCGACCTGACGCTCAAAGATCGCCGGTTTTTTCCTGATTCGCCGTCACCTTCAGCACCTCCGGCGCCTGCCCGCCGGGGATGACGAAGCGGAAGCCGGTCCAGGCGCGGCGCTGGTCCGGTTCGAGTCCATGGCGGGCGGTGATGCGGCGCTGGTCGCGCGGGTGGAGCCACGAACCACCGCGCAGCACGCCGTAGCCGCCGTCGCGACGGCAGGGGTCGGTGCCCTCTTCGCCGGGCAGACTGCCGTCCCAGCGATCGAGGCACCATTCCTGCTGACCGCTGAGAAGGTCGCTCAGTCCGAGCGGATTGGGGGGGCCTCCGACCCGCTGCGGGCGCAACTGCGGCAGTTCGCGCCGGTATTCCCAGGCCTGTTCGACGCTGACCGGGATGCCGGTGGCCTGGCGTTCGGTCTTGGCCCAGGCTTGCAGAACCTCGGCTGGCGGGTCCTCGCCGGGTTCGAAGTTGGGCGCACCGTTGCGGCCGCCCCGGCAGGCCCATTCCCATTCGGCCTCGGTGGGCAGGCGGGCGTTGAGACCCGGCAGGCGGGCGTTGAGGCGGGCGAGGAAGTCCTCGCAATGCGAACGCGTGAGCATGCCCATGGCGTGGAGGGCCTCGTCGCCGGTGGGCACCGTCTCGCCCATCACGTTGGCCCACAGGCTGCGGTCGACCGGGGTGGCGAGGATCCAAAAGCCGTGGCCCAGGCTGACCTCGCGCGCGGATTCCCAGGCGGCGGCGCCAGGTTCGTCTGGCGCGGCGCCGGCGCGGAAGCGGCCGGGCGGGCACCAGCGCAGGAGCGGATTGACCAGTCCCAGGGGCAGCCGGGTGCTGACGCCGTACTGGTCCGACGCCAGGGTGGACGCCACCGTCGTCGCACCGTCATCGCGGCGTGCGTGCGGCCTTGGCGGTTCCCAGGTGCACATGAAGAGCGTCATCAGGCCGCAGATCGCCAGGGCCGGCAGCCCAAGCCGCAGGAGCGGGCCGAACGAACCCAAGGTGGTGATGATGGTTTCGCCGCCGCCGCCGCTGAAGGCGGGTCGTGGCAGCGGCGCCGGTGCCGGGCCGCCTGCGACCTCGTTGAAGATCAGGCTGGCCGGCGATGGACCCGGATTGGGACTGGCGTGGGCCAGCATCATGCCCTTGCTCAGACGTTCGAGGTCGACCGCGAATTCACCTACGGTCTGGTAGCGGTCCTCGCGCCGCTTGGCCATCGCCTTGGCGATCATGCCGGCGACCTCGCCGCTGAGCGTCGCGTTCCACTTGCGCGGATCCGGCGCGGGTTCGTTGAGCACCGCGTGGGTCAACACGTAGACCGTCGCGCCCTCGAACGGGTCGCGGCCGGTGACCAGCTTGAAGAAGGTCGCGCCCAGGGCGTAGACATCGCAGCGCGGGTCGAGGTCGCCCTGGCCGCGGATCTGCTCCGGCGCCATGAACGCCGGGGTGCCGCAGGCGGTGCCCGACACGGTCATGCGGTCGTTGCCGTCGGTGTGCCGGGCCAGGCCAAGGTCGCCGACCTTGGCGGTGAAGTCGCGCCCCGCCGCCTGCTTGCCGCGACCAAGGTCGAGAAAGACGTTCTCGGGCTTGAAGTCGCGGTGGATGATGCCGCGCCGGTGCAGTTCGCCCAGACCATGGGCGCATTGCAGGACGAGCGCGATCGCGTCCTTTTCCATCAACTGCCCGCGCCGGCCAAGGTACGCCAGCAGGTCACCGTCGGGCAGCAGCTCCATCGCCATCCAGCACCAGCCGCGATCCTGGCCGTGGCCGAGATGCCGCACGACGTGCGGATGGTCGATCTCGGCCATCACCTCGCCTTCGCGGGTGAAGCGGGTGATGAATTCGGCGTCGAGTTCGGCGAGATCGGGTTTCAGCACCTTGAGCGCGACCGCGCGGCCGTCGGGCGCATCGACCTTCCAGACCTGGCCCATGCCGCCCTGGCCAAGGCGGCGCACCAGCTTGTAACCGGCCAAATCCTCGGGTGGCTTGAGCGGAGCACTGGCGGGCGGTGGTGCCGCCGCCAGGTCGCCCGGCCCCATCTTCATGGTCACCATCGATTCGTTGGTGTGCTGCTGGATCGTCGGCGTCCCCGGTAAAACCAGCGACGCGACGGTGATGCCCTGCGCCGGCTGCGGGACAAACGACGAATCCGAGCGCTTCGGCGCGGGAGCAGGCATGGCGGAGTCTACCCCGAGATTGCGCCCGGCCACAGCCAGGGAGCGACCGGGGCTGGACGGCGCTCAATCTACGATCTTCCGCTCCAGCCTGCCCCTGCCCGCCTCAGCCGGGGGCGGTGTTGGCCTTTGCGTACCAGGCGGCGGGCAGGGCTTCGCGCTCAAGCGCAAGCAATTCGTCGACGATGCGCTGGTTGTCGACCAGGTTGGGCATGATCGGGTCGAGGGCGCAGGCGCGCAGGAGCAGGCCGCGATCGCAGGCGGTGGCGGCATCGGCGGTGGCCTCGTGGCAGTCGAGGATGCGCTGGCAAAGGCCGCGCACCCCGGACGGGATCTCGCCGACATGCAGCGGCTGCACCCCGCCCAGATCGAGGTGGCTGGCGAGTTCGAGGAAGGCGTCGGCCGGCATGTTGGTCACCGCGCCGTTGTTGCGGGTGTTGACGCGGAAGACCTTGCCCAGGCCGCCCCACATGCTTTCGACGATGTCGGTGGCGTGGTCGCCGACGCCCTTGGCGATGAGTTCCGTGATCGGTCGACTGCCGTCGGCATAGGCCCGGTTCACCGCCCAGTGGGCATCCATCTTCTTCTGCCGATCCTCGGCGTCGAACACGGTGAGCGGTTCGGGATCGTTGCGGTTGACGCCCAGCCCCTGCCAGAACGGCACGTATTCCTTGGTGTGGGCCATGCAGTCGGGATAGGCGCCGAAGAGGTCCAGCAGTTGCAGGCCGTACTCGGCATTGAAGCGCGCCTTGGCGTCGGCGTTCTGGTGCGGGTCGACGGCGCTGCGCTGGATGCCCGCCTGGGCGCGTTCCTTGGCCGCGCTTTCGGCCAGCCGTTCGCGCAGCACCGGCATCAGATCCTTGCCGTCATGGCGCAGGCGGACGATCCAACTGAAGTGGTTGACCCCGGTCAGAGCGAAGTCGAGCCGGGCGCGCAGGCGCGGCGGCACCGTGGTGGCATCCTCGGGCAGCAGACCGACGTGCTTGAGCAAGCGCAGGGTGCAGTGCGGCTCATGCGGGCCATCGCACAGCGCAAAGCTGCGCACCTGCGGCGCGTATTTGGCCAAGGCGATACCGAGCACCGTGCTCGGGTTGACGAAGTTGATCATCCACGCGGACGGGCACAGCTCGGTGACGTCGCGGGCGATGGCGAGCAGATGCGGGATCTCGCGCAGGGCGCGGAAGATGCCGCCGGGCCCGATGGTGTCGCCCGAGCACATCCGCACCCCGTACTTCGCGGCGATCGTGCAGTCGACCCCACGGAAGTGCGCGTTGCGGTAGCTGAAGCTGGGGATGACGAAGTCGCAGCCCGGCAAAACGCGGCGGCGATCGGTGCTGGCCTCGATCCGCGTCGGCACGCCGAGATGGTCGACCACGCGCCGAGCGATCGCCGTCATCACCTCCAGCACCTGGGGATCGCGGTCGATCAGGACCATGGTGCCGTGCCGCAGCACCGGGCTGTGGGTCATGTTCCAGATGAAGGGGCGGCCGAAGAAGAAGCTGCCCGCGCCGATGATGGCGACCTTCGGGCCAGCGGCCGGATCTGTGCTCGTGGTGGAAGAGGGGGGGGAAGCGGACGGGCCGGCTGCGGTCATGGGAACTCCAGGGCTGTTCCGGCCAATCGTGGATGGATGGCTCATCCGGCAACCGGTTATCCACCGATCTGCCCGCCGCGCCGGCTATCCCGACGCCGGCTATTTCAGCCGGGTGTTCCGTCGCCTTCACCGACGGGTGCCGTCAGCGGGGCGGGCTCAACCAGCGTAGACCTGAATCCGGCTGAGCCCCGCCGGGGCCTGGGAGTCGAGGATGCGGATCCGGATCGCCTCGCCCGAGCAGGCCTCAAGGCGCAGGATGCGCTGGGCGCTGATGGTGGTGCCGCGCGCGACCTCATAAAACGTGTCCCAACGTCGGACATCGACGGCGAAAGCGGCGATGCGCTGGCCGAAGGCGATGGCCTCTTCCAGCCGCACGTCGCCGATCGGGCCGTACTCACCCAGCAAGACCGTGATCTGGGCCTGGCTCGCGTCCGCCTGCCACCAGGTTTCCCGGTCGCCATCGGTGAGGTGCTCGGCGTGGCCGCTGGCAGTGCCGGACACCTGCACCGGACGGCCGCGGGCTCCGGGCGGTTGGGTGCGCCAGCGCCGGGTCGGACTGGCGGCCCAGTTGTTGCGCTCCACTGACTTGCCGCTCGACGAGATCGCCCGCCGTTGCGGTTTCGCCGATCGCAGCCGGCTGTCGCGGAACTTCACCCGCCTGATCGGCTGCGGTCCGGCGGCGTATCGTCGCCGGGGTGGTTGAACTGCCGGTCAGCGCGGCGGCCAGCCCGGAGCGAGTTCGAGCGGGGCGGAGTCGCGGCGTGGGGATTGGTTCGCCGAAGGCGCGGGGTCGCGCGAAGCCGGCACCGAGCTGGTCAGGAACGTGCGCTGGCTCCACCACTGCCTGAGCGGTGAATCCCACAGGATCCACACCGTGCTGGCGAAGGTCAGCGCGAGCGCGCCGAGGATGGCGACGAAGGACAGCGGCCGGCCGACCTTGTAGAGATCGGCTTCCGTGCCCAGGCAGTTGCCGCTGACGTTGAGCCACAGCCCGTGCAGGTGGCTGAAGAACGCCCAGGCGACGAGTCCCGACAGGATCTGCCGCGCGAGGCCGGGGGCGAGGCATTCCTGGGCGATGGCGAGCGGCAGCAGCACCATCGGCACGGTGTACGGCGCAATCAGGATCAGGGTGTGGCGGATGGGATCGCAGGCGTCGTGCTCGACCTCGCCGCCCTTGCGGCGGGTGACCTGGAAACCGTGCACGCGCACGAACAGCAGCCAGCAGGCGCAGGCGTGCGCGAGTTCGTGCAGGAAGGTGTGGAGCAGGCCGCTGGGCCGGCGCCAGAAGATCAGCGCGAGGCCGACCACCAGGCCGATCGCGACCGGCAGCGGATCCTCGGGCCAGCGTTGCCAGCGTTCGCTGGCCACCTGCAGCACCAGGTTGAAGATCAGAGGCAGGACGAACAGCGCGAGCAGGACCGCGACAACGAGACGGAGGATGGCACTGATCACCTGGGCCACCGTAGCGAACCCGTGTGGCGGCAGAACAGACGGGGTTCGATGCCGCCTCCTTCCGGGGTTGCGACGCAGTGGTGCGGCTCCAGCGTGGCCGCATGCCCAATCTGCGTCTGGCCATCGTCGGCTGCGGCGGTGTCGCCGCCATGCATGCCCGCCACCTGCTGCACCTGAGCGGCGTCGAAATCTGCGCCTGTATTGATCGCGATCGTGCCCGGGCGGAAGCCTTCGCCGCGCGCTGGGCGCCGGGGGCCCGCATCGGCACCGACTACGATGAAGCCCTGGCCCTGCGTCCCGAGGTGGTCGACCTCTGCACCCCACCGCACCTGCACGCGCCGATGGCCCTGACCGCGCTCGCGGCCGGCTGCCATGTCATCTTGGAAAAACCCTTGGCCGGATCGCTGGCCGAGTTCGACCAGTTGCTCGCGGCGGAAGTGCAGACCGGTCGGCTGGTGCTGCCCGTGCTCCAGAATCGACTCGGCGAGGGTCCGCGTCAGCTGCGCGCCCTGGTCGAAGCGGGACTCACTGGCCGGTTCCTCCACGCCACCTGCGAGACGGTGTGGCGGCGCGGGACCGACTACTACGCCAGCCCCTGGCGAGGGAAATACGCCACTGAACTCGGCGGACCGTTGACCGGGCTGCTGGTGCACCAGCTCGACCTCGTGCTCGGCTTTGCGCCGCCGCTGGCCGCCGTCGCCGCCCACGCGGCGACGCTCGTCCTGCCGATCGAGGTCGAATCGACCGGCGTGCTGCTCGGTTCGTTGGCCGATGGCGGCTGGCTCACCGCCACCGTCACCGTGCATGCGCAGCGCCAGCTCTCGCGCGGGGTGCTGGTGTTCGAGCACCTCCAGGCTGAATTCGGCGACCATCCCTACGATTACGCGGAAACGCCGTGGCGGATAACCTGCTCTGATCCGGCGCGCCAGACTCAGGTCGACGCGCTGCTGGCCGCCCTGCCCGCCGATCCCACCCCCGCAGGCCTGGGCCAGATCTGGTGGCGGCAGGCGCGAATCTGGGCCGCCCTGGTGCGGGGCGAAACGCTGCCCGCCGCGCGCCTTACTTACGCCCGCCTTTCTACCGCCCGCCCGGCGTTGGAGGCGCTCTCCGCCGCCTACGCTAGCGCCCGTACCGGCCGACGCATTCCCCTGCCGATCGGGCCCGAGGACGAGGCGTATCGCCGCTATGCGCCGTGACTGAATGAGGGAAACGATCGGCACGGTTGACTCTCAACCTCGCCCGCATGCGCTCTGCCGCCGAGGACCCCATGCGCTGCTATTCCTGGAACGTCAACGGCATCCGTGCGGTGGCGAAGAAGAACCTCCTCCCGTGGGAGGTCTGCCTCGGGGCGGACCTCATCGCGCTGCAAGAGACGAAAGCCCAGCCGCAGCAGCTTCCGGCCGAACTGGTCGCGCCGGCGGGCTGGCACGCCTTCTGGCATTCGGCGGTGAAGCCGGGCTATTCCAGCGTGGCGATCATCAGCCGCGACAAGCCGGACGAGGTCGTGGCCGGTC
>CAMCMZ010000068.1 GCA_945876185.1 Candidatus Kuenenia stuttgartensis | reverse complement strand
CCAACCATAATTATCCAGCAATTCATCATCTTTCCGGCCTTGGCCGGCTCGCCTCGCGGTCAGCGGCCGGTTGCAAACCGGCGGTCCCAGACGCAAGCGTTTTTGCAGGTTTTTGTAGTTTGACGACGCAAATGGCCAATCCCCAGAGCCGAGCTGGGGCTCGGCGCGCCCAGGCAGACGCCAGGCGCATCAGTTCTTGTCCGCGCCGATCCAGTTCCGATTATCGCGCCACTGATCCGCCCGCATGTCCGACCGCAACCGCATCCTGCTGCTCATCGCCATCCTGGTCGCGGTCGTCGCGGTGTCCGGCGGGGTGGCGACCACCCTGCTCTACCGCGCCGCCTTCGACCAGGCTGCGGCGCAACTGGTGGAGACCGCCCGCAGCCAGGCCCGGTTGGTCGAGGCGTTCGCGGCCCATGCCCGGCAGGATAAAGGCGACCTGGCGCCAGCGGTGGCGGAATTCATCCGCACGGGACTGACCGGCTACGTCGGCTCGTACCCCAGCAGCGAGATCCGCTTCGCCCGGCGCGAAGGCGACCGCATCATCTACATCGCCGTCCATGACTTTCCGGGCGGATCCTCGACCCCGACGACCATGCCCTGGAATACTGCGCGGTCCGAGCCGATGCGTCGGGCCCTGGCGGGGAAATCCGGCACCTGCGTCGGCCTCGACCTGCGCGGCGAGACCGTGCTCGCCGCCCACGAACCCATCGCCGGCCTGGGGTGGGGCGTGGTGAGCAAGATCGCGCTCGCCGAGGTCCAGCAGCCGTTCCTGGTCGCCGGAGGCATCGCCGCCGCGATCACGATGGTCCTGGTCGGTCTGGGGGCGTGGTGGTTCACCCGGGTCACCCAGCCGATGCTCGACCAGTTGAAAGAGACCAAGGCGATCCTGCAAGCGGCGCTCGACCACAGCGTGGCCGGGATCGCGATCGCGGACGCCCCCGACGGCCGCCTGCGCTACGTCAACCACGCCGGACTGATGATCCGCGGCAGGTCGGCCGAAGAGGTGGTCACGAACGTGGACGCCGCGGCCTACGTGGCGTCTTGGCAGATCCTGCACCGGGATGGCACGCCCTACCGGATGGACGAGGTCCCGCTCGCCCGCGCGGTGCTGTACGGCGAGACCTGCAGCCGCGAGTTCATGATCCGGCGCGAAAATTCCGAGGACCGCATCGTCTGGGCCAACGCGGCCCCGATCCGGGATGCGCAGGGCACGGTGACCGCAGGCATCGTGGTGTTTCTTGATGTCACCGAACGCAAGCGCGCTGAGGAAGAAGTTCTCCAACTCAACCGCACCCTGGAACAACGCGTGCGCGAACGCACCGCCGCGCTGGAGTTGGCCAACCGCGAGCTGGAATCCTTCAGCTATTCGGTGTCGCACGACCTGCGCTCGCCGCTGCGCGCGATCGCCGGCTTCAGCACCGCTTTGGAGGAGGACTCCCGCGGCCGCCTCGATGCCACCAATCTGCGCCACCTCGCGGTGATCCGGCGCGAGACCGCGCGCATGGGCGAACTCATCGACGACCTCCTGCGCCTGTCCCGCCTCTCGCGCACGCCAATGGTGGTGCAGGCGATCGATCTGTCCGCCCTCGCCGCCGAGGTCGCCGCCGACCTCCGCCAGCGCCATCCCGGGCGGGACGTCACCCTGAGCATCGCCCCGGGCCTGCGCGTCCACGGTGATCGCGGGATGCTCCGCATCGTCCTCGACAACCTGCTCGCCAACGCGTGGAAGTTCACGTCCCGACGCGTCCAGGCCCACATCGAGGTTGCGCCGTTGTCGGTCACGGCCTCCGCCTCCAGCTCGATCCTTTCAGCCCCCTCTGCCCTCGTTGCTGCCCCCGACACCGTCACCGACTCCGCCGCCCAGCCCGGATTCGTGGTCCGCGACGATGGGGTCGGCTTCGACCTGGCCTATGCCGACCGGCTTTTCGGCGCCTTCCAGCGCCTGCACAGCCAGGCCGAGTTCCCTGGCACCGGCATCGGGTTGGCCACGGTGGCGCAGATCGTCCGCCGCCATGGCGGCAGCATCCGCGCCGAGGCCGCGCCCGACCGCGGCGCCGCTTTCTTGGTTTCCCTGCCTGCCCCTGATTCCGCCGCTGAACCCGTTGCTGATCCCGCCCCTGATCCCGCCAGTCCGGCCAACCGTTCCGCCAACAACCCCGCTCATCCCACCTGAGGAATCCCATGGACGCGCTCCCTGTGCTGCTGGTCGAGGACAACCCCAACGACATCGAACTGACGATCCGAGCGTTCTCGCACAGCGGCATCGCCAATCCGATCCTGACCGCCCGCGACGGGGTCGAGGCGTTGGAGTTGCTCCACGCCACCGGCGCGCATGTCGGGGCGCCGCCGCTGGTGCCGGCGGTGATCCTGCTCGATCTCAACCTGCCGCGCATCGACGGCCTGGAATGCCTGCGCCGCCTGCGCGCCGATCCCCGCACCCGGTTGCTGCCGGTGGTCATCCTCACGACCTCGGTCGAGGACGACGACCGCATCAAGGGCTATGAGCGCGGCGCCAACAGCTACATCCGCAAACCGGTCGACTTCGGGGAATTCGCCAAGGTAGTGGCGACCTTGGGCGTCTACTGGCTGGCGATTAACGTTCCCCCGCCGTTGCCTTCGACGCCAATTACCGCGCGTTGACCGCCGCCAGCAGGTCCGGCAAGCAGCGCTCCAGGCAGGTCTTCATCTCAGTCAAGGTGCAGGGTTTGGCGAGGAAGTCGTCCATGCCGGAGGCCTGACAGCGGGCGCGATCCTCGGTGAAGACGTTGCCGGTGATGGCGATGATCGGCAGGCGGGTCGCGATGCCTGCCGTCTGTTCGCGGATGGCCCGGGTGGCCGCGAAGCCATCGCAAGCTGGCATCTGGCAATCCATCAGGACGAGATCGAAGGGCGGTCTGCCGGTTACCGGGCCGGTGGAAATCGCCGCGATCGCCTGGTGACCGTCTTTGACCAGGCGCGAACGGCAACCCAGGGTCTCCAGCATCATGGTGATGGTGACCTGGCAGCCGGGGTCATCCTCGACCAGCAGCACCGATGGGGGCCGGATCCAGACCGGCGCAGCGAACCGCGCGTCGGCGACCTGCGCGGATGCGCCGGGCGGTTCGCTCAGGTTCAGGGGGACGACGAAGCGGAAGCGGCTGCCCTGGCCCACCTCAGAGTCGACGGTGATGGTGCCGCCCATCAGATCGGACAGCCGCTTCGCGATCGCCAAGCCCAGGCCGGTGCCGCCATGCCTGCGGGTGTACGAGGCATCGGCCTGAGAGAACGGTTCGAATAGGCGGGTCAGGAATTCATCGGGGATCCCCGGCCCGGTGTCGCTGACATCCCAGGCGAGAATCGCCCGCCCGGGTTCGGACCCGATCGCACTCACCCGCAGCACCACCTCGCCGCAGTCGGTGAACTTGAGCGCATTGCCGACCAGATTGACCAGCACCTGGCGCAGGCGCAGGGGATCGCCGCGCAAGCGATCGGGCACCTTGGGGTCGACCCGGGCGACCAGGCGCAGGCCCTTGCGGCGCGCCATCGGGGTGAACATCCGCTCGATGGTCTCGACCACGGTCGGGACCTGGAGTTCCGCCGAATCGAGTTCGAGGTGGCCGGATTCAATGCGGGCGAGGTCGAGGACGTCACCGATCACCGCGAGCAGGCCCTGGCCGCAATCCTGTACCACCTTGACCATCCCCTTCTGCTCCGGATCCAGGCTGGTCTGGCCCAGGATCTCGGTCATGCCAATGATCCCGTGCAGCGGGGTGCGGATCTCGTGGCTCATGGTGGACAGGAATTGCGACTTGGCCTGGTTCGCCACGTTGGCCTGATCCACCGCCTGGAGGAGGGCCTGTTCGCTGCGGATCCGGTCGGTGAGGTCGATGATCACCCCAACCAGCCCTGCCACCGAACCGTCGGCGTGGGCGTAGGTCGAGCGCACGCTCACGCATTCGCGGGGTTGGCCAGCGAAATCGCTGAGGGTGAAACGGTACTCCTGACGGCCGCCGCGAGCGAACAGTTCCTCGTCCTGGTTCTGGATCTGCTCCGCCAGCTCTGCGGGCAGGAAGTCGTGCACGGTGCGGTCGATCACCTGTCCCCGTTGCAGTCCCTGCATGGTCAGGAAGGCCTGATTGCAGCCGCGGATGATCCCGGCGGCGTCCTTGTAAAAGAGCGGCGTCGGCACGGTGTCGAAGAGCCGTTGCAGGAACTCCAGGTGCTCGGTGCGGTCGCGCTCGGCGTTTCGGCGCGCCGTGATGTCGCTCACTGCCACCGCGAACTGGCGCTCGCCGAGACGGAAGGCGCTGACCTCGAACCAGCGCGCGAGTGCCGGGGAAAATTCCTCGAACCGCACCGGCGTCCCGCTGGCGACCACGGCGGCATAGCGTTCGATCCAGACCGGTTCCAACCCGGGGATGACCTCGCGCACCGTCCGCCCGAGGATCACAGCGCGCGTAAGGCCGGTCTGCTGTTCGAACGCAGGGTTGACGTCGATGAAGCGGTAGTCGCAGGCCCGGCCCGCAGCGTCGAAGATCAGTTCGTGGATCGCGGTGCCCGCCAGGTTGGCCTGAAAAAGCAGGCGGAAGCGCTCGTCGCTGTCGCGGTGGGCGCATTCGGCCGCGGCCCGGGCGCGGTGCTCGGCCACCTCGTCGAGGGCGCGGCGGACCGCGAAGCCGAGGCGGTCGAGACGGTCCTTGTGGATGAAGTCGGTGATCCCGGTCTTGAAGGCGTCGACGATCTCGGTCTCGCCGATCGCGCCCGAGATGATGATAAACGGTTCGCGCCGGCCGGCCGCACGGGCGGCCGCCAGCGCGGCCAAACCGCCGAAACCGGGGATCTGCCAGTCGCTGAGGATGAGGTCGAACCTGCCGCCCGCGATGGCGGCGAGGAATCCCGCCCGGTCGCTAACCACAGTGCGCACGACCGGCAAATCGAAACGCTCCAGCATCAACCCGATCAGCGCGGCATCGCCGGGGGAGTCCTCGATGTGCAGGATTGCGATCGTGGTGGTCACGTGGAAAAACCCAGGGACTTACGGAACGGTGGTCGGCGCCGTGGCCGGACTGGGTTCAACTCTTTCGACCCTTTCAACCCTTTCAGCCTTTTCAACTCTTTCAGCACTCGATCGCAACCGTCGCCGCCAACCGGCGAGGTTCTGGGCCAGGTCATCGACGGTCTGCACCAACCCTCCGCCATCGCCCAGCGGCTTGGCGCAAGCGACCATCGCCCCGGCCTGATACATCGCATCAGCGGGCTGGGATCCTGGCTGGTAGACGACGGCGATTCGCATCCACGAGCGCAGTTCCAGGAGATCGCAGATCAGGTCGCCGCAGGCGACCTCAGGCAGACCGGCGTCGAGCACCGCGAGCGGCGCGCCGCAGGCCCTGACCTTGGCGAGCGCGGCGACTGCGGATTCCACCGGGGTCGCGTGGTAGCCGGCGCGGGCGAGCGTTTCCACCATCGCCGCCGGTTCGGCCGCCACCACCAGCACCTCACCATCGAAGCCGCCCGGGGCGCGATCGGGACGACCAAGGATGCCGGTGGAGCGCAGGTCCTCGACGACCTTCTTCAGTTCGAAGGGCTTGATGAAGAAGAACTCGGCGAGGTTGGCAAAGGCGCGCTTGGCTGAACCGTAGTCGTCCAGCGCCGTGGTCATCGCCACCCGCGCCTCGCAGCCGGGCAGGATCCCGGCCTCGCGTTCCAACCGGCGGATGCGCTCCAGGCAGCCGAAGCCATCGAGGTCGGGCATCATGACGTCGAGGCAGATCAGGTCGTAGGTGCGGTGGTTGAGGATCAGCGCGGTCACCGCCATGATCGCCTCCCAGCCGTTCGCCGCCTCGTCGATGCGGCCGTGCGGGGCAAGCGTCCGGTTCAGGAGCAACCGGCAGGTGGGGTCATCATCGACGATGAGGGCGCGCATGGGGGGATTTCCGTTAAGTTTCAGGACTAAGGATGGCGGGTGAGGGTGGAGTATGCCACAGGATCGCGGATCCGGCCAGGGCCTGGGAGCGCGCCGCTCCCAGGCGCATGCGATCCCTGGGAGCGCGCTCCCAGGCGCTTTCACTCTGTCTCACGGCGGAACCGGTTGGCAATGTGGTCGGCAATGCGGTCGATCGGCAGCACCTGCTGCGCCGCGCCAAGATCGATCGCCGCCTTGGGCATGCCCCAGACCACGCTGGTGGCTTCGTCCTGGGCGATGGTGCAGGCCCCGGCGCTGCGCATCGCCTTCAACCCGTCGGCGCCGTCCTGGCCCATGCCGGTCAACAGGACGCCGATCGCATTCGATCCGGCGGCGTGGGCGACGGAATGGAAGAGCACGTCGACGGCGGGTTTCTGGAAATGCACCGGCGGGCCGTCACGCAGGCGTAGCAGGTACTTCGCGCCGCTGCGTTCGACCACCAGGTGCTTGCCGCCTGGCGCAAGAAAGGCGAGACCGGGCAGCAGTTCCTCGCCGCCCTGGGCCTCGGCCACGCGCATCGCACTCTGCTGATCCAGGCGGCGCGCGAAACTCGCGGTGAACAGCGGCGGCATGTGCTGGGCGATCACCGTGCCGGGGGTGTCGCCGGGCAGGCGCGCGAACACCTCGATGATCGCCTCGGTGCCGCCGGTCGAGGCACCGATCGCGAGCAGTTTCGCGGTGGTGCGAGTCAGCACCGGCGGCTTGGCGACCGGGCCGGCGCGTTTGGTTGCCGGCTTGCGCGGCAGCAGTTTGGCGCGCGACGCGGCGTGCAGGGTGCGGCCCAACACCGGACCCAAATCAGCCACGCTGTAGGCCGAACCCGGCTTGCAGATCACGTCGACGGCGCCGAGTTCGAGCGCGCGCATCGCTTCTTCACTGCCACGCGGGGTCAGCGACGAGATCACCACCACCGGGGTCGGCCGGTGCTGCATGAGGAATCCCAGGAACGTCAACCCGTCCATGCGCGGCATTTCCACGTCCAGGGTGATCACATCCGGCGTCTGCTCGACGATCATTTCCCGGGCCTGGTACGGATCCGCCGCCGCGCCGACGACCTGCATGCCCGGGATGCGCGCGATGGCATCAGCGAGCACCCGCCGCACCACGGCGCTGTCGTCGACGATGAGGACGCGGGTCACCCGGCGGCTCCGTCATCGATCTTGCGATCCAGGCGGCCGGTGCCGCTGGTGCCGCCGGATCCATCCAGGGCCAGGCCCCCTTCCTCGACGATGGCGACCGCCAGCAGACCCTCGGCCAGGTCGAGGCAGATCGCGTCGCCTTCTGGAAAGCGCTCTGGCGCAACCTGGGCCGGGGGCGACAGGCTGGCCTTGTAGACGCCGACGATCATCGGCAGCAGGTTGCCAGCGATGACGTTGGCGAGTTCCTTCAGCGCCTCGTCGGCGTCATCCTCGCTGACCGGGTCGCCCGGCGGGATCCCCAGCATGTTGCGGGCGAGTTCGCGGCTCAACCCGGGGCCGACCGCGATGACGATGCGGCCCTGGCACGCGCCGGCATAGGTTACTTCGATCACGCGTTCGCGCGCATCAGCAGGAATGGCTTCGGCCACCCCCATCGGGGTGAGGAATCCCAGGTTGCCGACGATCTCGGCCACCGTGGTCAGGCAGGCGTCGCGATCCATGTCAGGGTCCTCCCGGACGGGTCGGCAGAGCGGACGAGAGCCGGCCGACGGCAGCGATGAGTTCTTCGGGCCGGAACGGCTTGTGGATGAAATCCGCGCCCAGGCCGCGCAGGCTGCGGATGCGCGCCGGCGAGGATTCCGTCGACACCACCACGACCTTGGTCGCATTCAGGCGGGGGTCGGCGCGCAGCGCGTGGAGGAACTGCTCGCCATCCATCACCGGCATGTTGATGTCGAGCAGCACCAGGTTGAAGCCGCCACCGCCGAGTTTGAACAGCGCCTCGCGCCCGTTGCCGGCGGAATCGATGCGACTGACCGGTAGGCCGGACAGGGTCACCGCGCGGGAGATCATCGAACGCATGACCCGGTTGTCGTCGACCACCAGGACGGCGTGGCTGAACGCTCCGTCTGACAAGGGCTGGGAAGGAACCGGGCCAGGATTCTGGCCCGCAGGTGGCGGAAGCGGGTTCACAAGATCTGCCTCCTACCGGCGGAATCGATCGCGACCTGACCGGTGGCGATATCAAGCGTCATGGTGCGCGGCTGGGTGCCGCCGGTGTCCTCGCCCGCCACCAACACCCCCATCTGCCAGAGCACCTTGCGCAGCACCGTGATGTTCTGCTTGGCGATGTTGAAGATGTCGTTGGCGATCGAGGTCACGTTCGCCGCCCCCGCGACGCAGATCCTGAGTCGGCGGCGCTCGGCCCCGGCCCGCACCGCCGCGTCGATCACCAGGCCAAGACTGAGATCAACGAACAGCGCCGGCTGCTGCCGCGCCCGATCGGGATTCTTCACCGACAACGGCAACTGCGCATGAATCATCGCACCGACCTTGGTGTACTGATCGTGGACACAGATTCCCAGGCAACTGCCGAGGGCGTGGGTGATGATGATGCCCCCGCCGGAACGGGCGACGAGGCCGCCGATGCCGATGACCGAGCGTGGATCGGTGGCGGTGTCAGTGGACATGGCTTGGTAGCGCCGGCTTCAGCCGGCATTGGGTAGTTTGTAGCGCCGGCTTCAGCCGGCATTGGGAGACGTGTTCATCCAATTGAGGCGACATTACTCCGATCGCGGCGGGCTGAGGCCCGCCGTCCGTGCCGGCTGAAGCCGGCGCTACCGAAGAGCCGGCTGAAGCCGGCGCTACGGGAAAAGGTGACTTAACGGACATACGCAGCCGGGATGATCGGGGTGAGACCGTGGGTGATGGACGACAGGCTTTCGGCGTGGCCGACGTACAGGGTGCCACCGGGGGCGAGCAAACTGATCATGCGGGTGACCAGACGCTGCTGGGTGTCGCGATCGAAATAAATCATCACGTTGCGGCAGAAAATCACCTCGAACGGGCCGCGCATGGGCCAGTCCTCCATCAGGTTGAGACGCGCGAAATGGACCAGCCGGCGTAGGCCCGGGGCGACGGAATAGACCTTGGGCACGGTGCGTTCGGCCACGGTCAGGGCGATCTGGCGATCCTGCGCCGACAGCGCGCTGACTCTGTCCTCGGAATACAGCCCGGCCTCGGCCCGGGTCAGAGCGCGGGTCGAAATATCGGTGGCAAGCACCGCCACATCCCAGCGTTCAAGGTCCGGCAGGCTGCGCACCAAGGTCATCGCGATAGTCCAGGGTTCTTCACCCGTCGCCGCCGCAGCGCACCAGATGCGCAGTTTCGGGTGCGGTTCCTTCGCCCGTTTGGCCACCAGGGCCGGCAGCACCCGCCGTTCGAGATCGTCGAAGTGGGCGGGTTCGCGCAGCCAGGCCGTATGGTTGGTGGTGAGCAGATCGAGCATCACCACTTGCTCGGCCGGATCCTTGGTCACGCGCTGGGCGTAGTCCCGCAGATCGCAGCCGAGTTGCCGCAGGCGCTTGCCCAGCCGGGCCTCGACCATCGCCTGCTTGCCCTGCCCCAGGGCGATGCCGGCGAGGTCGTAGGCGAGATCCATGATGGTCTGGGTCGGCGACATCAGGATTCCTTGGCGATCCGCTCAATCACGTTGGCGGCTTAGAATTTCCCCAAGGTGTCCGCACTCTTCCCCTCGTGATCGAAGGGAATCGCCTTGGACCCTTCGCTGCTGGAATGCTGTTGCAGGTTGTGCCCGGTCGCCGCCTTGGCGGGCATGCGTTCGGCGGTCAGGGTCTTGGGCCTGGCGGGCAAGTGAGTCCCGGTCTGGGCGTGGACCTGGCTGCGGTGCTGCGGCTGGGCGCGCAGGTTCTGAGATGCCTGGTCGACCTGGCGGATCATCGATTCCAGTTCGGTCACCAATCCGCTCAGGGTCTGGGCCTGAGCGCTCATCTCTTCGCCCACGGCAGAGTTCTCTTCGGCGGCGGCGGCGTTGCCCTGGGTGACCTGGTCCATCTGGCGCACGGCGGTCGATACCTGGTCGATGCCCTGGGCGATCTCCTTGGCGCTGGCGGCGACTTCGCCGGCCAGGTCGTTCACTTTCTTGGAGGCCACCGTCATCTCACCCACCACCTGGGTCACGTTCTTTGACAGGTTCACCCCGTTTTCCGCGCTCTTGACGCTTTGCTCGATCAGGGTGCTGGTGTTGCGGGCGGCTTCACCGGCGCGCTGGGCGAGGTTTCTCACCTCTTCGGCGACCACGGCGAAGCCCTTGCCGGCGTCGCCGGCGCGGGCGGCCTCGACCGCTGCGTTCAGGGCCAACAGGTTGGTCTGGAAGGCGATCTCGTCGATAGTCTTGACGATCTTCGCGGTCTGGTCGGCGTTGCCCTTGATCTCGCTGATGGCTTTCGCCAGTTCATCCATCGCACTGGCGCCGCGCTCACCGGCCAGGCGAGCCTGGGCGGCGACGCTGTTGGCGCTGTCGGCGCTGGCGGCGGACTGCTTCACCAGGCTGGACATTTCTTCCAGGCTGGCCGAGGTCTCTTCCAGCGCGGCGGCAGTCTTGCTGGTGCCGTCGGCCAGGGTCTGTGCCCCGCCGGCGACCTGTTCCGACGCCGACGCCGTCTGCCCGGCGCAGGCGGTCATGTCGGCGATGATGCGGATCAGGCTCTTCATGATGCCGCTGGTGATCAGCCAGGCGAGGAATGTGCCCAAGGCCAGCACGAGACCTAGACCGATCACCAAGATGAGCGACGCCGATGACAACTGACCGCTGGTTTCTTCGGCCGCCTTGGCGGTAGCTTTGATGTTGACCGATGCTGCTGCCTGTGCCGCGACGACCACCTCCGCTGCTGCTGCACCTCGTTTATCGCCGATCGCCAGCAGTTCTTTCTCGGCATTCAAGCAGGCCTCCGCAATCTCCTTGTAGTGCTTTGCGGCTGCGGCGGTTTTAGCGAGCTGCGCCTTGTTGGATTCGAGTCGTGTCTTCGGCAGGATGGCTGCGACTTTTTCCTGGATTGCGGCGAAGTTGGGCAGGACCTTCTCGAAGACGTGCGGATCGTTTGCGGCCTGGCTTTGCCATGCGGCAATGCGGATCTCGTTTCCCAGATCAATCACGTCGTTCGCCATCGCGATCTTCAACCGGCGGTCCTCCAGGGCGACAGGGGTAACGGTGCCTTCTGCTACCTGGGCCAACTCCTTCTTGAACGCCTCATCCTGCTCCTTGATGAATCGGGTGATGCTGTCGGAAAATTCTACCGCAGCGGCTCCACGATTCTTCACTGCGGCGGCGATCTGCTCCTTTTTTTCCTTGGTTTTCCTAAGCAGATCCTTGTATACGACCACCGCCTTGTTGGCATCTTCTGCGTTCTGGCCGAGCTTTTCCAAGTTCTGCTTTTTGGCCAGTTCTATCGCCGTTTTGAGATGATCTTCGACCTCCTTCAGGTGCTTTTCCCCTTCCTCAAGATCCTTGGCACTGTCGGACATGACATAGCCGCGAATGGAATACATGGTCTCCAACGACGATCGTTCTACATCGTTGGCAACGGTGACCGCCGGCACTTGCTTGTGCTCCAGGTTGGCGGCGGCGTGCGAACCTTGAAACATCGCGTACACCGCGATGCCGCCGAGGATGAGGGCCAGGGCCAGGATGGATCCAAAGCCGAGGGTGATCTTGGTGCCGATTTTCATGACGATTCTCCGGGGGGATGAGGGTGGGTATGTGGATGCTGTGGATGAATGAGGATGGCAGGCGACGGCGGGACAGCGGCGTCAGATGGCTTCGAGCACTTTAGGCAAGGCGAGCAGGATGCGGATCCGGCCCTGATTCTTGCCCAGGGCCTGGACCATCGACGCGTCGATGTTCAGGCCATAACTCGGCGGTGGTTCGGTGTCCTTGGCGGCAAAGGCGGCGACTTCCTTGACCCGGTCAACCGCGAGGCCGATCAGGCCCTTGGGCCCGCCTTCGACGACCAGGATGACGTTGTGGGGATGCGCCTCGACCAGCGGCATGCCGAAGCGCGCGCGCATGCTGATCACCGAGATGACCTTGCCGCGCAGGTTGATGACCCCCAGCATCACGCCCGGACTGCCGGGCATCGGGGTGATCGGCAGCATGCCGATGATCTCGCGCACCGACAGGATTTCGACGCCGTATTCTTCGTTGCCGACCTGGAAGGTCAGGTAGGTGCCGGAGACGGTCTTGCCTGTCGCGGATCCGGGGACGGCGACTTCAGCGGTTTGGCTCATGGTGGGCCTTTCAGGGTGGAAATGGGGATGCGGTTCGGGGACGGGGCAGGGGCGGCAGGTGGTTGAGTTCGTTTCACCAGAGGATCTCCACGTTGCCGTCATCAAGGTCGTAACGGGCGGAAACGACGGCCAGGGCACCGCGATCGCCGGCGGCCTTGAGGCTGGGCCGGGACTCGCGGAGTTGTTTCGCCATAAGACGGGCGTTGATCTTGACGGCGTTTTCAACCTGGTCGCCGGGCTGGCCCCGTGACTGTTCGATCGCCGGCTTGAGCGGGGTGAGCACAGCGCCCAGGTGGCCGTGGGCTTCACCGCCAGCGCTGGCGGCCTTGATCGCGCCGCAGCGTTCGTGGCCCAGCACGATGATCAGGTCGACGCCCAGGTGATCGACCGCGTATTCGAGCGATCCCAGCACCGCGTCATCGACGAGGTTGCCGGCGACGCGGACCACGAACAGGTCGCCCACGCCCTGGTCGAACAAGATCTCGGGCGGCACGCGCGAATCGGCGCAGCACAGGATCGCCGCGATCGGTTTCTGGCTGGTCGCGGTCTGAGCCCGCCGGACCGCATCGCGACGCGGTTCGGCCTTGCCGGTGGCGTAGCGCTTATTGCCCTCCATCAGGCGCTGAAGGGCGACGCCGTTCGAGGTCTCCGCCTTCGCCGGAACAGCGTGCTCTGACGACGCGGGCGCTTCGCCTGCTGGCGCGGACGCTGGCTTCGCTTTGGGTTCGCTGGCGTGAGCATCGCCGTGGTCGGCTGCGGTTCCTGCAAGCATGCAGGAAACCGAGAGGATCAGAGTGGGGACGAGGTTTCGCATCGGGTTTCCTGGCTTGGGTTGACTGGGAAAAGCTGGTTGGCCTGGGTTGGGATTCAGGTGGAGGTTTGCACCGCGAGAAGTTTGTCGGGATCAAGGATTAATCCGACCCGGCCGTCACCCAGGATGGCGGTGCCGGCCAGACCCGGATGGTGCGGCGTGTCCTGATCGAGCGGTTTGATGACGACCTGTTGCAGGCCCAGGATCTCATCGACCTGCAAGGCCAGCCGGCCGCCGATGTGTTCCAGCACCAGCACCACGGCCTGGGTCGGATCGGGTTGGAATCCGGACAGGCTGAAGATGTCCCCCAGCGCGACCACCGGCAGCAGCTGTCCGCGGGCCTGCATGACCCGACCCTGGCCCAGGACCTCGCTGACCTCGCCGGCATGCGGCCGATTGGCCTCGACCACGGCGGTGATCGGTACCAGGAAACGTTCGATCCCGACCCGCAGCGACATCGCATCCAGGATCGCGGTGGTCAGCGGCAGGCGGATGGTGAACACCGAACCCTTGCCGACCTGGCTGGTGATCTCGACCCGGCCCTTCATGCGTTCGACATTGCGCCGTACGACATCCATGCCGACGCCGCGACCGCTGATGCCGGTGACCTGCTCGGCGGTGCTGAAGCCGGCGAGGAAGATCAGGTCGTAGCATTCCTTGTCGGACAGCACGCGGTCAGCCGGGATCAGACCTTTTTCGATCGCCTTGGCGCGCAGTTTCACCGGGTCCATGCCCTTGCCGTCGTCGGTCAGTTCGATCACCACCTGGTCGCTGGTCTGGCTGGCGGACAGGTGGACGGTGCCGCGCTCGGGCTTGCCGTTTTTCGCCCGCGCCGCCGGCATCTCGATGCCGTGGTCGACCGCGTTGCGGATCATGTGCAACAGCGGATCCGCGAGGATTTCTCCAAGGGTGCGATCGATCTCGGTGTCTTCGCCGGTCAGTTTCAGGTCGACCTGCTTGTTCAGTTTGCGTGCGGCGTCGTGCACGGCGCGGGCCATCTTCTGGAAGGTCGCTTTCAGCGGCACCATGCGCAGGCCGAGGGACAACGCCTGCAAGTCGCGCACGATGCGGCCCTGGCGGGTGACCGACTGCATCAGGCGCGGGATGGTGGGCAGCGCTTCGTCCTGCGCGACCATGGCCTGGGCGATCAGCAATTCACCGACCAGGTTCATGAGTTCTTCCAGGCGCGCGGTGCTGACCCGGGCGAAGGAGTCCTGCTTGCCGGCGAGTTCCTGCTGCCGCGCGTTGGCCTGATCGGCCTGGGCCTGGGTGATCTTGCCGGTCTTGACCAGCCGCGCGGTGAGGTCTTCGCCCGGCTTCAGGGTCTGCGCCTCGGCGCTGATGACCTCGCGCGGAACCCCGACCTCAGCCAGGATGTCGGCGATGGGTGGGGCGCCCTCAATCGAGGGTTCCTCGACCTGGGCGCCATCGCCGGTCAGGCCGAACCGGGTGGCCAGGTTCAGCGCTGCCGCTGGCCAGGCGCCGCCGTCGTTGCCCTGGGCGCGGACATGCGCGGCGAGTCCGCGCAGGGCATCGATGCCGGCCAAGGCGAGTGCGCGCAGGCCGGGCGAGAACGGCACCGTGCCGTCTCGCACCGGCAGAAGCTCGGTTTCCAGGCGGTGGGCGAGCGCCTCGATCCGGGTCAGTCCCAGGTACGCGGCCATGCTCTTGAAGGTGTGAAAAGTGCGGAACACCGCCGCGATGTCGGTGCTGGACGAGCCGCCCGACTTGACCACGGCTTCTTCGGCGGCGGTCAGCAGTTCGGCGGCTTCGGCGACGAATTCCTCGATCTGGGCTTGGTCGACCGGCACCGGCGTCGGCGGAACCAAGACGGTGAAGGCGGTGACCGGATTGCCGCCACTGACCGGAACCGGTTCGGTCTTGGAGGTGGGGGATTCGACCGCCGCAGAGTTTGCCGCAGCCGGCGCTGCCGCCTGGAACGCGCCCTGCAGTTCGCCGGCCAGGCTGTAGATGGACGAGAATCCCCCCGGCACCGGACGACCATCGACCAAGCCATCGGCGAGGCCTTTGATCCGCACCAGCACCGCCCGGGCTGCGTCGGGCCAGGATTGATGTGCAGCCGCACTTTCGAGCGCCGTCACGACATCAACCAGACCGGGCAGATCGTCGGTTTCGAGCGCGAGAATGCGCGCCAGCAGCGCATCCGGCGAGACTACAGAGCGCCGAACGGCGCGCTGAGCATCCGTGCGCTTGATCCGGCGCGAGGTGGCTTCCTGCGCGGCGTCGGGCGACTGATGGATGGGCGCGTAGTCCTGGACGCGGTGGCGATCGGTCTGGGCACAGACCTTGAGCCGTTGCAGCCATTTCCCATCCGGGCCGTCATTGCCCTCGGATGGAGACGGTTCTTCACCTCCGCCAACGGCGGCCACGAGTTCGCGCAGGCGGCTGACGCTGTGCAGCAGCGCGTCGACGATGTCGCTGGTGCAGATGCAGTGGCCTTCCCGCATCTGCGAGAGCAGGTGTTCAGCCGCATGGGCCAGCGCCTGGATGCGAGCGAGATCCAGGAAACCAGCACCGCCCTTGATCGAATGGAGATCGCGGAAACAGGCGTCGAGCCCGGCCGGTTTGCCCGGATCCTTGCCGAGTTCGAGCAGGCAGGCCTCGGCCGAGTCGAGGTGCTCGGTCGCCTCGGCGATGAACTCCTGGAGGAATTCGCTGTTGTCGCTCATGGGATGGGTTGGTCCGCGTGTTTGAAAACAGGGGAGTATGCCCATGTAGAATCCCGCCAGTCAAGCACGAGTTTTTGGCACATCGTTTTTTTTTGATTATTGAGAAAATACTAGGGATTGGGATTTCCCCGAGGTCGATTGACCGATTGCGGTCATTGCCCCTGCTTCAGTCGTCCCTACGGGACTGGTCTCATTTTTCATGCCACTCCCGGGGTTGAAACCCCGGGCTAACCTCGCAGCGTCCCTACGGGACGCATGTTTTCCTAGATATTTTCCATTATTATTTCGCCTAGGACCGTCCCGTAGGGACGTGGTGATGCTAGCCCGGGGTTTCAACCCCGGGATGAGTGGAAATGATTCTATTTCAGTCCCGTAGGGACGACTGAATGTGACACATTGTCGCTGGACCGATTCAGGGGATCGGGGGCGCCCATGTTGAGCGCGGTTGAGCACCAGTGACGGGCTGGACTCACCGCCGAGGGTTTGAACATCCAGACCATGCGCATTCCCCCGGTCATCATTTCCCCTTCGGTCAGTTGCGGCGGCGACCTGCCACTGCTCATCATGGGTCCGTGCGTCATCGAATCCGAGGCCCACACCCTGAAGATGGCGAAGCTCGTCCAGGCGGCGGCCGCCAAGGCCGGCCTGCCGGTGGTCTTCAAAGCCTCGTTCGACAAGGCGAACCGCACCAGCCACGGCAGTTATCGCGGGAGCGGCATTGCCGAGGGTCTGGCGATCCTGGCCAAGGTGAAGGCGGCCACCGGAATGCCGGTGACCACCGACGTCCATGAGAGTTGGCAAGCGACCGAGGCCGCCGAAGTCGTGGATCTCTTGCAGATTCCCGCATTGTTGTGCCGGCAGAGCGATCTGGTCAACGCCTGCGCTGCAACGGGCAAAGCGACCTCGATCAAGAAGGGCCAGTTCCTCGCGCCGCAGGACTGCGCCAACATCGTGGCGAAGTTCCGCGCCGCGCCGGCACCGAAGGGCGCCGCGAAGCACCGTCTGATCCTGATCGAACGCGGGACCTCGTTCGGCTACAACACCCTGGTCACGGATTTCCGCGCCCTGCCGATCATGCGCGGCTTCGGGGTGCCGGTGATCTTCGACGCCACCCATTCGGTGCAGGCACCGGGCGGCATGGGGTCGAAGTCAGGCGGCGCCGGCCATTTCGCGCCAATGCTGATGCGCGCCGCGATGGCGGTGGGCTGCGAGGGCATCTTTATGGAAACCCACGACCGGCCGAAACAGGCCCTCAGCGATGGGCCGAACGTGGTGCCGACGCGAGAATTGGATGCGGTGCTGGCGGACATCGCCGTGATTCACGGCCTGCTGGGACGGCGCGATCCGCCCCAGCCGCGGCGTTGATCGCCGGCTGGTTTAGCCGAGCAATTTGAGCACGCCTTGAGGAAGTTGGTTCGCCTGGGCGAGCATCGCGGTGGCCGACTGGACGAGGATTTGGTTGCGGGTGAACGTGGCTGATTCCTGAGCGAAATCCACGTCCCGCACCGTCGATTCGGCGGCTTGCAGGTTTTCGTAGCTGGCTCGCAGCGAGTTCAGGGTGGTTTCCAGACTGTTGGACTGGATCGCACCAAGAGTACCACGGCGCGAGGAAACCGTCGTGACTGCGGCTTCAATGAGGCTCAGAACCTGGCTTGCCCCACCCGCGGTGGCAACGTCGAAAGTCAGGGTCGAACCGTCGCTGGACAGCAACCCGATCGAGTTCGCCGACAGCGCGGTGATGGAAATCGTGGTGTTCTGCCCCGCGAAGGCACCGAGCTGCACCGTCTTGCCGTCGGACAGCGAACCATCGAGCAGGTTGGTGCCGGCATATTGGGTGTTCTTGGCGATACGTTGGATGGACTGCACCAAGTTGAGGTATTCGGTGTTGTTGGCCGAGGCCTGGGTCGAATCGGTGGTGGCACTCGACATCGAACTCAGGGCGAGCTTCTTCGCCTTGGACAGCATCGTGCTCATCTCATCGAGCGCGCCTTCGGCGGTCTGCACCATGGCGATGGCCTGCTCAGTGTTGGACTGGGCCTGCATCATGCCGCCGATCTGGGCGCGCAGCTGCTCGCTGATGATCAGGCCGGCCGGATTGTCAGAGGCGCGATTGATCTTCAGGCCCGAGGATAGCTTCTCCAGGCTCTTGGACATCGCGGAGTCGTTCTTCTGCATCATCCGATGACCGAAGAGCGCCTGGACGTTGGTGTTGATGCGGAGGCTCATTGGGGGGTCCTTCCCGCCTGAGGTGAGGTTTCAGGCTTGAGGAACCCAAACGCAAGACTGGTGCCAATTCGTCGGGCTGCGGTTCCTCCTGCCGGATTAGAGCAATTTTTCGAGGAATTCTGCCCCAGGCTGGAAATGGCCAGTGACATCTAGCGGGGCTTGCGCCCCAGCCCGACGGCGCCGCTCTGCGGCTTGCATGCTGCGCATGTCCCCCTCACCCGATTGGTGCCGGCGGGAAATTCAGCAACCTCTTACCCGTGCCAGTTTGCTGAAAAATGCGAGGCGCGTTTGCGAGTTTTAGGATGAAATGCCGAAATGGTCGTCGCCGATGTTCCTGTTACCGAGCGCCGGGATCGCTGACCGGGCGGAGCTTGAAAGAGTAGTTTCCCGAACCGACGGTGAAGCGCACCCACAGATTCGCGTCTTCGCCCGCATGAATGCCGGGGGTTCCTGCCTTGAAGGCGCCGCCTTTCCAGATGACCGCACCGCCTTCGCTGACCTCGACCTGGGTCGAACCCTGTTTTGGCAACCAGACCTGGGCAACGGTGTTGACCGGGATCGTGGCAGTCAGGTCGAGACCGGTTCCCACCGTGCTGGCACCGGCTGTGGCGGAGGCACCGGCCGTGGCGGAGGCACCGGCCGGCTTCTGCCAGGCGACCGTGACCATCCCCTTGACGGTCGGCACCTGGACCTTGGCCGAGGTCAGACCATCCACCGTCGGTTTGATATCGAAGGTGGCGAAGCCCGGACTCGTCGGACGCACCCCACCGACATAGCGCGGCAGCATGGTGCCGGGCGAGTTCGGCAGCACGGCCAGGGGGATGCCCCCGCCATCGCAACGCTCGGTGGTGCAGTAGTTCGGGATCATCTTCAGCCAGCGATTGGGATGATGGAGGAATTCCATCAATTTCCCGCCCTCGGTCCCCAGCGGGTACATGGTGTCGAAGAACACGCATTGGCCGATGGAGGCCAGTTCCAGGCCATATCCTGGATAATTGCGGATGAATTTCAAAACCGCCTCGCGCTTGTCGGCCGGTACCAGATCGTTGTGGATGGCCCATACCGTGGGCAGCAGATGGAACTTGTCGACGCCGAGACCATCGCGGTACTTTTCAACTCCATCGAACAGGGCGCTGTTGATGCCGTTCTTGACCTCGGCGGCGATGGCGTCGAATTCCGCGATGTCGGCCTGGCGACCGAGATCGCCGGCGAGCCGGGACATGACCCGAAGCGCATTGTAATAAAGCATGTTGTGGACGGTCAGGGCCTTGCCGCTGGCATCGATGTAATCCGGATTCCAGTCCGAGGTCGAGTAACCACCACCCCAATTTTTTCCTTTCACGGTCGACAATTTGGTCATCGGATCCCGGCGAGTTCCAATGAATTCCACCAGGAATTTTCGCAGCCCGGGATAGGTCGTCTCGATCAGGGTCAGGTCATTGGTGAAGAGATGGTAATCCCAGGTCGATTGGTACAGATTGAGGGAGAAATCTGGTAGGTGGTATTTCTGGGCCGGACTGCAGGCGTAGATCATCCCGTTCGCCGCCTGTTCGGCGATATAGTCGCGCAGGGTCTTGTGCTGCACCCGGTAGTTGCGGATCGAATAGAACAGGTTCTCACCCCCGGTGTAACTATCGCAGCCCCACGAGGACTGCTCGGTCGAATCATCGTCGAAGAAACCGCCTTCCTGGGTCGCCATCCGGCTGGTCCATTCGCAGAGTCCATAGATGGAATTCAACTGCGGATCAGAGGATGAGAAATCCCCCTGCTTGTCCCCTTCGGAATACCGCACCAGCGCCTTGACGTTGTCGGCGGTCAGGATCCCGCGATAGCCCTTGACCGACATGCCGCGGATGCCACCCCAGCCGTTCCACTTCTCATAGGTCTCGCGACCACCGCCCCGGCAGGTGTACTGGTCCCAGCCGTCATCACGACTGGATTTGCAGGCACCATCGTCGAAATAGGTGCAGGTGATGACGTCGCCCGGTTCATTGGCGATCATGGTGAGGCGGGGCACGGCATACATATTTTTGCCGAAGTCGACCTTCCACAATTCCCCGTCCTGGGCAATGGCATTGATTTAATTTCTAATAATTTTACAGGGTTCTTGCATACGGATGCAGCGGCTTTCGCCGGTAGCATCGTCCCAGTCTTTGCTTCAGCATCCATCGGATGACGGAGATGATCGCGGCATTCGCTCGTCGGATAAGCT
>CAMCMZ010000067.1 GCA_945876185.1 Candidatus Kuenenia stuttgartensis | reverse complement strand
GGCGGATCACGATTTCACTGCAATTCCATGGTCATTCCGGCCTTGGCCGGATCGCCGCGTGGCCAACGGCCGGTTGCAAACCGGCGGTCCCAGGCGCAAGCGTTTTATCATCGTTTCCGTGACATTGGAGCCGAATGGCCAATCCCCAGGGCATCCTGCGGAGGCTGCTTTCCCGGCCGGCGAGACGCCGGCGCTCCCAGGAAGGCCGACTTTTGAAGCGCCCCGTGCATTGCCCACGATCGAATCGGGCACGGCCGTTTCGATTCCCTCACCCGGACGTTGACGGTGGGAGATTCAACGCGACATTTTTCCCCTCCCGCCAGCATCCAAATCTGACGGTCTATGCGACGTTTTGCTGCAGCAACGTCCCTTCCCAGCAATTTCCCGGCAACGCCAAATCCCACAACAGGTACAATACCACATGCTCAACTCTCTCCCTCGCCCCGCCCGCCTCCTGCTGGTTCTGGCGCTGCTAATTCCGACCCTTTGCGCCCAGACCGCCAGCGGTTATCGCGGGCCGCATCAGGACGGTGCCTTCCCGGCCGAAGGTCTGCTCGAACGTTGGCCCGAGGGTGGTCCGAAATTGCTCTGGAAACACCGGCTGGGATCCGCTTTCAGCGGTGCCACCATCCTTGGCGATCGCATCTACGTCTCGGGCGGCGGCGGTGAATCCGTGCTGTGGGTGCTCGACCTCGACGGCAAGGTGGTCTCCAAGATCCCGACTGGCGGTGCCTCCTGGAAGCGATTCCCTGGTACCCGCAGCAATCCGCTGGTCTTTGGCGATTCCAACACGGCGATCACGATCCTGCCCAGCTCGAACTGCTTCGCCAGCGATCTCGGCACCCAGAAGACCCGTTGGATGGTGAACCTGTGGAAGAACTTCAATTCCGCAGGCATCGGTGGCTGGGGCTATCCCGAGACGCCGGTGGTTTATGGCGATGATTTCTTCTTCAATAATTGCAGCCGGGTCCTCGATACCCCGGGGTTCGTGCGGGTGTCGGCGGCGGACGGGACGATGCGCTGGGCGGTGCCGGGTCGGATCCCGGCGAAACGCTTTTCGATGGCTGACGTGTCGGCCAGTATGGTCCGCCATCGTGGCCGTGACCTGCTGTTCTGGCCGACCTTCAAGCAACTGCTGTGTATCGAACCCAGCAATGGCCGGATCCTGTGGGAGATTGCCCATAGCGGCGAAACCACGGTGACCCCGGTGCACGAAGGCTCCTATCTGCTGTGGGAACCACATGGCAAGTTGCAGATGCTGCGCCTGGACCAGACTGGCAGCCGGTATGAGATCCTGTGGACGCGCAGCAGTAGCGGCGGCAGCTATTCCCAGGCGGTCATCCAGGACGGACGCGTCTATACGTTTCTCGATGTTGCCAAGGCTGGCGAGGCGATCTTGCCCAAGAAGGATCCGGTTGCGGTCGACAAGAAGGGCGAGGCAGCCCCGCCGGCCCCAAGCGCTCCGCCGGCGGCACCTCCAAGCGGTGCCGCAGAGGTCGTCAATCCCGGTGTCATGGTCGCCTGCCTGGATGCCGAGACCGGCAAGTTGATCTCCAGTCTCGCAATCCCCGAACTCGCCAAGGCTGGCCACATCATTCGTGCTGATGGCCGGATCATCGCCGTCACGGCCAAACCTGGAAACCGGGGCTGTCGCGTCACGTTGATCACTCCGACGGCCGAGGGCATGGCCAAAAGCGGATCGTTCGATCCGCCGGTCGATGCGAAGGAGGACCTTCGCGGTGTGGCCGATCCCGAATGGCAGACAAGCGCCTGTCCGCTGGTCGCCCAGGGTCGCCTGTTCCTGCGCTTTGGTCCTCTGTTCGCATACGACCTGCGTGCCAACCGGCCAGCCCATGGGGAGCGCGGCGATGGCCGGGGCAACTATGAGGAGGCTCTGCCCAACATCGGCCTGACTCGCAGCAACAACCTGGCCTGGACGGTGCCCCAGGGAAGCGGAGCGCCACCTGTCGTCTATCGGCGCGCCGATCCGGTGCTGATGGCCGGCGACGACGGCACGCTCAAGGCTCTCGACCAGGCCACCGGTGCACCGGTCTGGAACCTGGCCGTGGGCACCGGCGCCGGCCGGGCCGCGACCCCGGCGCGCGATGCCGAACGCATCTATGCCCTGCATGCGGTTGGCAACCAGGCCGCAGTGGTGGCGTGCGACCACGCCGGCAAGGAACTCTGGCGGCAAAAACTCGAATCCAGTCAGGCGCCGCTGTCACTGCTGGTCGGGCACCAGAACCTGATCGTGCAGGCCAACGCCGTGCAGGGCCTCGAGCTCGCCACCGGCAAGCCGGTCTGGAAGTTGGCCATCCCTGAAGGTGCCCCAGCCATCGCCCCGATCCGCACCTGGATCTCCAGCGCCTGTGTGCTGATCACGTCCTGGGGCGCGGTGGTCCGGGAAAGCGACGGCGTCGTCCTGGGCACCCCCCTGCCCGCCGCCCGTACCGGGTCCGTGGCCCAGGGTGACCGGGCCTTCATCGTCGCCGCCGACCGGCCGGCGGTTACCGCCTGGCGCCTGGCCCTCAGCGGTGGCCAAGCCACCGCCGTAGCGCTGTGGGAAACCCCGTGCCCGAAGGAGATCCGCAGTCCGCTGGTCCTGACCACCGAACATGTGGTCTTGGTAAGCGGCGGAGCTCTGGGGCTGGTCTGGCGCTTCGATCGCGAGGATGGCCAGCCCGACGGCGTCGCCGGCCTGCATCCCACCGATCCGGGCGCGGTCGAACTGTCGCACGCCGGTGGCCGGCTGTGGATCGCGGGCGTTGGTTCGGGCAAGGATCTGGTGGCCTTCGAAACCGAACGTGGGCGCAAGTTGGAGGAATCCTGGCGGGTCCGGGTCGGATTGCGCGGCGGAGTCGCTTTCGCCGGCGACAGCATCTTCGTGCGGACCAGTTCCGGGCTGACCTGCCTGACCGGCCGCGCGCCGACCAAGCCGGCCGCTGGCTCGATCCGGGCCGTGCCCCCCGCCGACATCGCCGATCGCGCCGGTCTGCCGATCATGCCGTTCACCGACAACACTATCCTCGCCCCGGTGGTGGTTGCCGGACCGTATCCATACAAGGATTTCGATAAGGATCCGTTGGCGGCGATCGGCGGTCGGGCGACCGGGATCTTCGCCGCCGGCGACCAGCCGGTGAAAGACGACGCCAAGACCGCCTTCCGGCCCATCCCAGCGGACTGCTTCTGGACCGACAAGGCCAACACCGAGAACCTACCGGCCTGGGAACAAACCGTGCTGCACGGGTGGAAGGCTCCCTCCACCACGTGCGCCTTTACGGTGCTCGCCAATGACAAACTGCGCCGCGTCCGCTTTCAGTTGTACGCCGGTCCGCGCCAGGACTCCTCGCGCATCCGCAATTTGGTCCTGATCAATGGCCAAGAGACCAGTGATGGCGACATTTTGGAACTGGCCCCAGGCCGGTACCGCTGCTTGGTGCAGTCGCTGGTCCTGGAGATGCCGCCAGGCAACACCGGCCACATCTGGATCGGCCCGCGTTTCATCGAGGTGCCCGAGGCCGAGTACACCGCCGGCCAGGACGCAATGCGCAAAGCCCTGGAGCAGTGGAACGCCTACCGCATCGAGAGCGGGAATCTGCTCAACCTCAGCGCGCCGTGACTCGCTTATAACCGCTGATTTTCAATACGGTTAACAGCTCTACTCGGCGTTGACCTGGCGGGGCAACGAGGGTCCCGAAGCGCATTGCCGAAGTAATGACCTCACTTCCAGCGCGCGTCTGACCGATGCGTCAGCTGAGGACAAACGAGAGCGCCGCTGCCTGGGGATGAAGGAACGCTGAGTCCGACCTCGCCACGGCCTCCGCGACCATATACCCGCATCATGCCAGTCGAACCGACTCCCGACGCCGGATCGCTACCCCTGCGCATCGCGATCGGCGGTTCAGGCGGTCTGGTCGGATCGGCCCTGGTCAGGTTCCTGGCTGCGACCGGACACCAGCCGCTGCCGCTCGTGCGCAGAGCCGCACAAGCAGAAGAAATCGCCTGGGATCCCTCCGCGGGCCAGCTTGATCCTGCTGCCTTCATCGATTGCGATGCGGTCATCCATCTGGGTGGGACGACGGTGGCCCAACGCTGGACCGCTGCGGGCCGGACGGACATCCGCCGCAGCCGGATCGCCAGCACGCGGCTCATCGCCGAGACCATCGCCCGCGCGACGCGCCGGCCCCGGACGCTGATCATCGCCTCAGCCGTCGGTTTCTATGGTGATCGCAAGGATGAGGAATTGACCGAGGATTCTGCTGCCGGCACTGGCTTTCTGGCCGAAGTCTGCCGTGACTGGGAGGCCGCCGCCGATCCCGCCCGCGCGGCCGGGGTGCGGGTGGTGCACGTCAGGCTCGGCGTCGTGCTGGCCGCCAATGGCGGTGCACTGGCGCGCATGCTGCCAGCCTTTCGCTGCGGATTCGGCGGGCGGATCGGCAGCGGGCGGCAATGGTTGCCGTGGATCCACCGCGACGACGTGGTGGCGGTGTTCCAGCGCTGCCTGGTCGACGAACGCCTCAGCGGTGCCATCAACGCAGTGGCTCCTCAAGCCGTGCGCCAGGGCGATTTCGCCCGCGTGCTTGCGGCGACCCTGCATCGACCGTGCCTGCTGCCGCTGCCGGGATTCGCGGTCTCGCTGCTGCTGGGCGACATGGGGCGCGGCCTACTGCTCGCCAGCCAGCGGGTCGTGCCGAGGCGCCTGCAAGCAGCTGGATTCAGCTGGGCATTCCCCGAGCTGCCAACCGCCCTGGTGGATGTGTTGGGAAAACACTGACCCCAGGATCCGCCGGTTGGGCGGGCCCTGGGTCAGCCACGGGCTGGTTGCAGTTCAGACCTGGGCGGGGGCAGCCGCAGCCACGACGGGCGCAGCCACGACGGGCGCAGCGGCAACCGGAGCGCCATCGAGTCCGTCGACCTCACCCGGGGTGAGGATGCCTTTTTCGACCAGGAGCGAAATCAGGCGCTCCTGCTTGCGGCGCAGGCGGTCGAGCGAGGTGCCGAGGTCGCCGTTGGGGCGCGGAGCAGCGGCGGGGCTGCCGACCGGCGCGGCGCGCGGGGTGAAGGTGCGCGGGGCCGAGGGGCGGGCGCGCAGATCGCCGCCATCGCGGTCGTTTTCCTGCTCGTACGGAGGCTGATCAGCGCGCTCTTGGCGCGGCTCGGTCAGGGTGACCGACACGGCTTTCATGCCCTTTTCGCCGACTTCGAGATCGTAGTTGACCTTTTCGCCAACCATCAGGAAGCGGAAGCCTTCCATGCTGATGTTGTTCTGGTGCACGAAGACATCTTCGCCGCCATCATCTGGCTGGACGAATCCATATCCACGACGGCGGTCAAAACGGACGACGGTTCCGATGGGCACGGTGAGTTCCCCTTCTGGGAGCTGGTTTTGCGGCAGGTGACTTCAGGAATGGCACCGGCCGCGGAGTTGGCTGCTCTTCTGGTGTAGACACGAGGTCGGCGGATCCTGAGGTCGACCGGGTGGCCCGGCATCATGTAAGCCATAGGCAAACGCGCAAGGGTGGCCTCTGCCCCGCTTGCCGCTGCCGGCCCCAGGCCTACGCATGCAACGTGAACGAACCAACTCTGGCTGAAGAAGGCAATCTGCGCCTCGCCGGCCTCGCCCTGCCCGGCTGGCCGACCGATCCGGTCCGCGAGGCCGCCATAGTCACCCGCGCCCTGGCCGGCGAATCCGTCAGCCCCTATGGCGCGACCCTGCTCTGGTTCGCCATGCCGCCCGGCGACGAAGCGCCCGCTCGCTGGGAATGCGCCTGCGGCACCGCGATCACCGGCTTGACCCGGGCCGGCATGTCCCTGCCCGATGGCCGACGCCTGCTGATCGAAGACTACCGTGACCTGCGCGCCCTCACCCTGGCCCATGCCGGCCCGGTGCGCGCCATCCCCGAGACCTGGAAGCGTCTGGAAGCCACCGCCCAGCATCGCAGCGCGCGGCTGCGGCCGTACTGGCGCGTGGCGCTGCGGAACAAGCGCCTCGCCGACGGCAACCTGCTGCCGGTGACAGAAATCAGCGTCTTCCTGGACCGCTGACGCGCGGATCCCTCGCAGTCACCAGACCTTCCCGCCGACCGAGTCCATGCGCATCGACCTCGTCACCTTGTTTGCCGACGCCTGCGAGCCCTATCTCGACGCCAGCATCGTCGGCCGGGCGCGGCGGCGGTCGCTGGTTGATATCGCGTGCCACGATCCGCGCCGCTGGGCCGGCGGCCGGCATCGCAAGGTTGACGACCGGCCCTTCGGCGGCGGTCCCGGCATGGTCCTGGCCGCGCCGCCGATCGCCGGCTGCCTCGACCACCTGCTCGCGCGCTCGGCCGCGCCGCGCCTGCTGGTCACCGATCCCAAGGGGCGCCAGCTCGATCAGGCGATGGTGCGCGAACTGGCTGATGAAAAGCACCTCATCGTGCTCTGCGGCCACTACGAAGGCATCGATCAGCGCGTCTTCGATCTCTACAAGCCCGAACCGTTCTCGGTCGGGCCGTATGTCCTCAGCGGCGGCGAACTCGCCGCGCTCATCCTGGTCGACGGTGTCGTGCGCCTGATCCCCGGCGCGCTCGGCAACGATCAGTCGGCGATCGAAGAGACCCACACCCCCGGCCATGGCGAAGACCACCCGTGCTGGACGCGCCCACCGGAATTCCGTGGCCTGACCCCGCCCGAGGTGCTGATGTCCGGCGACCACGCCGCGATCGCCCGCTGGCGCAGCCGGCAGCGCTCGGCGACGTGATCAGCCGATCGAACCAGCCGACTGACGCTTCGTTGGGGCCGGATCAGGCCGTATGCCAGGAAAACGCCTGGGTCAGGGCGATATCGTCGATCCCGAGCGCGAGCATCACCACGCGGTCGAAGCCGACCGCGACGCCAGCGCAGTCGGGCAATCCGGCCGCGATGGCCTCCAGGAAGCGGCGATCGAGCGCAGGTCGAGGTTCGGGCCGCTGCGCGCGTTCGGCCTGCAACCGTCGTTCCAGTTCCACGGCGTCGGCGAGTTCCCAGTAGCCGTTCGCCAGTTCGACCCCGTCGCGGTAGATTTCGAATCGTGCTGCCACCGTTTCGCCAGCGGCATCCTGGCGCAACCTGGCCTGGGCGCAGGCCCCGGCCGGATAGTCGGTGAGGACAGTCCAGGCGCCGCGCCCCAGACGCGGTTCGACGTCGCGGGTCAGGATCAGATCGAGAGCGACTGCGCGGTCGAACCGGCCGGCCACCTGCGCCACGGCGGCATCGGCGCGCAGACGGGCGATCAGTTCCGCCTCGGTCGCCCGGCCCGGGTCGATGCCGGCGTGGACGATGAAAGCCTCACGCCAGGCGATGGTTTCGCTCGTCACCCCAAAGCCGGTCAGCACCGAGAGCAGTTCCACGACCTCGGCCGCCAACTGGCGATCGTCCCAGCCCGGCCGGTACCATTCGAGCATGCGGAATTCCGGCGCGTGCCGCCGACCCTGTTCGCCCGCACGAAAAGCCGGCGCCAGCGTCCACACCGCGCCAGCCCCGGCGCAGACCAGCCGCTTGAGCGGATGCTCAGGCGAGGTCGGCAGCCAGCGCGGACCGGAGTCGGTGTCGAGCCGCATCGCCACCACACCATGATCGAGGTTCGCCCCGCCCTGCAGCACCGGCGTATCGACTTCGAGCACGCCGCGCGCGCGGAAAAACCCACGTACCTGATTGACCAGTTCCGCCCGCCGGCGCAGGGTCTCAATCGCGGCAGTCGGACGCCAGGACACGCTGCAATTCAACCCGTCAATTGCCGGATAAAATCACTCGTATCCACCGGCAACCCTTCATACATCTGCTCCAGCATTCCCTGATTCAAGGGCATGCCCCGGCTCTGACCCAGGCTGATCAGGAAGTTGACCCGGGTAATTTGGGCACAAGCGGAAGCATCATCCAAGCCGGCAGATAGCAGGCGATGGTAGTGGTGCAGCATCAGCTTTGGCGCTGTCCCACCCTGCAACTGAGGCAAGAGCGAAGCCTCCATCTCGGCAATTCGCGTTTGGATTTCGGACTGCAATGTCGCGTTGTCATCGGATTTCATGCTCAAATCCTCGTTAGCGGGCGAAAAAAGCACCCCAGTTGCAAAGCGGAAGGAGTGAGTTTTGCAGCGCCCGAAGCCCCGCGACCAACGCCGCAGATGGGGTGCTATGACCTGTGTCGAACCTCATAAACCAAACCACCTGGCGGTAGTGCCCAAGTGCAGTCGAAAAACGGCCAGAGTACCCCAGCTGCAAGGCGGAAGGAGGGAGTTGGGCAGCGCCCAATGACCGACGACCAACGCCGCAGATGGGGTGCTCTTCCAGGGAGTCCAGAACCCAAGAGGCAGCCGAAAACGGCCAGAGCGCCCCAGATGCAAGGCGGGAGGAGGGAGTTGGGCAGCGCCCAATGACCGACGACCAACGCCGCAGATGGGGTGCTATGGCCGTTTTTCACTTGTCGACGCGACCGGCGTATTCGCGGGTTTGGGTGTTCACGGCGATATTGTCACCCTGCGCGACGAAGATCGGCACCTTGATCTCGGCCCCGGTCTGCAGCTTGGCCGGCTTCATCACCCGGCTCTGGGTGTCGCCCTTCACCGCCGGTTCGGTGTAGACCACGTGCATGGTCACGGTGTTGGGCAGGCGCAGCGAGATCGGCTCGCCGTTCCAGAGAGTCACCATGCAATCCATGTTCTCGAGCAGGAAATCCTTGTCCTCGGCCACCACCTTGGCCTGGACGGTGATCTGCTCGAAGCTGGTCTTGTCCATGAACACGAAGCCATTGGCGTCGCTGTAGAGGAACTGCATCTCGATGTCGCTAACGTCGGCGCCTTCGCACTTTTCGCCGCCGCGCAGGGTTTTTTCCAGCACGTTGCGGGTGATCAGGTTCATCACGCGGAGTTTATAGAACGCGTTGCCCTTGCCGGGCTTGACGAAGTTGACTTCCTGGACCTGCCAGGGGGCGTTGTCGAAGAGGAGCTTGGTGCCCTTGCCGACGTCGCCGATGTTCAATGTGCCCATGACGGACCCTCTTGTGCGGTTGCGGCCGGCAACGGAAGGTGCCGACCATGGACGGGTCGAGGACGCTAGCGGAGCCCCCGCCCGACGCCAGCCCGGCGCGCTGGCAGCGGCTGCTCGCCCAGGCCGTGCGCGATCCGGCCGAACTGCTGCGCCTCCTTAACCTGCCCGCTGATCTGCTGCCACCGGCGGCGGCAACCGCCGGTTTCCCGCTCCTGGTACCGCGTGGGTTCCTCGCCCGCATCGAGCGCGGCAATTCCAACGATCCGCTGCTGAAGCAGGTGTTACCAGCCGCCGCCGAGGCCCTGACCGTGCCCGGCTTCGCCGCCGATCCGCTCGCCGAGCACGACGCCTGTGGCCGTGCGGGAAGCAGTGCGGTGCCGGGACTCCTGCACAAATACCGCAATCGCGTGCTGCTGGTCACCACCGCCGCCTGCGCCGTGCACTGCCGCTACTGCTTCCGCCGCCACTTCGATTACCGCACCTTGCCTATGGGTTCGGCCTGGTGGAAGCCGGCTCTGGCCGCGATCGCGGCTGATCCGGCGATCGACGAGGTCATCCTCAGCGGCGGTGATCCGCTCACCCTGCCGGACGCGCATTTGGCGGCGCTCGCCGCCGACATCCGCGCCTTGCCGCAGATCCGGCGCCTCCGCCTGCACACCCGCCTGCCGGTAGTGCTTCCCGAACGCATCGACAACGCGCTGCTGGCGTGGCTCGCGCAGCCCGGCCCGACGCCGGTGGTGGTCATCCACGCCAACCACCCGCACGAGATCGCAACTGACGTCGCCGCCGCCTGCCAGCGCCTGCGCGGGGCCGGCGTGCTGGTGCTGAACCAGTCGGTGTTGCTCGCCGGCGTGAACGACCGCGCGACGACCCTGGCTGAATTGTCGCTCAAACTGTTCGACGCTGGCGTGCTGCCCTATTACCTGCACGTCCTCGATCGCGTCGCCGGCGCCGCGCATTTCCTGGTCGATGACGACCGCGCGGTCGCGCTCCACCGCGAGCTCGCCGCGCTGCTGCCGGGCTACCTGCTGCCGCGTCTGGTGCGCGAGGTCGCGGGCGAACCGAGCAAACGCACGCTGGGCTGAGCCGGGCCGGCGGCTCGGTTGCAGCCCCTGGTCGATCTTCTAACGTCCGCGCTCCACGGTTCGCTGATGATTCCTTCGTGGCCCCGTAGCTCAGCGGATAGAGCGGCGGTTTCCTAAACCGCAGGTCCTTGGTTCAAGTCCAAGCGGGGTCGCTGGTAAAATACTTATAATTTTTGATTTATTCGGTTCGGCGAAAATCACCTGGGTAGGGCATGGGTAGGGTTGGGAGCGAAAACGGCCGGCACGGGAACCTCAGCCCCGCCCATCCCGTCGGCTTTGCCAGTCGCCCCCAGCGTGGACACCAGACGGCCCAACACCGACCAGGAAACACGACCGGCACACGATGGCGACTCGCCGTGTGCCCTGATTCTCAAATTGGGCCAATCAGAAGGATCCCGCTACGGATGATCTTCCCATGGCGTGTCGTCATCTTTAAACACCGCCTGAGCGGTCGCCGCTGCTACCTTGTATTCATCGCGCGAAAGGTCGGACTTGTCGCCTTTGAAGTAGCACGCCACGAAAACGACGTGGGGCACCTCGTCAACAAGGTGGAAACTGTAGATGATTCGGTAACCGCCGCTCTTGCCGCAATTGAGGCCAGGGACATGCAGGCGCATTTTCCGCAGGGTGTTGAAACCAGGTACCACATCGCCATACGAAGGGTTTCCAGCGATTACCTGCATGACGGCACCGCATTGCTCCCCTGCGCGATGCTTGGACTTATGTGCGGCCCGCGTTGTCGGCTTCGTGCAATGGAATCGCGCCACCTACAGTCCTTCGGGATCTTCTTTTGCGCCGTAGGCCATCAATACGGGGTCAAGATCCTTACCGATGCCTGCGTGGATCCAGGCGGGTTCATCGTGGGAAATCTTAGAGAGGGTGGCTGCCGTCTGCCGACCCATCGCGGTGCAGACCTTGTCGATAATCGCCTTTTCGGCGGCGGTGAAGGCATCGGGAGGTGGCTTGATCGTAGTAGAGACATTTTGCTGCGCATATGGAACATCATGCGCCTCCTTCGTGACCAGGATACGCCCCGCCTTGGTGAGAGCGTCAAGCCGGCGTTGGCCCCGAGCAGGAACAGGACCAAATGGCTGTTTCACGAAACCGACGCCGGCATTGCTGCCGTACTCACGCAGCAGGCTCGCCTCAATGAAATAAATCAGCTTCCAGAGCTTGGTCTTGCCAAGTCCGCGCACACCTGGGTGGCCAGCAACGGCCAAGATCAGGTTGTCCAGTTTCGCGTCCGCACTCATGGCGGGAAGGCTATATTGACCCTATGGAAGACAATCAATGGCGGGGCATGGCTCCCGAGCGGCACGGCCGTGATGGGTTAAATCGGGGCCGGCCAGCATCCGGCCGTCTGTGTCGGAAATCGCCCATCCCACCGCCGTTGGCAGTCGCCCCGGGCTGGACTAGCCTTCCCCCATGCATCGTGCCGCCGTTGTCGCTTGCGCCTGCGTTCTGGTGACGCTCCTGCCCCTCGCGGCAGAGGATGCGCCCCCATGGATCACGGGGGCTGGCCGGGCCAAGGCGTACCCGGATGCCGTGTGGCTGGTCAGTCTGGCGAACGAACGGGTGGCCAAAGGTCGTGACCGTGACAAGTGCCTGGAGATCGTCACCGCAGCATCCCAGGCCGAACTCGCCCGCAGCATCCGGGTGCGGATCGAGGCGGAATCGGAGTCGCGCCAGTCGGAAACGACCACGGCCACCGCCAGCCGGTGCGACAGCTATTTTTCCCACCGCAGCAAGACCCGCAGCGATCTCACCTTGGTCGGCCGTCGCCTGGAAACGTGGTTCGACGCGCGCACCGACACCGCGTATGCCCTCAGCGCGATTGAACGCGCCGCCGTGGGCGAGCAGGCCCGCGAACGCGCCGCTGCCGTCCTGACTGCCGTTCATGCCGCCAGCGATGCCGCCAAGGCTGCGGAAACCAACCATCCCGCTGATGCCTTGGTCCAATGGGGCCGGGTGCTGACCCAGATCCAGATCGCCGAAAGCGATCTCAGCCTGGCGCTGATCTTCGGCCGCAACGATCCCGCCACCGCCGAGGTCGCCAAGCGTTGCCAGGCGATCCACGCCCGCACCGGCGAAGCCCTGGCCCGCCTGGCGGAACGCCCGGTGACGACCGTCGATGATCTCGCCTTCGTCTTGGCTGCACAACTTGGACGCGCGGCGGGTGCAGTAAAACCGAAGGTACTGGTGCCGCCTTGCACCGTGGCGTCGTCGCGGTTGTCCTCGCCGCTGGGCCGCTACCTGGGACAGGCCCTGGCAACGCAAGTGCCGGCCGCCAGCGGTTGGCCGGTGGTCACCACCATCATGCCTGGGCCGGCGCGCGACGTGGCCGCAGCCGCCGGGGCCGACGCCGTCGTGCTTGGCGCAACCTGGGAACGGCCGGAAGGCGTGCGGGTTCTCGTCACCGTGCATGACCTCAAAGACGGCCGCCTGCTTGCCACCGCCGAGGCCACCTTGCCCGCTGCCGCGCTGGTCAAGGCAGGACTCAGCGCCGCGCCTCAGAATGTCGCCGCCGCCCTGGCGGATCAGCAGCAGTTCCGCCGGGATGAAGTCGTCGGCGGTGCGCTGCGCTTAGAACTGTGGACCTCCAAGGGCGACGACGCTCCGGTGTTCCTGGCCGGCGAAACCGCGCGCATTTTCGTCCGCGTCGATCGCCCGGTCCACCTGCGGATCGTCGATCATCTTTCCGACGGCCGGCGGGTGCTACTCATCGATGATCTCTACCTCGACGAATCCAAGGTGAACCTCGTCTACCAGATCCCGGGCGAGTTCGAAGTCAGTGCGCCCTTCGGCGCTGAAACGATCCAGGCCAATGCCTCCACCATTGCCTTTCCGCGTCTGGAGACTCGGCAGGAAGACGGCTATGCGGTGATCACGGAATCTCTGGCGTCGGCCAATGCCAAGACGCGCGGGTTCAAGAAGGTCGATCCTGCGACCAAGCCGGAGCAGGCCGAGGCGCGGGTCGTGGTGACGACGATGGACGGGAAATAACCCTATGCGATTCCCCTCGCCCGACGCCTTGCAACTGTCGCAGTCCTTTCCCCTGGCGATCCGACCCATGTGCCACCTCGCCCTTGCCCTCGTCTGCCTTTTGGCCGGCATCCTTTCTGCCGGCGATGCCCTGGAACGCGGTTTCGTGCTGAAACGCAAAGCGGACCAGTCCTGCATTGCGCTGGTGGTGGGCAATGCGGCGTATCCCGATCAACCGCTCAAGAATCCGGTGAACGATGCCGACGACACGGCTGCGGCGCTGGAACGCCTGGGGTTCACCGTGACCAAGGTGGTCAACGCCGACCGGGTGAAGTTCCAGCAGGCGGTGGAGCAGTTCGGCAAGCAGATCATCGGCAAGCAGGCGGCGGCGTTCTACTACGCCGGGCATGGCCTCCAGGTCGCGGGGGATAACTACCTCCTGCCGTTGGGCGAGGTGCTGAACAACGAGGCCGAGGTTGCGTACAAGGCAATCAACGCTGGCCTGGTGCTGGCGCAAATGGAAGCCGCCAGGTGCCCAATCAACCTGGTGGTCCTCGACGCCTGCCGCGACAATCCGCTTGCCCGGTTCGGCCGTTCTACCGTGAAGGGTCTGGCCCAGGTGCATGGCCCGGCCGGCAGCATGCTCGTTTACTCGACCGCGCCCGGGCAGATCGCCAGTGATGGCGACGGTCGCAACGGCATTTTCACCGGGGCATTCCTCAAGCATCTTGCGACGCCGGGCCAGGACATCGACCTTTTTCTGCGGGTCGTGTCGGGCGAGGTGCAGCAGGCCAGTGGCGGCCGGCAGATCCCGTGGCGCAGTTCCAACCTGACACAGGGGTTCACTTTCGTCCCAGCCCCAACGACGGTAGAACTGGAATCCGAACATAAGTCACGCGGGCAGTTGCTAGGCACGTTGGAGGCGCAGCAGGCCGAGATGGACCGCCAGCGCAAGGTGGAAGAAGCGGTGATCCTGGCAAAGCAGGCAGAGATCACCGAAATGGAGCAAAAGATCAAAGCGGCGCAGGCGAAGATGAATGCGGCGGGCAAAGACGGAGCGAGTGGTGATTTCGGGACGATCATGAACATGATCGACACGAAGGAAAAGCAGGCAGCGGAACTCGTTGACATGCGGCGCAAGGCAGACGAGGCACGGAGGCAGCGAGAAGCCGAACTCGCCCAGTTGGCCGAGGCCGAACGGACGAAGCGAACGAAGGCATTGGATGCGGATCTGGCGCGCTTTCGCAAGGCGGTCAGTTCAGAACATGGGGCGGCGATGAAGGACGCAGCGTGGGCGGCATTGCTCAAGAAATGGAATGTTGCCGACGTGGTGGTGGGAGACGAATCGGAATTGACCTTCAAGATTTTCCCCGAAAAGCTCGCCTCTGCGGCCGAAGCCGCAGCGAAACGCGCGTTCGCGGATGGCGATCGTCTGGTGCTGGAAGCATTCGTATCGCAGTATCCACAGCATCCTCGGGTGGCCGAGGCCCGCCGTCAGATCAATCTGATTCCGCCGTGGGCGAGTGGTTCCGGCAAGGACCAGTACGGCTTCTGGGCAAATCTCATCGTCGCTGGTGTGACGCAACGTTTCCGCTGGATCGCACCGGGGATGTTCACGATGGGATCGCTGCAAGTTGAGAAAGATGCGGCGGTGCAGGCAGACGCCAAAGCCGATTTGTTGAAGGACGAGATTCCACATCAGGTGACGTTGACCAAAGGGTATTGGCTGGCGGACAGCGCCTGTACCCAGGCACTGTGGCAGGCGGTCACCAGATCGAACCCGGCGAAATTCACTGATTCTTTGCATAACCCGGTGGAACAGGTGTCGTGGAACGACTGCCAGCAGTTCCTGATATCGCTCAATGGCCGGGTGAAAGGTGGCGGTTTTGCTCTGCCGACCGAGGCGCAATGGGAATACGCGTGTCGTGCTGGTACGACGACGGCATTCAACTTCGGTACGACAATCACCACGGATCAGGTCAACTACGATGGCAATTTTCCATTCGGTGTCGCTGCTAAATATCCGTTTCGAGGCACCTCCAAGGGGCTCGACCCGGCGGACGGATTTGTGCTGATCCTCAATCGTCAGAAGACGGTTCCTGTCAAAAGCCTGCCGCCGAACGCGTGGGGCCTTTATGAAATGCACGGCAATGTTTGGCAGTGGTGTGCCGACTGGTACGGCGATTATCCCTCGGGTGCTGTTTCCGATCCCACTGGGCCCTCGTCCGGTTCCCGCTGCGTGTCCCGGGGCGGCTCCTGGTACAGCGTCGCTTGGCTCTGCCGGTCCGCGAAACGCAGCTGTTCCGCGCCGGACTACCGGCTCAACAACCTGGGGTTCCGTCTTTGCGCTAAGGCCACCCCTTAATCGTGTGGCAGAGGACACGATCGCCCCCAATCGCAGCGAAGAAGTGCGAAGTTTCCGATCGTGGCTGGAACGGGCGGGAAACGGCCTCGTCCCGCATCACCGGCGACCAAGGGCCATCAAGCTAGCCGGAGTTCTTCCCAGCCTGGAACCGGGTTCACCGTCTGCGGGCCGATCGGGCGATCAAATCCCTGGTCCAGGTCTTCATCCACCAGCATCGGGCATTCGGGGTTGTTGCTGCGGTGCCAGGCTTGGACGTGCGGGTTGATGATTGGTACCGGACCGGCGTCGTCAGGTTTCGTTGACCGGATGAAAGTTCGTACCTTGTTGGCCTGATCGAGAATGGACCACTGGTGCACATGCGGTCGCGCCAGGAGGTAGGACAGGATGGCTGTAGGGCCCCAGCCTTCGGGGAAAGATACATATCCAGCATAGGGCTCGAAATTTTCGCTCATGGCTGCCTTTCAAGGTTTCAATGGGGGCGATCGGCCGTTGCTACGTTCAGGAGCGTGTTCGCTTCCGCTGCGCTGGATATGTAGTCCGCCCGGTCCACCACGATCAGGATTTCCTCCCTGATCAGGCGCTCCCGCTCCGATTCGCCTGGAATCTTCACCTGGACGCTGAGAGCGTAAGGCCCCTTCGGCTCCACGATCAACCGCCGCTCCCTGATCCACTGATTTCTTTCCGCTTCCGTCTCCGGCCACGGCTGTTCGGTTGGAGACGACTGACCCATGGCCGACTTCTACCACGATCCCGGCCCGATCAACGGGGCCGATGATCAGCGTCGTGCCTTGGCTACCAGACGCTCCAGGTCCACGCGCACGATGTCGTCCGGGACGTGAACCAGAGCGGCGAGTCGGAGTAGGCGATCGACACCGGCGCGGCGATAACTCAGGCGAAGGTGGCGGGCACCGTGCTGGTCCGTGATCACGGTCCAATCGGCAAGCAATTGCGCCTTGCCGAGTTTGGCCCAGGTCAAAGTCCCTTGCGGGCCACGGAACCGACCAAGAACGCGCAGAAGAAAATCTGCGTCGAGTTCTTCCAAACGACCATCGATGAAAATCATTCCGGACATGGCGACTCCTTCTTGAGGTATTCCCGCAGTTCGCCGGCCAGGCGCATCACGATTTGGCGATATTGTTCGACGCCGGCATCCCAAGCCGCGAAGCCGGCACGGTTGTATGGGATCAGATGTCGAAAATCTCGCTTAAAGCGGCGCATTTCCATAATTTCCGCACAGCGGCGTGCGTGCCGAATCGGAGCGAATATGGCGATGGTATAGCCGTCCTTGGTCATTGGTCCGGTTGATAAGCCGCCATGCATCCGACATTTTCCGTTGGACATGGCCGGTCCCCGGCAAAATCGGCCGGTGCGACGGCAGTGGGCACGGCATCTAGGAGCGTCCCAGGCAACGCCAATCGGGGCAGCCCGGCCACCGTGACGGAGTTTTCCCTGACGCAGCGCAAGGGGTGCTTCGTTCGTTTGGGGCTCGGGGGCAGCGGGAAGGCGGCGGATGAATGCGGTGGGCATGATCACCAACGGAAGTTCGTCGTCGGGGTTCGGCGAGTTGTTCACTGGTTGCCCTCCGCGAAGGCGTCCTCGCCCGGAGCGGGTTCGTTTGCCCATGAGCGAATCGGTCGGGGCGGTACCTCGGAAAACTCTTGCCGGGGTCCATCGAACATCAGTTCAATCGCGCCTTCCCGTCCTCGGCGATTCTTGAGCAGTAGCGCACGCATCGGCCGGATGTCCTCGGCCTCGTTGTTGCTGCGATGCAGGGCAACCACGGCGTCGGCATCCTGTTCGATGGTCCCCGATCCACGCAGGTCGGCCAGACGCGGCTCCGGTTTGCCCAGGGTGCGGCCGGAGCGATCCCTGGCAGCCTTGGTGCCGTCGCGGCTGAGCTGGGACAGGAGCAGCACCGGCGCATCGAGGTCGATCGCCAGTTGCTTGAGCCGTCTGGTTGCATCGGCGAGACGTTGGTATTCGGTCGCGCGCGGGTCGGTGGAGCCAAGCAATTGCAGGTAGTCGATTACCACCAGCGCCAGCCGTCCACCGGCAGCGGTACGGCGAGCCCGTGCCCAGGCGCAAAGTGAGTCGGCGGTCGTGCCGTTGGACCCATCGCGCAGCATCAGGCTGCCCGTCGCGCGCCAGGTCGCAGCGAGTCCGTCCACGTGCTCCCTGGCCTCGGGGTCGAGCCGACCGTCGCGAATGACGCTGGCACCGATCCCGAGCGTCCGGCCGGCGAGGATGCTGGCCAAATCGCCGGGACGCATTTCGAGGGTTGAAAACAACACCGAGCCGGCGTGCGCGGTGCCGGCGGTCGCGGCGGCTGCGGTCAACGCCAGCGAGGTCTTGCCGTCGCCAGGGCCACCGGCCAGGACGTAGAGCCCGCCGGGTCGAAGCGGGCATTCGATGTCGAGCATCGGCAAGCCCCATGACGCTATCGTGATCTCGCCACGTTCGCGGCGGATCCTCTGGTCGTCGCCCTCGGCAACGGCCTTCGCCAGCGCGCTGCCGCTGTCGGTGTCCTCGCGCCCGCCGGCAGCGAATGAGGCGAGGTTTCCTGCAAGTACTGCGATCTCGTCGGCGCAGGATCGGCGCGGGTCGGCTAACTGAAGTTTCCTCGCAGTGTCCCGCAGCACGGCGATTGCGCGGCGGCGCTCCGCCATGTCGCGCAGTAATTCCACGTTGCGAGCGAAGCCGGCGACGGATCCGGAGATGGCGGGCCAGTCATCCCAGGAGCCGCCTCCCAGCGCGGCAAGCACGCTTGCGCTCCGGTTAATCCCAGGCGATTTGCGCCACGATCTCTTGCCCGTGATGGCATCGACACCGTCCGAAAAAGGTATTGCGCCCAGAAGGCTGGAAACCGCCAGCGCATCGCCTTGGATTTCCCCCCGTACTGCGGCGTCCAGCGCCAAACTAATCAGCCGGCAGTCGCGGTGCGCGAACCAGCCATGCAGCGGCGGCTGACATCGGTCTGCCAAGACGGCGAGCAGCCTGCCGCCGGCCTCGCCCTCGGCGTCGAGGATCGTCCGCAGGATGGTTTTCTCCAATTCGATGGAGCTGGGCTTGTCGGCGGCTTCGGTCATGGCTTGGGCTCCAAGGTCGGGATGGTTTCGGTGATGATCGGGACCAGGGTTCGCATCGGCGCGGGCGCCTCCAACACGGCCCGAACTCGACTCGGCCAGCGGTCGCGACATTCCAACCCGCGCGCTGCGGCGAACACACAGGCGGCCGGGTGAGCGTCGAGCAGGTCGTGCCACTCGCCAAGGATCGACTCGCCTTTGCTGGTCATCGGGCAACGCATCTGCCGAAGGGTCGCCAGCGTGTCGGCGTGAGGGTCAGCCTGACCACCGTTGGTTGTCACCCCGATAGGCGTGCCGCGCCTCTTCCCCTGTTCATTCTTGTTCAACCCCTGTTCGGGTGAACGGCTGGACGGGGTTGGCAACCTGATGGGACGGGGTTGGCGACCCGATGGGACGGGGTTGGATGTGGTTGATCCGAGTCCGGCTGGACGGGGTTGAACCCTGTCCGGTTGGACGGGGAACGCAGGAGAGTACGTGCAGCACTTCCGGCCGGCAGGATGCTCGACACGAACCAGACCGGCCGACTCAAGAGCACGGGCAGCCTTCTGGACAGTACGCTCAGACAACTGCAATTCGCGAGCCAGTGTGGCGACGCTTGGGCGGGCGTCCGAGGTGTCGGCATTGATGAACTTGGTCAGAGCAACCGCCAATCCCAGCGGTGGCCCGAGCAGGCCAGGGGTTCCAGCGATAACTCGCAACCATTCGAGTCGAGCAAGGGGACTCATTGAATCTTCAGCCTGGGACGGAGCCGATGACGACTCGGCCATTGATTCGCAGAGTGAATGCCTCGCCCGGTAACAGGGCCGAGATCGGGGATTCCTCGGATTCATTGGCCAGTACCACCCTGGTCTTCGACGGCAGGAAGCGGACCCGGCGGCCGAGCAGCACCCGGCGGGTTATAACGGCACTATTGAACGGCCTCATTTTTAGGCCTCCCGGCGAGCGGCCCACGCCATCAACTCGGTTTCATCATAACGAACCAGACGCTTGCCGAGTTTCAGATATGGCGGACCAGTTCGTCGCAAGCGCCAAGCTGCTAACGTTCGTTCATTTTTTAGTCCGAGTTTGTGTGCGGCCTGACCCTGATCGAGCAGGGAGGTAATTGTTGGTTGAGGGGATGGTTGGGACATGGCGGTTCCTGAGAGATTGCGGTTGGTTGACTCCGCCTGCTCTCTCGTTCACGCCATTGTATCAGACCAAATAGTTACTCCTGACGATTCTCTAATGCTTGGGTCTCGGTCCGCGCTTATTCGGATTTAATCCCTTCAACCAGACCTTGGCGATCGTGCTTCTACTGACTTTTCCCTTGTTATTATATTTTTCCAACAATTCTGAGACAATCTTATCCCACTCAAGGCGTTTGCTCTTTTCCCCATCAACAGCATTCAATCGTTTCCGCGCCAAATCCCGTTCATTTTCCCTGTGTTTTTGGGCAATGCCTCCCCAAGACAGACCACATCTTTGTTTATGATCTCTTTTCACTTCTTCTTTCCCTGAATCCGTCCCGATTAGGTAATGCTGGTCTTGCGCTAATTTCGTCCAATTCCGCCAAAGATTCCATACCTCCACCATTACACGCCCCCATTTTTTCTTGCGGACTAAGACTTTCAATTCCCCCATTTTCTTTTGGTGTAATTGCACAAAGTAATCCGGCATGTGCATCATCGCCAGATCGATGGCATTAAGCGCTGTTTCCGGATCAACATCCCATCGCCCCAATGGCATTGAGTTAAGCTGTTCCGGTGTGATACACCTGTAATTTACCAGGGTATTATGCTTGCTTAGGCGACCAAAAAAATTTTTCGGGCCTCATGGCCCTTTCCAATCATCCGCCTCGCGCAGAGAGCTTCTCTGCCTTCCT
>CAMCMZ010000066.1 GCA_945876185.1 Candidatus Kuenenia stuttgartensis | reverse complement strand
CGCATTACGGCTCGCATCGTTCGCCAACCCAGGCTTCGACCGTTCGGTTACCCGATACGATCGCCAAGTCAGCTACATGTTGCAGGCTTTTACATGGTCGATCCTTTCAATCGACAAGGTTGGTCAGGCTTGGCCTGACGCACCAAAGGCCACAAAAATCCCAAGCAAGACGACTCCAGCCCCTCATCCAGACGTCGGCGGGGCAGCGCAGCGCCCCCCGCTCATCCGGACAAACGCGCACGATCGCGCAAGGACGCGCAACCATGCCGCGAGCGGGCAAATGCGGGTCCAGGGGCCATTGGCCCCTGGCGGGGCCTGGGGCGGAGCCCCAAAACAGACGGTAGGGGCCATTGGCCCCTGGCGGGGCCTGGGGCAGAGCCCCAAAGCGAAAGCGTCTGGCCCTGGCGGCGTCATCTCCTAAAAGCCTCGCAGCCACAGCGCTGAAATAGCGCACGCCAGGACCACCACCGATGCCCGAACCCGTTCCTCCGCCTCCGCAACGTCAACGCGGCCTGTGGGTGATGCTGCTCATCATGGGCGGCGTTCTGCTGACGATGATGTTGGTCACCAAAGGGCTGGATACGCGCGATCCGGTGGAATGGAGCGCGCTGCTGGACCGGGTGGAAAAAGGGGAAGTCCAGAAACTCGTCCTGGGTACCGACCAGATCCAGGTCACCGGCATGGTCGGCAAGGACGGCAAGGAGAACCATTACGCGGTCAATTGGGGCATCGACAACAAGAATGTGCGCGAGGCCGAGATCAAAGCGGTGATCCAGAAGTACAACGCCCGGGCGGAAGAGAACCGGCGCCAGCCGATCGTCCTCGCCTACGCCTCTGCCCCAAGTTTCCTGGAGGGCATGCTGGTCCCACTGCTCATGGTGGTGGCGTTCTTCCTGCTCCTGTATTTCCTCGTCTTCCGCCGCATGGGCCAGGGCGGCGGGGTGCTGTCGTTCGGCAAGTCGCGGGCGCAGCTCATCACCAAGGGCAAGACCGGCAAGACCTTCAAGGATGTCGCCGGCATCGACGAGGCGAAAGAAGAAGTCGAAGAGCTCGTCGCCTTCCTCAAGAATCCCAAGAAGTTCCAGAAGCTCGGCGGGCGCATCCCGCGCGGGGTGCTGCTCGTCGGCCCGCCCGGCACCGGCAAGACCCTGCTCGCGAAGGCCATCGCCGGCGAGGCCGACGTACCGTTCTACTCGATCTCGGGCTCGGACTTCGTCGAGATGTTCGTCGGCGTCGGCGCCAGCCGGGTACGCGACCTCTTCAACCAGGCGAAGGACAACGCGCCCTGCATCATCTTCATCGACGAGATCGACGCGGTCGGGCGCCGGCGCGGCCAGGGCATGTCGACCGGCGGCCACGATGAGCGCGAACAGACCCTGAACGCCATTCTGGTCGAGATGGACGGGTTCTCATCGACCGACAAGGTCATCGTCATTGCCGCCACCAACCGCGTCGACGTGCTCGATCCGGCCCTGCTGCGGCCGGGCCGCTTCGACCGCCACATTCACGTCTCGCTGCCCGACATCGCCGGCCGCGAACAGATCCTCACTGTGCATGCCGGCAAGGTGAAGCTGGCCAAGGGCGTCGACCTGGCGCTCATCGCGCGCGGCACGCCCGGTTTCAGCGGTGCTGACTTGGAATCGCTGATCAACGAGGCCGCGCTCAACGCCGCGCGGCAGGAAAAGGAAGGGGTCGCCCAGGTCGACCTCGAATACGCCCGCGACCGCGTCGCGTTCGGGCGCGAGAAAAAAGCCGGCAGCCGCGCCATGCCGGAACGCGAACGCGTCATCACCGCCTACCACGAGGCCGGACACACGCTGCTCCAGGTTCTGGTCGAAGGCGCCGACGACCTGCACAAGGTGACCATCATCCCGCGCGGCCGCTCCCTCGGCGCGACCTTCCATCTGCCCAACGAGGACCGCCACACCCACAGCCGCAAAAAACTCATCGGCGACATCAGCGTGCTGTTCGGCGGCCGCATCGCCGAAGATCTGTTCTGTGGCGACATCACGACCGGCGCCTCCAACGACATCGAACGCGCCACCGCGATTGCGCGCGGCATGGTCTATGAATGGGGCATGTCCGACAAGATGGGTCCGCTGAAATATACTGAAGACCACGATTCGTTCGCCGGTTCAGAATCCGTGGTCGCGGTCAGCGGCACCACCCGGCGCGAACTGGACGAAGAAGTCCGCTCCATCATCGACCGCCAGTACGCCCACGCGAAGCAACTGATCGAAGCACACCGCGAGTCCCTCGAGCGCGTCGCCAAGGCCCTGCTCGAACACGAGACCCTCGACGCCGCCCAGGTGAAGATCCTCATGGCCGGCGGCGACCTCGGCCCGCGCCGCAGCACGGTGGTGATCACCGCTACTGCCGAAGCGGCACCCCCCAAGCCAGAAGCGAAACCCGAAGTTACTGATCCGGGCACGGCGAAGCTGGAACCGGGGATGGCGTAGCGAGACTGACGGGAAGTTACCCTAAAGCTCACAAATGAGCCCAACATTTTTCAACAAGTTGGCACGGGTAAATGGGGTGGTGAATTTCCCGCCCGTACCAATCGGGTGAGGCGATCGGATCGGCCTCCCCGCTTTGAACGCTGATCACGCCGACCATCATCGAAACCGCCACACCAACAATTTCCTGCAAAAATCGCAAGAGTGCCCCAGATGCAAGGCGGGAGGAAGGAGTGTGGCAGCGCCACATGACTGACGACCAACGCAGCAGGTGGGGCGCTATTGCGATTTTTAGGGCGCCTCGATCAGTACCACCGCCTGCGCCTGCACCGCCCGTTTCTCACCCACCGCGTCGACCCCTTCGTTGGTGCGCGCCTTGAGACCGATGCGGTCGAGCGGCAGCGCAAGCAGTTCCGCCAGGCGCTGCCGCATTCCCGGCTTGTGCGCGGACAGGCGCGGCACCTGGGCAATCACGTTGATGTCGACGTTGCCTATGCGCCAGCCGTTCAGCACCGGCAAGGCGAGAATGTGGGCGAGGAACTCGGTGGAATCCCGACCGCGATGCGCGGGATCAGTATCGGGAAACTGCTCGCCCAGATCGCCGGCGGCGACGGCGCCGAGCAGCGCGTCGCAGAGCGCGTGCAGCACCAGATCGCCGTCGCTGTGCGCAATCACCTTCCACGGGCAGGGAATCTTCACCCCGGCCAGGATCAGGCCGGCCTCGGGGCTGGCATCGGATTCGATGCGGTGGATGTCGTAGCCGATGCCGACCCGGTGCGCGGGCGCGAGATTGCCCGGCACGGAGCTTACTTCCCGGTCTTGGCCAGGTATTGGGCCGACGGCAGCAACCCTTGCAGCGGAGCGGGCGCGGACGGTTTGATCTTCGCGAACCAGCCGGTGCCGAGCGGATCCGCGTTGAGCGTCTCTGGCTTGGCGGCGAGGGCGGCGTTGACCTCGACCACCTCGCCGTCGATCGGCGCGTAGTAGTCGTTCACCGACTTGACCGACTCGATCTCGGCGCAGGCGGTGCCGCGCACCAGTTTCTGGCCGACCTTGGGCAGTTCGACGTGGATGACCTCGCCCACTTCGCCCGCAGCGAAGGCCGAGAGGCCGATGACGACCAACTGCCCGTCCAGCCGGGCCCATTCGTGGGTGGGAAGGTAGGATTCGGTCATGGGTGCCTTTCACGGTGCGCAGCCGGCAGGCTGCGCATGGGGGATGGCCAGAGGCCAGTTACAGGGGGCGGCAGCCCCGGACAAACCACGACTCCCGCAGGCTTAGGTTGCGGTGCCGGAAAACCGGTGGTCCCGCCATCGGAGGGATGAGTCATAACGAGGCGGCAGGATCCCGGCCAGATGGCGGTGGGCAAGGGGGGCTGTTGAGCGCTGGCTGCTGTGAGGGACGTGCACGTCAGGGCTTTGATTTCCATCAATGCTGGCCGGCGCTGCGGCAGCGACTAGGTTTTTCCCATGGCCATCGTCGTGTGTTCCCAGTGCGGTCGTCCGGTGTCCAGCGACCAGCATCGCTGCTTTTGCGGCGCGGTGCTGAAACGCGATGAACTGCTCACGCCTGAGGTTCACCGCCATCGAACCATGGGACGCCGGTTGCGGATCGAATTCGCCGGGTACCTGGTCTTGGCCGCGCTCATGCCGTGGTTGACGCACCTGCTCACCCCGCCGAACCCAATGCCCGGATTCGTATGCAGCACCATCAGCGCCGCTATCGCGGCGGTGATCTGGTGGTTTCGCCTGGGGCATCTGCTCGGGGCGGTGATCTACGGCGTGCCGATGATCGTGGCCACCGCCCTGCTGTTTGGCGTCGGAATTCTGAGCATGTTCGCCTGGCTCGCGCTGCTCGGGGCCGGCATGGGCCTGTCGCTGTGGGCGTGCGGCCGGCGCGAGATGTCCTGAGGCCGCGCGAAAGCATGCAGCGAGCGTCGGGCGGCGTTGAGCCAAGCCAGGCGGTGGCGCGTATGAGAGCTTTCGTCAGCATCCCGCCACCATGCCCGCCTTCATCCTTGCCCTGATTGCCGGTCCGGCGGCGGCGCCGCGCCTGCCGGTGCTGTTCCTTCTGATCCTGTTCGGAATCGGCCTGTGCGCGCTGTCGCCGTGGCTCGGTCTGCCGGTGATCGCGCTCGCGCTTGTCGCTGCGGGGGCGCTTGCGGCGCGGCCGGGGTTCCGCGCCGCGATCCAGGCTGAGCAGCGCCGTGCCAGCCTGGCTTGGGAGCAATCGCGCGACGGACTCGTCAGTTCACTGCCACCCGACACCCAGGCGCGAGTGCGGGCGCTTGAACGCAAGATCGCCGCTGCAGTGGCGGCGCAGGAGAAATCCGGCCTGGACGCGATGATCCTGGATGAGAACCGGCAGCAGTTCGACGACCTGGGCTGGATCCATCTGAAGCTGCTCCTGGCGCGCCGGCACCTGCTGTCGTCGCCGCCACCCGAGGGCGAAGCACGGCTGAAGACGCAACTCGCCGAGCACGACGCGGCCCTGGCGCAGCCCGCGCTGGGCGCCGGGGAGCGCTCCTCGCGCCAGGCCGCGCGCGACCTGATCGCCCGCCGCCTGGAAACGGTGCGCGCCCACGCGCAGTCCCTCGCCGCGATCGAAGCCGACCTCGACCGCATCGAACAGGCCGTCGCACTCGCCAAGGATCAGGCCGGCACCACCTCCCATGAAGGGATGCTGGGCGACCTGCGGGCGAAACTGGTGCGCGGCACCACCCTCATCGACCAGGGATTTGGACCACAATCAGCCGACGTGGCCGCGATCGAGCAGGCGCGCGCTCCGACCGCACCCGCACCGAGTGCGCAAGCAGGGGTTGGAAAATGAAAACGCCCCTCGCCCGCATCCTGGCGATCGGCGACGAACTGCTGCTCGGCCGCACCGTCGACACCAATTCCACATACATCGCGCGTTGGCTCGGCGACCGGGGATTCACCGTCGATGGCGTGCGCACCGTGGCCGATGGCGAGGCAGCAATCGTCGAGGCCCTCCACTGGGCGGCCAAAGCCGACCTGGTCATCTGCACCGGCGGCCTGGGGCCGACTGACGACGACCGCACGCGCCAGGCGCTCGCCGCCGCGATCGGGGTGCCACTCACCTTCCGCGCCTCCGCGTGGGCGGCGATCACCGCCTGGTACGGCAAGGTTCGCCCCGGCAAACCGATCCCCGCGACCAATCGCCGCCAGGCCCTGCTGCCACGCGGGGCGCTGATGCTGGCCAACGATCGCGGCACCGCACCGGGAATGCTGGCGCGCCTGGGGAAATCCTGGATCGCCTGCCTGCCTGGCGTGCCGCATGAGATGCACGCGATGCTCGACGGGGTCGGCCGGCGCCTGCCCCGACTCTATCCTGGCCTGATCGTTCCGGTGGTCGAGGAGGTCTGGTTTGCCGGCCTGGGCGAGTCCGATGCCCAGGAACGCATCGGCGATTTACTCACCGAGCAAGAGCCGCGTGTCGGCATCACGGTGAGCGAACTTGGCCACATCACCCTGCGCGCGGTCGGCGAGGCCGCTGCCGTGCGCGAACGGGCTGTGCGCCTACGCGACCTCCTCGCGCCGTGGTGCCTGCCTGCCGCCGGCATCGCCCCCAGCCTGGTCGGCGAACTGGCCCGTCGTGGGCAGACCCTGACCCTGGCGGAAAGCTGCACCTGCGGCCAAGCGGTGACCCAGATCGGGGCGGTGCCCGGAGCGTCGGCAGTGCTGCGCCAGGCGGTCGTCACCTACCACAACGACGCCAAGGCTGCCGTGCTCGGGGTCGATCCCCGGCTGATCCGTCGCCATGGCGCGGTGAGCGAACCGGTGGCGCGGGCGATGGCGGTCGGGGCGCTCGCTGCAGCCAAGGCGGACCTCGCCGTCGCGACCACCGGCATTGCCGGACCCGATGGCGGAACCGTGGAAAAACCCGTGGGAACCGTGTGGATCGCAGCGGCGGATGCGAAACAGGTGATCGCCCGCCGGATCCTGGTGCAGGGGACGCGCGAGCGCATCCAGCGGCGTGCGGCGGCAAACGCGCTGCTGCTCGCTTGGCAGCTGCTGCATGGATCACCAGCCTCCGGCTGAGAGACCGATCACGGTACTTTTCCAATTGCTTCCGGCCTTCACGAGCGGGTGCCGTTCGTGAGTATAGGCGCCTTCAGATTTTGATTCAAATGATTCTTCGCGTTTCTTAGGTAAATCCCCACTGGCGGTCGCTGCGTTAACAGGATATACATAGAATCTTCACCACCTCCTAACAAACCCAGGAGACCGCCTCATGCGCATCGCGCCATCCCTCGCCCTCATCGCCGTCGCCGGCTTCGCCGCCGCCGCGGATGACCAACTCAACGCGTCCCTCACCGCCCAGGTGCAGACCCGGGCCGAATGGGCGAACGCCCATACGGGCGGCGGGGACCGGTACTCGCCGTCCAGCGACCAGGCGACCAGCCCCGACACGGCGGATTTCTACATCCGCCGCTTCCGCGTCGGAGCCAAGGGCACCTATGGGGATGACCTCAGCTTCGCGTTGGTCGCCAGCCTCGACAACGTCGATCGCGAAACCTCGGCCAGCACCAACCGCACCGCCAAGGCCACAATCCATCAGGCCTCGGTCACCCAGACCTTCGCCCAGGGCGACCTCAAGCACTCGGTCCAGATCGGCTACGATTACGCCTTCTTCAACTCGGCCGCTTTCGGCACCAGCACCCTGCATCAGCTGCCGTCCGACCGTGCGTCAGCGGCCCTGATGAAGGTGAAGGGTGTCGGCGTCGGCTACCGCGTCGCCGCTCCGGTTGCCGGGGTGAACGTGAAGTAGGGCATCGATGCCCAGAACAACGTCAATGACGACGCCGCTGCCGGCGGATCCGAAGGGCTGGCCTACACCACCCGCCTTGAGATCAGCCAGGGCCTGAAGCGCTTTACTGAAACGAACGGGGTTGACTTCAAGAGCAATGGCTGGCTCGTCGGCATCGACCTGGGCCTGAACAAGAACGACCGAAAGACCTACGCATTGCCGACAAATAACCCCCCCCCTGGAGATGTCGCGGGTCCTTATTCCCAGGACACTATTCTGCTCGGCATCGAGGCGCTGGTGCATCAAGACGGCTGGTCAGCCCTGGCCGAGGCCCGTTTTGCCCGGAACAAGGTCCACAATTCCTCAGCCTCGCTCGCCACCCCGAATCGCACCCAAAGCATCTACCTGCTGCAGGCCGGCTATGCCATGGGTTGCTGCGGTAAGACCGTGATCGAACCGGCGGTACGCGTAACGCGCATCGACCTGGACGGTGACACCCCCGAGTCGTTGTCCTACGGCAAGGTGGATTACGGCAATTCGGGTATGCAGTACGAACTGGGTGCCAACTGGTACCTAAAGGGCAATAACCACAAGGTGAGCCTCGACTTCATCCACTGGCAGGCCGAAGCCGGCACCGGACCGGATGTGCAGGCCGCCCGCGCGAACATCATTCGGGTTCAGCATCAGCTCTACTTTTAGCCGCGGGACGCTGTCCCGCCACGCCCTGCCAGGGCCTAAGGGCCCTGGACCCCGCACTTGCCCGGCATGACGCGGGCTGGCGCGTCCTTGAGATGTAGAGCGGGGTTGCCCGCGATGGGCTATATCGACGCGTCCGATCCGTTGATCGACCGTGTCTGAGTCGAGGACAGAACGTCGGGCGCAGGTTTCGGCCTGCGCCCGATTGTTTTGTTGCGAAGCAGACGTGGCTGGACTGGAGTTTCCAGGCACGGTGAATTCAACCTGAATTTCCAGGATTCTTCACCCGTTGCGACTCCAGGCCCAGTGCTAAGCGCACGGAATTCCAGGTCATGAACCGATCGAGAGCTGCCACCAGCGCGACGGCGGTAACGCCGACCACGACGGCCTGGACCTGCGGCCAGGTGGCGATCGGGGTCGGGGCGAGCAGGCGCAGGATCCAGGGATGGATGAGGAAGACGGCGAACGACCAGGCGGCGAAGCGCGCCAGCCAAGCGGTGCGGGCGGGGGTTGCCAGCCACTGCGTCAGCGGCTGGTCATGCACGCGGAACCACCACCACACGGCCAGCGCGTAGATCGTCACCGAAATACGGGAATAATGTTGGATCCACTCAGCCTGCATGCCGTGGATGCGCATGCCGGCCAGGAACTCCCAGACCACACCGATACCGGCGACCAGCACGAGCATCCAGGCGGTGAGCTTCCTTGCCATGCCAGGTGCGGGTGCATCCGACCAGGTCGCTGCCCACATCCCGAACGCGAACCAGGGCAGGTAACGCAGCGGACTCCAACCCGGGATGCCCATCTGCAGGTCGATGATCCAACCCGCCAGAAGGTCGCACGGTTGGCAGAGCAGCACGTACCAGGGCACCAGCACGGTCAGCGCCCAGCCAGGACCGACCCAGCGCAGCAGCGGATACGCGAGGTAGCAGCCGATGATGATCGGCAAGAAATAGAGATGATAGTCAGCGCTGCCGGTCAGCACCTGATAGGGAAACGTCGCGAGTGCCTGGAGTGAGCATCCCGACTGGCAGAGGCGCAGCGCGAGCATCGCCAGCGAGAACACGATCAGCGGCAGACCGGTGCGCAGCAGGCGCGGGGCGTAGAACGTCCACAGCGGTTCCGCTATGGCGGTTGAGCTGCGACGGTTGCGTTCCTGGTCGCGCCGGGCGAGGCCGAAACCCGACAGCAGCACGAACACCGGAACGCAGAAGCGCGCAACCTGATCGAGCACGGCGGCGAGGCTGGTCGACCAATCCGCACCCGGATGCCAAACGCGGGTCGCCTGCCCACCGGTGTGGATGACCACCACCGCCGCCATGGCGAGGACGCGTAGGAGATCGCTGGTGGGGCGCTGCACGAGGCTTCTTTCGTGGAAAACGTGGTGCTGCCTGGTTCAGCTCGCCGGTACTGGGCAGCGGAACACCGCGCGCCGGCCGTCTGGGGTGCCGCCGGTGAAGTAGATAGTCCGCCCATCAGGGGCGAAGACCGGATGCGGATGGTCGTCCTGGCTGCGCCAGTTCGACCGGTGCCGGTCCAACGGCGTCCAGTCGAGTTGGCCGGTGTCCCAGTCCACGCGCACCAGCGAGATCCAGCGGCCATTTCCGGGTTCGTCGTCAGGTTGCTCGTAATAACCGTCGCAGACCAGCAGGTCGTCGCGGCCGGGCGCGACCTGGAAATGACCATAGCGCTTCCAGCCGGCGGGCAGACTGATCTCGCGGCGGCGGCCGTCGGCAAGCACCAAGCGACCGACCATGGCTGGCCCGTCCTTCAGGCCGCCGTGGTAGATCACCGCGTCGCCGCTGGCCGACCAGACCTCGTGGCAGGCCCAGTCCTCCGGACTGAGGCCGGGGCCGGCCGGACGCAGGCAGACATGGCGCGCACCGTCCCACAACCACATCCGGCGCACGCCGCCGGCGCTCGGCCATTCGTGATTGTAGAGGATGTGTTCCGGCCGGCCGGGGCGGAACTGGACATGGGTGATCCAGCAGCGTGGCACGGCCACGCACGCGGCGAGCTTGCCCGAGGTGGTGTCGTACACGCGCAGGAAGCTGTTGAGTCCTTCGTCCTGGCATCGCCGGTCGATAGCGTGCATGCCGCCCGGAGCGCAACCCTCGGCCACCGGGGCGAGCAAGGCACGTTCGTCGGTGGTGGGCACGCACAGCCAGCGACCGCAGTCCGAAACATGGATGAACGCCGTGGTCTGCCCGGCGGGCACCTTGGCCAGGACGCGCGTACCGCCCTCGGCATCGGCGCAGCGGATCTCGTCATCCTGGAGGTGATAGATCAGCCCACGATCCGGATCCAGGGCCACCGACCACACGCCCAGGCCACGGTTCGGCGTGCCGCTGAAACCCTGGTACTGCCACAACCGGCCGGAGCGGTTGACGGTCAGGGGACGGACCGCGCCAGAGGCCAGATCCTGGAGCAGGATGTTCGGATGGCCATCGCGGTCCGAGATGAACCACAGTCGCCGGCTGGCCCGATCCAGGCTGGGGCCAGTGAAATAGAGGATCTGGTCGTCACCCTGCGGATGGCTGGTGATGCGTTCGGCGTGGCTGGTCATGCGCTCAGGCTCCGGCTGCTGCCGTGCCAAGTTGGACCCCGGCCCGCGCCAGGCAACCGGCGTCGCCGATTAACCGGCCTCGCCCGGATTACGGTAAATCTCGGCCATCGCGCCGGCCTGACGGTCATGCAGGCGGCGATAAAGCCCATGCGCGGCGAGCAGTTCATCGTGCCGGCCGCGCTCGACGATGTTGCCGCCATCGAGCACCAGGATCTGGTCCGCCGCGCGAATGGTGCTCAGGCGGTGCGCGATGACGAAGGTTGTGCGGCCCTGGCGCAGGCGGGCGAGGGCGGCCTGGACCTCGGCCTCGCTCTCGCTGTCGAGGCTGCTGGTCGCTTCATCCAGCACCAACAGGCGCGGGTCGGCGAGCAGGGCGCGCGCGATCGCGAGGCGCTGGCGCTGCCCGCCGGACAGGCGCACGCCGCGTTCGCCGACCACGGTGTCCCAGGATTTTTCCATGGCTTCGATGAAGCCGCGCGCGGCGGCGGCCTCGGCGGCGGCAATGAGTTCCGCCTCAGTCGCGCCGGGCCGGGCGAAGAGCAGGTTGTCGCGCACGGTGCCGTCGAAGACGACGTTGTCTTGCAGGACGACGCCCAACTGCCGGCGGTAGCTGTCGAGGCGCAGGTCGGCGAGATCCGTGCCGTCGAGGAGAATGCGCCCACCCTGCGGCCGGTGGAAGCCCAGGATGAGCGACACCAGGGTGGTCTTGCCGGAGCCGCTCGGGCCGACCAGCGCGACCGTCTGGCCCGGCTCAGCGACCAGCGATACGCCGTGCAGCACCGGTTTTTCCGGGTTGTAGCCGAACACCACCCGGTCGAGTTCGACCCGGCCGTTCAGGCGCGGGCAGGGTTTGCGCCCGGCGGCGTCGGCGTCCTCGGTGGTCTGGAGGCGCAGTTCGCGGATGCGGTCGAGTCCGGCGAAGGCCTCGGTGATCTGGGTTCCGATCGCCGCGATCTGGAACACCGGCGCGGTCATCAGCGCGACGAACATCACGTAGCTGAACAACTGACCGTTGGTCATGGTGCCCGCGAGCAGACCCTGACCGCCGATGATCAGGAGCACCGCCGCGCTGAGTCCGACCACCAGCATGCCGACCGCCGTCATCGCCGAGAATCCGGTGATCGTGCCCCGGATCAGACCGAACAGCTTTTCCGCCGTGGACTGGAAGGCGGCCTGCTCGCGCGGTTCGGCGGCGTAGGCCTTGACGGCTCTGATGCCGGACAGCACCTGGGTCATCCGACCGGTGATCTCGGCCTGGATCTGGTTACGGGCGCGGAAGGTCGGACGCAGGCGCGCCAGGGTGATCGCGGTCACGACACCGAAAGCGGCGAGCAGCACCGCGATCGCCACCGTGAGCTGCCAGTTGAGGTACATCAGGATGACGAACACCACCGAAGCGGTCGCGATGCCGCCGACGAGTTGCACGATCCCGTTGCCGATCAGGTTGCGGATTCCCTCGGCATCGGTCATCACCCGGGTGACCAGATTGCCGCTCTGGGTCGCGTCGAAGCGCGCCACCGGCAGGCGCAGCACATGCCAGTGCAGTTCCAGGCGCAGGTCATGTATGGCGCGCTGGGCCGCAACGCCAAGGAGTTGCGACAGCACGAAGCCGGTCGCCGCCTGGATGACCGTCGCGGCAAGCACCGCCCCGGCGAGCGGCCAGAGCAGTTCCGGCTTGTGGTCTTTGACGATGTGGTCGATGAGCCAGCCCGCGCTCGCCGGCGGTACCAGCGAAGCCGCCCGGCCGATGATGAGCAGCCCCAGCCCGACCAGCATGCGGCCACGATGGCGATGCATGAGTTCGGCGGATTCGCGCAGCACCACACCCCAGCCGATTTTTTTCGGTGGTGGCTTCGCGGAGGCGGCGTTCAGCGCAAGAACCGGCGGAGCCGCCACCTCAGACCCGCAGATGATCGGGTTGCCAGTCCTTCACCGCGCGCTTGATCGCATCCGGCTTGGCGAACTCGCCGGCCAGCACGCGCTCGACCAGGGCGGGCAGTTCCGCATCAGAGGCGAAGCGCAGGGCGACCAGCTGCGGCAGGGTCAGGCGCGCGAGATCGGCTTGCCGGCCGGGCAGGAGCGCGGCCAGGCGCAGGCGCATTTCCAGGCGGATGATGCGGTCCTGCATGATCTGCGCGTTGCGCCGCGCCTTGAACCAGACCACGACCAGGGCGAGCGCGGACAGCGAGCCGAGCACCGGGCCGCACATCTGCTGCACCCCAGCCTGGTAAATCAGGTAGCCGGCGTTGGCCGCGATCGCGACCCCACCGACGATGTAGCCAAGCGGCAGGACGCGGTGGGTGGCGTAGGTCTGCGAGGTGCTCATGCCTGGGTTGTGGCCAGGGGCCGACGGAACCAAGCGGCCGATTTCCCAAGCCGGGACACCGCGATCGAGCGGGCCGCCCGGATCGGTTTCAGCCGGGGAGTTTTACGCCCTTGTGCGAACCGTCGCAGAACGGCGGCGTCTTGGTCGCCTTGCAGGTGCACAGCCAGCACGTGCCGTCCTTTTCGACCGCGAGCTTGCACGGCGCCATGCCGCTGCCCTTGTGCGCGCCGTCGCACCACGGCTGGGATTTCGACAAGCCGCAACTGCACCAGAACTTGGTCTCGCCCTTTTTCAGGTCGATGCCAAGGGGTGCGGTGCCGGCGGGAACGGGGCTGGGCATGGGATGGTCCTCCAGCGGCACGATGCGCGGCCGGCAACCGGGCGGCAAGGACGGATTCGCCTTGTCGGGACACCGAAAAATGTCATTCCCCCGGCAGGGACGGGAACTGACTCGCCAGGAAGGCGACTGCGGAACCGACATCGCGGGCAAGCAATTTGGCCTCGGCCTCGACCTGGGCGGTGGTCGCCGGTTCGGTTGCCGTATCAGTTTCGATCATAATAAGGCCGACGAGCACCGCGATCCCGGCCGCAGCCGCAACCAGCGCGGCCGCTGCCGGACGGATCCATGGGCGGCGCGGAACCGGCCGGTTCGTCGTGTCCACCCGGCCCACCGCCGCGATGCAGCGGGTGGCGAGCGACGGATCGGCGGTGGCGCCGATGCGGGCGGCATCGCGCCGTAGACGGTCGGCAAGCGGATCGGGGTCGGTCATGACAGGGCTCCAGCGGCGTGGGCAGCGGCAAGGAACGGGGCGAGGCGTTGGCGCGCGCGGTGGAGCGCGACCTTGGCCGCGTTGGCGCTGATGCCGAGCACGGTAGCGATACCGTCGATCGGTTCGTCCTCGCTGTAATGCAGCCAGAGCAGGCGGAAATCGCGCGGTTCCAGCACGGCGCGGGCGCGGTCCCAGATTCCGCCGGACTCGCCGGGTGCTTCGGCCGCCGGCGGATCCATGCCGGCCTGCCATGGCAACGGACGCTGCCGCGCGCGCTGGTTCGCTGCCAGGCGCACGGCGATGGTGAAGAGCCAGGTCGACAGCGGGCGCGCGGGATCGTAGCGGGTGCGCGCCTGCCAGGCGCGGATGAAGGTCTCCTGCACCACATCGTCGGCATCGGTACGGTCGCTACCGCCGACCACCAGGAAGCGGTGCAGGCGCGGGGCCCAGCGCGCGACCAGGGCGGCGAACGCGGTCTCGTCGTCGCGGGCGGCGGCGGCCATCAAGCGTTCGTCCGTCGCCTCAGCCTCAGGCGAAACGGCTTCAGGAGGAACGGATTCAGGCGGAACGGCCATGCCGGCATCCGTCTCCGTCGCGACCGGCAGCAAGCGGGGCAACGGCAGGGCCAGGGTCGACATCAGGGATTTCCTGGCTTCTTCACGGCGTCATGCGTCGAATCATTCGGGGCCGGAGCCACGGCGGGCTCCACCGCCGGCTCCTCCGCCTCGGCGGCGGTGCGGGCGGCGGCGGCAGCCTGCATGACCGCCTTTAATCCGTGCAGGAACGAGCCATCGCCGAGGCGCTTCAGCACCAGCTCCACCGGGAATTGGCTGGCGGCGGTGATCTGGGCGCGATTGCGGGTGATCTTCGCGTTGGCCACCAGGGCGTTCTGGATCTCCTTCGCCGGACCCTTGCCGGGCTTCAAGCGGGCGAACGCCAGGAGGCCGTTGCCGAGATCGACGAGATCCTTCGCCGCAGCTTCATTGGTCGCGTCCCCGACCAGGTGGAGGCGCAGTGCCCCATCGCGCTCCACCACCGAGCAGCCCAGCGACTGCATGCGTTTGAAGACCAGCGCGCCTGCCTTCATCCCACGCCAATAATCGAGGTCGCGCGCAGCGCCGACGATGAGCGCGGTCGGATCGAGAGCCGGCAGCACCGAGGCCTCGATCGCCTTGGCCTGCCCATCGACCACGTCGAGCACCGCCTTGACCCGGTCGGCGGTGCGCGCCACCACGATGCGATCGGCAGCGACGACGCCGAAGCGTGCCTTACCGTCCTTCACCTCGTTCCAGCGGTGGATGACGTGGGCGCGATGGTTTTCCTGCGCATGGCCGGGCAAGATCGCGACCAGGGCGGTCACGCGAGCGGTGTCGAAGCGACCGCGCAAGATGGCGCAGGCGCGTTCCTCTTCAGGCCCCTGCCCGGTGATGGTGACGCGATCCAGGTCGCGCAGCGGCTGGAAGCCGGTGAGACCTTCCAACATGGCCAACTTGCGCCCGACCTCGTCGGCGCTCAGACGGATGCGCAACGCCTCGCCCAGACCACCCTTTGCGATGGCCTGGACGTTGATCTGCGCCACCCAACGGTGGTCGGCCGGAATGTCAGCAAGATCGGCGGCGGCAAGCGCGCCGAGCAGCAGGGCGACCAGGGCGGTGACCCGCATCAGGACGGTGGCGCGCACCAGGACCTTGGCGCGCACCAGGTCGTTGGACCGCATCAGGGAAAGAAGCGGAGTACGGGTCATGATCATGGGCGGCTCCAGCGAGGTTCCCCCGTACTACCGGCAGTTGCGCCCTGGGTTACAGCCGCCGGTCACGATTTCCCCGGCACTGGCGGCACCAGCAACGGCACGGCGAGGTCGCGCGCCAAGGCCGCCGCCGCCAGGGCCAGGGAGTCGCGGTGGCCACACTGCGCCGCGAGCGGGATGCGCTCCAACAGGCCGTCGTTCAGCCGCACGACGAGGATGAGCTGCAATGAATCACCTGCGAGCAATCCGGCGAATCCGGTCGGGCCAGGAGCGTTGGCGAGTTGAACTGCGGCCAAGACACAGCGTGCGATCGGCCGCACGTGACCATCGATGCGGACTTCGATCGCCTCGCCGGCGTCGATGAGGTTGGTGCCGACAGCGTGACGGTGCAGGTGCTTCCAGCGCCACCAGGTCCAGCCGGCCAGGGCGGCGACTAGCCAGACGCAGGCGATGGCAGCATGCAGCGCGACATCCTCGGCCGGCCCCGCCCATCCGGCAAACGGCCGCAGGAACCAGCAGGCCCCGGCACCCGATACCGCCACGACAGCGAACAGCACCGACATCGCCAGAGTCTCATGCCCCGCGTCGATCTGGCGCAGGAGCAGCGGCCTGCAACCGGCTTCGACCGTCGGACCGGGGCTGGCCTTCGGACCGGGCAGGACCGGACCACGGTCGAGTCCAGGCAGGATCCCTGGTTGGGCGTGAAGAAAGCGGACCCGGCCGCAGCGCTGCCGCAGTCCACGCAGCAGAAGCAGGCAGCCAAACGAGGCCGCCATGGCGCCCACGATCCCTGCGGGCAGGGCCCAACCCGACCCGGACAACAGCGAGGCCGGATCCCGCGCCTCATCGCGCCATACCGCTATGACCCCGGCGACCGCGATGGCGGCCCCTGCCAGGGCCAGGAACGCACCGCCGATCCGTTGGCCCTTGGCCTGGTCGGGGGCCAAGGTCCCTTCCACGGTGGCAAAGGTGGTGCGGAGCTGCACTTCGCCCGCCGCGTCGGGACTGGGGGTTTCTGCGCTTGGCATGCGCCGAGTCTAGCGCACCCTGCCCCGCCCCGGAACCCCTATGCGCTACCAGACTGACGACGTCCGGATCGACCGCCTCCGCCCGCTGCTGCCCCCGGCCATCCTGCTGGAGGAACTGCCGGTCAGCGAAACCGCGTCGACCACCGTGGCGCTGGGCCGCCAGAGCGTGGCGGGATCGTTGCGCGGCAGCGACGACCGCCTGGTCGCAGTGGTCGGACCGTGCTCGATCCACGACCTGCAGGCGGCCGAGGACTACGCCCGGCGGTTGAAGCGCGAAGCCGACCGCCTGGCCGACGACCTGATCATCGTCATGCGGGTCTACTTTGAAAAGCCGCGCACCACGGTGGGCTGGAAGGGTTTCATCAACGATCCCGATCTGGATGGATCCTTCGCCATCAACAAGGGCCTGCGCCTGGCGCGCACCCTGCTCTGCGACCTCGCCGAACTCGGTCTGCCGGCGGGATGCGAATTCCTCGACCCGATCACGCCGCAGTTCTTCGCCGACGTGGTGAGCTGGGGCGCGATCGGCGCGCGCACCACCGAAAGCCAGGTCCATCGCGAACTCGCGAGCGGATTGTCGGTGCCGGTCGGCTTCAAGAACGGCACTGATGGCAGCATCCAGATCGCCGCTGACGCCCTGCGCGCCGCCCGCCATCCGCACCATTTCCTGTCGGTCAGCAAAGACGGCCTCGCCGCGATCGTGTCGACCCGGGGCAATCCCGATTGCCACGTCATCCTGCGCGGTTCGAACCGGGGCACCAACTTCGACACCGCCAGCGTCGAACAGGCCGCGACCACCCTGCACGGCCTCGGCCTGAACCAGCCGCTCATGGTCGATTGCAGCCACGGCAACAGCGCCAAGGACTACCGCAAACAGCCACTCGCTGCTGCTGCCGTGGCGGAACAGGTCGCCGCCGGCAGCCGCCGCATCTTCGGCGTGATGCTCGAAAGCCATCTCACCGCAGGCAGGCAGGATCTGCCTGCCGAAGTCAAACCCGGCGACGCGAAAGCGGACGTGCGCGCCAAGCTCGCCTACGGCCAAAGCATCACCGACGCCTGCCTGAGCTGGGACGACACCGTGCCAGTGCTGGAAACCCTCGCCAAGGCGGTGCGCACCCGGCGTACGGCGGCGCGCTGAACCGTTCCCTTCCGATCGTCTTTGCCACCATCCACCCCAAACCCCCATCAACCCGCCATGCCGACCCCAGCCACCACCTCCTCCTCCGCTTCATCCTCCACGCCCACCCCCGCACCCCTGGTCGGGATCCTCATGGGATCCAAGAGCGACTGGGAGGCCATGCGCGGTGCCTCCGACGTGCTCGAGAAATTGCAGGTGCCGCATGAGGTGAAGGTCATGTCCGCCCACCGCACGCCAGACGCGGTGTTCGCCTACGCCAGCGAAGCCGAGGCGCGCGGGCTGAAGGTCATCATCGCCGGCGCCGGCGCCGCCGCGCACCTGGCCGGCGTCGTCGCCGCCAAGTCCGCGCTGCCGGTACTCGGCGTGCCGATGCAGTCGAAGGCCCTCAACGGCATGGATTCGCTGCTGGCGATCGCACAAATGCCCGCCGGCATCCCGGTCGGCACGCTGGCGATCGGCCCGGCCGGAGCGACCAACGCCGGCCTGCTCGCTGCCGCCATCCTCGCCCTCGCCGACCCCGCCATCCGTCAACGGGTGCACGCCTTCCGCGCCGAGCAGACCGCGAAGGCGCTGGCGAACCAGGATCCGCGGACGGCGTAGGCGACGGGCGCGGTCGTTGGGCACACCACGCTTCTCACCACCAAACTTTGTGACTTTTGTGCTCTTTGTGGCCATCCCTCGGTTCGCATCCCTGAGGCCAAACCATGATCCTCCCCCTCGCCCGCACCGCCCCGGTCGATCTCGCTGCCGCCATCCAGCGGTTGAAACACGAGCTCGACGCTGTGGTGCTGGCGCACTACTACCAGGAAGGGGAAGTGCAGGACGTGGCGGACTTCATCGGCGACAGTCTGCAATTGGCGCGCGAAGCGGCGAGGTCGAAGGCCAAGACCATCGTTTTCTGCGGCGTGCATTTCATGGCGGAAACCGCCAAGATCATGTCGCCGGAAAAGCCGGTGCTGCTGCCGGATCTTGCGGCCGGGTGCAGCCTATCGGACAGCGCGCCGGCAGAGGCGTTCCGCGCCTTCGTCGCTGCGCATCCCGGCCACGCGGTGGTGACCTATGTCAATTCATCGGCGGCGGTGAAGGCGCTGTCGGACTGGTGTTGCACCTCGTCGAACGCGGTCGCGGTGGTCGAGGCCATCCCGCGCGCGACGCCGGTGATCTTCGCGCCAGACCGCTTCCTGGGCGACTGGGTCGCGCGCAAGACCGGCCGGGATCTCGTGCTGTGGCAAGGGTCCTGCGAGGTGCATGAACTCTTCAGCGTCCAGGCCCTGGCCGATCTCAAGCAGGCGAATCCGGGATGCATCACGCTCGTCCATCCCGAATGTCCGCATGCAGTGCGGGCGCTGGGCGACGTGGTCGGCTCGACGAAAGCCCTGCTCGACGCGGTGAAGAACGGCCCCGTCGCCGCAACTTGGCTGGTGGTGACCGAACCCGGCATCATCCACCAAATGCAGAAGGTCCGTCCGCAGGGCCGCTTCATCCCCGCCCCGGCGACGGTGCCCGGCGCTGCGGCCCCTGGCGATGATGAAAGCAGCCAGGGTTCGTGCACGTCATGCAATGTCTGCCCGCACATGAAGCGGAACACCCTGGAAAAGCTCTACTGGTGCATGCGCGATGGTTCGCCCAGCGTCGAACTCGACCCGGCCCTAATCGCGCGGGCGCGGCTGCCGATCGAACGCATGCTGTCGCTCGGCTGATTGGGTCATCCTGACCTGACGGCAGCCGCCCAGGCGGAATCGGCGTGGGCTGTCCGCGCCGAAATCTCGGGAATGGTCGTGATTCTCGATTTTTCTCCTCTGTTCGCGCGGAATAGCCAGCAAACTGGTTTGGCATCGACCCTGCTGGTGAGAGACGACAGGAGGCGAAACCATGTTCTTCGGATTCGACCCCATCCATCTCGCCATCATCGGCTTCGGCCTGCTCATCTCGCTGCTCGCCAGCGGCTATGTGCGACTGGCCTTCAATCGCGGCAAAGGCGTGCCGCTCGCCTCCGGCCGTACCGGTGCCGAGGTCGCGCGCCTGATCCTGCGCGACAACGACATCTCCGACGTGACGGTGGTCCAAAATGAAGGCTTCCTCAGCGACCACTACAACCCGATGGCCAAGACCTTGTCCCTCAGCCCCGACGTCTTCAACGGCACCCACGCGGCGGCGGCTGGCGTGGCGGCGCACGAGGTCGGCCATGCGCTCCAGCATGCGCATGGACTCTGGCACATGTGGATGCGCAGCGTTTTGGTCTATCCCGCGCATTTCGGCTCGATGTTCGCACCCTGGCTGATCATCGTCGCGGTCATGCTCTCGGCCGGGCAACACATCCTGCCCCACACCTGGCAGCACACCCTGGCGATGATCGGCGTGGGCGCGTTCGGCGTCTCGACCCTGTGCGCCTTCATCGTCGTCCAGAACGAATTCAACGCCTCATCTCAGGCCAAATTGGCGCTGGTGCGCCTCGGCATCACCCGCCCCGGCGACGAGGACGACGCGGTGCACCGCGTGCTGTTCGCTGCCGGCCTGACCTACCTCGCCGCTGCGGTGTTCTCGCTTATCGAGCTGATCTACTGGGCCTGGCGCGCCGGTCTGATCGGCGGCGGCCGCCGCGACTGAACCTTTCATCACGTTCCGCATCCAATCCCCGCCCCGGCGTCCTTGACGCTGACCACCTCGCCTCCGACCATCCGCCATGCCCCACGACGACGAAGACGAATCCTCCCCCGTGTCCGGTGCGCCCAAGGTCCTCCTGACCAAGGCCAAGGACGCGCGCTCGGTCGGCCTGACCACGCGCCTCTTCCAAGACCGCATCGTCTTCCTCGGCGAAGCGATAGATAATTCCGTGGCGAACAACATCGTGCAGCAGCTTCTCTGCCTGCAGCTCGATGACGCCAAGAAGCCAATCACGCTCTACATCAACTCGCCCGGC